>JAZRNB010000072.1:0-5646 GCA_045647985.1 Acutalibacteraceae bacterium
TGTTATTATGCTTCCTAAGGGAGAAAAAATCGCAAAAGTACTTGAAAAATATAGACTTTTGGGTTAAAATACCAATGTATGTGATTTTTTAGGCGGTAAATGCTATGGTTGATAATTTTCAGTTCAAGGACTTATATTCAACGGAAGATCTTCTGAAAATTGTGGAGATTCTGAGAGCTCCGGGAGGCTGTCCCTGGGATGCTGAGCAGACACATGAAAGCATCAGAAAGGATTTTATTGAAGAAACCTATGAAGTAATAGAGGCTATTAATAAGAACTCTCCCGAAATGCTCCGTGAAGAGTTGGGTGACGTACTTTTGCAGGTTGTTTTTCATACGCTTATTGAAACCGAAAAGGGTAATTTTACCTTTTCAGATGTGACGGATGAAATCTGCAAAAAGCTTATTATCCGTCATCCTCATGTTTTTGGGGATGTGAATGTTTCTTCAACGGATGAGGTGCTTACAAACTGGGATGCAATTAAAATGAATACCAAGAAGCAGACTACCGTAGCCGAGACGATTTATTCAATTCCCCGTGAGCTTCCTGCTTTAATGAGAGCAAATAAGGTACAGAAAAAAGCAGCAAAGGCAGGCTTTGACTGGCCCGATGTTACGGGAGCATTCGAAAAAATCACTGAGGAATCGGAAGAGGTAAAAAAAGCAGTTGCCGACGGAGACGAGAAGGAAATTCTTGACGAAATAGGAGACCTTCTTTTTGCGGTTGTAAATGTTGCAAGGAAGACCGGTGTTGATCCGGAGGAGGCTCTCACAAGAGCAACCGATAAATTTTCCGGAAGGTTTGAGCTTTCGGAAAATATGGCAACAGCTGAAGGTGTTGATATGAAAAATACGACACTCGAAAAGCTTGATGAATATTGGGAAAAGGCAAAAAAACAGGAACAAACGCCTTAAAAGGCTTTTGAATATATAAGGAGGATAATATAATGAATAAGACAGAACTTATCAATGCAGTTGCTGCAAAGGGTCTTTCCAAGAAGGACGCAGATGTAGCTGTTAAGGCTGTTCTCGACAGCATCACAGAAGCTCTCAAGAAGGGTGAAAAGGTTCAGCTTATCGGTTTCGGTACTTTCGAAGTTCGCGAAAGAGCTGAAAAGGAAGCTCGTAACCCCAGAACAGGCGAAACAATCAAGGTTGCTGCTGCAAAGGTTCCTGCTTTCAAGGCAGGCCAGGCTCTTAAAGATGCCGTTAAATAATTGAAGAATTATTTGAATATTGAGCTGCATTTTGTGTGCAGCTCTTTATTTTTTTGTCTTTACAATATCCCCCCTCGTGTGTTATCATTACCTTACATAGGAAAATATTACAAGAACGGAGAAAACTTATGAGCATGCTTACTTTCGTGCGATATCTTATGGCAATTCTTATGATGCCTGTATATCTTTTCAATTTTATTTTCAACGGTTATGCAATTCCCCCTGTGAGTAAAGAAGGGGCATACCTTTTCTGCTATTTTGTGGGTAATGAGGTCAGCGAACAGACGCTTCACTTTGCTGTCAGCACAGACGGATATAAATTTGAAGCCCTGAACGGAAATGAAGCAGTTATAGAGCAGACCAAGGGTACTCGCTGTGTAAGAGATCCCTATATTCTTAAGGGGCCCGATGAAAACGGCAAGGACTGCTACTTTATTATTGCTACAGATATGAATGCTCTTGACGGCTGGACATCAAATCACGCACTCATTACCTGGAGAAGCTATGACCTTATCAACTGGACAGATGAAACTGTTATTGATATGAGAGATTTCAAGGGCTTTGAGACCACAAACCGTGCATGGGCACCCCAGGCAATATGGGACAGCGAAAAAGAAATGTATATGGTTTACTGGGCAAATTCCACCCTTGAAAACGATACAGCGGGACACTATTATGCTTACACAAAGGATTTCAAGACCTTTGAAACAGCACCTGAGGTTCTTTTTGGCAGATGGAATGAAGAAGATCCCGAAACAGGTGAAACAAGAAATGTTCAGTGCATAGACGGTGATATCGTTTACAATGCAAAGGACGGATATTATTATCTCTATTTCAAAGAGGATCTCACCCAGAAAATCGCTTATGTCCGTTCCGAAAATCTCACGGGTCCCTATAATACCGATTATACAATCTGCTCACTGAACTGGTGGGGAGTTGAAGGCAGCTCAATGTATAACATTACAGGTACTGATAAATGGGTTATGATAATGGATGAGTATTCCGAAAAGTCCTTTTTCCCGCAGATAACTGAAGATTTTCAGAATTTTACAAGAATCCGCCGTGCCGATATGGAAATTGATCACTTAAATCCCCGTCACGGTTCTGTTGTAGCAATTTCTGAAGATGAATATTATGCTCTTACGGAGCACTACGGTGTTGACAAATAAAAGAAGCACGAAGGGGATTTTACGTTGTCAGTATACTGCTTTCTTTCCGGGTACGGATTATCTTATGATTTCCGTCAGTGCAGGTGACAGAATTGCAGCAAAGCTGCTATCAGCATAAAACTAAGAAATGGAGAGAAAATATGAAATACAGAGAATTCGGAAAAACCGGCTGTAAGGTGTCAAGCCTCGGCTTCGGAGCAATGAGAATGCCTACAGTTGAAAAGGACGGTAAAAAGGTGATTGATGAGGAAAGAGCAATTGCTCTTATCCGTACCGCCATTGATAACGGGGTAAACTATGTTGATACTGCCTACTTTTATCATGAGGGACAGAGCGAATACCTTGTAGGTAAAGCACTTAAGGACGGTTACAGAGAAAAAACGTATCTTGCTACAAAGCTTCCTATGGGTAATGTGAAATGTCCCGAGGATTTTGAAAGACTGCTTGATGAGCAGCTTAAAAAGCTTGATACCGAATATATTGATTTTTATCTTTTCCACGCACTGAACCGCGACCATTGGGAAAAGGTGAAGAATTTCGGTCTTATGGAAAAAATGTACAAGGCAAAGGAAGAGGGAAAGGTTCGTCATATAGGATTTTCCTTCCACGACGATCTTGAGATTTTTCAGCAGATTATTGAAGAGTACGAGGGCTGTGAATTCTGCCAGATTCAGTTCAATTACCTTGATACGGATTACCAGGCAGGTATTGAGGGACTTCGTCTTGCAGCGGAAAAGGAAATGGGGCTTATTGTTATGGAGCCCCTTCTCGGCGGCGGTCTTGTGAATCCACACGATACCGTAAAGGCTCAGCTTCCCGATAATATGAATACCGTTGAAGCTGCACTTTCCTTTGTATGGAATTTCCCCGAGGTGTCCCTTCTTTTAAGCGGTATGGGTACTGAAGAGCAGCTTCGTGAAAATCTTGCTCTTGCAGATAAGTATGAGGCTTCTTCTCTTACCTCTGAACAGGAAAAGTGCTTTGCTCAAGCAAAAAAGGCTCACGGAAAGCTCGGTCTCATCCCCTGTACAGCCTGTAATTATTGCAATGTATGTCCCGAGGAAATTGCAATTCCCGATATTTTCCGTGCCTTCAATCTCGGTGCATCAGAAGACAGAAGAAGGGTCAAGGAAGTTATGCCCGATATTGAATACAGAGTTGAAAAGTGTGCAGATTGCGGTGCCTGTGAAAAAATGTGTCCCCAGAACATTGAAATAAGAAAGATGTTTAAACGAATCAAGGACAGCTTTTAATTGAATATTTAAATGAATGTGTCCGTCAGTAAAATGACGGACATTTTTTTGCGTTGTTATTTTGTATAAAAAAATGTCGCATTTTTTATAAGATTTCAATAAAACACAGAAATATTGAAAATGCCTTTATTTTCCTTGAAAGAGAAAAAATTTAAGACTATAATCAAATCATAATTTTTGTGGCGGTGATATTATGAAAATTTTGAAGCAGAACATTTTTCAGCCAAAACTTATTTCGTGTCTTAAGGATTATTCAGGTGCGCAGTTCGTGAAAGATCTTACGGCAGGTGTAATTGTTGCGATTATTGCTCTTCCTTTGTCAATTGCTCTGGCCCTGGCTTCAGGTGTTACTCCCGAGCAGGGTCTTTATACCGCAATTGTTGCAGGCTTTGTAATTTCAATGTTCGGCGGCAGCCGTGTGCAGATTGCAGGTCCTACAGCAGCATTTGCTACCATTGTTGCAGGTATTGTTGCCGAAAACGGTTTTTCGGGACTTGTACTTGCCACTCTTCTTGCAGGTGTTATGCTCATACTTATGGGTGTATTCAAGCTGGGCAGTCTCATAAAATTTATCCCTTTTACCATTACAACGGGCTTTACAACGGGTATTGCAGTTACTCTTGTTATCGGTCAGCTTAAGGATTTCCTCGGACTTACCTTCGTAAATTCTCCCATCGAAACTATAGAAAAACTGGAGGAAGCGGGAAGACAGCTTCATACCTTTAATTTTGAGGCCTTTATTATAGGTATTGTTTCTCTTGCTGTCCTTATAATTTTCCCTAAATTTATAAAAAAGATTCCTCCTTCAATTTTCGCAATTGTAATTTCCGCAGCTCTTGTAAAGGTTTTCGATATGAATGTAAATACTATCGGCTCACTTTATACAATATCATCGGCATTGCCCGTCCCTTCTGTTCCTGAAATGTCGCTTGATACGGTAAAGGCTGTAATTCCCGACGCTCTTACCATTGCAGTGCTTGCAGGAGTGGAATCTCTTCTTTCCTGTGTCGTTGCAGACGGAATGACAGGCAGCCGTCACAATTCAAATACCGAGCTTATCGCTCAGGGTATGGGTAATATCGCATCTGCCCTTTTCGGCGGTATTCCCGCAACAGGAGCAATTGCAAGAACTGCGGCTAACATCAAAAACGGAGGCAGAACTCCTGTTGCTGGTATGGTGCACGCCGTTGTTCTTCTTCTTGTTCTTGTGGTACTTATGCCTTATGCCGCACTTATTCCTATGCCCACAATCGCTGCAATCCTTTTTGTTGTTGCATATAATATGAGTGAGTGGAGAGAGTTTGTTTCAATTGTAAGGCGCTCGCCCAAAAGCGATGTGCTTGTGCTTCTTGTAACCTTTGTGCTTACTGTGGTTTTTGACCTTGTTGTTGCAATTGCCGCAGGACTTGTGCTTGCTACCGTTCTCTTTATGAAGAAAATGAGCGATGTTACAGATGCATACGGTTGGAAGGAATTTGACGAAAGCACAGATAGTGATAATCTCCGCTTCAAGAAGGTACCTGAAAATACTATGGTATTTGAAATTACAGGTCCTGTTTTCTTCGGTGCCTCCGCTAAGATTGCAGATGTAATAAAGCACGGAAAAAAGGATGTCCTTGTTGTAAGAATGAGAAGTGTTCCTGCTATTGATGCTACAGGTATTCACAGTTTTGAATCTCTTATAAAGGTATGTAAAAAAAGCGGAAAAACCCTTATTCTTTCCCACGTAAACGAGCAGCCTCTGAATACTCTTAAAAAGGCAGGTCTTTTAGAGGAAATCGGTGAAGAAAACATCTGCGCAAATATAGATGAAGCACTTCTTCACGCGGAGAATGTAAAGCTCACTTAAATTTTTTGTTGACAAGTAAGAATTTTGATGATAGAATACCCGTAATAAAGGCAATGACGAAGAGGGACGTTTCAGATAACCTCAAGAGAGACGGCGGTTGGTGCGAGCTGTTGGTGAAGGGAAACGGTCTGTAGCTTCCGAGCCGGAGAGAGGAAAGCT
>JAZRNB010000073.1:0-3792 GCA_045647985.1 Acutalibacteraceae bacterium
GTATGTAATGTCTGCAAGAAAAAGCAGATGACAAACACCCGTGCTTCAGGCTCTGACGATGCTCTTCGTCTTGTTCCCCACTCTACTCTTTCCCTTGAGCAGAGCATGGAATTCTTAAGCGATGACGAGCTTCTTGAGGTAACACCTGTTTCACTTCGTCTTCGTAAGAAGATTCTTTCAAAGGAACTGAGAATGAAGCAGCAGTTCAAGAAAAACTAAAGGTGACAGATATGGAAAAAAATAAAGTAACCATTAACATAAGAAATCAGCAGTACACCGTAATTTCCGATGAATCCCCCGAGGATATAAAGCTTCTTGCAGATGTAGTTGACACAAAGCTTGGTGAAATTATGGGTTCAGGCTCAAGAATCTCTCTTACAGAGGCACTGGTTCTTGTTTCCCTTGACCTTGCAAACGGTATGAAGAAAAGTGCCGATATCGTCTCAAAGTACAAAAGTGAAATGGCAGGCTACCTTGAGGATGTTGAAAAGGTAACAATTGAAAGAGACAAGTATAAAAGAGAGCTTGATAAAATAAAAGGCAAGCAGTAAAAGCATATAGCGGATATTCCCACACAAAAGGAATATCCGCTTTTTTGCAAGCAATTCATAAAAAATCTCCGAAGGAAATTCCTCCGGAGATTTTTTTATTTACTTAGTTTCTTTTATCGCGGCGAGGGCCTTTACCAAAATCTCTTCTGGGCTTTCTGGGTGTATCATCAAGCTCATTCTCGGGAGTAAGTCCTTCAACAGCAATAAGAGCATTTCTTCTGGAAAGATTGAGTCTGCCCTGATCATCAGTGGGAAGAACCATAACAATGATTTCATCGCCCACATTGACAACATCCTCAACCTTTTCTGTTCTCTTCACGTCAAGGTGGCTGATGTGAACCATACCTTCCTTACCGGGAGCAATTTCAACAAATGCGCCGAAGCTCATAAGACGGGTTACAACACCCTTATAGATTGCACCCTCTTCAGGATCATTTACAATTGTTTCAACAATACTGAGAGCCTTTCTTGCACCGTCAATGTCTGTAGAAGAAATAAATACGCTGCCGTCATCCTCAATATCAATCTTACAGTTACATTCTGCGCAGATCTTCTGAATAACCTTACCCTGCTTACCGATAACATCACCGATCTTTTCGGGATCAATCTTTGTGGAAAGCATCTTGGGAGCATACTTGGAAAGCTCTGCTCTGGGTTCTGCAATACAGGGAAGCATAACCTCGTCAAGGATCTTGCATCTTGCATCGTATGTCTTCTCAAGAGCTTCCTTGATGATAGCGGGAGTAAGACCGTGAACCTTAAGGTCCATCTGAATAGCAGTAATACCTGCCTTTGTACCTGCAACCTTGAAGTCCATATCGCCGAAGAAGTCTTCGAGACCCTGGATGTCAACCATTGTCATAAAGCGGTCACCTTCAGTTACAAGACCGCAGGAAATACCTGCTACGGGAGCCTTGATGGGAACACCTGCTGCCATAAGAGAAAGTGTTGAACCGCAGATTGAAGCCTGGGAAGTGGAACCGTTAGAGGAAAGAACCTCGGAAACAAGTCTGATTGTATAGGGGAATTCTTCAACTGAGGGAATTACGGGAACAAGCGCTCTTTCAGCAAGTGCACCGTGACCGATTTCACGTCTGCCGGGGCCTCTGGAGGGCTTTGTCTCACCTACGGAGTAGGAGGGGAAATTGTAATGGTGGATATATCTCTTTGATTCTTCCTCATCAATACCGTCAAGAGCCTGAGCTTCGCCGATAGTACCGAGTGTTGTAACGGTAAGAACCTGAGTCTGTCCTCTTGTGAACATACCTGAGCCGTGAACTCTGGAAAGAAGGTCGATCTGTGCGTCAAGAGGTCTCATATCATTGATTCCTCTGCCGTCTACACGCTTGTTTTCATCAAGAAGCCAACGGCGCACGATGTACTTCTGAAGCTTGTACATACAATCGTCAATCTTTGCGATGTCATCGGGATATACCTCATCGAACTTTGCATGAACTGCATCGTAAATGGGAAGAAGTCTTTCATCACGGATTCTCTTATCATCTGTATCAAGAGCAACCTTTACATCATCAATTGCAAATTCCTTGATAGCCTCGAACATCTCGGGAGCAGGATCCATTGAAGGAACCTCAATCTTTTCCTTTCCGATTTCTGCCTGGTTACCCTTGATGAATTCAACAATCTTCTGGTTTTCTGCATGAGCAAACATAATTGCATCATACATAACATCATTGGGAACTTCGTTTGCACCTGCTTCAATCATAGCAACGAGATCTGCTGTGGAAGCAACTGTTGCAGCCATTTCGGAGCGTTCTCTCTGCTCTGCTGTGGGGTTGATTACAAACTCACCGTCAACAAGACCTACAGAAACACCTGAAATGGGGCCTGCCCACGGAATAGCAGAAATTGAAAGAGCAATTGAAACACCGATCATAGCGGTGATTTCGGGAAGGCAGTCGGGATCAACTGACATAACGGTTGCAACAACACCTACGTCATTTCTCATATCCTTGGGGAAAAGAGGACGTACGGGTCTGTCGATAACACGTGAGCAAAGAGTTGCCTTTTCGGAAGCCTTTCCTTCTCTTCTCTGGAAGGAGCCGGGAATTTTACCTACTGAATAAAGCTTCTCCTCAAAGTCAACTGACATAGGGAAGAAGTCTACACCCTCACGGGGCTTGTCTGCCATAGTTGCAGTGCAAAGCACTTCTGTTTCACCGTAGCGGATAAGACAGGATCCGCCTGCAAGCTGAGCCATTTTACCTGTTTCTACAACAAGGGGTCTGCCTGCGAGTGTTGTTTCGAATGTTCTGAACTCGTTAAACATTTTTTTACTCTCCTTTTACACTATATTTTTATTCCAATTAAACCGTGGTTACTGTCAATGTACAATTCGAAACAAAAAAAAGTAATTCTTTGCTTTGAATTGTACATTTTACATTAACATTTCCCTAAGGGGAACACGGCTTTATTGCCTTGAAAAAAGAATTTTCGGGCGACAAAGTTTTCTTCGCCGCCCAGACACTACAATTATTTACGAAGACCGAGCTTAGCAACAACAGCACGGTATCTTTCGATATCGTTCTTCTGAAGATAAGCAAGAAGGTTTCTTCTGTGACCAACCATCTTGAGAAGACCGCGTCTTGAGTGATGGTCCTTCTTGTGCTCCTTAAGATGTTCGTTAAGGTCGTTGATTCTCTTTGTGAGAACAGCGATCTGAACCTCGGGAGAACCTGTGTCGCCTTCGTGAGTAGCGAACTCAGCCATAATAGCCTGCTTTTCTGCCTGTGTCATGTTTTTCACCTCATATATTTTTCTACCCGTGCAACCCAGAGAGGGCAAGGTGAAACCGTAAGCCTAAAAAAGGGCATACGAAACTGACCCCGTCTCCGAGAAACCGGACAATGTGCATTTTAGCATAAGTTTTCAAAAATGTAAAGTGTTTTTTTGAACGCAAGCTTTTAACGAACAGCTTTTTTCTGCGGTTTTATAAGAAAATATTCCCTCAACTGCACATTTTTATTCTGAAAAATATAAAATATATACAAAATTTCAACAAAAATACCTCATTTTTCTACCCTCAACAATAAAGAATGATATTTACTTTTTACATTGTAAGTGTTAAAATGTTTGTTGGTGTATACCAAACCTATGTAATATTATTTAGGAGGATATATTATGGCAAGAATGAAAAAGTCCATGGACGGTAACAATGCAGCCGCATATGTTTCCTATGCTTTTACAGAAGTAGCAGGTATTTATCCTATTACTCCTTCAAGCC
>JAZRNB010000074.1:0-54422 GCA_045647985.1 Acutalibacteraceae bacterium
TTGGTCTTACTGACGAAAAGAGAAAGGTTGTTTGCACAGGTATCGAAATGTTCAGAAAGATCCTTGACTACGCTGAGGCAGGCGACAACATCGGTTGTCTTCTTCGTGGTGTTCAGAGAACTGAAATCGAAAGAGGTCAGGTTCTCGCTAAACCAGGTTCAATCAACCCACACACATGCTTCAAAGGTGAAGTTTACGTTTTGACTAAAGATGAAGGTGGTAGACATACTCCTTTCTTCAACAACTACCGTCCTCAGTTCTACTTCAGAACAACTGACGTTACAGGCGTTATCTCTCTTCCCGAAGGAACAGAAATGTGTATGCCTGGTGACAACGTTGATATGGACGTTGAACTCATCACTCCCATCGCTATCGAAGTAGGTCTTCGTTTCGCTATCCGTGAAGGTGGCCGTACAGTTGGTTCAGGCGTTGTTATCGCTATCAACGAATAATCGATAAACGATAATTCACTCTTATAAAAATCCCCGTGTACCCGGAAGGGTATGCGGGGTATTTTTTTCTTTTCGGTAAGCTTCTTACTGCAGGAAAAGATTATATGTCCACCGAGAGGAAGGCAAGCTTTCCTCTGAGATGGACAATTTGAAATAGTTGCCGCAAACGCAGGGTGAAGCCGATTTTTCGTGATATTTACCTGCCGACAGAATAATATTTATTGTACGGCACTGCGGATTGTTTATCGGAAGAGCTGAGTAAGCTGCTTTCAGATAAGCATTTTAAGCAGCACAAGCAGTATTACTCCGGGGATGCCGCCGAGGGCGCTGATTGAGAGTGTGTAGGGATTTACGGGCATTCCGCCGGTGCCCACAGCGGTCATAATAAGATCGCAGCAAAAAAGTGCGGCAGTGCCTGAAAATACGGCCAATAAAATTTTTGTGAGCTTCAGCTTTTTCAGCATAAAGATTAAAAGGATTACAGCAGAAATAATAAGAAGAATGAAAAGTATATTCATAATATCACCGTTTAATAATATGATATGAAATTAAAAAAAATGAGTTGAAGGTGCTTATTCGATAATTTTTTCTCCTGCTATTGTATATACTTTTAATGAGGTGAGCAAATGGACAGACATTCAAAAACTTATGAGCAATATTGTTGGGTTAAGGGAAAGAATATTGTTATGGAAGAGACGGTTTTTCATAACGGAGAAAGAAAGGTAATATGCACCGCCGTGTATGAGTGTGATCAATCGGGAGGCTGTAAAAACAAAAGTCTGAAAAAGCTGTGGTGCAGGAAGGACTGCCCACAGGAGAAATGTGAAGAATTGACTAACGGTCAATAATTTGATATAATCTATTACAGTTCGCGAAAACGGACTGTAATTTTTTTTGAAAGGAACGGCTCTGCCGTATTTGAGATATGGAAATTTTATCACTTTATCCCACACTTAAAGAAACTATATGGGGCGGAAGAACATTAATTGAGGATTACGGATTTGAGACAGACGGGGACAATGCGGCTGAGGCATGGCTTCTTTCCTGCCATAAGGACGGTCCCAGCTTTGTTATGAACGGAAGGTATAAGGGAAAGACTCTTGCTGAGGTAATTGAAGCTGAGGGCAGAGAGGTGCTCGGAACAAACAACAGGGATATCCGTGATTTCCCCGTGCTTATAAAGATTATAGATGCAAGGGATAAGCTGTCCGTACAGGTGCATCCCGATGATGACTATGCTTATAAATATGAAAATGAAAACGGCAAGACTGAGGCATGGTATGTGCTGAAATGTGAAGAGGGCGCATCCCTTATTTACGGTGTGAATCACGATATGACCCGCGAGGATTTTGCTGCTGCAATCGAAAACGGCACTCTTCTTGATGATGTGAATGTTGTGCCTGTAAAGCCCGGTGACGTGGTATTTATTCCCTCGGGAATGCTTCACGCAATAGGGGAGGGGATTCTCCTTGCTGAGGTTCAGCAGAGCTCAAACTCCACCTACCGAGTGTTTGACTATATGCGCCGCGACAAAAACGGTAATCTCAGAGAACTTCACGTCAAAAAGGCTGTTGATGTGGTTGATCTCAGTGTTACCGATGTGAATTTCAGTGCTGAGGGTGCTGATATCAGAACGGGTGATGCGGTTAAGACATATCTTACGGGCTGTGAGTATTTCTCTATGACAAGAGTAGTACTTGACGGCACATATACGGATACTGCAGATGAAAAGTCCTTTGTTTCCCTTCTTGTGCTTGACGGTGAGGGTAAAATAACCTCCGGGGACGGCGAAACAGAGCTTAAAAAGGGCTCAAGCATATTCATTCCCGCAGGTAAAGGGGATTTTGCCGTATCCGGTAAGCTGGAAATACTTGAAACAAGAACATAAGGAAAAGCTATGTCATTACTAAGTTGTCAGAATTTAAGACTGTCTTACGCGCAAAGAGATATTTTGATAAATGCTACCTTTGATATTGCAAAGGGTGACAAAATAGGACTTATCGGCTCAAACGGCTGCGGAAAAACCACGCTTTTCAAGGCTATATGCGGTGAGTTGGAGCCTACAGAGGGCAGAGTTATCAAGGCAAATCTCACGGAGATAGGCTTTGTTCAGCAGCACGCCTGCCAGGGAAGTACTCTCACTGTTTATGATGAGCTTCTTACCGTATTTTCTCATCTTTACCGTATGGAGCAGGAGCTTGAGGAGCTTCACAGAAAGGTAGAGCTTACTGAGGGCAAGGTTCCCGAATATCTCGAAAAGCAGGCGCTTCTTACTGAGGAATATCAGAATAAGGGCGGTCTTACATATAAAAACAGAGCTCACTCCTGTCTTATGGGGCTGGGCTTTACCCCCGAGGAGGAAAAGCTTCCTGTATCGGCACTGTCGGGAGGTCAGCGGACAAAGCTGAGTCTCGGAAAGCTGCTTCTCAGTGAGCCTGATATTATGCTTCTTGACGAGCCCACCAACCACCTTGATATCAGGAGCGTTGAATGGCTTGAGGACTTTATCAATAAGTTTAACGGTACTGTTGTGATTGTATCCCACGACAGATATTTTCTTGATAAAACCACAACACGCACTCTTGAGATTTCCGCCAAAAAGCTTTATCAGGGAAAGGGCTCATATTCTGCCTATATGAAGCAGAAGGAGCTGCGGCTTGAATCTGACCGCCGTGAGTACGAAAAGGCTCAGATTGAGATAAAAAGAATAGAAAAAATGATTGAGCAGCAGAAGCAGTTCAATCAGGAAAGAAACTATATAACCATCGCCAGCAAGGAAAAGCAGATTGAAAGAATAAGGGCTTCCATGCCTGAAATTCCCCCTAAGGAAAAGACAGTGAAGCTTCGCTTTTCCGAATGTGTGAGAGCCGGAGATGAGGTGCTTATTGCCGAAAATCTCGCGAAATCCTATGACGGCAAGGTTCTTTTCAAGGGTGTCGGAATCAGGATGTATCGCGGGGAAAAGGTGTTTATTTTAGGCCCTAACGGCTGCGGAAAAACCACACTTTTAGGACTTATTACCAACAAGATTCCCAAGGATGAGGGGCTTTCACGATTCGGCTACAATGTAAGCGTGGGATATTTTGAGCAGACGCAGAAAGCACTTATGTCCGACAAGACAGTCCTTGCGGAGCTTTATGACCGCTTCCCCACAAAGACGGTGTCGGAATTGCGAGGCTATCTCGGTGCCTTCAACTTTAAGAATGACGATATCGAAAAGCTTATGAGCGATTTGTCCGGCGGTGAGAGGGCAAGAGTTGCGCTTCTCATTCTCATTCTTAAAAAGCCCAATTTCCTTATTCTTGACGAGCCTACAAACCATCTTGATTTTCAGTCCAGAGAGGTGCTTGAGGAGGCTCTTAAGGAATATGACGGCACTATACTGTGTGTTTCCCATGACCGTTATTTCGTAAACAGGCTTTCCTCCCGTATTCTTTATTTTGACGGTGAGAGGGTAAGCTCATATGACGGAAATTATGATGATTATCTTGCCGTAATTGCCGGGAAGTCTCAGACTGTATCAGAAGAAAAGGCACCTAAGAAGGTAAATGACTATAAGCTGAGAAAAGAGCTTGAAAGCCAGGAGAGAAAGAGGAAAACGAGGCTCATAAAGCTTGAAAAGGAGCTTGCTGATGCACAGATAAAGAGAGAAGAACTGAATGAGCTTCTCTCAACTCCCGAAATTGCCTCGGATTTCTCAAGGGTTATGGAGCTGACGGAAGAGCTTCAGAGGCTGAACGAGTCAATTGAAGCTATGGAAACAGAATGGCTTGAATTATCGGAATAAAATCATAGGAAAAAAGCTTTTGTGAACGATGCTTATGAAAAACTGAAGGCACAGCGCTGCGAAGGAGCAGTTCTGTGCCTTTTGTCTGTTTGTTTTTGTTTTTTATTCGGGTACTACAATCTGTATTGTAAAGTCTTCCTTTACAATTGCATTTACGATGATTTCCTCTATGTAATCTCCCGATGCTACGGAAGCATATCGGAAAATAACTGTTGTTGCTCCGGGGGTCAGGGATGAAAGAGTAAAGCTGTAAGAGGTTTCATCATTATTATAGCCCTCAGAGGAGACAGTGACAATCTTTTCATCATCAATGAGACATTGCCATCTGCTGTGGGTATCGGGATTTACACCGAGAGTAAATGTTGCGTTTTCCCACATCTCCGAAACCTGAAGATTTGCATTGACTATTTCTGCTGTATCAGTTGCGGGTTCCTCAACTATTTCCTTTGTGGTAAGGTGGGAAAGTGTGCCGTCTGCCGCAAAGGAATAGGTTTTCTCTGTTGCCGTTGTGACTGTCAGCCGTTCGAGGGATGTAATCTGCTTTGTTACGGGGTCAAAGTCGGGATTCGCAAGTGTAGATAGTGAGCCTGTATAATCGAATGAGCGTGCTGCATTATTCCATAAGAAGCAGAAAAAGTAGGAATTGAGTGTATCCTTGTAATAGCACACACCAAAATCCGCATAGCCGTCAAAATTCATATCAGTGAATATGGGTAATGCCTTGTCATCGGTTTTTGCAGGGGAGAAGCCCTGAGCGTAAATTGCGAATTTCTGTTCCTTATATTCATCAATGAGAAGGAAGTGCTCATCCTGGAAATAAACTGTCAGCTTTCCGTAAACCTCAGACTGGAAGCTTCCTACACTGAGAGCTGTCTTTTCGGAGAAAACCACCTCTGTAACCCTTTCTTCAGTGGCTGCAGCCTCGGTTATTATTTCGGGAGCACGGGTTGCTTCCCCGTCAGGGAGGGTAGTTTGCTGAGTTACGGGCTCATCGGGATTATTCCAGCCGGTCTTATGTGTGGGCTCCTTTTCCTCCTCCTTGCAGGCAGCAAGGCTTAATATGATTATAAGCAGGGCAAATAATGCCGTTAATTTTCTTGTCATAACAGAACATCCTTTCCTGAAGGTATTTACATTGTAGCATTATTTATTGTCATTTTCAACATAATCTGCTCAAAAAAACAGTTGTGTTTGGATTTTTCATATGCTATACTGAAAACAATTAAGATGTGAAGGAGAAAAATTATGAAAAAATTCATTGAAGATTTTAAGGCATTCGCTCTTAAGGGCAACATAGTTGATATGGCAATCGGTGTTGTTATCGGCGGTGCCTTCGGTAAAATCGTTACCAGCCTTGTTAATGACATCATCACCCCGCTTATCGGACTTCTTACAGGCAATATTTCCCTTGTTGACCTGAAGATTGTCCTTGCAGAGGCTGTTCTTAATGAGGTCGGAGAGGTTGTTACTCCTGCTCTTGTACTTACATACGGTGCATTTTTGCAGACAATTATCGACTTCTTTATCATTGCTTTCTCAATCTTTATGGTTATGCGCGTTGCTATGAACGCCCGTAAGAAGATTGATGAGATGAAGAAAAAGGAGGAGGCTGTTGAGGAGGCAGTTGAAGAGCCTGCTGAAACAGAGCTTTCCGTCCTTCTTGAAATAAGAGAATTGCTTAAGAAGGATTAAGCAATTGAACCGTTATATTTTGCGGAAGGGAATAATACTATGAATGAATTGAAGAAGAAATACGGTCTTTTTACAGCCATCTGTATGGTTGTGGGTATTGTTATCGGCTCAGGTGTTTTCTTTAAGGCTCAGACGGTGCTTGATAAAACCGCAGGTAATATGCTTCAGGGTATTCTTGCCTGGGTTATCGGCGGTATAATAATGCTGTTCTGCATTCTTGCATTCTCCGTTCTTGCCCAGAAATATGAAAAGGTTAACGGTGTTGTTGACTATGCTGAAATGACCATCGGCAGCAAGTACGGATATTTTATCGGATGGTTTATGACCATTCTTTACTATCCTACAATGACATCCATTCTCTCGTGGGTAAGCGCTCGTTATCTTATGACCTTTGTCTGCTCGGCAAATCCCGACTTTGCTATGCATATCGGGGCAGATTCGGGCGGTACCGTGCTCGGTCCCGAAACTATGACTGTTGCCTGCTTCCTGCTGGTGCTGAGCTTTGCAATCAATGCTCTTTCTCCGAAAATTGCAGGTAAGATTCAGACTTCAACCACCATTATAAAGCTCATTCCTCTGCTTCTTATGGCTGTCATAGGTGTTATTTACGGTCTTACTCACCCCGTAAAAGAGGGGGCAAGTGAAATGATTCTTCAGGCTAATTTTGCACAGCCTGTCGAGTCCTGGAGTTATCTTTTCCCTGCTGTTGTTGCTACCGCCTTTGCATATGAGGGCTGGATTATTGCAACCTCAATCAATGCAGAGCTTAAGAATTCCAAGAGAAATCTTCCGATTGCCCTTGTTGTGGGGGCTGTGGTTATAATTGCCGTCTATGTGTGTTACTTCATAGGTGTTGCAGGCGGTGCTGAGGTCAGTGTGCTTCGTGACGAAAGTCAGGGTGCGCCTGCCGCATTCCTTAATGTTTTCGGACCTACCTTCGGTAATATTCTCAATCTCTTTGTTGCAATTTCATGTCTTGGTACACTCAACGGACTTATGCTCGGCTGCACAAGAGGACTTTTCTCTGTTGCAGTCAGAGGCTACGGACCCCGTCCCGAAATTTTCAGGCAGGTTGACAAGGAAACAAATATGCCTGTTAATTCCTGCGTTGTTGCGGTTCTTCTTTCCGCATTCTGGCTCGTATATTTCTACGGCGCAAATCTTTCTGCAGGAAAGCCCTGGTTCGGTTTGTTCAGCTTTGACTCATCCGAGCTTCCCATTGTTACAACCTATGCTCTCTACATCCCCATTTTCATTGCATTTATGATAAAGGCAAAGGATACTTCATTTGTAAAGCGATTTGTTCTTCCCGGCTTTGCTGTTCTCGGTTCAGGTGCAATGGTATTTATGGCGGTATACGCCCACGGTATTGCTCCCTATCAGGCAGGCAAGGCGGCTGAGGAGCCCTATTTCAGCTGTCCCGTTTTATTCTACCTGATAATCTTTGCAGCTATTATGGTTGCAGGTGTGTTTGTTATGAACGGCACAAAGAAAAAGGCAAAGAAATAAGTTATAAATAACAGAATTTACCTGCCGTACGGTGTAAAAGAGCCGATGGCAGGTTATTTTTTTGTTCCGAAAATTAGTCGGATTTGGAACCGATGGACTGAAAATGTACCTGAAGGGCTTAAAAAGGCTCAAATCGGCATCAATCGGAGCTTGAGAGAAAAGTTACAGGAAATGTGCATAATGCGGAATATGCGGCAATTTTTGTCAAAATTTGATATTTTTCTCTTAAAGGCTCGGAGACAGGTTGTAAAAAAACTCTTCTGACAGACAAGGTAAATGACGGCTTGTGCTCCGCGGAAAAAATCAACTGCTTTTTTTCTGAGGTTATTTTGTTCTTTTTCGGAAAATAAAATGCACGGTACGGGGAGGCTGCAATGCAGGATTTTGTGATATTATAAAGTGGAAAAGCAGGAAGGTGAGCTGTTTGCATTTTTTTGAAAATCGCACGGAAAATCGCACGCAAATGCGAAAAAAATCGCACGGAAATCGCAGGGAAAACCGCACGCAGACGAAAAACCTCTTATCCCTTGATATATAAGGGCTGAGGGGTTCTTTTTTTGTGAAAAAAATCAGCAAAATCGCAGGGAAAATCTCAGGGAAATCGCACGCAAATGTGAAAAAAATCGCACGGAAAATCGCACGCAAACATTACATTATATAGAAATAACGTATAGTAATAACGTAAGTAATAACGAAACAAAGCGCACGCGCGTATAAAGGGAGAAGAAAAAGAGAGCCGATTTTTTCAGATGAGGAGAATGCTTTTCAGGTTCTGAGAATATTCTGAGGGCTCGGGGGAATGCTTTGATAATTCGGAGGGGCTTTGTAAATTCTGAATTATGACAGTTCCCGGTAGTTGACTTAGTGAGAATAACATTGAAGGGACGGTATAACTTTCAAAGGGCAGATTTTGCACAAAAACGGTGAAAATGTCGGAAAAAGGGCTGATATTCTCCGTTTAAGTCGAACATTTGTTCACCTTGCACAAAAAAAGGGGTGAAAAATGGCTGAAAGTTTGGAGCAAAAAAGCCGTTTTTGGCATTGACTTTGGGAGAACAAATGTGCTATAATGCAGACGAATCAAAAATCTTATATAAATGAATCACACCGACCCGTGTTATGCGGATCGGTGCATTTTTCGTTCATTTTTCTTTTTACAGACTCACTTGATAATATGGCTTACTGTCTTTGATATTAAGCTTTTTAATCCATTTTCCCGAAATGTAGTTTTTAGGTCTGAGAACTACTTTCGTGTCATATATTTCAAGCTGAAGTCCCATACCTAAGCCCTGCAATTCTCCGTGGTGGTTGCCGCAGGAGAGAGAGGGGAGGTTGACAAGGGTTACCCCGTCCTCGTTTTCGAAGGTGGAATAGCCTTCCGCTTTCAGCATATCCTCACCGCACAGTCCCATATGGGAGTGACCGCTGAAATAGAATACATTCTTGTGACCTTTAAGGATTTCAGCCACTTCATCGCTTCTGTCACCGATTCCGCCGTCGGTCAGGGGGCGGTTGGGATCCTCGTTTCTGTCCCATGTTCTCGGCAGTCCGTGTCTGCCGTTAAGGCTCTGATGGCAGAATACGAATATGGGCTTTCCCGTTTCTCCTGCTTTTTTCATTTCTTCTCTGAACCAGTCCATCTGTGTGTCGCTGATTGCCGCCGCACAGCCGCTGTCAGAGTCCGAACCGATGCAGATGAAATAATAGCCGTTTATTACCTCGGAAAAGTAGGTTGTGCTTATTTCTCTGCCGCAGATATCACGGTATGCGCTGAAATATTGGTCTCTTGCAGCCTCATAATTGTCCTCATCATTCCAGCCGTCATGATTGCCGACGGTGAGAATGATTTTTTCAGCGGCATCGGGTACCTTCTTAAAGCAGGTGCGTGCAAGCGCCCAGTTTTCGGGTGAGCCTGCAGAGGTTGTGTCACCGACGGTGATAAAGGCATCTGCCTTGCTTTTCTTCGCAGCTTTAAGTGAGGCCATAAGAATGTACATAGGCACGATTTTTACGGGATGCTTTATATCAATGTGGGTATCACTGACTATTGTGGCGCAAAGCCTTATATTGTCATATAAAAAGCTCATAATACAATTTCCTCAAAGAGTAAAGATTACGGTAAGTCAATCTGAATGTTTGCAAGGTGCTTTATGATTTCTTTTCTTTTGATAATTCCGATGAAGACACCGCGGTCATCAACCACGGGAACAAAATTCTGATAGTATGCACGGGTGAGAATTTCGTCAATTGATGCGGAAGCTAAAATAGGCTGATAGTCACGGTGAATGATTGTTCTCAGCTGAGTTTTTTCCAGCTTCTTAAGATCGGGATTGTTGTCATTGTATAATGCCCACAGAAAGTCGCCCTCTGTGACCGTACCCATATAATGACCGTCATCATCAATTACCGGAATGGCTGAATAGCCGTGATAACGCATCTTTTCAAGTCCCTGTCTTACGGTGCTGTCTATGTTTATATATTCAACTTCTATCTTTGGTGTAAGAAAGCGAAGTACATTCATCACAATTCTCCTGTCATTGGTTTGTGATTATATTTTACAGAGTAAAGTTAAATTTTTCCTTAAAGACCGAAATAAGTTTTTGCATTACGGAAGGCGATGTCGCGGACTGCATCGGAGAGGAAATCGATATCGTCGGGATATTCGCCGTTTTCAACAAGGTTTCCTATGAATTCGCAGACGATTCTTCTGAAATATTCGTGTCTGGGGTAGGAGAGGAAGGAACGGGAGTCGGTTACCATTCCGATGAACTTTGAAAGGACACCGAGATTGCCGAGAGCCTTTATCTGTTCTCTCATACCGTCAATATTGTCATTGAACCACCAAGCAGTGCCGAACTGAATCTTTGATGCCGCCTCCGAGGACTGGAAGTTACCGAGCATTGTGCCGAGAACATAATTGTCCTTGGGATTGAGTGTGAAGAGAATTGTGCGGGGAAGGGAATTTTCAACATCAAGGGAATCAAGAAGACGGGAAAGCTTGAAGGCTACCTCGTTATCGGAGATGGAGTCAAAGCCTGAGTCGGGACCTAATTTGTTGAACATTCTTGTGTTGTTGTTTCTGATGGGGCCTATGTGGATTTCCATACCCCAGCCGCGCTTGTAATACTCTTTTGCAAGGAAGCGGAAAAGCTCTGTTCTGTAGCCCTCTGCTTCTTCTGTTGAGAGTGCTTCACCTTTAAGAGCCTTTGCGAAAACTGCTTCAATTTCAGCATCAGTCATTCTGACATAGGGTACGGGAGTGAATGCGTGGTCTGTTGCGCGGCAGCCCATTTTTTCGAAGAGCTCAATTCTTGTAAGAAGAACAGCCTTCAGCTTCTCGTAGGTTCCGATGCTTTCTCCCGAAACAGCCTCAAGGGACTGAAGCCAGGGAAGGAAGGAGGGTGCTTCAATTGCGAGCGCCTTGTCGGGACGGAAGGCAGGAAGCACCTTGCACTTAAAGGATTTGTCCTCTGCCAACAGTGCGTGATATTCAAGTGTATCTGCAGGGTCATCTGTTGTGCAGACGCAGAAAACATTTGATCTTTCAATAAGCTCACGGGGAGTAAAGCCGCCTTCTGCTATCATTTTGTTTGCCTTTTCCCATATCATATCGGCTGTCTTTTCGTTCAGGGTTTCGTAAATGCCGAAATATCTCTGTAATTCAAGGTGAGTCCAGTGGTAAAGGGGATTTCCGATGAAGTTGGGCATAGCTGAAGCCCATGCTTTGAATTTTTCATAGGGGGATTTGTCACCTGTGATAAATTCCTCGTCAATACCCACGCCTCTCATACCTCTCCACTTGTAGTGGTCGGCAGAAAGCCAGAGCTCAGCAATGTCACGGGGATTTTTGTTTTCGTAGATATCCTTGGGAGGGAGATGGCAGTGCCAGTCAAAAATCGGCTCAGCATTTGCCGCTGCAAAAAGTGTCTTTGCGGTTTCTGTGGAAAGAAGAAAGTCGCTGTCCATAAACTTTTTCATAATAAAACCTCGGTTCTTTAATTATATTCTGAAATGACGAGCTTTTTTGCCCGGTAATTTTTTTCTGTCTGAAGGCTCAGCCTTAACAGAGGAATGATTTATTCCTTGTTCTCCTTGCTTACCTTACCTAAATCCTTTACAAGGAAAGCAGGGATAACATCGGGTAAGGGCTCGGAGAAGTCGGGGACTGTCTTGGTTTTTGCAGGCTTCGCAGGTTTAGCGAGCTTTGCAGGCTTTGCTGTTTTTGCGGGCTTTTCCTTTTTCTCCTTCTGCACCCTTGGCTCCTTGTGTAATCTGCTCTTTTGGCGGGAGGAGGGCGTGAACGCAGGCTCATCATCCTTAATTTCGTCAATAAGAGAAATGACAGGCTTTGCGGCTTCTGCGATTACTTCGGGAGCTTCCTCTGCGATTACTTCGGGAGCTTCCTCTGCGATTACTTCGGGAGCTTCCTCTGTGATTACTTCGGGAGCTTCCTCGGTGATTACTTCGGGAGCTTCCTCGGTGATTTCCTCGGGAGCTTCTTCTGTGATTACTTCGGGAGCCTCCTCTGTGATTACTTCGGGAGCTTCCTCTGTGATTTCCTCGGGAGCCTCCTCTGCGATTATCTCGGGAGCTTCCTCGGAGATTACTTCGGGAGCTTCTTCTGTGATTACTTCGGTCAGTGTATCAGCCTTCATTATCTGAGGCTTAACATAGCCGAAGTATTTCGGTGCCGTTACCTTTTCGATGAGAAGCGTGAAGATGTTCATAATAAGTATTGCGTATGCGACGCCCTCGGGCAGAGGAGTGAAAAGCCTCAGCACTGAGGTGATAATTCCGCAGCCTGCACCAAAAATCAGCTTTCCCGTGAAATTTACAGGTCTTGTGCTGAAGTCTGTTGCCATAAAAAAGGCACCTAAAAGCAGACCGCCTCCGAGAAGCTCATATATGGTGAAAAGTCCGTTAAAGCCCGAGACTATCAGCATAAACAGTGTTGTAGAGGATATGAAAACGGCAGGAATTGTGATGCTGATAATTCCGCGGAGAACAAGGTAAATGCCGCCGATTATAAGGGCTATTGAGCAGACCTCACCTATGCAGCCTGCCCTTACTCCGAAGAGCATATTAAGGGCTGCAGGGATATTTCCCTTTGCAATAAGGCTGCCCATCTGCATATCAATATTCCCCGAAAGATCTATTGCATTGAGGAAGGAGATAGGTGTTGCCGCACTTACCGTATCAACCGCACTTTTCATAGGTGCGGTAAAATGTGTCATTGAGGGGGCAAATAAAAGAAGGAGTAATATACGGGCGGTGTTTGCAGGGTTTAAGTGATTTTTCCCGATTCCTCCTGACAGCTGCTTCAGCGCAATTGCAGCAGCTGAGGCTGCAACACACATCCACAGGGGGATTGTGACAGGTAGATTAAAGGCAAGAATAAGTCCCGTAACGGCGGCACTGAGATCGCCGACTGAGACAGGCTTTTTCATAAGAATTCTTATTCCGTATTCAAAAAGCACACAGCTTGCCACACAAAGGGCGATGACAACAGCCGCACGGAATCCGAATATTGCAACACCGGCAAAAGCGGCAGGGATAAGTGCAATTATAACATCAAGCATTATTCCCGTAACCGTAGCAGGTCCCTTTGTGAAGGGAGCATCACTTACCGTAAGCTTTCTATTTTCACTCATTGTCGGAACCTGCCTTTCTCAGAATGTCCTTTGCATGCTTCATTTTCTGTGCAACGGGTATTCCTGCAGGGCAGGCATAGGAGCAGGCTCCGCAGCCGTTGCATACGTGAGCACCCAGCTTTTCAAGGGAGAGTGCATCGCCCTTTTCTGCATATTTTGCAATCTGTACGGGCATAAGAAGCATAGGGCATACCGTGTGACAGCGACCGCATCTTATGCAGTCTCTTCCGGGCTTTGTGCGTGAGGAGTCGCCGCCCATAGCTATAAGGGCATCAAGCCCCTTTGTAAGGGGTATTTTTGTGTCGGGAAGGGCAATGCCCCTCATCGGTCCGCCTGCGATAATCTTGTCAGTCTCCTCTGAGAAGCCTCCGCAGAAGTCAATTATTTCCTGAATTTCCGTGCCTAAGGGCGCGTGGACATTCATAGGATTTTCTATGCAACTGCCGCTGACGGTGACTGTTCTGCCCGTAAGCGGTCTGCCGCTTTTTATGTATTCTGCAATAAAAGCAGTGTCCGAAGCATTTATGACAATACAGCCTGCATCCTGAGGGGCTGCACCCTCGGGGATTTTTCTTCCCGTTACCGCGTACACAAGAAGTCTTTCATCACCCTGAGGATGACGGGATTTAAAGGACATAACCTTAACATTATTCCCGTGGGGACAGTCAAGCTCTGCCGCGGTTCTGAGAAGCTGGGCTGCCTGAGGCATATTGTCATCTATGGCAATTACGGTTCTGCCGATGCCGAAAATCTCCTGAAGGATGTTTATTCCCGCAGTGATGCTTCGTGTGTTTTCCGTGCAGGCTCTGCAGGTCGTTGTAATATACGGCTCACTTTCGACGGCGTTTATAATGAGAGTGTCAATTTCCTTGTCATCGGGGATGTCAAGCTTTACATAAGTGGGGATGCCCGTGCCGCCGAGATCTGCAAGACCTGATGCTCTTACAGCCCTTACAAGCTCCGTTCTGTTTGTTACGGCGGGGGGAGTGATGCTGTCGCTGGGCGTCATTCTTCCGTCGGACCTGATTACAGCTGCAGGCACCTTACTGCCGTCTGCAAGTCTTGTGTCACGGATTTCGATAACCTTACCCGACACCGATGCATGAACGGGAAGCGACATATATTCTTCACTGTCGCCTATTATCTGTCCTACTGCTACATAATCTCCCTTTTTTACGGTGGACCGGCATACTGCACATGAGTGCTCATACATTGCAATTGTGACAGTATCGGGAGGGGGCATAATTACGGTTTCCTTTTCAGCCGTATATTTTTTTGGGGAAACGGTTACTCCGCCCCTTATTCTGCCAACGGCTCTGAGTATTCCCGGAAGCTTTATTTTTTGCATGGATTAATCTCCGTTTCGGTATTTTTATATTTATTCCCCGTCCTTATGCAGGGTGAAGGAGGAATCTGTAACCTCAATGGAATCCCTTAAGCCCTCGGTTACATAATATGTTTTATCTCTGAATACAAAAACCGCCTCTGCCGAGAAATATTTGAGATACAAAAGGCTTTTATCCGAAAAGCCGTTGATTACAAGTGCCTCGGAGAGTGCATCTGCGGTAAGCCCGGAGTCAGCAATAACCGTTACGCCTGCAATTTCATTATCTGCAGGATATCCCGTCAGGGGATCAAGAATACGGTGGTATGACCTTCCGTTTTTTTCGAATTTATCCTCATAACAGCCCGATGCTGCAATGAAAACCGAGTCCGTGGCTTCATAGGTGCCTGATTTTATTACGGCAAAGCTTTCATTTTCCTCTGAGAAGGGGTTTTTTACCCCGAATTCCCATTTGCCGTCATAGGGGCCCTCGCCGTAAGCTGCTGCCGTGTCTCCGAAACGGAGAATATAAGGGATATTGCAGTTTCTGACCGCCTCGGCGGCTCTGTCGCAGGCAATACCCGACTGCATTGCCGTCATATCCAGGAGTATATCCTTTTCAATGGATATTTTTGCAGTGTCGCCGGCGATTTTTACCTTATCAATGCTTGCGTCTGCTGCTGCCTTTCCGAGCTTCTTGCTGTCAGGCACAGAAGGGCTTTCCCCGCCGAAGCCCCAGAGCTTTACGGCTTTTCCTATGGTAAAATCAACACTGTCCCCCAGGGCTGTGCAGACTATGATTACATCCTTTAAGGTCTTCTTGAAGGAGTCTGTTGCGTATATGAATCTGTTCGAGTTGAGAAGGGAAATTTCAGAATTTTCATCGGATAAATAAAGCTCTGATCCGGCTTTTTTCACCGCCTCAGACATAGCAGAAAAAAGCTCCCCGGAAGTCTCAGTGTCATCAGAGTAAAATACTACCGACATTTCCTTTCCCATAGCGGAAATTCTTAATTCCGTGAGTTTTTCCGAGCAGGATGAAAACGCGGTTAAAACTATCGCAATAATACAAATGAGGCTCAGAGCCTTTGTCAGTTTTTTGTTTATTTTCATCAAAATTTCCGTACCTTCCGCTATTTCTTCAATTTAACATTATATCACTTATCTGTTAAATAGTAAAGTATCAAAAAATATTTTATTCGCGCGTAAATACTTGTAATATTTTTAATTATGTGTTATTATAACCTGGAATAATAATTTTCTCATACTGCAGGTGATATATTTTGGATATACAAAAGACGGATTCCGGGATGCCCGATGAGCTTTCTTACGGAAATGCATCAGCGGACGGGACTCCTGAAAATCGGGATATGAGGGAGCTTTATGTTGATGAGCTTCACGATACCGATGAGGATATTGAGGCTATTGAGATTGCAAAAAAGGATGTGATGAGCGCATCCGACAGGCGGATTATTACCGTGCTTGCTCTTCTCAACGCCGCAGTGTTTGCTTTTATCGGTATTTTTATAAGCCTTACGGGGGGAGACGATCCCTATGAGGCAATCAAGGAGGAGGCCCGCTTTGAGGACACAAACGGTCAGGCGGTATATTATGACAGCAGCAAGGTCTTTGCAGACACACTCACGCCAAATTATGCCGAGACTCAGTTCCCCGAGGGAATGATAAAGGGCTTTCAGCCCTTGTATGCAACAAACAATGATACTGTAGGCTGGATAAGAATCCCCGGTACAAATGTGGATCATGTTATTCTTCAGACGGACAACCATACCGATTATGACAGACACACTTATTACGGTGACTACTACATCGGCGGCAGTATCTTTATGGACTACAGAAACCTTCACGGCAAGGGTAAGAAGGGGCTTTCGAAGAATACCATTCTTTACGGCCACTATCTTGAAAATCAGAGGGGTATGTTCACCGACCTTGACGATTATATGGATGTCGATTACTACAGAGAGCATCCCATAATTGAAATGAGTACCCTTTACGGAAATTACCGTGCCAAAATCATCGGTGCATTCATAGCGGCTGCAGAGGCAAAATATGATAACAGCCTTTTCTACTACTGGTATGATGATTTTACCGATGAAAATACACTGGGCTTTGCAAACGAGGTTGCCTTCAGAAGCTATTTCGTCAATCCCTCCATTGATGTGGAGCCTACGGATAAATTCATTACGCTTTCAACCTGCAGCCACTCTCTTGACATCGGCGGTATGGTAAATGCCCGTTTCGTTGTTGTTGCAAGAATTGTAAGGCCCGGTGAAAGTGCTGAGGTGGATGTTTCGGCAGCTTACGATAATCCCGAACGCAGAATGCCTCAGGCCTGGTATGACAGACACAATATGACAAATCCCTATAAGAATTATGCTATATGGGATGCTTTCGCATAAAACACTTACTTCATCCGTCAAGACAGGAAAGGAGATATCAAGATGGCAGATACCGAAAAGAACAACGGCATAATTGCAGGCGAGGAAAGTGTGGATGATATCCTCGCAGGAATACTTAATCCCGACGGCTCGTTCAATGACGAATTCAACGGCCTTCTCAAAAAATATGTAGGTGCAGGTGACGGGGAAAATCCCTTTGCTGCCCCTGCAGCAGGTGCTTCGGAGATGCCTGCTGAGCCTGCCGCCGTGCGTACAGAGGCTCCTTCTGTACGGGTTGAATATGAGAAGCCCATAGAGATAGATTTTTCTCAGTATAAGGATCCCGATGAGCGCATTGAGGAAAAAATCCCCGAAAATGTCCGTGCATCATATTATGCTGCCGCTTCCGAGGCACAGCGTCCCGAGTTTACCTCAACAGGTGACGTAAGATATCCCGTGATGGGTGTCGGTGCTGCGGAGGAAAGAGTTATATTTGATGCTGACTGGGAGGAGACGGCAAGAAAGGAAGCTCAGCGCCTTGAAAGAGTCCGTCAGGACAGAATGCTCAGAGGCGACAGTGCTTACGGCAGAGGCTACCTTTCATCTCAGTACGCACGCAATAACCTTTATGTCAATAATCCAGAGCCTGCTTCAGAATACATAGATCCTCTTTCAAGGGATGACGATTTTGAGAGAGTGACAGCAAATTCACAGTATTACAGCAGCTCCAGAAAATCTTTTTTTCCGGAGGGTTTTTCCGTATCTCCAAAAAATAATACGGCTTCGGGCGGAAAAACCGACAGATCGAGAAGCACGAGAAGTATGTATTCCACTATGCCTGTAAATCAGGATAAAAGCTGGCTGCAGGTGGAGGTAAAGCCGCAGAAGAAAAGAATGGGGCTTTTCGGTAAGAAGAAAAGCGCCGCGGCTGAAAGGGAAAGCGTGCCCTCCGTTGAAGAAGCCATTGAGCAGCTTTCAAAAAAGGCAGAGGCTGCAATGGAAAATTCCGCAGGTGCTCCCGTAAACGCTCCCGTGACAGAGGCACGGGCCGATTGCAGGGGCGATGAGATTACGGTAGTTGAGCAGGAAACTCAGGGACTTCGCTCCACTGTTGCGGAAATTGTTGATAAGTACAAGAAGAGAAGCGAGGAAGATGAAAGAAGACGTATTGCCGAGGAGGTAAGGCTTGAGGACGAAAGAAGAGAGGCCGAGCTCAGGGAAAGAAGACGTCTTGAGGAAATCAGACTTATAAAAGAGAATATGAGCCGTGCCCTTTTTGATGCGGTTGAAAGTGCCGATTCCGAGGATGACCTTGATGAGTATGAGGACTTTTCAACAGAGCCTCAGGAGGAAAAAAAGGCTCAGCCGCCCCATAAGGTTTACGGAGTTGTTTTCAATCCCGATGCAATGGAGGATGAAAACGAAGGCAGCGAGGAAAACGGCAGCGGCAGTGAGTATACCGAAAAAATCTGACAGACAAGTTAAAGCGGTATCATAAAGGGTGAGGATTACCCCGGTACCGTCGGAAGGACAGTTAATTAAGTGAGTTATAACAAAAATTTTGAAGAGCCCCCCAAGGTGATAAAAAGAGCTGATGCTCCCGAGGTAATTTACTACGGGCTGACATTCAGGGAGGCTTTTACCAATTATTTCAGAACGAGATTTTCAAAGAAGCATTTCAGAAGGCTTATTGCAGACAGCTTCCCGCGTAAGGGAGATACTCTGCAGGAGGCTTTAAGAAAAATCATCAGGGCTGTCGCTTTTCTGCTGCTGATGACGGGACTTATCTATATGGTGTTCTACTATATGAGCTACAGAGACAGAATAAATGATTTCAGCCGCTGGGAGGAGACCATTGACAGCATAGAAGAGGATGAGCTTGTTGATTTCCGTGTTGCCGAGCTCTGGGAGGATATGAAGGAAAAATATCCCGATGTTGATTTCCCCGAGGGAATGGCACTGAGATTTGCCGATCTTTATGCGGTGAATCAGGATGCGGTGGGAGTTCTGCGTATTCCCGAAATGGAAATTTTCACTCCGCTTCTGAGAAGCAGAAACAATCCCGATTACTATCTGTGGAGAAATGTTTACGGTGAATACAGCCGCTACGGCAATCCCTATATGGACTACAGATGCAGTATTGAAGAGGGAAATTTAAGTAAGAATACAATAATTTACGGACACAATACACACGATAAGCTGGGCTTTAATAAGCTTACCGATTATATGAGTATTGAGGGCTACAGAAGGGCTCCCGTGGTTACAGTGGAGACTCTGTACGAAAGAACACAGTGGAAGGTGTTTGCGGTAATGCTTACCAATTCCACCTCGGCTGCCGACAGAGGACATCTCTTCAATTATCTTGTGACGGATTTCGGAAGCGATGATGAGTTTATGACTCTCATTGAGGGCATAAACGAGCGCTCTATGATAAGAACTGATGTGGATGTGAGGGCTGATGACAGAATTCTCTCCCTTTACACCTGCTATCAGCACATTTTTGAAGGCGGCAGACTTGTTGTTTTTGCCCGTCTTTTAAGGGAGGGCGAAAGTGCGGATGTGGATGTTTCTGACGCTTATTTCAACAGCGGCGCACGCTATCCGCAGGCATATTACGATCAGCTGGGGCTTACAAATCCCTGGGAAAAGCTCACCGAGCCTGTTGTGCTTGTAACCGATGAAAACGGAAGTCTCATAGAGGTTACAACGGACAAGACAGACGAAAAGACCACTAAGGCTCCCGAAACTACAAAGGCTCCCGGGACTACAAAGCCTTCAGAGACTACAAAGCCTTCGGAGACTACAAAGCCTTCGGAGACTACAAAGCCTTCGGAGACTACTAAGCCTGCAGAGACTACCAAGCCTTCGCAGCCTTCTAAGCCTTCGGAGACTACAAAGCCTTCAGAGACAACAAAGGCTCCAGAGACTACCAAGTCTTCGGAAACTACTAAGCCTTCGGAGACTACAAAGCCTTCGCAGCCTTCTAAGCCTTCGGAGCCTTCTAAGCCTTCGGAGACTACCAAGCCTTCAGAGACAACAAAGGCTCCAGAGACTACCAAGTCTTCGGAAACTACTAAGCCTTCGCGGCAGAACTAAATGTGAAAAGGGAAAGATTATGAAAATACGAATTTTTTTACTGGGTACGGAAGATTACAGTACATCCGCACGTTTTGAGGATGAGCTGAAGCAGATTTTTGCCTCTCATATATCAGAGGAAAACGGAGTGCAGACATTTGCATCCTTAAGAGATGCCACATCGGAAATTGCAGATGCCGTTACGGATTCCCATACTATTATGTTTATTGCTGATAAGGAGCAGTATTCCTCTGCAAAGCGTATGCTTTCCAAGGCATTCGGCTTTAAGCTCAGCTGTGACGGCACACTCCTTGAAAAGGCATGCAGCACACTGGATAAGGACAAGGCTGCTGAGGACAGTGATTTTGCGGTAGCCCACGCATTTGTGCCCAAGAATTCAAAGAGCTTTGTTCTTGCTGACGGACTTTATGCCGGCTTTTCCGTTGCAAACGGCAATCAGACCATCATTCTGCTGCCAAGGGATAAATCCAGAACCTCTATTCTTATATCCGCACAGGTTATTCCCTATCTTAATGCAACCTATCACGAGAGCATCAGCACGGATGCACTCAAGAAATATAATGCGGATAAGCTCTTCAGAGCTCTTGATAAGCACAGTGCCTCAATTGCTGTTGCAGGCACAAATACCGCAGAATTTCTTAAGGAATACCTTTCCTGCGATGAAAGACTCAATGATATGGTGCTTGTTTCTCCCGTTGCGGAGAAAAGAGGGGATATCCAGCCCGTTGACTATGTGGTGAATCTTTCAATCACCGCCTCCGAGCTTATGTCCTGTCCCTATTCCGTTGCTATGTCCAACGCATTCTATACAGGTGACAGCCCTGAAAGCGAGAAGATTGTATACATTGCGGTAACCAACGATATGGAAACTGCCGTAAGAGAGGTTCACTCCATGCCCGGTGAGGATATTTCCGTTTTCCTGGAAAGATGCTGCGGCGATCTTTGTGCTTTTGTGTCGGACGTTATTGCTGATGATATTATTCTTCATACAGATCTCAAGAAGAGAGAAAAGGCTGCGGCAAAGAGATATAAGGTTGCTATAGCTGCCGTGCTTTCCTGCATTGTTGCTCTTGCAGTTTTTCTTGGGGTGTATTTTGTTGCCAACGATTATTCCTTCGGCACCTGGTACGATAATTTTATGGAGTGGGTTTTCCCTGCAGGCAATCCCTTTGCTGATTTCTTCGGTGAGGATGTACCCGCATCGGATACAGAGTCAACCGAGGAAGAAAAGTCCACCAAGGAGGAAAAAACTACTAAGGAAGAAAAGACCTCTAAGGACGAAAAGACTACTAAGGAAGAAAAGACCACTAAGGACGAAAAGGCTACCAAGGAAGAAAAGACTTCTGAGGAAGAAAAGACTACCGAAAACGAGAAAACAACTAAGGAAGAGGGCACATCAGGTGACTTCATTCTTTACGGTTAATCTGTTATGAAAAACAAGAGATATTTCCCGGGAGTAATTTTAAGATTTACGGCATTTTTTGTCATTTTATGTTTTGCTTTTTCCGCAGGAGTGATTACATCCTCCGCGAAGGATACAAGCTATGTTTTCTGTGATGCCGACCTTGACGGAGTTCTTTCATCCTCTGATGCAAGAACAGTGCTTCGCTTTGTTGTCGACCTGGATGCATATACCAGGGCACATCTTAAAATCTGCGGTGTTACGGAAAAGCAGTTTTCCTCTTCAGATGCAAGATATATTCTCCGCCTTTGTGTGGGACTTGAACAGACAGACAGGAAATCCGTAAAGGTGGCAGAAAAGGATTTCAAGAAATTTGTGAATTTTAAGCCTACACCTGATTTTCTTGCCGTTCCCGTACCCGAGGAGCCTGAAATCAAGGCTGAAAGCGGTACCTTTACCTTTACCGTTTACGGCTGGGGACACGGAGTGGGGCTTTCCCAGTACGGAGCTGCTGCTCTTGAGGAGAGAGGCTATACCTACAAGGAAATTATCAACCACTATTTCACGGGTGTGCAGGTGTGTCAGATTGAAGAATTCCCTGAAAATGTCATTTATCCTACCTACATAATCCCCGAGGGCGGTACCGAAGAGGACGGTGAATTTCAGTTTATCCCCCGTCCTACAGAGGAAATCTTAGTCCGTATGGTATATCAGGAAATTTACGGAATAACGGACTCGGGCAGACTTCAGGAAACTCTCAAGGCTATGACATTGTGCATATTCTCAAATCTTGCAAGATTTAATTTCAATATTGAAAGCCGATGGGATGTGGGACTGGCATACGAGGGAGACTATGAGGAAATTCCCGAAAATCTTAAAAAGGCTGTTCATAAGGTGCTGGGACAGTATATTACCGTAAAGGGTGAAAAGGCTCCCATTTATGCGGTTTACGGCAGCACGGCTGCAGGCTATACTGCTTCATCTGACAGTGTGTGGGGTACGGATTATCCGTATCTCAAGTCGGTTCCCAGTCACTTTGATATGGAAACTCCCGGCTTTATCAAGCAGTTTACATATACTGCCGATGAGCTTAAAAAGCTTATTACTGCTTACGATAAGGAAATCACTCTTTCCGATGATCCTTCGCAGTGGCTTGAAATTCTGGAGCATACGGCTTCAATTGACGAAAACAGAGGATATGTTACAAAAATAAGGGTGGGGGACAAGGAGCTGACGGGCTACAGACAGTTCCAGTTTGAGCTTATGGGAAATGTCTTTGTTTCATCCTGCTTTACCGTAAATTATACCCCCTGAGGTGCTTAATATGGACAAAGAAAGAATAGAAAGAGCGGTAAGAGAAATTCTTATTGCAATCGGTGAGGATCCCGACAGAGAGGGGCTTCAGGAAACGCCCGCGAGGGTTGCAAGGATGTATGAGGAGGTTTTTCTCGGACTTGAAAATTCTCCCGAGCAGCATCTTAAAATATTCAATGAAGAAAAAAATGAGGAAATGGTGGTAGTCAGGGATATTCCCCTTTACTCTATGTGTGAGCACCACCTGCTCCCCTTTGTGGGCAAGGCTCACATAGTATATATACCCGGCTCAGGTAAGGTTATAGGGCTTTCCAAGCTTGCAAGAATTGTGGATAATTTTGCAAGGCGTCCTCAGATTCAGGAGCGTCTTACCTCTCAGATTGCCGATTTTTTGATGGAACATCTTGATTCTCAGGGTGTTGCCGTTGTAATTGAGGCAGAGCATCTTTGTATGACTATGAGAGGTGCCAGAGCCGCAGGTGCAAAAACCACCACATCTGCTCTCAGAGGCAGTATGCGCTCGGATGCGAGAACCCGCTCAGAGGCACTTTCCTTGATTCTGTAATATGACAGTGCCGTGCAGCCCGGATAATTTCCGTATATGGCTGAGCTTTATCTATTCCTGCGAGTGACACGCAGCCCTCTTTGTATCACTCGGGGGATACATTATTTAAGATTTATCACGGATAAGTTTTTCCGTAAGGAGTTTATATGTCAATTCCTCTTGCAGACAGAATAAGACCGAAGACAATCGGTGAAATATCGGGACAGCGCCATTTGTTCTCAGAGGGCGCTGTTCTTCGCAATATTATAGAATCGGGAAATATTCCCAATCTCATCTTTTACGGTCCTTCGGGTACGGGAAAAACCACCGTTGCGCGTATTATTGCCGCGGCAACCAAGAAGAGGCTTCACATTCTCAATTGCACCAGCGCCTCACTTTCCGATGTGAAGGAGGTAATAGGTGAAATCAATACCATTGCTGCTCCCAACGGACTTCTTTTATATCTTGATGAAATTCAGTATTTCAATAAAAAGCAGCAGCAGACACTTTTACAGTACATAGAAAACGGGGATATCACCCTTATCGCTTCAACTACGGAAAATCCCCATTTTTACATATATTCGGCGGTGCTCAGCCGTTCAACGGTTTTTGAATTCAAGAGTATATCTCCCGAGGACGCAGTACCCGGCATTGAAAGAGCATTCTCTCTTATGGCAGAGGAAACAGGAGAGGAGCTTGAAATTGAGGAGGGTGTTGTAGAGCACATTTCCTTCTCCTGCGGCGGAGATATGAGAAAAGCCGCAAATATTGTTGAATTATCTGTTCTTGGCTCACCGAGAGCCAAGGAAAACGAAAAGAAAAAAATTACCCTTGATGCCGTAAAGCAGGTAAGTGTGAAAACTGCCGCCCACTACGACAGGCAGGGGGATGAATATTACGATCTGCTGTCAGCATATCAGAAATCAATGAGAGGCTCCGATCCGGATGCCGCACTTCATTATCTTGCCCGTATACTTGAAGCAGGGGATCTTATTTCAGCCACGAGAAGACTTATGGTCTGTGCGGCAGAGGATGTGGGACTTGCATATCCGATGATTATTCCTATTGTTAAAGCTGCCTGCGATATTGCAATGCAGGTAGGACTTCCCGAGGCAAGAATACCTCTTGCGGATGCGGTTATACTCGTGTGCAATTCCCCCAAATCCAATTCGGGTGAAGCGGCAATTGACCTGGCGCTTGCGGATGTAAGGGCAGGAAATTCAGGTCCCGTGCCGAGACAGCTACAGAATAAGCATTTTGACGGTGAGGATGCGGCAGTAAAGGGGCAGCACTATAAATATCCCCACGATTATAAAAATCACTGGACACGACAGCAATATCTCCCTGACAGTATAAAGGACAGAAAATATTACACACCCGGCGACAATAAAACAGAGCAGGCGGCAAAGGAATACTGGGATAAAATTAAAAAATAACGGAGATTATTATGACTGATACGAAGAAAAAAACAGACGGACTTCACATTGACAAAAAAACAATAATCAGCATTACGGCAATTCTTCTTGTGGTGTATATCCTTGCAGGGGCTATGACAAGACTGCTTCCCCGAGGGGAATATAATATGTTTATTGATGAGGAGACGGGCAAGGCTTCAATCACCGCTGAGAGTGAATATCAGCCTCTTGAGGATTACACCGTTCCTCTGTGGAAGATTGTCGCAGCCCCCGTTATGGTCTTTGTTGACGAAAATACACGGGATACGGGCTTTACGGGCGTGCTTATTATTGCCTTTATTGTTCTTATGGGCGGTACATTTCTGCTATTAGACAGGTGCGGAGTCTTGAAATACCTGGTAGCACTTGTGGTCAAAAAATTCTCTCATAGAAAATATCTTCTTATGGCGGTGCTGAGCCTCTTCTGTATGGCACTGGCTTCAACTGCAGGTATTCTTGAGGAAAGCGTCACCTTAGTGCCCATTGCCGTGGCAATTTCTCTGGCGCTGGGCTGGGACTCTATGGTGGGACTCGGTATGAGCCTTATTTCCGTTGCCTTCGGCTTTACCGCAGCAACCTTCAATCCTTTTAATGTTATGACTGTACAGAAATTAGCAGGGGATATTGAGATTTTCTCGGGACTGTGGCTTCGTGTTATTGTTTTTGCACTTGTATATATCGGTCTTTATGCCTTCCTTTTTGTGTATGCAAAAAGAATTGAGAAGAATCCCGAAAAGAGTCTTTCCTTTGAAAGCGATAAGGCTCTGCGCGAAAAATACACAGTTAATGATGTTGATGTAATGCTTGCCGACAAGAGTGCAGCCAGAGCTGCAAAGGCATTCGGAATCTGCTTAGGACTTGCTTTTGTATGTATTGCTACAGACTTCATTACAAAAGCCGGCGGAACAATCTCCATGGGCGGTATTGCAGTTTTCTTTGTTGCAGGCGGCATCTCAGCGGCACTGATTACGGGTGTCAGAGGTAAGAAGCTTCTCTCAGGCTTTGGTGAGGGAATAAAAACCGTAGCTCCTGCAATTCCTCTTATTGTCATTGTCATTTCAGTTGCATACATACTCAATACGGGCAAGATTATGCACACTATTCTTTACTATATCCACGGGCTTATTGAGGGAATGAACCCCTATGGTGCAATTCTTCTCATCTTCCTGTTTATTGCCCTTCTTGAATTCTTTATAGGCTCGGGTACAGCCAAGGCATTTCTTGTAATGCCCCTTGTATTGCCCCTTTCCCATCTTATCGGACTTTCATCCAACAGTGTTGTGCTGTCCTTCTGTCTTGCAGACGGATTTACAAATCTTCTTTACCCCACCAGCGGTATTATGATAATTGCCATAGGTCTTATCGGTGTATCCTACACGAAATGGCTGAAATTTTCCTGGCCGCTGTTCGTGATTGAGGGTGTTATTTCTGTTGCGGTTATGATGCTTGCGGTATTTCTCGGCTATCATTAAGGAAAAAAGATTATATCCCGCTGTTGAACGCAAAATAAGATGTTTGACTTTGCGTTAAACTTTTGTTAATATAAGAACATAAATATAAAGGAGACAAAAGCTATGCCCAAGAAGTTTCTTATAATCAATGCCGATGACTTCGGTCTTTGCCACTCCGCCAATGAAGCGGTTATGGATCTTTTTATGTCAGGCTCCATTTTTTCATCTACAATTATGGCTCCCTGCCCCGGTGCGGATGAGGCTATTCAGTTCTCAATTGACCATCCCGAGTTTGCTATAGGTGTTCATCTTACCCATACAAACGAATGGCAGGAAAACTTCCCCTGGGGCCCAATGACAGGTCTTCCGTCTCTTCAGAACGAGCACGGCAGAATGTGGCCCGAAAGTGAGGATTTTGAGGCTCACTGCGAATATGACGAGGCTGTAAAAGAGACAATTATGCAGATTGAATACTGCGAAAGCAAGGGTATGAAGCCCTCTCACATCGACAGCCACATGGGCGCACTTTACGGAATGAACGGCAAGCTTCTTATGCTTCCCAAGACACTTGCAGTATGTGGTAAGAAGGGTTATCCCTTCCGTATGTTTTCAAAGCCCTATACACCCCAGTGTCCCGAAGGCACTCCCGTATGGCTTTTCTCTGTTGCAAGCGTACTTTCAGGAATGTTCGGCAAGAAGAACAATGTTCCCATGCCTGATTATCTTATTTTCCCCGAAAACATTGAAACGGGCAAAACCTATGAGGAGTTCAAGTATAACTTCATTGAATATCTCATAAAGATTCCTGAGGGTATTTCCGAAACCTATGTACACCCTGCAATGCCCACTGACGAAATGAAGTCAATCACAGGCACCTGGCAGAGAAGATATTGGGAATATCTCGTAATGAAGGATCCTGAAACCCACGCAGCATTCAAGACTCACGGTATAAAGCTTATAGATTACCGTGAGCTTGCACAAATGAGAAGAAACAAGAAATAAGAAATACAATGAAAAAGCCTGCAGAGCTTATGTTCTGCAGGTCTCTTTTTTTTCGGGAAGGCATTTATCTGAGAATTTATGAAAAACACGGCGCAGGTCATAAGCCTGTGCCGTGAATTATCTTAAGTTGCAAGGGGAGAGTCAATCTTATTCTGATACTTATTTTTTGTAACCAGCTGTATTGCTATAACCACAGCAATAAGACCGAGACCTATAGCATCTGTTACGATGCCGGGATAAATAAGAAGGAGACCGCCTGCAATGCTTATAATACGCTCAAACCACATCATTCTGTGTAAGAGATAGCCTTCAAGTGCGGAGGAAACGCCGAACATACCGATAACTGAAGTGATACAGATGAGTATTATTTCGTGTACGGGGGGATTTCCTTCAAACAGCATTGCAGGATTCAGAGCAAATACATAGGGAACAATGAATGCACCGATTGCAAGCTTTGTCGCCGTAATTGCCGTTTTCATGGGATTTGCCTGAGCAATGGCGGCACCTGCATATGCGGCAAGTGCAACGGGGGGAGTAAGGTCAGCAACAATACCGAAATAGAATACGAAGAAGTGCGCGGCAACCATAGGAACACCCATAGAAACAAGAATGGGAGCGCAGGTAGCTGCCATAATGCAATAGTTAGCAGTTGTGGGAACACCCATACCGAGAACGATACAGCAAAGCATTGTAAGGAAGAGTGCTACAATGAGCTTGTCGCCTGCAATTGCAAGAATACCGTTGAATAACTTATATGCAAGACCTGTGTTGCTGATAAGACCTGCAATCATACCTGCAATACCGCAGGCTGCTGCAACTGTTATCATACCCTGACCGCCTGCTGCAAGAGCTTCAAGAAGACGCTTGGGAGTAATACGGGTTTCTTTTCTGAACATGCTTACGACTATTGCTACAACAATTGCAATTGCTGCGGCATAGGCGATTGATTTTGTGCTTGTGCCTACAAGGTAGATGAGAAGGATAATGGGAAGAAGCAGATAGCTCTGCTTGAGAAGAGGCTTGATTTTGGGTAAGCTTTCCTTTGAAAGGCCCTTAAGACCTTCCTTCTTTGCTTCAAGGTGTACCGTGATGAAAACACCGAGGAAATAAAGTGCTGCAGGAAGAATAGCCTTTACAACAATATTTGAATAGGGAACACCTACTGTTTCTGCAAGAAGGAATGCGGCAGCGCCCATAATGGGAGGCATTATCTGTCCGCCGGTTGATGCAGAAGCTTCTGCAGCTGCAGCAAATTCGGGCTTGTAGCCTGTCTTCTTCATAAGGGGAATTGTAACTGCACCTGAGCCTACCGTGTTTGCAACAGAAGAGCCCGATACCATACCTTCAAGAGCAGATGCAACAACAGCAACCTTTGCAGGACCGCCTGAGAAGCGGCCTACAAGAGCATTAGCGATGTTTATAAAGAAATCTGCAATGCCTGTGCGTTCAAGGAATGCTCCGAATATAATAAACACTACGATATACTTGGAGCAGACGTTGATAGGTGTTGAAAGAACGCCTTCCTTTGAGTAGAAGAGAAGTCGGATTGTGTCCGTAATTCTTGCAAAGAAATTGGGATTTGTTGATCCCCAGATGAGAGCATAAACAAGAAGCACACCGCCGACTATAAGAATCGGGATGCCTACACTTCTTCTGCAAAGCTCTGCAAGACATATAAGTCCGATAACTCCGATTGCAATTTCTATATTGTTGATTGAAAATCTTTCAACAATTTCCTTTGCGTTGATTGTGAAATACAGGAAAGCACCCGTACCCGCAAGACATAAAATGATGTCATACCAGGGCATACTGTTTTTCTTCTGCACACCCTTTTTAATGGGGAATACGATATATCCGATGAACACGATAAATGCCATAAATGAGGTAAGGCGTATTTCATCGAGCCATGTTGCAACAAGTGTTACATAAAGACAGAAAACGGAGAAGGCAGCAAGAATAACGGAAACAATAATCTTTGGAGTACCCTCCCATATTCTTGTGTTCGATTCTCTGTCATATTTTTTCATAACATCCTCAAGGTTCATAGGCTCCTGAACCTCAGGGACATTTTTTTTCTTTAAAAGTGCCATAAATGACCTCCGTAAAAATTGGGGGGAAACATTAAAAATCGGCTACAGAAAAATTACTGCAGCCGATAAACAAATTCGAAAACTTACTTTGTTTCTACGGTTATGCCTTTTTCAGCAAAGTACTTAGCAGCACCTGAATGGAAGGGAGCAGTCATACCTGCTGTTGCATTTTCAAGTGAAAGCTCAGCGCCCTTTGCGTGTAAGCCCTTGATTGTATCAATGTCATCAAAGATAGCCCTTGTGATGTTGTATACATCCTCTTCGGATGCTGTTGCGCTAACGATAAGAGTAGCCTTAACGGTAACTGTTGTTACATCCTTTTCCTGCTTGTCATATGTACCTGCGGGAATCTTGTACTCAGTGTAGTAGGGAGAGCTCTTCATAAGAGCCTTTGCAACCTTACCATCGATGGGGATAAGGTAAGCAGTCTTTGTCTTGCAAAGCTCGGTTACTGCGGGAGTGGGAGCACCTGCAACAACGAAAGCAGCATCGATCTTGCCGTCCTTGAGAGCATCAGCAGAATCGTTGAAGGACTGATACTGAGGCTCGATATCCTCTAATGTAAGACCTGCAGCTGTAAGAACGTCAACAGCGTTGAAGTAAACACCGGAGCCTGCAGCGCCGATGGAAACCTTCTTGCCCTTAAGGTCAGCAACTGTCTTGATTTCGGGATCTACAGTGATAAGCTGAACTGCTTCTGCATAGAGACCGCCGATAACACGGAAGGAATCAACTGCACCGTCTTCAGCAAAGCTGTTTGTGCCGTTCCATGCGTATGCCATAACGTCTGACTGAACAGTAGCAAGCTGATAAGTACCAGCCTTAACACCGAGGATGTTAGCCTTGGAACCGTCAGTTGTAACAACGGTTACATTGATGCCTGTTTTTGTCTTGAGATGAGTACCGAGAACACCGCCGTATGCATAATAAGTACCGCCTGAACCGCCTGTACCCATTGTCATAGCCTTTGATGTGCCGCCGCCACCGCAGGCTGCGAAGCAGGAAACGATGAGGGTGAGAACGAGAAGAGCTGATAAAATTTTCTTCATTTTTGTTACCTCTTTCTTTTTTTGTTTTTGACTAAAATATTAGTTGCACATATATTAACATAAAACTTTATATATGTAAAATATAAATAATATATGGTAGTTATAAATAAAATTTATAATTATTGAAAAAGTATAAATTTTTTCACATAATATGTGCAGTATGTACGATGTGTTTCAGTGAGAGTGATTTTACTTGTATTTTTCCCGGGAAGAATATATAATATCATTATAATTGTAAAGGAAGTGGGATTCGTGTTTGACGGAATGGATTACGTGTACGAGGTATATCTGGAGAAAAGCTTCTCCGGAGCTGCCAAAAAGCTCTTTATCTCGCAGCCTGCACTGTCAGCCTCGGTAAAGAAGGTTGAAAAGCAACTGGGAATCACGATTTTTGACAGGAGCACAAATCCCATATCTCTTACCCAGGCAGGACGGGTTTGTATAGAGTCCATTGAACGGATGAAGGCATTGCAGCACAATATGCTCAATCAGCTCAATGACCTTTCGGAAATGAAAAGCGGCAGTGTTATAGTAAGTGCCGAAAACTTTATTTCTTCCTTTATTCTCCCTGACATCATAATTGAGTTTATGAATACCTACAGCGGTATTACGGTGGAGCTTGTGGAATCCCATTCCCACGACCTGAAAAATCAGCTTCTGGATGAAAAGGTGGATATACTTGTGGCTCACGATTTCGATCCCGAGCTTTTTACTGCCTTTCCGCTTGCGGATGAAACACTTCTTCTTGCGGTGCCGTTGAAATTTGCCGTCAATGAGAAATTCACCCAAAGGCAGCTTTCCGATGAGGATGTAAGGAATAAGAAATATCTTGATAAGAGCTGTCCAACTGTTGATCTGCAGGATTTTTCCGAAGAGGACTTCCTTGTGCTGAAAAAGGGTAATGATATGTATACCCGTACAATGCAGCTGTGTGAAAATGCAGGCTTCGTGCCTAAGGTCAAAATATATCCCGATCAGCTTCTCACTGCCTATAATATGGCAAGGGCGGGACTCGGCATCACTATAGTTACAGATAATCTTCTTCGGGCTGAAAGAGGAGCTTCAAAATGTGTGTTCTACAAGCTTTCAGGGGATAATACGAGAAGAAAGCTTGCTATGGGCTATAAAAAGAAAAGATATCCTTCAAGGGCTATGGAAGCCTTTGTTCAATGCGCAAAACAAGTATATGACAGAAAGTGAGTGTTATTATGGAAAAGAAAAGACATTGGCTTAAGGGTGACTGCCATCTGCACACCGTAAATTCTGACGGAAAATGTACTCCCGAAGAGCTTTATGATATGCTTTATGAATACGGCTTTGATTTCGCATTCATTACCGATCATAATGTAAATACTCCCGGCAGAAAGGCATTTACCCACCGCGGTGTGGCGATTTTTCCCGGTATGGAAATTTCGGGAAATCTCGGACATGTAAACATCTGGGGTGAAAATCTCCCCTATGAAAGAATTCCACGTCCCGACACGGAGGAAGCATATTATACACTTATAGAAAAGGTAAGAGAAGCAGGATGTCACATAAGTGTAAATCACCCCTTTGACAGAAAGCTTTCCTGGAAAATCGACCGTGATAATTTTAAGATGGACTCGGTTGAGGTATGGAATTCACCTATGCATACAGATAATATCTATTGTCAGCAGTGGTGGGCACAAAAGCTTCTGAATGGTGAATTTATACCTGCTGTCGGTGGCAGTGACTATCACGAGGACTATGTTGTAACCAGACTTTTAGGTGTTCCCACAACCTATGTTTATGCCGAATCCGCTGAAATTGAGGATGTGCTTTCTGCAATTAAGAGAGGTAATGTGTTCGTTACAAATTCACCCAAGGCTCCGAAGCTTTTCCTGACTGCAGGGGAGGCTGTGCCCGGTGACAGAGTGAAATTCTCAGAGGGTGCATTTGTAAATGTGAATGTTGAGGTGCTCAAAAAGGGACAGACTCTTCGCGTTTATCATAATGAGAATGTTATTTTTGAGTTCAAGGCAAAGAAAAACGAAAAGAGCTTTGCCGTATCCGTACCGATACCCTCGGAGGGCTTTGTGAGAGCCGATGTGAAGTTTACATACAATGCTGTAGTAAAGGCTGGCTATGTGAAGGTTGCAGGTAAGGGATTCGGTATGCACGATGAAGGCGAACCCGTTCCCGATATGCTCTACTCATTTACCAATCCCATATTCTTTGTAAATGAGGTATAAGCTACCGTATTTGATCCACAGATAATAATTAAGAGGCTGTATTTCTACAGCCTCTGATTTTTTATTTGATTATTTGATTGCTCAGATACCGATGAGACCGAAAAGCATCTTGAAGTATGAGCCGAGCATTTCGAAAATTGCCATAAAGAAGTTAACGGGATAATTTACAAGTGTATCCATAAGAGACTGGCCAAGATTTGAATCTTCTGCCTTGCCGTCCTCATCCTTGATGATGCCGTATGTGTCAACAAGCTCAATTTCCTGAGTGTCGTCATCAACGATGTATGCCTTGTAAATGAGTCTGCTGCCGTCAATTTCTGTTACTGCGAAGCAACCGCCCATATCACTTGTTGAGAAAGCCTTATCCGCTACGTCAAGGATGGGAGCCATTGCGCCTTCATTTACGCTGTATCTCTTTGTGCCTGCTGTAGAGGGAAGCACGTGAACTGTTCCTTCGGGGTTTACTGCGAATGTGATCTGCTCGCCGTTTACTGTTTCTGTTACATATTCAACATTTTCAACAGCAGCATCGCCGTAAACCTGAGTTGTTCTGAGGTACATATGGTCATGACCTGCATAAACCATATCAATGTCAAGCTGATCGATAATGGGAAGAAGAACGTTTCTCATTATAACTGTATCAGGCTTGTTGATGTTCTTACCTGCAGAATAAAGAGCACGGTGCATGAATATGAATTTCCATGTAGCATCGCTGGACTTCATATCGTTGATGAGCCAGTTTCTCTGAGCCTGAGTCATGGGATACATATCGTTTGAATTGAGAACTGCGATGTGAGCATTGCCGTAATCGAATGAATAGTAAACACCTTCAACAGACTGGTTGTCGCTTTCGTCAAGTGCGAAAATGTTCTGGAATACATTTGTGTTGAACTTGTCTGTGATGCTGCCGTCGTGGTTACCTGCAGCGGGAACAAGTGTGTAGTGATTGTTTGCAAATGCGAAATTCTTGAAATACCAGTCCCATTCATCATTTGTGTTGTCGTTTACAAAGTCACCGAAGTTAGCAATGAAATCAGCATCGGGAGCAACCTTGAGAGCGCCCTTGAGTGTAAGAGCTGCGTGAGCAAAATTCTCGTCGCTGCTTGCCTGAACGTCAGTGATTGAAATGAACTTGAAGCTGCTGTCAGCATTGTCTGTCTTTACTGTGCAAGGGTCGCTCCAGAGATTCTTTGCAGCATCGCCTACTCTGTAGATGTATGCTGTGCCTGCCTCAAGGTCAGTAACATATACCTTGTGAACATACTGATCTCTGAACTTGGCTGCTGTGCCGGTGTAGGTCTTTGCATCGTCAAAGTCACCGTCAAATTCAATGAGCTTTACAATCTGAAGATCGGAAGCGCCGTTTTCATAGGTGTACCATGAAAAGCCTCTGCCGTAAGAACCGTCTTCAACCATTGTGCAAGCTACTCTTTTTACCTCGTCTGCTGAAGCGCCCATTGCGAATGTGCCGAAAAGCATCATCACAGAAAGGACAAGCGCGAGTGTCTTTTTTAATGTGTTGTTCATAATAGATTCCCTCCGGAAAAATTAGTCAGAACTAGTATAGCATCATCACAACAAATTGTCAAATTATAATTTCTTTCGGTAAAAATATTTATATGTTCGTCACATTGCACAAAAAATCAAAAAATCTTGTAACATCCCTTCTAACAAAATAGTCAAATTTTTTCTTGAAATTAAAATTCAATTTTGGTAAAATTGTAACTGGAGGTGTTTAATTTGAACATCGTAAACGAAAAAAACTCCGATATTCCCGTTTATCTTTTCCGACAGGGAAGAAACTGCAGGGCGTACGAGTTTTTCGGCTCACATATTGAAGGAGACAATGTAGTCTTCAGGGTGTGGGCACCGAATGCTGCTTCTGTAAGTGTTGTCGGTGAATTCAACGGATGGAATGAGGATGCTCATCCTATGAGTAAGATCGCCGACGGAATATGGGAACTGACAGCTGGGGGAGTAAAGCAGTATGACAGCTATAAATACTGCATCACCGGGGAAGACGGTGTAAAGAGAATGAAGGCAGACCCCTATGCCTTCCACGGGGAAACGAGACCTGCCAATGCCTCGAAGGTGTATAATCTTGACGGCTTTATCTGGACAGATGAAAGCTATCTTCAGGGAATTTACGGCAGAGATGTTTATTCTTCGCCCGTAAACATTTATGAGCTTCACGCAGGCTCCTGGAAAACCTATCCTGACGGTCAGCCTTATTCATACCGCGTATTGGCGGATGAGCTTGTGCCGTATCTTAAGGAGATGTCCTATACCCACGTTGAGCTTATGCCCGTGCTGGAGCATCCCTTTGACGGCAGCTGGGGATATCAGGTTACACGCTATTTTGCGGTAACCTCCCGTTACGGCACACCACACGATTTTATGTATTTCGTGAATAAGCTTCATAATGCCGGAATAGGTGTTATTCTTGACTGGGTGCCGGCACACTTCCCCAAGGATGCCCACGGCCTTTATGAGTTTGACGGCTCGTGCTGTTATGAGTATTCCGATCCCCTGAAGCGTGAGCACGCAGATTGGGGAACAAGAATTTTCGATTTCGGCAGAAATGAGGTTATAAGCTTCCTTACCTCAAGCGCCTGCTTCTTCTTTGATAAATATCATATTGACGGACTCCGCGTTGATGCGGTGGCATCTATGCTTTATCTTGATTACGGCAGACGCGACGGTGGCTGGAGACCGAATATTTACGGCGGACGTGAAAATCTTGAGGCGGTGGCATTTCTGAGATATCTCAACGAAACCGTTTTCAGGGACTATCCTCACGCACTTATGATTGCAGAGGAAAGCACAGCCTGGCCGCTGGTTACAAAGCCTGTTTCTGTTGACGGACTTGGCTTCAATTTCAAGTGGAATATGGGCTGGATGAACGATATCTTAAGATATTCCGAGCTTGACGGTCTTTCAAGGAAGTATAATCACGACCTTATAACATTTTCAATGTTCTACGCATTCTCTGAAAATTTCGTGCTTCCCATTTCTCATGACGAGGTGGTACACGGAAAGAAATCCCTGCTTGATAAAATGCCCGGCACCTATGAGGAAAAATTCAGAGGTCTTAAGGCATTCTTGGGCTATATGTATTCCCATCCCGGAAAGAAGCTTCTGTTTATGGGACAGGAATTCGGACAGTTTATCGAGTGGGACGAGAAAAAGCAGCTTGACTGGTTCCTGCTTGACTATGATGCTCACAGAAATCTTCACTCCTTTGTAAAGAAGCTCAACAAGGTATATAAGGATAATCCCGCACTCTGGGAGATTGACTATTCATGGGACGGCTTCACATGGCTTGTAAGCGATGATAATCAGAACTCCGTTGCAGCCTTTGAAAGAAGAGACAGAAACGGTGAAAGATTAATCGCAATATGCAACTTTACACCAGTCACCCGAGAAAATTACAGAATCGGTGTGGATATGAAGGGCTCTCTTACCTATCTTCTTGATTCCGAAAGCACGGACTTCGGCGGTGAGTGCGATACCGCTAAAAAGCGTATATATACGGAAAAGGTACCGATGCACGGAAAGGATCATTCCTTCCCCGTAACTATTCCGGGACTTTCCTGCATATATCTTAAGTACAAACCCTACAAGGTGAGATCAAAATAAACTATCAAAAATAAAGAATTCGGAAAGGACGACTCTCAGATGGCAAGAAAAACAGAATGTATAGCTATGCTGCTCGCAGGCGGACAGGGCAGCAGACTCGGTATTCTTACAAAGAATATTGCAAAGCCCGCAGTACCTTACGGCGGAAAGTACAGAATTATTGACTTTCCCCTTTCAAACTGTGCAAATTCAGGCATTTACACGGTAGGTGTTCTTACACAGTATCAGCCTCTTGAGCTCAATGATTATATCGGTAACGGACAGCCCTGGGATCTTGACCGCGCAGAGGGCGGTGTTCATATCCTTTCTCCCTATCAGCAGATCAAGGGCACAGAGTGGTACAAGGGTACTGCCAATGCCATTTATCAGAATATAAACTTTATTGACCGTTATTCTCCCGAATATGTTGCAATTCTTTCGGGTGACCATATTTACAAGATGGACTATGCAAAGATGCTGGATTTCCATAAGGAAAAGGATGCAGCCTGTACAATAGCTATGCTTGAGGTACCGTGGGAGGAGGCTTCACGCTTCGGACTTATGTTCGTAAACGATGACGGAGCCATCACCGCGTTTGAGGAAAAGCCCAAGGTTCCCAAGTCAAACAAGGCTTCAATGGGTGTTTACATCTTCACCTGGAAGAAATTGAGAGAATATCTCATCGCAGACGAAAACACGCCCGGCTCATCCAATGACTTCGGTAAGAATGTTATTCCCGCAATGCACGAGGCAGGGGAGAGAATGTTTGCATATAAGTTTGACGGCTACTGGAAGGACGTAGGCACAATCGACAGCCTCTGGGAAGCAAACCTTGACCTTCTCAATCCCCGTATCAACATAGATCTCAGTGACACAGACTGGCCCATTTACTGTAAGAATTCCGCTCTTGCACCTCACTTTGCATCAACGGATTCCGACATCAAGCACTCAATGGTATCAGGCGGCTGTATAATTGACGGTAAGGTTGATTTCTCCGTGCTTTTCTCGGATGTTACCGTTGAAAAGGGCGCAAGCGTAGAATACTCAATTGTTATGCCCGGTGCCGTAATCAAAAAGGGAGCCAAGGTTAAATATGCAATGGTTGCGGAAAACGCCGTAATTGAAGAAAATGCTGTTGTAGGTGAAGCTCCCGAGGAAATCAAGGATCTCGAAAAGTGGGGCGTTACCGTTATCGGCTCCGATATCACAATCGGTAAAAAGGCTAAAATTTCAGCCAATCTTATGATTGACGAAAATATTGAGGAGGGTGAAGTAAGATGAACGGAAAAGATGTACTCGGTTTGATTTTTGCAAACACAGATGATGAAGTAATAAGCGAAGTTACAGGTGTGCGTTCAATGGCATCCGTACCCTTCGGCGGTGCTTACCGTCTTGTTGACTTTGTTCTTTCAAATATGGTAAACGCAGGCATCACCAAGGTCGGTGTTGTTACCAATAATAATTACCAGTCACTTATGGGCCATATCGGTACAGGTAAAAACTGGGATCTCTCAAGAAAGAATGACGGTATTTATTTCCTTCCTCCCTTCAATGCAGAGGCGGTTGAAAATTACAATGCCTCAAGAATAGGCGCATTGAAGAATATTCTTCATTTCCTTGAGAAGTCAAACAAGGAATATGTGTTTATGACAGACTGCACCTATGTGGCAAATCTTGATCTCAATGAGATTTTTGATTATCACGAGAAGCACGGCTGTGATATGACTCAGCTTTATATGCACGGAAAGACTCCTGCAATCAAGGACAATCCAGTGCTTGATAAGATTGAAGAGGGAAGAGTAACAAAGATGAGCCTCGGAACGGGTGAGGGCAAGACAACAGATTTCGCTCTTAAGGCAATTATCATAAAGAAGTCTCTTCTTGAAAGCCTTGTATCCGTTTCCTATGCAAAGGGACTTGTATCCTTTGAAAAGGACATCATAATGAAGAATCTCAAGAAGCTCAATGTGGGTGCTTACGAGGTAAAGGGCTTCTGCAAGGTTATTGATTCACTTGCAGGCTACTTTGATGCAAACTTCTCACTTCTTGATTCTAAGAATTACCGTGAGCTTTTCAACCGTGAAAGACCTGTTTACACAAAGGTTTATGACGATATGCCCACAGTTTACAATCCTGACTGCGATGTCAAGAATTCTCTTGTTGCAGACGGCTGTATTATTGACGGTGAGGTTGAAAACTGCATTATCTTCAGAGACTGCCGTGTTGAAAAAGGTGCAATTGTAAATAACTCAATTCTTATGCCCCACTGCTTTGTAGCAGAGGATGCATCCGTTAATTACTGCATCGCAGATAAGGCAGTGACTGTCAGAAGCGGAAAGCATCTTTCGGGTGCTGATTCTTATCCCGTTTATATCGGAAAGAACATTCACATTTAAGGAATGAACGTTTAAGGAGAAAAATATGAAAGTTTTATATGCTGTAAGCGAAGCCAAGCCCTTTATAGCATCGGGCGGCCTCGGAGATGTTGCAGGCAGCCTTCCTGCAGCTCTCAGAAAAAGACTTATCGGCTGCAGAGTTGTAATGCCTCTTTATGAGGGTATTCCCGAAAAATTCAAGGCAGAAATGAAGTTCATAACTCATATTACCGTACCTGTTGCCTGGAGAAGACAGTATTGCGGTATATTTGAAGCAAAGCTGGGCGGTGTTATTTACTACTTCCTTGACAATCAGTACTATTTCAAGCGTCAGGGCATTTACGGACACTATGATGATGCGGAAAGATTTGCATTCTTCTCCCGTGCAGTGCTTGAAATGATTCCCTATATCGATTTCAAGCCTGATGTTATTAATTGTAATGACTGGCAGACGGCTCTTGTGCCTGTATACTATTCACTTTATTACGGCAATAAGCCCGGTTTCGAAAACATCAAGACAGCTTTTACAATTCACAATATTCAGTATCAGGGCAAATTCGGTGATGAAATTCTTGAGGATGTTATCGGTGTTCCCCACGAATATGCTTCTCTGCTCCACAATGATGACTGCATCAATTTTATGAAGGGTGCTATCGAGTGTGCAAATGCGGTAACAACCGTCAGCCCCTCATATGCGAAGGAAATTCTTGACCCCTACTACTCACACGGTCTTGACAATATCCTTGCTGCAAGAAGCTGGAAGCTTCACGGAATACTCAATGGTATTGATACCGTTTCAAATGACCCCGGTGCAGACAAAAATCTTGTGAAGAACTTCTCTGTTGAGGATATCTCGGGCAAGGCAGAGTGTAAGGAAGACCTTCAGAGGACTATGGGACTTCCCGTAAAGCCCGATACACCCCTTATAGGAATGGTAACACGACTTGTTTCCCATAAGGGACTTGACCTTGTTCAGTGTGTGCTTGAGGAGCTGCTCAGCACAAGTGATGTTCAGGTTGTGGTTCTGGGCTCAGGCGACTGGCAGTACGAAACCTTCTTTACGGAGCTTGCCTGGAAGTACCCCGAAAAGCTTGCTGTCAAAATCGGCTTTGTCCCCACACTTGCAAGTAAAATTTACGGCGGAAGCGATATCTTCCTTATGCCCTCACAGAGTGAGCCCTGCGGTCTTTCTCAGATGTTTGCTCTCCGTTACGGCTCAATCCCCGTTGTACGAGCAACAGGCGGTCTTCGCGACTCCGTACAGGATTCAGGTGACAACGAGGGTAACGGTTTTGTATTTGAAGACTATAATGCACACGATATGCTTCATACCATAAGACGCGCCCTTGAAGGCTATAGTGACAAGGAAGGCTGGGCAATTCTCAGAAAGCGCGCTATGGAATGTGACTATTCATGGGGCAGAAGTGCTAACGAATACATCAAACTTTACAAATCGCTCATTAAAGGAGAATAAATAATGGCAGAATTCATTTTTTCCGCTTTTGCAGATGAGGCAGGCGGTGGCTTACTTCATCAGATAGAAGCACTCAAGGCTAACGGAATCACTCACATTGAGCCCCGAGGTCTCGATGAGGGTAACATTTCCACCTTCTCTGCCGCACAGGTAAAGGAGGTTAAGAAAATTCTTGACGAGCACGGTATCGGAGTTTCCTCCGTAGGCTCTCACTTCGGTAAAATCAATATAAAGGATTCCTTTGAAGAGCATTTTGATTCCTTCAAGCAGTGTGTTGAAAATGCAGCAATTCTCGGTACTGAAAACATCAGAATGTTCAGCTTCTATATTGATGAGAATGAGAATTACGATTCTTACCGCGACGAGGTTTTCGAGCGTCTTGAAAAAATGGCTGACTACGCAAGAAGCGGTAACATCTGGTGCTGTCATGAAAACGAAAAGGGTATTTTCGGTGACAACGATGTAAGATGTCTTGATATTCTTACCACCTTCGAGGGTAAAATCAAGGGTATCTTTGATCCTGCAAACTTCATTCAGTGCAAGGTTGAAATTCTCCCTGCATTTGAAAAGCTTAAGAATTATATCGAATATATGCACGTCAAGGATTGCAGAATGTCCGACGGCTTTGTTGTACCCTGCGGCAAGGGTGACGGTAATATTGAAGAGGTTATAAGACGCTTCAGTAAGATGGAAGGAAAGCATTTCCTGACACTTGAGCCTCACCTTAAGGTATTTGAGGGACTTAAGGATCTTGAGCTTACGGGCGGTGCCGAATCCGTTAAGGAGGAATTCGAATATCCCACCAACCGTGCTGCCTTCGATGCTGCCTGCAAGGCATTCCACGAGGTATACGAAAAAGCAATGAAATAACTGTACATACAGTACGGGACTGCAAACAGCTGAGCTGTCTGCAGTCCCTTTTTTTTGTTATTTTTCTGAAAATTATACTGAAAATACAGGAAGAGCAAGCTGTCGGCTGACAGAGCTTCTTCTGTAAAAAAACCACTCTGCGGTAGATTTCAGGCAGGTGTCCCTAAAGAATGTTATGATATTTATTACACAGTACCCGTTAATTTTTACAACATTTTCTCCGGCTACTTGTTTTTATATGAGTTTTATTGTATAATCTTTCCCAATTGATTTAAGAAAAAGAGGAAATAAAAATGATACTTGCAATTTGTCTCGGTATCGGACTTTCTGCTGCCCTTGCCGATATCTTTTTTGTGCTGAAGGAGAGAAAGCCCAAAAGGGTTGTTCACATTCTTTTCCGTGATACACTTCTTACCTTCCTTATACACTTCGGTATAATGAAATATGTTTTCAATGTCACCGATGTATACGGTTTTTCGGGAGCAGAGGGCTCATACATACTCAAAACCGTCTGTGTGTGTCTTTTTGTCGGTGTGTGCTGTTTTCTCTTTAACAGATTTTCATCCCTGCTCAGTCTCGGAGATGCGGATCCCGTAAAAAATAAGCACGGAAACCGTGCGGTAAAGGTTCTTTCCGGTGTTTTCTTCGGTACGGGCGTGGCAGCTCTTACCGCTACAGTATGGGGCAAGGACTTTTTCGGTGATCTTACTCCGGATCAGATTCTTATAAATCTCAACTCTCCCACAGAGGGCACGGACGCAAGTGTCTATATTTCCGGTGTTGAGTCTGTTGTTCTTACAACTGCACTTCTTACGGCATTGTTCGTAATTGCTACCACCACCGATAAAAGGCTTGTACTTTTCATAAAGGAAAAGGCAGTTACGGTTTTTCCCCGTATTGCCATGAGAATTACATCTATGGTAATTGCCCTGTCGCTGCTTGTAGGCGGCTGCGCATTCGGAATTCAGGAATTTCAGCTTGTAGATCTTTATCATTCATATCTTACCGCATCAACCTTTATTGAGGATAATTTTGCAGATCCCGAAACGGTTAAAATCACCTTCCCCGAAAAGAAGAGAAATCTTATTCACATTTACCTTGAAAGTATGGAAAATACCTTCCTTTCAAAGGAGCTTGGCGGCTTCTGCGAGGATAATCTCATTCCCCATCTTTATGCTCTCAGTAAAGAGGGTGTCAGCTTCTCTCATCTTGAAGAGGGACCGGGCGGATTTCAGGAGTCCACAGGTGCAGGCTGGTCTGTTGCATCTATGGTAAATATGGGTACGGGACTTCCCATGAAGGTGCCCGATAAGCAGAATCAGTACGGTGATGCGGATAACTTCCTTCCCGGTGCCACAGCCATCGGCGATATCCTTAAGGAGCAGGGCTACGAGCAGACTGTTATGTTCGGTGCAAATGCCGACTTCGGCGGTCTTACATATTATTTCCGATCCCACGGCGATTACACAATTATCGACCATAAGGAAGTAAAAAAGAGAGGCTATGTGCCTGAGAATTATAAGGTATTCTGGGGCTATGAGGACGATAAGCTCTATGAATATGCAAAGGAAGAGCTTACCCGCCTTTATGAAACAGGAAAGCCCTTCCACCTTATGATGGAAACCGCAGATACGCACACTCCCGAGGGATATTTAAGTCCTAAGGCACCCAAGCCCTATGATGATAAGTACGCCAATGCAGTCCGTTATTCCCAGGAGGAAACGGTTAAATTTGTCCGTTGGATTCAGGAACAGCCCTTCTATGAGAATACTACAATCATTCTCATTGGCGACCACCTGACAATGGCAAAGAAATTTATCGGAAGCCTTGAGGGTATTGAGGATTACCACCGATCCTGCTACAATCTCATCATCAATCCTGCAGGAGATTTGGATAAAATCCCCGAGGAGAGAAGATTCTCCCGTGACTGGGCAGTGTTTGATATGTTCCCCACAATTTTAGCTTCCATAGGTGTTGAAATTGAAGGCGACAGACTTGGAATCGGAACAAACCTTTTCTCCGATCGCGACACAGTATTTGAGGAATTCGGTGTGGATTATGTCAACGACGAGCTTGTAAAACGAAGTAACTTCTATAATTTCAACATTCTTATATGAATTAAAACAGATGCACAGAGCTGCTTTTTTTGCAGCCCTGTGCTTTTTTTCTGAAAATTTCAAGGGATAAAAAAGAGGATGCGAAAATTTTAATTTTTGCATCCTCCGGTTTAGTTTAGTATTAATAGAGTATTTCAAGTCCTACGCTTGCTCTGAGGATAAGTCTTGCATCCTCTGCGCTGAGTGAACCGTCTTTGTCTGCATCGGCAGCAAAGAAGCTGCTTGTGCCGTTTGCATATTCTTCAAGTCCTACGCTTGCTCTGAGTGCAAGTCTTGCATCTTCTGCGTTTACACCATCAATGCCGTCAATGTCACCCTTTGTAAACTTAACGTTTCCTGTTCTGATACCGCAGATATCACATTCTGTATTATTGTCGCTGTCAGTATGCTCTGCAGCATTGTGCTGCTTAACATGGTTATCGTCTGTAATATAATAGCCTACGGGAACATATATAAGTCTTTCTTCACTGAAGGTAAACACACCTGTTTCTTCGGAAAGGTAATATACATTGTCAAAGCGGTATTCCTTTTCTCCGGGAAGAAGCTCGTCCTTCATTGTATCCTGCTCTGTGGATGAACCTACCCTGTAACAGTCTTCTTCATCGTTGGGATCGAACTTATAGTTTAATGATCCGTAGATTGTGCTGCTTGAAGAAGCGGATTTAACGGTTGAATATACATTCACGGGGGAAGCAAGTCTTGACATTGTGCCGTAAGCCCAATATGTGAGTTCATCTCCGAAATCCTTTTCAACGGAACCCTTGAGGCTGTAAACATTCCAGTACAGGTTTTCGCTGTCCTCGAACTTGTATCCCTGTGTGTAAACTCTTTCAGTTTCTCCGCCCATACCATTTTCGCCTGTCCATGTGGGCATCCAATGGGGTTTTGCTACACCTATTGTAAGATCTGCCTGAACTCTGATGAAATTCTGTGTTCCGGGTTCAAGGAAAAATCTGCCTCCGAAACCTCCGGTACCGTCACCATAACCGGATGCACCGATATAGTTGCCGTATTGGTCATACACACTCACATGATCGCTCTCACCTATAGTAATCCAGTGAGCTGTAGCTAAAGCTGTGAAGCTGAACCACACAGGATTCTTTTCGTCAGCTTTTACGTCAACATATTCTTCAATGTTCAGAACGGTGTATTCGGAGGGGACTTTTATACTTGGTCTTACGTCGTCTGAAGGTGCCTCTGTAAGCTTTTTGTAGCCGTTATCGTTTTCGGGAATATTTCTTACCTCTACTTCAAAATCACCTGCGTATTCACCGAGCATTATGCTACCTTTATTAATTCCGACCTTGCTAAGTGTTATTGCAGTGTAAATGTTTTCGTCGAAGCGCTTTGAGAGCTTAGGCAGATTTTCCTTGACAACGGTGCCGTCTGGATATTCCAATGTACAGATAACATTTTCTTCCTTGAATTCATAATAGAAACTTTCACCGAAGTTGCAGTTATAGCCTGCATATAAGGGATACCTGTATGTTGCAGTAAGTGATTTTATGGGACATTTCTTAACTGTAACACTTGCAGTACATTTTGCAACGGGTGTTTCCCAATCAGGTGAATATGTTACGATAAAGTTATTTTTACCGACTTTATATTCTGAATCGGGGTCAGGCTCAATATCAACATAATGAGCAACCTCACCGTCAGCAGTTACAAAATTGCCGCGAAATTCATTTTCTTTATATGTAAAAACCTTTTTTGTCCCATCTGTATATGTGACTGTAATTTTGTCATTTTCCTCAAACTTGATTCCGTAACCATAATATGTGTAAGGTTCCGGATTTTCAGGGATATTTATCTTTTCATAAATTACCTTTTCTTTTGCAGGAGTGAAAGAAATTGATTCAACAACTCCCATTGCAGGTTCTGCACCGGCAGTTATCTGTGCAATTTCCGGGGTAGTTGATATAAGCAAGGTGAAAACCATTGCCATAAAAAGTGCCGCAAAACGCTTCAGATTCTGTTTCATCATAAAAACCTCTTTCTTTTTTTTGAACAGTTTTGCTGTTTTGTGTTTACTGTATCACATTCAGGAAAGCTTTTCAACCGCTTATGTAATGAACGGTAGATTTTTTTGCATGAACGGTAAAAATTACTTTATTGAAGCTTTTGAACTTTTTATCATTGGTAAAATATATTTTCGTGTGCTGTAAATCAGCAACGGAATGTAATAAACGGTAATGAAAAACAACATACACGCAGAAAAAACAACAGGAGAGGTTGCCCTCTCCCGTTTTGTTATATGAAATAAATAAGTGATGCCAGAAGGATTTCCGCAATGAAGTATGTATACATATTGAAAAGCTTCAGCTTGAAGTTTTTCTTCTGTCGGCGGTCGAACATTAAAAATGAAATGGAAAAATCCGATGCTACGAAATTAAGCGCACCGGCAATACAGCATACCGCCGCAATGGGAGTGATTCCGTGTTGTACAGCTTCAATGCCGAGAATTGTTGCCTTGCAAAGCATTGTGAGAATTACCGCACCGTATATCATAATAGGCAGCTTCATAAAGCCGTGAAGATTCATTCCCGATTTTTTTATGCAGAAAAGGAATAAGCCGACAAGAGTAAGGATTATAATAATTTCAGGAATTGAAAATAACGGCTTTTCGGGATAATATACTGTCATCGAGCCGATACCTGTTATGTATGCGCGTATAAAGAAGATGTGGGATGTAAGAAAGCACACAAAGCCTAATGCTGTCCAGATTACATGGAACCACATATGAAGGAATAAATCTCCAAGCCACGAGAAAACCAGAGCCAGAAGCATCGCCTTATCAAAGGCTGAAAATTCCCCGGTCATAATGATGCATAATACTCCGACAGCCAGGTAGCCTGTTGCTCCTACCATTTTAAGAAACCAGGATTTGGGACAGGCTCCGTTTCTTTGTGCTGCAACATAAGGATATGTAATTGCAATAACACCTACGGCAATAACAGCCGTCAGAAGCTTTAACAACATAGCTTAATCCACCTTTTTTCTTCTTCTGAAAAAGTAAATCTGTACGATAATAACAACAGCAACCGCTATAACACAAAGGGCAATTCTTACGGGAGTAACGGTAGTTCCCGCAGTGCCGTCTTCAAGGGAGGAGAAATTTTTGTTTACATCATTTGCCGCCTTGAACAGCTTTGAGCAGCACTCCTGCATATCCTGAAGAGAGGCTGAATTGTCAGCGAGAAGGCTTTCGGCATTTGCCACCGCATCGGTGTAACCCTTTTTAAGATCTGATAAAATTTCATCCCTGAAATCGGGGAGCGTGTGATTTGTTACGAACTTATCATAAAGCTGCTGAAGATTTTCTCTTGCTTTATTGCAGTCCTTTTTATATTCCGAGAAGCGCTGAGCATGATCGGTTATAATTACGGAATAGCCGCGTGATATAAGGTCATTCCAATACATCTCACTGTCTTCTCTGTAGCCTGAAATTTCAGGGGTGGTGGGATCTGCAATAATCCTGAGATTTTCCGAGTAGCCGTCAAGAAGGCTTCTGTAATAATTTATTCCGTATCGGTTACCTGTCTTTAATTCAACTGCCGAAGCGGATAAAGTTTGGAGTCCCTTCACATAAGAAAGAATATTGAAAATGACATTTCCCTTTATTGAGCTTGCAAGCAAGGGCAGCTCTTCGAGGCCCTTTAGTGCTTCAGTCAGCTCCTTTATGCTGCCGTTCGTCATCACAGCGCACATTCCGATAGCTTTTTCTTCACTGAGCACCTTTGTGACCTCCGGAATGAGGGAGGCTTCACATCGGATAAGAAGCGGAATGTCCTTTTTCTTTGCAGTGCCGATAGCTTCCTTGAGTGTCGGAATTGATTCTTCAGAAACTTTTTCGTTACTGCCGCCGCAGGCATTTTTAAGTCTGTAGGCGGAAAGCACCGAATAGTCCGTATCAGCTACCGTAAAAATATCCTCGCTGTCAAGCATTCTTTCCGTAGTGTCATCTGAAAAAAGAATGAGAGTACCGCAGAGAGTCCTTTTTACATCAACTGCAACAAAATCAATATCCGTTTTTGCCGCTGCAGCTATTGCTTTAATTGTGTTTTCGGGATATTCGCCCCATTCTCCCTTTGAGGAAACACCTATGATGGTACCTCTCGGGTCCGAGAAGCTTTTAATTGACTGCTCAATTCTGCTTTTTTCCGTTGCTGAGGCAAGGGGCATAAAAGCAGCCAGAAGCACAGTCAGCGAAACAATAATTGAGAAAATTTTTAATTTCATATAAGATATCACTTTCGTTTAACAATTTTTTCAGTATTTTACCATATACTCTTTAATATATTAACATACAATATTTACATTAACAAGCCCATTTTTTACAAGTTGGTTGTACCGGAAAAAACTTTGTGTATATTGTAATCTGTACATACTTTAAGTATTTACAGATAATGAAGACTGTGATATCATTATCTGTCGGAATAAACTTTTTGAATGGAGTAAAATTTATGTCCTTAAAGAAAAAAGCAGTTGTTGCAGGTGCATCCGTTGCTCTTGACGGAGTGCTTAAGTACATTGATAAAAGACCCGAGGACGGATTTGTAAGGATTCTCGAGTTTGCCGAAAAGCTCATCGGCAATATGTTCCCTCCCGAAAACTTCACAAAGCTTAAAGAGGGTGCAAAGGATCCTGATAACATTTATGTAAAGTTAGGTAAAAGTATAATCAATGACATTGATCACAGTATCATAAAGCATACACTTATTTCTCTCGGTGTTGAGGCAGGCTATTTCGGCACAAAGGAAGTAAGAGCAAACCGCGAAAAGTATGACTGTAATATACCCTTCCAGATTCTCATTGACCCCACCAGTGCATGTAATCTTAAGTGTAAGGGCTGCTGGGCTGCGGAATACGGTCATAAGCAGAGCCTGACCTACGAGGAAATGGATTCTGTTGTCACCCAGGCAAAGGCTCTCGGTACACATTTCTATATGTTCACCGGCGGTGAGCCTCTTATCCGTAAGGATGACATCATCCGTCTTTGTGAGGCGCATGCAGACTGTGCATTTATGGCATATACCAACGGTACTCTTATTGATGATAAATTCTGCGAGGAGGTAAAGAGAGTAGGAAACCTTGCCTTTGCTTTAAGCATTGAAGGTACTGAGGAAAGCAACGACTTCCGCCGCGGAGAGGGTGCATACAAGAGAACCATGGAAGCTATGGCAATGCTCAGGAAGCATAAGTGCCTTTTCGGTATTTCCGTATGCTATACAAGACTCAACGTTGACTATGTAACAAGCGACGAGTTCGTTGATCTTATGATCGAAAGCGGTGTAAAATATGCCTGGTATTTCAATTATATGCCCGTAGGACACGGAGCAGACAAGGAGCTTATCCCCACTCCCGCACAGAGAAAGTATATGTATTTCTGGCTTCGTAAGATGAGAAATTCAAAGACAGGCAAGCCTATGTTTGTTATTGACTTCCAGGATGACGGTGAATTTGTAGGCGGCTGTATTGCAGGCGGAAGAAACTATTTCCACGTAAACTCTGCAGGTGATATCGAGCCCTGTGTTTTCATTCACTACTCAGACTCAAATATCCGTACCCATACACTTCTTGAGGCTCTTAAAAATCCTCTTTTTATGGAGTACAGAAAGGGCCAGCCCTTCAATGACAATCATCTTCGTCCCTGTCCTATGCTTGAAAATCCCGACAAGCTTCGTGAAATCGTAAAGAAGACAGGTGCCAAGTCCACCAATCTCATTGTTGAGGAGGATGTGGATACCCTCTGCTCAAGATGCGATGAGTTTGCTTATGAATGGGCTCCCGTTGCCGATGAAATATGGGCAACAACAAAGCATCCCAAGACACACACTCAGTATTACAGAGATAACGGTAAGGCAATAAGACAATAAACTACCGATTTTTCTTGATTGTCTGTTAATTTTATGATAAAATAGCTGTGATACTGAAAGTGTCACAGTTATTTTTTTTTGGAGGAATTGAGATGAAGGCTACAAAATTGATTTCAGTTTTATCGGCTTTTATAATAATTGTTGTTTCATTGTCCTCTTGCGGATATGAAATCAGTATAAATAAAAAAGGCGAGGGAGAAGTGCTTACCACAACAATTGTCATTGATCCCGGAACTTCCGAGGCTCCCGTTACCGTAAATCCTCAGCTTCCCGATGTCACAACACCTCTCGGAGACGAATCCGCCACCGGTACACCTTCGGATAATCAGGCAGAGTCTGCATTCAAGCCTATGGCTATGTCCTCGGCTGATGTAATCACCTTCTATAAGAGTGCTATGAATGATGTCAAGGTTCGTGCTCCCGGCTACACAAGAACCGAATATCAGGAGATGGAGGATGTAGAGGCTCTGGGCGGAGATATCCAGCTGATGAACAGAATCCTTAATCTTGTAGGAACAGAGCTGCTTAAGGATTCGGGCGATGAGCAGAAAACAATACAGATTCTTGCGCACGATGATATTGCAGTCCGTGAAACCTTCCCTCTTTACGGCAAGGATGTAGGCTGTGAGCTTACCGATATGTCAATTATAAAATCCGCTACCTGCTATACGGACAGCACAAGCTATAAAATCGTCATCACCTTTGATGATCAGCTTAATCCCGATCCTGAGACAAGTACATTTGCACAGATTATGACACCCATTGACCGTGATGCTCTCTCCAGTCCCATTGAAGAGTATCTTGTGGTCCTTGACTACAACAGCTATAAGTTCGATATCACGTACTCCAACTGCGAAATTACCTGCATTATTGATAAGGCCACCAACCGTATGACATCACTCAATATGCAGATGAATATGGATATTGATATTGTAATGAACCTTGATCTTCTCATTTTCCAGACAAAGAATGTGAAGGCAAAAGGCAGAATTGTAAACTATCTGGAATACTACAACTTCAACTGGAGCTGACCTGAAAGCTATTTTTATTGACCGATATAAAGTAAAGCACCTGCTGCCGTTCCCGGCAACAGGTGTTTTTTTGTTTTTTATGATATGATGAACGGGGAAGGGGGGAGTGTTATTGACTGCTGCAATATATCGGGCTTTTTATGAAAGCTGCAAAGGTAAATAAAAACGGGCGGAGCACCCCTCCGCCCTTATCGTAGCTATTATGTAAAATTACAGACTTCTTAAATATCTGATGCTCATTTCCACTGCGGAAAGCTCGGTGTTGCCCTTGTCGGGAGAATCCTGCTCAACGATGAACCACTGAGCGCCTGATTCCTCGCCTGCCTTGATGATTGCAGGGATATCTTGCATACCGTGGCCTACGGGGCGGAATGTGAAATCGTCCTCATCTGCAGCCTCTGAGTCATCCTCAATGCCTATAAGCTCATAGAGCTTACCTTTATTGTCCTTGCTCTTTTTGAAGAAGTCCTTAAGATGGATAACAGGAGTTCTGCCCTTGTACTTAAGGATGTAAGCGGCAGGATCTTCACCGCCGATGTTGACCCAGCAGGTGTCAAGCTCGGGATTGAGATATTCCTGAGGAACTGTGGAGTACATAATATCAAGACCGTACTCACCGTCAACCTTTACAAATTCAAAATCGTGGTTATGGTAGAGAAGCTCAAGTCCTGCTTCCTTTGCCTTTTTTCCGATTTCTGCGATTTTCTTAAGAGTTTCGGGATAATCGGGAGTTCCGGGACGGTATTTTTCCTCAACATAGGGGATTGCAATGAATTTACAGCCGATTTCCTTGTAATCTGCAATAACCTTATCGAGATCCTGAAGCATATCGGCAAGAGGCACATGTGCAGACACTGCCTTAAGAGAATACTTGTCAAGAAGCTCTTTTATTTCCTTAGCAGACTTATCAAAAAGACCTGCAAATTCAACACCCTCATAGCCCATTTCAGCAACTTTTTTAAGAGTGCCCTCAAAATCCTTTTCCATTTCATTTCTGACGGAATATAACTGAAGACCTATAGGTAACATATTAATTCTCCTTTAAGCGGTTTTTTTTCATTCTACCATAGGAAAAAGTCTTTTACAATAGGTAAATCCCGAAAAAACTCCTCTATGTCCCTTACGGTAACGGGGTCACTTTCCGCAATTCCCAGCCGTTTACCCGTTACGTCTCCTGCATACTGTGATGCGGTTATGAGGGCGGTGAGGCACAGAATCACAAAAACCGTCAGTATAAAATTTTTTACCGCCGAGAAAAGCTTTCTGTTATATCTTTTCATTCTGTTTCTTTTCATAATCGTTTACTATTTCCGTCAGCACCTTTCCCGTAAGATAGCCCGAATACAAAGCCTCCTCCAGTGTATTTGCATCCGTGCCTATTTCAAGAAGCACGGAGCATTTTCCCAGATCCATATTATATTTTCTCTGGCAGAAGTACACAGGCTTCATAAGTCCCTCGGCAATTTCCTCTGCGGTTTTCTGAAAAAGAAGTGAAAATTTCAGGTTGTTCTCCCAATTCGGAAATTCCGATATGTAGCCGTCCTCTGCTCCCGTGATTATCATAATCTGGGCTGCCTTTCTGCCGTTGATCAGTGCGGTGGGCTTTGCGTGCTCGGTATCAGAATAATAAATTGCATCCCTGTGTACATCAAGCACCAGCTGTATAGTAGGGTATTTATCAAGATATTTTTCCACCGTCACCCTTGAACGGGAGTATGCTCCCTCATAGTTTTCATCATATACGCTTTTGTCGTGAATAAAGCCTATTCCGTTTTCTTCAAGCACACTGCAAATTTCCTCACCCACACGGATCATATTTTTTGTACTGTCGGCGTTTCTTGTGCTGTAGTCCTCATAAAAAACACCGTTGTCGGAAAAAAGATAGCTTTCCGTTGTGTGGGTGTGGTAAATCAGCACCGTAGGAGATGCCTTGTCGGATATCTCAAGGTCAGGTCCCTCCTCAAGCAGTTTTCCGAAATCAGGCTTTTTTGCTGCCGTTGCATTTTTTATTGAGATTCCCTTTACCGTATCTGTAGCCCCCGAGGTGCGGAAAAATACCTCCTTTGTATTTCCCGATACTGCAGATTTTCCGAAAATCTCAAGATATTCCTTTTCGAATTCTCCCACATCATCAGGGGTTTTGTAAACATAAGGCTCGGTATTTTCGTTTTCAGCGGGAATTTCCGTCTTTTTTGCGGCTTCGGGAATAACGCTCTGACACTCCTCTGCTTCTCTTATAATCAGCATTCCGCAGGCTGCATCAACAAGCCCCGAAAGAGGAACTGCCAATTTTATTGTAAGAATAAGGGCAAGCAGAGAAAATGTAATTTTTACTGTCCACATACCGTTTCCCGGAAAAGTGTCCTTCATTATGCCTGCCCCCTTTTTTTTGTGCCTGATTAAATTTTATGGCAGAGTAAGGGAAATTATTTCTTTCCGTGACAATTTTTTCTGTAAAACCGAATTAATTCCCAGGGCAATGAGCCTTGCACCGCCTGCGGTTATAAGGTCAGTATCCTTAGGAGTTACCATCATATCCGCGAAGCTGCTGTTCAGTGCTTCCTTCCCCGTAAGGTCATAGGAAAGAGTTGATGCATCAACCACAGTCGGTATTCCTATTGCAATAACAGGCACACCGAGAGTTTCCTTATTCAATGCCTTTCTGCTGTTTCCCACTCCCGAGCCGGGCTCAATTCCCGTGTCGCACAGCTGAACGGTGGTGCCGAGTCTTTCAACGCTTCTTGCTGCAAGTGCGTCAATTACGATAATACAGGCGGGCTTTATTGTTTCCGTAACACCCGAAAGCATCTCTGCTGTTTCAATTCCCGTTTTTCCCGTAACTCCTGCAGAGATTACCGCAACCTCACGAAGGCGAGGGAGCTTCAGCTGCTTTTCAGCTTCCTTTGGTATATGTCTTGTTGCAAGCACCGCTTCGGCACACCTGGGACCTATGGCATCGGGAGTGATATCAGCATTTCCAAGGCCTGCCACAAGAACAGAGCCCTTTGAAGGAATCAGTCCGTCCAGGCTTTTTATCAGCATATCAAGTCTTCCGTCGCAAAGAGTAGACGAATCGGGGAAGGAATCCATTTCAAGTGTGATGTATTTCCCCATTGGCTTATTGAGTGCCTGTGCCCCTTCATCGCTTGTGATTTCAATTATTGTGGCTTTACAGTTATTGTTCTCCTCGAAGGAGATAAAAACACCGTCGATTTCTGTATCAGTATTCATTTCCCGTCTTTCAACGGCTAAATCTGTTCTTATATTCATAATATCACCTCTGTTATTTTTTGCGCCTTTGTAAATAATATACAAAGCCTTAAAAATATGAAAAAAACAGTTGATTTTCCAAAGACTTCGTGATATTATATAGGACGTATGAAGAGAAGGAGGTGTAATACTATGCCCAATATTAAGTCCGCAAAGAAGCGTGTCCTTGTTAACAAAACAAAGGCTGCACGTAACAAATCCGCTAACTGTGCACTCAAGTCTGCTATCAAGAAGGCTAATGCTGCTATTGATACAAATGCTGCAGACAAGGCTGCCGCTGTCAATCTCGCTGTAAAGAAGATCGACCAGGCTGCTGCTAAGGGTCTTATCCACAAGAACAACGCAGCTCGTAAAAAGTCTGCTCTTGTTACAAAACTCAACAAGGCATAAGAGTGCCGAGCTTTTTGCAGGCACTCCGCATTTTACGGAGTTGCTCCGAACTCACGGATAAACGGACCGTGTTAAACCGTTTATCCCAATTCTGAAAGGACGGTAATACAAATGAAAAAAGCACTCAAGATAATCGCTATCGTTATAGCAATTGCCGCTGCAATAGCCGGTATTTATGTTGTTGTTACGAAGTTTATTAACAAAAAGCAGAACACAACAGATGAAGAAAATTATGTATCCTGCTCTTGTGAAGAAGAGTTTTCCTCAGAAACAATAGCCTGACAGGTATATAATTAAGACGGCGGCATATCAATGCCGTCTTTTTTTTGTGTAAAATGTACACTGATGCAGGGAAAGACAGATGCTGTAGTTCCTGAGCTTTATATAAAAATACGGATAATAAATGCAAAGAGTACCAACCGCACAGGCTGATACTCTTTCTTTTTTTGTTAATCCTCCTTCGTCAGGCATTTTACGGTATATTCTGCAATACGCAGTCCTGCCTGAGAGGGGATAAAGCTGATACTTGAAGGAGGAAGCCGCTTTTCGTCTTCATTTTCGGGAACATATTTCGGCTTTTCCGGAGTTTCGGGGGAGTAAAGGACAGTTACATTTTTTAGCTTCGCATCACGGTATTTTTTTCTCATAACACGGCATAAGGGACAGTATTCCGTTTTGTTTATATCAGTTATTCTGAAAAACTCTCCCGAAAGCTTTGCACCCGTGCCCATGGATGCGATAAGAGGAATATTCATTTCTTCACATTTTACGGCAATTGCGGTTTTTGCATTTGTATCATCAATAGCGTCAATGCAGAAGTCATATTTTTCTTTGAAAAAAGTATCAATATTATCTTTTGAGACAAAATCAGTGATTATGCTTACCCGGCAATCAGGATTTATATCATAAACTCTTTCTTTTGCAACATCGGTTTTATTTCTGCCCACGGTTGAATGCAGGGCATACAGCTGACGG
>JAZRNB010000075.1:0-7634 GCA_045647985.1 Acutalibacteraceae bacterium
GTGTGTTTCTCTTTCCGGGAGCGGAGGCAACAACGTAGTGTCTGCTTGCATCGCTCTTTATGATGTCCGCAACCTTGCGGAACTGGTTTGCATCGGCAAGTGAGGAGCCGCCGAATTTTACTACTTTAAGCATAATTTATACCCCTTAAGCATTTGTTTATTTTTACGGTACTATATTATATATAAATAAAATGAATTTTGCAACAACTAATTTAAATATTATTGCTCTGCGGGGCGGGTGCTTTTTTGTTGCGCGGGGCGGCGGTTTGTGATATACTGATTTTAATGATGAAGGAGAATTGAAAGGGAGGGGCTTGTTTTGGCTGATAGTTTTATAATTAATGACGGTATATTGAAGAATTATGCTGGTTCAAACACTAATGTAGTGATTCCCGATGGGGTTACCGTAATCGGATATAGTGCGTTCAACGGTTGTAAAAATCTTACGTCAGTGACAATTCCCGATAGAGTTACCGAAATCTGTGGTTATGCGTTCTGGGAATGTAAAAGTCTTACGTCAGTGACAATTCCCGCGAGGGTTACAAAAATCGGGGAAAGTGCGTTCAGAGGATGTGCAAATCTTACATCAGTGACAATTCCCGCGAGGGTTACGAAAATCGAGGAAAGGGCGTTCGAAGGGTGTGTAAATCTTACGTCAGTAACAATTCCCGCGAGGGTTACTAAAATCGGGAAAAGTGCGTTCGGATGGTGTAAAAGTCTTACGTCAGTGACAATTCCCGCGGGGGTTACTAAAATCGGGGAAAGGGCATTCGAAGACTGTGAAAAGCTTACAATCCGTGCTGCTGAGGGAAGCTTTGCGAAGAAATATGCGAAGAAGAACAAGATTCCTTTTGAGTTAATCTGAAGAGGGGAAAAATAACGGGTTCTGCAGACACTCTGCAGAACCCATTGTCTTTTATGCGATTTTATCAGGTTTTTGCGTCTGCATCGGGGAACTCGGTGAGCTTTAAGAAGTCAACCTTTTCGAGTCTTGTTCTGGGGAGTGCATCAATTACGCGGATGTCTCTGGGAATTGAGAACTGGTCAAGAGTTGCACACATATCTGTGATTGTCTTCTTGTACTCGTCAAGCTTTGCTTCATCAGCCTCGGGAGAGAGAACGATGTAAAGTCTTACGATAGGCTTCTTGTCCTCGTCATAGCCCTGAACAGCACAACACTCTGTAAGGAAGGGAAGGGGCTCAAGGAGGTTTTCAATATCTGCAGGGAATACGTTGTAGCCTGAGATGATGATAACTCTCTTCTTTCTTGCTACGAAGGTAATGTAGCCGTCCTCGTCCATTTTACCGAGGTCACCCGTAAGAACCCACTGCTTTCCGTTCTTGTCGGTATAAAGACCCTCGCCCAGTCTGCCGTCGGGCATAAGGTAACCCTTCATAAGGGTGTTGCCTGTAAATCCGATTTCACCTACAGTGCCCAGAGGAAGCTCGTTCTGCTCATCGTCAAAGATTTTAGCTTCAATTGTCTTGAGGTATTTGCCTACTGTGCCGGGCTTTGTAAGCCAGGGCATATTGATACAGTCAACAGCACCGCACTCTGTAAGACCATAGCCGGGCATAAGAGTTGCCTCTGCGCCGTACTTTTCCATAATGTCATTGAATCTCTTAAGGAAATCTATCGGCACATAGTCACCGCCTGCAAAAGCATAACGGAGATGTGAAAGATGCTCACCCTCAAAGCCGGGATGATCAAGGAGCTTTCTGTACATATTGGGAACACCGATAACCTCATAGCACTTGTTAGCCTTGAGATATGTGATGTATTCGTCTGCTTCAAAGCGTGCCATAGGAACAGACTTCCAGCCTGATACCATAGTTGTGAGAAGACCGCCGCAAAGACCGTATGCGTGGAAGAAGGGAAGTGCAAGAATCTTTGCATAATAGCCGGGCTTGTGGTCGGAGGGAGTAGCAGCTCCGAGAGCATTCTTTGTAACCGCATTAAGTGCAGTTGAGGAAAGCATAATATATCTGCTTACGCCTGTTGTTCCGCCGCCGTTCATATATACAGCAGTAAGGTCGCCGCTTCTGTAGAGCCCCTCTGTCTCCTGTCCGCGGTACTTCTTAAGAATGTCACCAAAGAACTTTACCTGAAGTCCGTTTGCGGCTGCAATTGCCATAAACTTTTCATCGGGACGGATGTAATATTTCTTTTCAACAGGAGCAGCGTAAAGAAGGGGAGATGTGATGATTACATCAAGATTTTCAATGGACTTGAGTGTTGCTGCATGCTGATGAAGGAACATCTCATAAAGAAGCACACCCTTTGATTTGGTGTATGTAACGGATGCCTTCATAGCCTCGGGCGGGAAAAGAGGATGAATAAGGTTTGCGATACAGCCGATTTTGTTAAGAGCAAAAAGGCATACAACCTCTTCAATTGAGTTGGGGATGAAAAGAGAATAAGCATCTCCTGCCTTCATACCGAGCTCATCCTTAAAGTAAACAGCCATAGCTTCAACATCTTCAAAGAACTCGGATCTCTGGTGGTCTGTGAGCTTGAACTGGAACATAGGATAGTCATCCTTGTGGGGAACAAGGCAGCACTTGAGGAATTCGTAGAGGTTCATATTACCGTAATCGGGTAATATCTCGTCCATTGTAAGTCTTGGTAAGTTAATCATTTATTTTCTCCTGTCGTTTTAATGGCTAAAATGCCGGATTCGTTGACATTTTATCTTAAAAAAAGTCAGACTGTCAACAAACAAAAACGAACGATTTATTTTATTCCCGACAATTTGTCGGAATATTGTTGTTTTGTTACAGAAAGTTTAACATTTATTCAAAAATGGTGAAGAGTGAATAGTGAATAGTGAAAAAGTAAAAACCCATCCGTTTTCACGAATGGGTTTTTGGAGCTGATAACCGGATTTGAACCGGTGACCTCATCCTTACCAAGGATGCACTCTACCTACTGAGCTATATCAGCGTGTTTGAAGTAAGAGGTAAGAGTGAATGGTGAAGAGTGACACGGTATGAAGCCGCAAGCGGCTTGATTATAATTCAAGGCGAAGCCTTCCGACAGGCTACCTTTTCACTATTACCTATTACCTAAAAAAATGGCGACCCAGAACGGGCTCGAACCGTCGACCTCTAGCGTGACAGGCTAGCGCTCTAACCAACTGAGCTACTGGGCCACAAATAACAAAACTAATTATACACAATTTTCGGCAGTTGTCAATACTTTTTTTCTTCTATTTTTTCAGCAGCCGTGCGATGATTTCAAGGATAAGCCTCATATCCTCCTCGGCAAGAGAGGCTGCAGACTGTGCGAGTTCTTTTTTTATGAGAGGATATTTGGTGTCGCTGTCGAAAAACTCTGCAGGGGTTATTCCGAAGTAGTCGCAGATTGCAAAAAATTCTACCATAGAGGGAAGTGTTTTACCTGATGAAATGTTATTGATGTAGCCGCGGCTGTGGCCTAAGTCGTAGCTCATCTTGTATTCGGAAACACCCTTTTGCAGTCTTAATGCTGTTATTCTTTCACGGACAAATTCTGCATACATGCTTACGGCCCCCAAATTATTTTATGGTATTAGAATAAAACATAATAATGTAAAAATAGCACTCTTAAAGATGTGCAATCTATTGACACGCACTTTTAAAGATGTTATTATACTTTTCAGAAATGTCATAAATATGTAATTGACATTTTAATAATATTGAGAGAGGTAGAAAAAGATGAAAAAGAGCTTAAGCAGAATTCTGTCTGTTGTACTGGCTGTGCTGATGATATTGTCGGCTGTGTCTGTATCTGTCAGTGCAACGGAAATTGTTGCAAACGGCAGATGCGGTGATGATCTTACATGGGTACTTGACAGCGAGGGAACACTTACAATCTCCGGTACGGGCGCAATGTGGAATGGTGATGATTGTTTGTGGAATGGCGAGCAAAGCTATAACGCTTACAGAGCCGATATAAAGACAGTTATTATTAATGAGGGTGTAACAAATGTGGCTGAGAATGCATTTGATTCTTTCAGTATGCTTGAATCAGTTTTTGTTTCTTCAAGTGTGAAGACAATTGAATACAGTGCATTTGAAAGCTGTGAAAATCTTACCGAGGTGACACTTTCCGAGGGGCTTACAAGAATAGAGGGAAGAGCATTTTCTAATTGCTCTGCACTTGCTGATATTACCCTGCCCGAGGGGCTTACAAGAATAGATGAAAGTGCATTTTCCTATTGCTCTGTGCTTTCTGATATTACTCTTCCTGAAAGCCTCACTCATATAGGACAGCTGTCTTTTACAGGTACCGGTATAACATCCGTCAGAATTCCGAAAAATGTGAAAAGTATTCAGGGTCCTATAACTGACTCAGCACTCTTTGAGGGATATACGGTTGATGAAAATAATCAGTATTTTTCTGTTGATGAAAAGTGCAATCTTTTCAACAAGGACAAGACAAAGCTTGTTCATCTTTTGTTTGACCCTGATATGAAGGAATATACAGTTCCCGATTATGTTACAGAAATCGGTCAGCTTGCATTCGGTTTTAATTTTTTTCTTGAAAAGATAAATATTCCGGATTCTGTTAAGGTTATAGATGATATGGCTTTTACCGGAACCTTCAGTCTGAAAGAGCTTGCTTTACCGAGAAATCTTGAAGAATTGTGCTGCTTTAATAAATATGGAGAAATTTCTTTTTATGCAGTTGACAAACTGACAATTCCGGAGGTTGACAGTTATACATGTAATCTTGATAATGAATATGAAGATGACACATCACATAATCATTATCAAGTATTTGACTATTTGCCTTTCCTTTCGGAAATAACTGTTTATGACAAGGATTTTGATTTTACAGGGCTTACTATCGGTCTGGTTGAAAATGCAAAAATCTACAATATGGAAAAGTTTCAGGAGTATCAGGATGCATTAGTTGACGAGATCGTGACGCTATACTCATATTTGAATTTAGGATACGGCACAGGAGAATATGATTATCCTGATATACACGAGCGGGATTTCTTTGATACAAATGCAGAACCAGATTTTGTGATTGACGAAACAAAATACTACAGATTCCCCGGCTTTACAGTTCGCTGCTTCAAGGGCTCAACTGCGGAAAGCTATGCTCAGAAGTATGGCTTCAATATTGAATATCTCTGTGACGGACACGTTGAAAAGGTTATTCCCGGCTATGCCGCTGATTGTTATGAAGACGGACTTGCTGACCGTGTAGTTTGCACTGAGTGTGATGCAGTGCTTTCAGAACACGAAATTATTCCTGCTTCTCATAAAAATGAGAACGGTGACGGAATATGTGATGAGTGCGGTGAAATGATTGTTGATTGTTCACACATCTGCCACAAGACAGGTTTCTTGGGCTTCTTTGCAAAAATTGCCGTATTCTTCTGGAGACTGTTCGGCACAAATCCCGTATGTGAATGCGGTGCGGCACACTATTAATGAGTTAAAAACTAAAATATTATAATGATAACGAAGAACGGCGAGGGCTGCTCCCTTTGCCGTGTTATCAGAAAAGTATTAAGAAAAATACCATTGTACACAGTATTTGCCTTTATTCTGCAGGGAGAGGGCGTCCCGGTTCTCCCGTTTTTGCAGGAAATGAAAAATTTTGTACGGATTTTCGTGATATATGCAGAATGTGCCTCTTGGAAAATTTCTTACAGAATCAGGCTGACTGCTGCGGGATGTGCGGTTGCCATCCCCTGCAGGAAAAATTATACAGCAGCACCGGAGCAGGTAAGGTTTCTGTTGTTTTTTGAATTTTCTGTTTTTCACAAAAAAAGTTCTTGCAATTTGTGAAAGTGTATGGTAATATAGATACGAAATATCAATGGCGACCGAGCGGAAAACACTCCGCTCGGTCTTTAATATGACCGGAAAGAAGTGATTTTTTTGGCAGAAAAGAAAAAAGGCGGAAATGTTGTCAATGCCGTCTGGGAAATTGCCGAGCCTTTAGCACGGGACTTAGGTCTTATTCTCTGGGATGTGAAATTCCAGAAGGAGGGTGCTAACTGGTATCTCCGCATTATCATTGATAAGGACGGCGGAGTGGGAATTGATGACTGCGTAGCAATGAATGATGCGCTGGATGCTCCCCTTGATGAGGCAGATCCCATTGAGCAGAGCTACAATCTGCAGATTTCATCTCCCGGAATTGAAAGGGACCTTATAAGGGACTTCCACTTTGACACCTATAAGGGCAGCGATGTGATTGTAAAATTCAGAAGTGCCGTTGACGGTGTAAAGACACACAAGTGTGTGCTTCACGATTTTTCTGACGGAAAGATTTTCCTTATGTTCGCGGAAGATGATGTAAGAGAATTTGAAAAGGCAGACTTTTCAAGTATAAAGCTTGACGATTTTGACGGCAAGTACGATATGTGATTGATTATGTAATTAATACTTTAATATATATGAAAGGATGATCGGAAAAAATGGCAAAGCTTACAAAGAGAGAGAAGGACAGACAGGCAGCCCTCAGAATGGCAATAGACCAGTATATCAAAGAAGCAGGAATTGACGATAAGTACATTCCTATGTTCCACGAGGAGGTTGCAAATGCAATTGCTGTTGCAGCAAGAAAGGAATGTGAGGTAAAGGACAAGGACGGTGTTGTTACCTGTGAAATCGATCCCGAAACCTTTGCAGTCAGCATCTCCTGGAACAAGCTTGTTGTTGCTGAGGTGGAGAATCCCTCAAGAGAAATTGAAGTAACAGATGCAAAGAAGTATAAAAGAGGCGCAAAGATCGGCGATACCGTTGCAATTCCCGTTGAGCTTGATTCTCTCGGCAGAGTTGCCGCACAGACGGTTAAGCACACAATCCGTCAGGGCGTAAGAAAAATCGACCGTATTCAGGTTGCAGAAGTATTCAGCGATAAAATCGGCGAGATGGTTTCTGCTGTTGTTGTCAAGAAGACACAGAGCGGTGATGTTATTGTAAAGGCTCACAACAAGGAGCTTCTTCTTCCCGTCAAGGAGCAGAACAAGGACGAGGTTCTTGAAGCAGGCGATACAATAAAGATTTATATCAAGGACGTAAGAGAAGAGGAGAACGATGTAAAGGTTCTCATCTCCAGAATTGACGATAACCTTGTAAAGAGACTTTTCGAGGATGCCGTAACGGAAATCCAGGACGGTCTTGTAGAGATAAGAGCTATTGCAAGAGAGGTAGGCTCAAGAACAAAGATTGCCGTTTACTCCTCAGACGAAAATGTAGATCCCATCGGCTCCTGTATCGGTGTCAGAGGCGACAGAATAAACAGAATCATAGACCAGCTTTCAGGTGAAAAGATTGACATCGTAAAGTACAGCGAGGATCCCAGAGAATATATCAGTGCTGCTCTTGCTCCCGCAAAGATTCTCGGTGTTGAGATTCTTGATGAGGCAATGCACTCCTGCCGTGTTACCGTTCCCGAGGATCAGCTTTCTCTTGCTATCGGTAACAAGGGTCAGAATGCAAGACTTGCCGCAAGACTTACAAAGTGGAAGATTGACATCGTAGCTCTTGACGGTCAGTTTGAATCAATGATTCAGCTTTAAGAGGTGGCTAAATTGCAGGTTAAAAAGCAACCTATGAGAAAATGCACGGGCTGTAACGAGATGAAGGAAAAAAGAGAGCTTGTGCGTATTGTAAGAGATCCCGAG
>JAZRNB010000076.1:0-53280 GCA_045647985.1 Acutalibacteraceae bacterium
TTATAAAACTATCAGCCAAAACAAGCCCCTCCCTTTCAATTCTCCTTCATCATTAAAATAAGTATACCACACACCCCTGCCCCGTGCAACAAAAAAAGCCCCCCTCCATATAGAATAATATTTAAATTAATTGTTGCAAAATGTGTTTTATTTATATATAATATAGTACCGTAAAAATAAACAAATATTTAAGGGGTATAAATTATGCTTAAAGTAGTAAAATTCGGCGGCTCATCACTTGCCGATGCAAATCAGTTCCGTAAGGTTGCGGACATTATAAAGAGCGATGAAAGCAGAAGATATGTTGTTGCATCTGCTCCCGGAAAGAGAAACACACACGACGTAAAGGTAACAGATATGCTTCTCAACTGCTTCCGTCTTGTAAAGGACAAAAAGAGCATTGATGAAACCTTTGATAAAATTACAGAAAGATATAACGGCATCATCAGAGATCTCGGTATCGATTTCTCTCTTGAAGAAGACCTTAAGGGCATCAAGGTTGCTATTCTTCACCACGCAAGCCAGGACTACATCGCATCCCGCGGTGAATTCCTCAACTCCAAGATTCTTGCCGCATACTTAGGCTTCGCATTCATTGATGCGGAAGAGGGCATTTTCTTTGATGAAAACGGTGTGCTTGACATTGACAAGACCGATAAAGAGCTGGGCCGTCTTCTCTCCTACCACGAGTATGCAGTTATCCCCGGCTTCTACGGCTCTGCTCCCAACGGTATGATAAAGACCTTCTCAAGAGGCGGCTCAGACGTTACAGGCTCCATTGTTGCCCGTGCCTGCAATGCAGATATCTATGAAAACTGGACAGACGTTTCCGGTATGCTTATGGCTGACCCCAGATGCATTGAAAATCCTCAGCCCATCCCCGAAATCACATACAGAGAGCTTCGTGAGCTTTGCTATATGGGTGCTACCGTTTTACACGATGAGGCTATCTTCCCTGTAAGAAAGGCAAGAATCCCGATAAACATCAGAAACACCAACTGTCCCGAGGCTCCCGGTACAATGATTGTACACAAGGCTTCAAGCAACAATGTTCCCACTGTCATCACAGGTATTGCAGGCAGAAAGGGAATCACGGCTATCCACGTTGAAAAGGATATGATGAATTCAGAGCTGGGCTTCGGCAGAAAGGTTCTCGAGGTTCTCGAAAACCACGGTGTTTCCTTCGAGCATCTTCCCTCCGGTATTGATACCATGAGTGTGCTTGTTTCCGCAGATGCTCTGGGCTCTCACAAGGGCTCAATCACAGCCGACATCGTAAAGAAGTGCAATCCCGACTCCATCACTCTTGTTGAGGGACTCTGCCTTATTGCAGTTGTAGGCAGAGGTATGGTTAATACTGAAGGCACTGCTGCACGTATTTTCACCGCCCTTGCAAACGAAAAGGTCAACATCCGTATGATAGACCAGGGCTCCAGCGAAATCAACATCATTGTTGCAGTTGAAGAAAAGGACTATCAGAGAACAATTGATGCAATCTACAAGGAATTTGTAAAATAATTATGGAAGTAAGAATAAAAAAGCTTAATCCCGAAGCTGTAGCTCCCACCTACGGCTCCGTATACAGTGCAGGCGCAGACCTTTATGCCTGCGAAAAAGAGGATATCTCAATTGCTCCCGGCGAAACAAAGCTTATTCATACAGGGCTCTCCTTTGAAATTCCCGAGGGCTTCGGCGGCTTCATATATGCAAGAAGCGGTCTTGCCTCAAAAAAGGGACTTGCTCCTGCCAACAAGGTCGGAGTAATTGATGCCGACTACCGCGGTGAGGTTATGGTATCCCTTTACAATCAGTCTCCCGTAACGCAGACTGTATCTCCCGGGGAAAGAGTAGCACAGATGGTAATTGCCCCCTTCCTCAAGGCTGAATTTATTGAAGCAGAGGAGCTGTCCTCAACAGTCCGGGGAACAGGCGGCTTCGGCTCAACGGGAAAATAACAAAAAAAAGGCACTTTGCCTGATTCTGTTTGCAGGGGACGGGAAACCGCCCCTGCATTGAAAGGTAATTCAATATGACCAACACAATTTCTGCGGAAAAGAAGAACTCCATTGTTAAAATTTTAAGTCTTCTTTGTCCGCTTATTTATTTTGCAAGCTATATGACGAGAAAAAATTACTCTATCGTTATGGCTGACATCATTATAAGCGAGGGCATTTCAAATGCCGATGCCTCCGTTGCCGCAACTCTTTCTCTTATATCCTACGGAATAGGACAGATTGTAAGCGGTATTTTAGGTGATAAATTCAAGCCTCAGAACATCATTCTCACGGGGCTTTCACTTACCACACTTATGAATATCGCAATGCCCCTGACGGATGATTTTACCCTTCGCAGCATCATATGGTTCATAAACGGCTTCGCTCAGTCTATGCTGTGGCCGCCTCTTGTAAGAATTATGGCGGAGGCTATGGATCACGCCACCTACAACAAGGTATGCACCAATGTGAATGTTGCCGGAATGTCCGCTACGGTGCTTTTGTATATCACGGCTTCGGCTGTATGGATCAGATATTTTAACTGGAAGTATGTTTTCTTTTCATCTGCTGCCGTCAGCGGTATAATTGCCGTAATATGGTTCTTCGGCTTCAGAAAAGCAGTGAAGGGCACTCAGCTTTTCACCGCTGTAAAGAAAAAGGAAGCCTCGGCAAAGAACACCTTAAGTGCAAAAAAGCTTCTTCTTTCGGGCTTCATTCTCATTGCAATTGCAATTATTGCCCAGGGGGCACTTCGTGACGGTATAACCGACTGGGTACCCACCTTCATTATCAACACCTTCTCACTTGAAAGCTCCAGCGCAATTCTCAAATCCGTAATAATTCCCGTATTCAGTGTTATAAGCGTAAAGCTTGTGGGAATTATCAACGGCAGATTTGTAAAGGACGAGGTAAAGGCAGCCACAATCACATTTTTCACGGGCGCACTCGGCTGTCTGCTTCTGCTTTTCATATACAAGGAAAATCAGTATGTAACACTGGTGCTTGCTGCAATTATCACCTGCCTTATGCACGGTGTAAACTATTTCCTTATCTGCATTGTCCCTGCCCGCTTTGAAAAATACAATGCAGTATCAACAATGTCGGGTATTATAAATTCTCTTACATATGTCGGCTCCGCTGCCGCCACCTACGGCTTCGGTGCGGTAAGTGACAACTTCGGCTGGAATACTGTACTTGTTTCATGGGTAGTGGTCGCCGTTATCGGTACTGTCACGGGACTTATTGCCATAAAGCCCTGGAGAAAATTCATAAACGGATGAGTACATTTATTTCTCACCCGAATCTGCCTGAAAACAGAATAACACTGGCGGCTGCAGGAAATTTTCCTGAAATAATCTCCGCCCTGCACTCCCTTGGCATCAGAACAATTTCCCTTGAAAGCAGTATTCTCCCCTCAGAGGTATCGCGGCATCAGGATATGCTTTTATGCCACACGGGAGAAAACAGAGTTTTCCTGTCTCCCGAATTTTCCCCCGAAATCCTAAGAAAAGAGGGCTTTACGGTAACAACGTGTGAAGAAATCAAAAATGATTATCCCCGTGATGTGAAGCTGAATGTGGCTGTAGGTAATGACTTTTTTATCTTCAACCCGAAAACTGCCGATCCCACCCTTATAAATGAGCTGAAGAAATCAGGCAGACGGGAAATTCACACAAAGCAGGGCTACACTAAATGCTCCATCTGCTTTATAACGGAAAATGCCCTGATAACCGAGGACAGTTCAATTTTTGAAGCTCTTCGTGACACGGAAATTGATACCCTTCTTATTTCAAAGGGTGACATATATCTGTCCGACAGCCACTACGGTTTTTTCGGAGGCAGTACGGGAAAAATTGACAAAGACACCCTTGCCGTTGCAGGTGAATTAAAGCACCATACCGACGGCGGAAGAATAAAAGCCTTCTGCAAGAGCCACGGTGTTGAAATTCTTGAGCTGAAGAAAGGACAAATCACCGATATCGGTGGAATTTTACCGTTAAAATAAAGACTTCTGCTAAGTCGTAAATACCGGCTCATTCCCCTGCAGGCTGAAAACAAATGCTTTATACCACAACAATTTTCCGATTACATATAATACGGAGGGAATTATGTTTACACTGGGATTTGATATCGGCGGTACTAAATGTGCCGTAATTTTAGGCAAAGGCGAAATGCCACAGGATCACAATGAGCTTATAATTGATAAAATTGCCTTTCCAACCGATGTTAAACGTGGCTGGAGTGCAATAATTGACGAAATGCTTATGACTGCTGACACAATTCTTGCCCGTCACCGGATCTCCTCTCCCGAAAAAGAGCTTACGGGTATCGGCATCAGCTGCGGAGGTCCCCTTGACAGTAAAAGAGGTACCATAAACTGCCCTCCCAATCTTCCCGACTGGGACAATGTACCCATATGCGACATATTTGAAAAGCACTTCGGTATCCGTCCGAATTTACAGAATGATGCCAATGCCTGCGCTGTTGCCGAATGGAAATTCGGCTCGGGAAGAGGCACGGAGAATATGATATTCCTCACCTTCGGCACGGGAATGGGTGCAGGACTTATTCTTGACGGTAAGCTTTACTCGGGAACAAACGATATGGCAGGTGAGGTAGGCCACATCCGCCTTGCAGATGACGGCCCCGAGGGCTACGGCAAGCGCGGCTCCTTTGAGGGCTTCTGCTCAGGGGGCGGAATCAAACGCCTTGGAGAAATGATGATAGCAGAAGCGCGTAAAAACGGCGAAAAAAGCTCTCTTTTCACAGAGAATGAAATATCCGCAAAAACAATAGCACTTGCCGCAAAAGACGGCGATATCCTTGCAAAAAGAATATATGATACCTGTGCACAAAAGCTCGGAGCGGGACTCAGCATTTTAATTGACATATTAAACCCCGAAGCCATAGTTATCGGCAGCATATACTCAAGAAGCGGTGAGCTTTTTGACACTATTATTAATGATATAATAAAAAAAGAGGCTCTCTCATACTCAGGTCAGGTCTGCAGGATTTTACCTGCAACTCTCGGTGACAGCATAGGTGACTATGCCGCCCTGGGACTCGCATTTTAAGGAGGAATAAAAATGAACACACCCGAAATGATATTCAATAAATTATATATGGACTATCCTACCCTTGAAACAAACAGAGCCGACATTGAGACTGCCTACAATTACATTGTGAAATGCGCAAAGGAGGATGCCTTCATCTACTGCTGCGGAAACGGCGGCTCGGCTGCCGACTCAGAGCACATCACAGGTGAACTAATGAAGGGCTTTATACTTAAAAGACCTCTTTCGTCAGAGGAAAAAGCCCGTTTTTCAACCCTTGAAAACGGTGAAGAAATCGCAATGAAATTACAGAAGGGGATCCGCTGTATCTCTCTTGTAAGCCAGACGGGTGTAATTTCCGCCTTCGCCAATGACATTGATCCCTCTTTAGTGTACGCACAGCAGGTATATGCCTATGCAAAGAGTAAGCACGATGTACTCATCGCTCTTTCCACCTCAGGCAATTCCCTTAATATCGTAAATGCCGTAAAGGCAGCAAAGGCAGCAGGCATAAGGACTGTTTCAATTACAGGAGAAAAGGACAGTAAGCTTTCTGCCCTTTCCGATGTAACAATAAAGCTCCCCACCTCGGTTACATATGAGGTACAGGAGCTGACTCTTCCCGTATATCACGCCCTTTGTGCCGCTGTCGAAGCTGAATTATTCACAGAATGAATTCCCATCGTGGTTGCGCAGTAATTCTTTCATTGCGGGGAATTGTGTCCCCGGCAGACAAAATATAATTTCATCAACTCACAAAAATACGGGTATCAACCGCTATGGCTGATACCCGTTTTTTATATGCTGTTTTTACAGACCGAAGTTATTATTGAAGAAATAATATGAGCTGTTGGTCATTGTCATAGGCTGCTTCATTGTAACAAGCTTTGAAATACCTAATTTATCCGTTACCCTGATATCAAGCAGGATATCAAAGGTAAGCGCATATTTTGCAGCAACAGGAGTAAAATCATCTGTTGTAACATAATAGTCAACAACAAGACCTGATGTAATACTGCCTGCAGTCTTCATTGAAATCATATCCTTGAGAGATGCCATTTCCTTTTCAAGCTGAGAAAACTGGTTGAGCATCTCACCTCTTAATTTCTCAAGAGTTACATTGTAATCATCCGAATAAATTCTGTCATATACAGATGTACCGCTGACCTTCTTCTTGATATCAATCTTTTCGGAAGGAAGCACAAGGCTTATTTTGTAAACCTCAGGGAACTTTGCAGTCTTTATAGCCTTTATATTAAAGGTTTCATATCCGTCAGAAAAGCTTCCGGGAAGCTCGCTGATAAAATCAATTCCTTTAATCTTCTGCACATTCATACTCTTTATGTCAGAGGCTGTGAGTGCGCTTACAAAATCAGCACCTGTGGTGTGGAAATTATTCTTTGTAATAAGTCTGTCAACAACAAGTGAGTTATATCTGATTTCAGGCTCGGGAATTTCGGCATTGCCCATTTCACCTGCCATCATACCGCCGACCTCAGATTTGCCGTAGCGGTTTTCATCCTTTGATATACCTGTAAAGCGGTCAAGACCGTCTCCTGATTCCTTAAGCACATTTACAATACTGTTGAACGCAGGAAGCTTGACACTGCAACCGCTTGCAGAGCACTTTGTTGCAGCCGCAGGATTTGTCATATTGAACTTATGGCCTGTTGCAGCAACTGTCTTCTGTGCCGTTATAACCTTACTGCATACACTGCAGTGCTTACCCTCTGTTTTACCTGCCTTGGTACAGGTTGCAGCCACTGCCTTGTCAATTACTGTCTTGTGAGAAGCAGGTACCGTCTTCTGTGCAACAGTCACCGTACCGCAGACGGAGCAATGCTTGCCCTCTGTTTTACCCGCCTTTGTGCAGGTAGCGGCTACTGCCTTATCGGTAACTATCTTGTGAGCCTTCTTTGCAACGGGCTTTTGTGCTACGGTAACTGTACCACAGACGGAACAATGCTTGCCCTCTGTTTTACCCTCTTTTGTGCAGGTAGCGGCTACTGCCTTATCGGTAACTGTCTTGTGAGCCTTCTTTGCAACGGGCTTTTGTGCTACGGTAACTGTACCGCATACAGAGCAGTGCTTGCCCTCTGTTTTACCCTCTTTTGTACAGGTAGCGGCTACTGCCTTATCGGTAACTGTCTTGTGACCCTTTGCAGGGATCTTTTCTGTAATAAACTCACCGCAGCTGCAGGAGAGCTTCTTTTCGCCATCCTCAGTGCAGGTAGCCTTAATTGTAATTTTTTCTTCAGAGTAATTATGCTCATGAAGAACTTCAAGACCTACAGATGCACGGAGAATAAGTCTTGCATCAGCTGCAGTAACCTCTCCGTCAAAATCAACATCTGCGGCTTTTTCTGCATCTGCCGATAAGCTTTCAAGACCTACAGCAGCACGCAGAGCAGATCTGGCATCAGCCGCAGCAATTACACCGTCGCCGTCAACATCTCCCGTAGTGCCGGCAAAAGCCGACACGGGGAGAAGAATAAGACAAAGAGCAATTGCAAAAATTATGCTGATAACAGCCGTTGATTTCATAAAAATTTTCCTTTCTTAGTTGGCTGTGTATCCGGGGAATACAAATACATTTGTGTTGGTGGTCTTAACTATGGGAGCCATTGTACCGTTGATAGATACACCGATCTTGAACTTCATGGTGATATCCTGCTCCATAGTTTCCTGAGCTGTATAAATAGCTATGATGGGTTCATAGGTTTCTTCAAGGAAGTAGTATGTAACCTTACCGTCAGTTGCAAGCTGATTGAGCGTCATATGCATGCTCATCTCGTAACCGTCTGAGTTTTCATTCTCTTCCATAAAGAGCTTACCGTTGGTACCCTTCTGGAAATGACCGAGATCATTTCTTACATCGATACCGAACAGCTTTGCAAGGGCTGTCTTGTTGCCTTCACCGAGATTTTCGATGTCGTTGTAATACTTTTCATTTCTTACATCAACAGTAACCTTGAGAACACTGCCGTCAACCTTGATAGCCTTATAAGGAGCAAGGCTGTAGGATGTTGAGCCTACGGTATATTCGGTATTGAAGTCAGCAAGCACTGAATTGAAATCAAGACCTGAAAGTCTTTCAACAGAGATAGAATCAATATCATTTGCTTCGAGCTCAGATACTGTCGTAGCACTGTCAATGGGAAGATTCCACTTGATCTGCTTGGAGCTTATTCTCATATAATCATCAGGTGCATTTGCCATTTCACTTTCGTACATATCTCTGATCATTGAGGTATAGATACCGAAATTGAACTTGGTGTAGGTTGTTTCATTCTTAATCTTACCGAAGGTTACCATCTTATCGCTGTATGAGGGATAGAAATCAGTCTTGATCTTAGATGTTACAGCATTGAAGGTGTTAATCTTATCAGCATTTGTACTTTCTGCCTTACCGCAGCGTGTACAGAAGAATGTATCAACCATAGTGCCTGTCTTGGAGCTTTCCTTGGAGAAGTTGTGGCCGAGAGCCGCAGCATCAACATATCCGCAGGTCTCACAGTAAACAGATGTTTCGCAGGTCTGGATACCGACTAAAATGTGTCCCTTCTTGTGAAGAACAACACGGTCACCTGCAGGAACATCCTCACCGCAGTATTCACAGTGTCCTTCTGTTACGATGTAACCGTCCTCTGTACAGTTGGGCTGCTGAACAGTACTGCAGGAATGTCCTGTTGCTTCCTGATAGTACACAATGTGTGAGAATCCGCAGTCGGAACAAGCAAGCTCAGTAGCACCGGGAGTTGTACAGGTTGCCTGAGTATTATTAACAGGAAGCATTGCGCTATGGGCACTGTAGTTTTCAACAACGGAAACTATCTGCTCACAGTATTCGCATCTGTATTCGGTACGGCAAAGAGCCTTTGTTGTACCGTCAGCATTCTTGGATCCGGGGATAGTAGTGACAAGCTCGCCTTCCTCAGCAGGAACGCAGGCAATAGTGTCAAGAACCTCTTTCTTTACTGCATCACAGCCGTCGTTCTGACAGTTATATTCCTTATAACCGTTTGTCTGACAAGTAGCTGTCACTCTCTTCTTACGGTCTTCCTTGAATTTATGTCCCTTTGCAGGGTCATCTGCATTTGTCTCCTGCTCTTCACCCTTACAGGTTGAGCATACTCTGATAGTATATCCGTCAGTCTCGCAGGTAGATGCCACTACAGTCTCCTCATATGAGTGTCCTGTAGCCTGAGTGTCATCATAAACAACCTCGCCGGTTAATGTATTACATACCTTACATACATCGGCATAGTATCCGCCAACCTCACAGGAGGGCTCAAAATACTTGTTTTCAAACTCGTGACCTGTTGAGGGAATTACAACAGTATCCTCAGCGATTTCCTCTTTACCTTCTGCATCAGCAAAGAGAACAAGACATACTGAGCATTTGTAATGCTCGCTGTATCCGTCCTTATCGCATTCAGGCTCAGCAGCTTCCATATGAATAATAGTGTGTCCTGTTGCAGGAACCGTCTCCTGCTTCAGAATAACAGCACTGCAGACTGAGCAGTGAACACCCTCTGTCAGACCTGACTCTGTGCAGGTTGCCTCAACTTCAGCATCAACAACCACTGTATGACCGAGTGTATACTCCGGTATGGTTTCTCTTGATAATTCGTCTTCACATACCGTGCAGTAGTAAACCACATCATAAGAGCCGTCATTTTCACAATCAGGCTTAACTACGTTTTCTGTTACAGCTTCACTCCACTGGTGGCCCTGCGCAGGAACCATCTGAGTCTGTCTGTATACTTCTTCTTCGCATACGGTACAGTAATATACCTCTTCGTATGAGCCTTCAGTATCGCAATCGGGCTTGACCTCATTCGTAATTACGGGCTCACCGTATGCATGACCGAGCGCATACTCCGGTATGGTTTCTCTTGATAATTCGTCTTCACATACCGTGCAGTAGTAAACCACATCATAAGAGCCGTCATTTACACAATCAGGCTTAACTACGTTTTCGGTTACAGCTTCGCTCCACTGGTGGCCCGGCGCAGGAACCATCTGAGTCTGTCTGTATACTTCTTCTTCGCATACGGTACAGTAATATACCTCTTCGTATGAGCCTTCAGTATCGCAATCGGGCTTGACCTCATTTACAATTACGGGCTCACCGTATATATGGCCGGGCGCAGTAATTACGAGCTCACTCAAATCTGAAATCTTTACATCACAAGCCTCTGTTGTGAAAAGCCCGGAGCAATTGTTACACTCATAAAATTCAATCTGTCCGTTGTTAACACAGCTTACAGGAATTTCATCATGCTTAATAGCGGAATGTCCTGTTGCGGGAATGGTAACATCGTTATATTCAACCACAGAATTTCCTTCAGCATCAATGAAGAGTGTATGACATCCGTCACACTTGAAGTGTGCAATATTTCCGTCCTCTGTACAGTTCTCATCAACTGCCTCAACAGCTGAAATATTTGTATGATTAGTCGCAGCTACGGGAACTTCTTCCTGAGCCACTGTAACAGCTGAGCATACTGAGCAGTGCTTACCCTCTGTAAGACCGGTTTTTATACAGGTTGCTGCTACTGCCTTGTCTGTTACCTCTGTATGTCCGAGAGCACTGCCGCTTGTTGCAGAACAGGTCTTACAGGTCTTAGGCTTTGTGCAGGTTGCTGCTGCATAGCTGTGTCCTAATGCACTGCCGCTTGTTGCAGAACAGGTCTTACAGGTCTTAGGCTTTGTGCAGGTTGCTGCTGCATAGCTGTGTCCCAATGCGCTGCCGCTTGTAGCAGAACAGGTCTTACAGGTCTTAGGCTTTGTGCAGGTTGCTGCTGCATAGCTGTGTCCCAATGCGCTGCCGCTTGTTGCACCGCAGACCTTACAGGTCTTAGCCTTTGTGCAGGTTGCTGCTGCATAATTGTGAGTTATCTTACGGGTTGCCTTACAGGTATTACAGCTTGTATCACAGGCATTGGTATACTTATGACCGAGTGCTGCAATTGATGTTACACTTGTCTTTGCACTACAGCCGTCTCTTGTGCAATGCTTGCTCTTTGAGCCTGCTGCTGTACAGGTTGCCTTCTTATCTGTTGTGTAAGAGGAGCTGTACTTATGACCTAACTTGCTGCCGCTTGTAGCAGAGCAAACCTTACAGGTTTTGGGCTTTGTGCAGGTTGCAGCCGCATAGCTGTGAGTTATCTTACGGGTTGCCTTACAGGTATTACAGCTTGTATCACAGGCATTGGTATACTTATGTCCGAGTGCCTTTCCGCTTGTTGCACCGCAGACCTTACAGGTCTTTGCCTTTGTGCAGGTTGCAGCCGCATAGCTGTGAGTTATCTTACGGGTTGCCTTACATACATTACAGCTCGTATCACAGGAATTCGAGTATGTATGCTTGATTGATCTCTTTGCCTTACATACATTACAGGTTGTGTCACAGGAGTTGGAGTATGTATGCTTGATTGTTCTCTTTGCCTTACATACATTACAGGTTATGTCACAGGAGTTGGAGTATGTATGCTTGATTGTTCTCTTTGCCTTACATACATTACAGGTTGTGTCACAGGAGTTGGAGTATGTATGCTTGATTGTTCTCTTTGCCTTACATACATTACAGGTTGTGTCACAGGAATTGGAGTATGTATGCTTGATTGTTCTCTTCGCCTTACATACATTACAGGTTGTGTCACAGGAATTGGAGTATGTATGCTTGATTGTTCTCTTCGCCTTACATGTGTTACAGGTTGTATCACAGGCATTCGAGTACTTGTGACCCAGTGCCTTACCGCTTTTCGCGCCGCAGGTCTTACAGGTCTTTGGCTTTGTACATGTCGCTGCCGAATAACTGTGCTTATGTGCTGCAGCCGAGCTGAAGATCTGCCCGAAGCTGAAATCAGCATCAAGCAGACCGATGTCAGATCCCATAATTACGGGAGCTGCCAACAGCATCATAAGAACAGTGAAAATAATTGCAACTATTCTTTTTTTCATTTTTCGTACCTCCGTTGTTTCCCTTCCGGAAACCGAGTTTTTTTATGGGTACTTGCCCGGATACATTATACTATAAATTCCGCTTTTTAGCAATATAATAATAAAAAAAGAAACGGAACTTTTTACCAAAGTTCCGCAAGACATTTTATGAATAATTTATGAATTGCATTAAATATCGGTTAATGTGACTGATTTTCCCCTATTTCTGCCGTTCTGTCGCAAAGAAGCTCCAGAGAATAGCTGTCGTGGGTAATCAGCACCGCAGTCTTACCCGAAATCTCCTCCTTTATGAGAGAGGCAACACTTTTCAGCGTTTCACCGTCAAGCTCTCTGAGAGGCTCATCCAAAAAATAGAGATCTCCGCCGTAAGCAAGAGCCCTTGCAATGGCAAGCCGCCTTTTCATACCGCCGCTGAGCTCCGATGCCTTTTTGTCGGTGTCATCCCCGAGACCGCACCTGCCGAGAAAATATAATGCCCTTTCTCTGTCGGGTGCCACAGTGAGAATATTATCGAGAACGCTTTTGTGAGAAAGCAGTCTGTTTTCCTGAAAAACGAAGGTCATCCTCGGCTTTTCCGAATAAATGACTTCACCGGAATCAGCATCCTCAAGCCCTGCAATTATTCTGAGCATTGTGGTTTTTCCTGAGCCCGAGGCTCCCGTAAGAGCCGTACACTCACCCTTATTCACCCTGAAGGATACATCCTTGAGAACTGTTCTTCCGTCAAAGCTTTTTGAGATATTTCTTACTTCAATCATTTTTTCCGCCTCCCTTTAAGAAGCCGCGCAAGGATTTTTTCAAGAATAACACTCAGAATTATAACCGTTATCGTCCATGCAAAAAGAGACGGCGTCTCAAGATACACCTTCGCATCGGAAATTCCTGCTCCTATAGTATTCTTAGGAGAGCAGATAACCTCTGCCGCAATACCTGCCTTCCAGGAAAGCCCCATAGCAGTCCTTGCCGCCGCGGAAAAATACGGAAGCACGGCAGGGATGTAAATATCCCTTATCCTGTTTTTTCTGCTCATATTGAAGCATTCCGCCATTTCAAGAAGCTTTTTGTCGGGTGATGAAAGCCCCTCCGTCACATTAGCCCATACAACGGGGACGGTTATCAGTGCGCAGGTAAAAACCGGAACGGAATCCGTTGCCATAAGCACCAGTGCAAGAACAATAAACGAAGCCACGGGAGTAGCCTTTATGATGTGAAGAAGCGGCTGAAACAGCGATTTCAGCAAGCCGCTTATATGTGTAAAAATTCCCAGCACCGTGCCTGCAATGATACCTGCAAGCCAGCCCGAAAGCACCTTATAAAGAGAGCTCAGACAGGAAATATAAAACTCCTTTTCTCTCAGAAGCTCCGAGAAAGCACCTGCAACCGCCAAAGGGGAAGGAACAAGAAGCTCCATCCCCACCAGCTCACATGCTATATACCACACCCCCAGCCAGAAAGCAACGGCAAGAGGTGTCTTTACCACATCCGGAACTCTTTGTCCGTTTGAAGTAAATTTTCTCATCAGGATACTGCTGCCCAGAAGCCGTCAGAGGGCATTGCGCCGCCGACAGCCTTGGGATTTGAGCTGAAGAGAACATTAAGATATGCACTTACATTTGTCTTCATTTCTTCCCCTGTCATAAAGGTGATGTTGCAATTGGGGATAGCCTTCGAAGCAACTGCAGCCTTTGCAATATCAAAGCGCTCGATAATAACGCCTGCCTTTTCGGGATCGGCATTTACAGCCTCTACAGAAGCCTTATAATCAGCGAGGAATGCCTTTACTGCCTCGGGATTCTCATCAACAAAAGCCTTTCTGACGGCAATACAGCCCATTGTAAGCTCGCCGCCGCCGACAGCCTTCCATTCCTTTGTAAGATCAAGCACTACCTTGAAGCCTGCATCCTGAGCCTTCATCTGTGTAACAAAGGGCTCGGGAAGAAGAATAACCTCATAGCCGCCTGCCTTTGCCTTTGTGATAACCTCAGCATGCTCACTTGCATATTCAACGGTAACATCCTTGTCAACAGCAAGACCGTTTTCGGTGAGAATGTAATTAAGAACATATTCTGTAGTTGTACCCTTGCCTGCAGAAAGAATTGTCTTGCCCTTAAGGTCAGCTACACTCTTTATTGTATCATCGGCACTCATAAGATAGATTACACCGAGAGTATTTACAGCAAGAATCTGCACCTTGCCCTCGGTTTTTCCGTTGAGCACTGCAGCAACATTTGTGGGAAGAGCAGCCATATCAAGCTCACCGTTTATAAGAGCAGTCTGAAGCACGTCGGGAGCGCCTGCAAGAGTAAGATTGTAGTCTGCATTTCCTGTGCCCTTTTCATCATTTTCAAGAAGCACGGCAGCTCCCATACCTGTAGGACCCTTGAGGAGACCGATGTTGATTACAGCCTTTTCGGCGGCTGTTGTTTCTTCTGCAGCCGTTGTGTTTTCGGCAGTTGTTTCCTCTGCAACATTACCGCAGGCGGGAAAAACAAGGCAGAGAGCCAGAATAAGTGATAAAACAGATAATACCTTTTTCATAATCATCATTTCCTTCCGATTGATATAATTTTTCCGTTTTTTGTAAGGAAGCCTTCATTTGTCAGCTGATCAAAGGCCCTGTAAAGAGAGGTTCTGCCGATTCCGAGAGATTCGGACAGTCTCAGCGCAGATACGGGAAGAGCAAATGTGTCGCATCCCGCTTTTTTCGCTGTATCAAGAAGATATGCTCTGAGAGCCTCAACCGCATCAGGCGCCGATATGCTTTCAATTTTTTCACTGAGAAAGCATATTTTACGGCTGAGAAGTGACAGATATTTTTCAAGAATATCGGGATAACGGTTAAAAAGTGACATAAGCTGAGCTTTTGAGATAAAAAGAATACGAACATCGCTCCCCGCCCTGACGGTAGTGGGGAAGGAAGCGGCATCCCCGAAAAGACAGGACATTCCCGAAATTGCCCCAGCATCCAGTCTGCTCATAAAAAGCCTTCCCTTTCCCGTATCCTTTGATACCTCGAGAAAGCCCTTCAGAACAAGAGCAAGACGCACATCGGTGTTTTCAGGAGAAAAAACCGTATCCCCTCTTCCGAAAGCAGCCTTTTCGTAGCAACCCGATTCAAGCAGCTCGGAAATAAGAGCATCATCAGCCTCCGAAAACAGAGAGCTTCTCTTAAGAGCCTCTATGTCACTTTTTCTCATAAAACACGACCTTTCGATAAAAAATATCTGAAATCTGTTCCTTTTGGAACATTATATCAGGTTTTTTCTATAATGTCAACAGCCTGACAATGTAAAAAAACGGTATTTACAAAAAGCACTTGCTTTAAGAGAATAAATACTGTATAATTACTTCATAATATGCCTTATTATACATTATCGGAGGTAATTTTATGAAATCCAACACCGCAAAAAGAGCAATCTGCATACTTTTATGTATGCTTATGGCACTTGCAACTCCCTTAAGTGCACTTGCAATAGAGCTTAACAGTGTGCCCGTAATTTATGTGGGCGAAATGTCAGATAATGCTCTTTACGAAAACCCCAACAAAACCGATTCAAAGGCTGTATATGATGCTCAATCATCAGATTTCTCCGGCAATCTCACAAAAATTGTTTCAGGAATACTTATGTCTGATTTCTCTGATGTTGCAACAAATATTCCCAATGTGGCAACAGGAATCAAAGGAATAATGGATCCCATTCTCTGCGATAAAAACGGCAACTCCGTAAACCCCGATGTAGGTGCCTGGCAGTATACAGAGCCGATATCCGCTTACAAGGAGGATATCATTATCACAGATAACATCAAGGGCTTTGCAGCAGCTGCAGCAGGCTATGTCAGCACAGATGAAATCTTCTTCTTCTCCTATGACTGGAGACTTGATCCCACGTCGGCTGCAGATAATCTCAAAAAATTCATTGACCATGTTGAATCCGTAACAGGCAAGAGCAATGTGGCAATTCTCAGTGTAGGCTACGGCGGTGTTATCACCAATTCCTATCTCTACAGACACTCTTCCCACGCAGCAGCAAACGTAACCTCTACAGTTTTCTATGACTGCCCCATTCTGGGAAGCGCTCTTATCGGTGACTTCATGACAGGTAAAATTGTAAGAACAAGCGAAGATCACAGCAGTTTCTTCGATGACACAAAGGAAATCAGCGGTGAATTCCGCGGAGATGCTTTTATGGCATTCCTTACCGATGACTCAACAGGCTTGATTAACAATATCGGCACAAACATCCTCGGTGACAGCGCAATTACAACACTTTTAATGAGAATAGCTCTGCTTTTCGGTATCTCAATCAGCAACTCCCAGGATGTCCATAAGGATCTCGGTAAGTCCTACAATAAGTTCGCAAGTAATGCAGATGCCATTATATACAACGATTTCTTAAAGGAATACTTAAGAAATATGCCCGGTCTCTGGGCACTTGTTCCCGAAGAGGATCTGGCAGCAGCATCAGAATTCCTTTTCTCAGATGCAACCCTGACTCCGGAGCTCAATGCAAAAATACTTGCATACAGAGAAGTATTAAGAAATACTGCAGACACCTTCCTGAAAGCAAAAAACAATGGCATAAATGTATGTGTTGTTGCAGGCTATGACTATCAGCTTCTCCCCGTAACAGCAAGTATTGAAGATGTTTCTGACGGAATCGAATCCGTAAAATACTCCTCTGCAGGTGCAGTTACAACAGACAACAGCACAGAGCCCAACCACCTTCTCTATTGCCTGAATGATAATCACTCTCATGTTTCCCCTGATAAAGATATCGATGCATCATACTGTATTCTTCCCGAAAACACATGGTTCCTCAAGGACGTTCCCCACGGCGATATGACCAAGGAGCCCGTTGCAACCTTCATTGTATGGCTTCTCTTCGGCTTCGCACAGAGACACATAAGAGAAAATGTAAACTATACACAGTTTATGACATACTCTGACTATTCAAAAAAGCTTTCTCCCTACACCACACCCGGTGATGAATTCAGCACACCCATGACAGGTGACATTGACTACAGCGGTGCGGTAGACGCAGCTGATGCAAGACTTGCTCTCAGAATTGCGGTCAATCTTGAAAATGCAAACAAGGAGACAAAAATACTGGCAGATGCTGACAACGACGGTAATGTAACAGCCGCAGACGCAAGACTTATCTTAAGATTTGCAGTAGGTCTTGAAGTAAAGCTCCCCGCATAACCCCACTTAAAAACAACTAAAAAAACAAAAAAAGGACGGAGCACTACGCTTCGTCCTTCTTATTTTACTCAGTGAAGCTTACTTCTTCACTATTCACTATTACCTCTTACCTGAAAAATTTGCTCCTGCAGATTTTTCATATCCACCAGGCAGCAGTTGTGTCCTCTGTAATAAGGCAGTTCTTAAGAGTACCTACAGCCTTTGAAAGACCTTCATTCTGACTCATAAGAGAATCCTCGTGCTCAATGGAAAGAGCCCAGTCATAGCCTACAAGGCGGAGATTGGAAATAATATCCTTCCAGTAAAGCTCGTCATTACCGTAGCCTACAGAACGGAAAATCCATGAACGGTTGATTTCATCGCTGTAAAGCTTTGTATCAAGCACACCTGTTCTTGCAGTATTGTACTTGTCAATTCTGGTATCCTTTGCGTGCACGTGGAAAATAGCATCACCGAGAGCGCGGATAACCGCAACAGGCTCCATACCCTGCCAGATAAGATGGCTGGGATCAAAGTTAGCGCCGATTTCGGGGCCTACAGCCTCACGCAGACGAAGAAGTGTTTCCGTATTGTATACACAGAATCCCGGGTGCATTTCAAGAGCAATTTTATTTACACCGTGAGCCTTTGCAAATTCAACAAGATCCTTCCAGTAGGGAATAAGCACCTCATTCCACTGATAATCGAGTATATCAAGGAAATCATTAGGCCAGGGACAGGTTACCCAGTTGGGATATTTAGCTCCCTCATGGTCACCGGGACAGCCTGAGAAGGTGTTAATCTGATGGAGACCTAACTTCTCAGCAAGAAGAATTGCATTTCTGATAACCTTATCGGCAGCAGCAGCCTCCTCCTTGTTGGGATGTACGGGGTTTGAGTGGCAGGACAAAGCAGAGATTTCAACATTGTACTTCTTTATAAGTGCCTTGAAATCCTCAAAAGCCTTTTCGTCATTGAGAAGCACCTCGGGATCTGCGTGTGCATTTCCCGGGTAACCGCCCACACCGATTTCAACCATCTCAATACCGAGAGATGTAAAATATTTCAATGCCTCTTCAAGAGAGAGGTTACTTAAAAGTGTTGTAAAAACACCAAGCTTCATTGTGTTTTCCTCCGTTTATAATACGCTATTTCGGAATTTGCTCACACATTGGCCTTAAGCCACTGCATACTTCTTGTGATATCGGAAAGTCCGTCGGGCTCGGGATCGTCATTCTCGAGAACAAGCCATTCGATACCGTTGTCCTTTGCAGCCTTCACAACGGTAGCAAGGTCATTGTTACCCTCACCGAGAGCCATAGGATGACCGTCAATACCGTCCTTGATGTGAAGATGAACGATTCTGTCCTTATACTCGGAGATAAGGGCATAGTTATCCTTACCTGCATGGAAGGACCAGTATGTATCTATCTGCATATGGCAGGCAGCTGCAAGTCTTTCAAAAATAGTCCCGGGCACGGTATTATAAAGAGGCTCAAGGAATTCCTGGGTATGATTATGGAAATAAACCTTGATACCCTCCTTGGCAGCCTCCTTGTCAGCATTACCCATAATATCAATAACATTGTTAAGAGCAGTCTCTGTTTCGGTATCCGCACCGCCTATACCGAGTGTAGCAGCGCCTAAAACCTTACCTGCTCTGAGAGTTTCCTGAAGATTCTCGGGTGCAAAATCATTAAGCCCCATATGAGCACCTACAGCCACAAGACCGATTTCGTCAAGTGCCTTCTTAAGCTCCTCGGGAGTGTAGCCGTGAAAGCCTGCAAATTCAACACCGTCAAATCCCAGCTCCTTCACTTTTTTAAGAACGTCAATAAAGTTCTCTCCGTTTTCCATATGGTGTCTGAGAGAATATAACTGAACAGCAAGCTTCATCTTATTTCTCCTCAGTCCTCAAAATATACAGCCTTGCCTGTCTTTGAGGATTCATAGATAGCTTCAAGGATTCTTGTTACGCAAAGAGCCTGTTCGGGAAGAACGCAGGGATCAGTATCATTGATAATAGCATTGATCCACTGATACATATCAAGCTCGGAAGCATCGCCCTTCTTACCGTCGTAGAAAGCAACTCCGCCGGCATCAAGATTAGGAGTTTCAATAGTCTGTCTGCCGTGCTTAACCTTGTTTACGCGAAGGTCACCCTTTGTTGTAACACCGCCGTCAACACCGCAGAGTGTGAAGCATGCTTCATTAGCATCAGCAACATTGAGTGCCCAGGAAGCCTCAAGCATAACAACAGCACCGTTCTTCATAACGATGTGACCGAAGGCTGAGTCCTCAACAGTGAACTTTTCGGGATCCCAATCACCCCAGGCATTAGCTGTATTAGTCTGATCAGCAAGCTTTCTGAATGTGTTACCTACAACCATCTTGGGCTCGTAGTTATCCATCATATAAAGAGTAAGGTCGAGAGCGTGAGTACCGATATCAATAAGGGGACCGCCGCCCTGCTCATATTCGTTAAGGAAAACGCCCCATGTGGGAACTGCTCTGCGGCGGATAGCGTGTGCCTGAGCATAATAGATTTCACCGAATTCATTTTCCTTGCAAGCATCCTTGACATAGAGATTTTCTGTGCACTGACGGTTCTGATAACCGATAGTAAGCTTCTTGCCTGTTCTCTTAGCAGCCTCAAGCATAGCCTTGCCCTCTGCATATGTCTTAGCCATGGGCTTTTCACACATAACGTGCTTACCTGCTTCAAGAGCATCTATAGTAATAAAGGAATGAGAACGGTTGGGAGTACAAACATGAACTACATCAATAGTCTCATCCTTGAGAAGCTCCTTGTAATCCTCATATACCTTTGCATCCTCTGTACCGAATTTCTTTGCAGCCTTTTCTGCTCTTTCAAGAACGATGTCACAGAATGCAACAAGCTCAAGCTTGTCATCAAGCTTTGCAAGATTGGGCATATGCTTGCCGTTTGCAATACCGCCGCAGCCGATAATACCGATTCTTAATTTTTTGTCCATAACAGTTTCCTCCGTTCAGGTTTTTACAAACCGAAAAATAACGAAATTTATGTATATTACAAAACCATATACACCTTCATTATATATACTTAAATTTTGATATTCAAGAAAAATATAACGTCTTCAAAAAAAATTGCACCCCATATTTTTGTGCAACTTGTACAATATATGACCGCAGCGGCATTACGGCAATAAAAAAAACGGCAGGTTGTCCTGCCGCTGATTTTTTAACTGTTCACATCAACAATTGCTGTTTCCGGAAGATTTGTATCACGTATTGCACCGATAAACGAAGCCCCTGCCGCCGTTCTCATTGTCACCTTTATGAATTTATCGGGCTCAGGCCTTGAAATCTCCCCTGTCACACTGTCCTGCTTCCATACATTGGAATTTATAAGTCCAACGGTAAGTATCACCGAGTCACCCCTGGTTTCAATGTCTGTCACACGGGGCGTATAAAACGGCTCAAGTGCGGTCAGGGGAATGTAGTAGCAGCTCTTTTCTGCATTGTAAGAAAACTCATAGCCGTAGCCCGTGACACTTGTGTGGGAGATAGGCTTGTCCGTACCGAAATATTCAGTATAAGCCGCCTCAACCTCTGCCACGGGAAGAGCCAGCTCACCCGTTGAATAGTCATACTTATCGGGATCAAGATCCGAGCCGATTATGCTCCAGACAGCGATTTCAACAAGCTCCTCAGAGGAGGCTCCCGTAATATCGTCAAAGGGAGCAGGATCAACAGCCGCCACGGCAACAAGGAACTGATTATAGAAATCAAAATCACGGGATTTTTTTTCTTCTCCCTGCGCTCTTATAAAATTAACACCGGCAGTAATGCAGCCGATAAAGCCGATAAGGGAGAAAACAACAGCAATAAGACCGAAAAAGAACGCAAATCTCTTTCTGGATTCCTCCTTGACTCTTCTGCTGATATCTCTCATATAGGCTTCATTGTTTTCAAGAAGAGGATTATCCTCTCTCATAATTTCATCCATATCGTTTCATCCTTCTCAAATACCTAAATAGGGACGGGGATTCACACGGTTACCGTTAACTCTTACCTCAAAATGCAGGTGGGGACCGGTAGAGAAGCCGGTGGAGCCGACTCTTGCAATAGGCTCGCCTGCCGCCACAATCTGTCCGGGAATTACCATAAATGAATCCGCAAGACAATGAGCATAAAGCGTCTGCAGTCCGCCGCCGTGATCTATAATTACATAATAGCCATAGCTTGAATGAACGGCAGTCAGCACAACGGTACCCTGAGCTACCGCAATTATGGGTTTACCGAGGCTTGTGCCCGGGGAATTACCCATACCGAGGTCAATACCTGCATGAAGCTTGCCCCAACGATAGCCGTAGTCTGAATTTATTCCGTATGCACCGATAATCGGCCACAGGAAAATTCCGCCCATCGTATTGGAATATGCCTCATCAAGAGGCTTTATACCTATCTGCACTCTCTCGGCAACAGGCTTTGAAGCGGAAAGCCTTGCAACCTCCTTGGAGGTGACTCTTTTTCCGCCCTCAATTGTCACAAGCTTAGTTACCTGGTCATATCCCTTTTTACCTGCAAGAAGTATTCTTTCGCTGCCGCTGTAAAGGGCATTTGTCTTTATTTCAATACGGTCAAAATCAACTTCCTCATTTGTAACCTCGGCAACAACCTCTTTGACGGTAAGACGCATCTGCTGCTCGGTAACCCTGATTCCGGTACCGGGCTTGAATTTCACGGTATCCGCAGGAAGACCGTTCAGCTTCAGAAGCTCCTTCACCGTCATATTATAAGCGGAAGCCAGCGCGGAGGGGGTATCATTTTCCGTCACAGTGTGAATGATTGTCTTCTTCTCGCCTTTTCTGAGAGTATCAATAAACTCATCTGCCGTAAGCACGGTATTCTTCGCAAAAAGCCCCTGACGGAACTCTATCTCCTCAGCAAATGACACAACAAAGCTGCCCTCGGTACGGTATTCATCAAGCAGCTTTTCTATAACTGCCCTACCCCTGCTTTCGCTTTCAACAGCACATAAAAGCCTTCCGTCAACAAATACACCGCAGGCAGGAACACCGCTTACATCACTGATTTTCAACAGACTGTCGCGAAGCTCATCTGTATCCGTAAGGCTGTATTTTTCCTTGATTGCCAGAGAATATGTCACGGTTGGAAGTGAGCCCTCACTGTCTGCAAGAAGCAATATTTCACGGGCAGAATTTTTTGCCTCAATAAAGCTTCTTTCATCTGCGACAAAGCCCAGCACCTCACCGTCTGATGCTATCTTAAGGCAGAGAGTCTTCTCTGAAAGGATATTTATACCGCCGAGAACACTTATTGTCAGAATCAGCGGAATTATCCACAGCGCCGCATTTTTAAAGGAATATTCATATCTGCCAAGCGCCTTTTTTATATAGTAAGAAACAACCGAGGGAAGAGAAAAGGGATGGGAGAATAAAATTCTGAAGCATCGCTTTCCTGCTCTTGTCACGTCATCGGCATAAGCCCCGGAGGAAGCACCTGCAGGAGCAAAAAACATTACAAGCCCTCTGAAAACAAGACGGAGAAGCCGCCTTGCCGTTCTGCCTGCAAACCGGAAGGGACGGCGGAAAACGGCATTGAAAAACATAACGATACAATCGGAATATGCTTCGCCGAACAAGGCTATCATATTGTATAAGTGTTCGGAAAGCGAAACTCTGCCGTTCATATTATTCCTCCTTCGGTTTTTTTGCTGATACAGAAATAGGATAACATAAATTACCCCCTCAATCAAGTGTAAAATTCACCCTTAAGGGACATTAAATTTATTGATATTCTGATTTTAGTATGCTACAATAAAAATAATCTTAATTTTTTACGACATTTTTATCCGGAGAAAAAAATATGCTTAAATTCATATCCTGGAATGTAAACGGACTCAGAGCCGTAACAAATAAAGGCATTTTCCCTGAAGCCTTCTCACAGCTTGATGCTGATTTTTTCTGTCTTCAGGAAACAAAGCTTCAGCAGGGACAGATTGACCTGAGCTTTGAGGGCTACGAAAGCTACTGGAATTATGCAGAGAAGAAGGGCTATTCGGGAACTGCAGTTTTCACCCGTCATACCCCCGAAAATGTGACATACGGAATAGGTGTTCCCGAATTTGATAATGAGGGCAGAGTCATCACACTCACCTACCCCACCTTCCACCTGGTAACGGTTTATACCCCCAATGCAAAGGAGGATCTTTCGAGACTCTCCTACAGACAGGACTGGGAGGATGCTTTTCTTGCCCATCTTAAGAAATTAGAGGAGACAAGACCTGTTATCTTCTGCGGTGACCTGAATGTCGCCCACAAGGAAATTGACCTTAAAAATCCCAAGCCGAACCGCGGCAAGGCAGGCTTTACGGACGAGGAAAGAGAAAAATTTAACACCCTCCTGGAATCGGGCTTTACCGATACCTTCCGCTATTTTTATCCCGACAAGGCAGCAGAATATTCCTGGTGGTCCTACCGCTATAACGCAAGAGCAAACAACGCAGGCTGGAGAATTGACTATTTTGTGACATCAGCTTCTCTTGACGAAAAGCTTCACTCCGCTTCAATTCATCAGGAGATTTTCGGCTCCGACCACTGCCCCGTAGAACTTATTATTGATTTGAAGGTGTAACTTATGAGAAATATTATAGATCTCAGCAAATGCTGGACCTTTTCCGCAGAAGCAAAGGAGGGGGAAAGACGAGTAGCCGATTCCGTGGTTAATCTCCCCTTTTTCCACAGCATATCCACAATGCCCTCAGGCACATTTTCAATTGAATGGATTGCCCTTGAAGAGCATCACGGCAAGACGGTTTATCTTGATTTTTCCCAGATAAGCGGTGACGCGGAGGTTTACTGCAATGACAAGCTTCTTGCAAAGCATACCTCGGGCAGCTGCGGCTTCCGCATACAGCTTACAATTGATGCCCGGATGGGTGAAACCTACAATATCGCGGTAAAGGTTACACCGGCCTCCCGTCCCGACGGACTTTTTGCCTTCGGCACGGTGTCCCTTCTTGCGGTGGATTCCTCACATTTCAATATGACGGACTTCGGCAAGGGAATTTTCATTTACCCCGAAAACAAAAATACAGGGGTTGAAATCACCATAAAAACCGAGATCATCCGTCCCAATAATTACGATATCGTATCATACACGGTATACGGTATGAAGGGAGAGCCCGTAGCATCGAAAACCTGCAAGCCTACTGCTCCCGACACGGTAATCGAAATTCCCTGCCATCAGTTGTGGGACGGTCCCGGAGATCCTTACACCTATACACTTGAAGCAAAGCTTCTCAGAGACTCCTCCTGCCTTGACGAGGTGACCTCCGTTTTCGGAATAAAGGAAACGGAGCTTGGCTCTGACGGATTTTTATATCTCAACGGCTTCAAGCTCCCCTTAAGCGGTGTTGTGCTTACAGACTGCTCCTCGGTAAAAACCGATATGGAAAATCTCCGCAGGCTGGACGGCAATCTGCTTCTTTCCAGAATGCTGCCCACCAAGACAAATCTTCTCTCCGTATGCGACAGGGAGGGTATGCTTTTCTGGTACTGCCTCCCCTTCTCAGGCAATACGGAAAAGGACAAGGCAAATCTCAAAGAGTTTATTGACCTTTACAGAAACCATCCCTCGCTCACAGCAGTAGTCTTTTCAGAGGAGGGCGGTAATGCTTATTTTGACGAAATGTCCGCCTTTCTTTCAGAGCTTGACTCCACGGTTATTGCCGTTGCCGAAAAGGATATGAATTCCCCCGATGACGAAATATCGGAAAATGCACAGGCAGTGCTTCTGAAAATTCCCTGCCGCAGCGCTCCCGAATCCTTCATCACCTTCAACGGCAGATTTTCATATTTCCAGGAAAAATATCCCGACAAATGCTTTGCGGTGCTTCCCGAAAGCCCCGACAAGGCAGACAAGACTCCCGAAGAGCTGGGTGAATGGCACATCAGAATGTGGAACACCTTCTGCAGACAGAAAATCGTAGCCTACATCGGCGGTCTTTTATCCGACGGCAAGGAGGTTAACTCAAAAAGAGGTCTTGTAAGCAGCACAAGAGACCGCTTTTATGACATATTCTGGTATTATAAATCCCAGTTCTCCGTCAAGAGCTTTATCAAGATCTGTGAGCTCGACTCCCTTGAAACCTTCGACAAGGTCATTGATATAAAATGCATTACAAACAGCAGCAACATAAGGATTCTCGTAAACGGCAGGGACAAAAAATACAAGCCCGAAAAAATTACCGACGGAGTCTATGTTTTCCGCCAGCTGAAGCTTAAAAAGGATATCAACCTTATTGAGGTTTCGGCAGGCAATGAATGTGACAGTATAGAAATCATCCGTATTTAAGGGAAAGATCAGGCAGATAAAATACAAAGAGGTGTTTTTATGAGAGAGCATATCTGGGCAAATCATGCCCACGTTTTTCCCGAGCAGTCAAAAAAGGGCGCATCAATAAGCGACCTTAAACAGCTGATGGCTGAATGTAACATCGAAAAAGCCGTATGCTTTACCTGCTTCAGGGATCAGTTTGCCCGTTCGGGACTTTCCGGGGACAGGCTTGACTGGCTCTACAACGAAATAAAGGACGATCCCTCCCTCATCGGCTTCGGCACCGTCGATTTCGAGGAGGACGATGTGGATTATCAGATAGATAAAATGATCTCCTACGGCTTTAAGGGAATAAAGCTTCACCCTGCCTTTCAGGGGGAGAATGTAATGTCCTTCAAGTCACAGAGAGTATATAAAAAAGCGGAAAGAGAGGGACTTTTCCTCTCCTTCCACACGGGATTTCACTGGCATCCCATAAAGGACTACAGTCTGCTTCTTTTCGATGAGGTTGCCTGGTGCTACCCTGAGCTGAAATTCAGCATGGAGCATATAGGCGGGTATCACTTTTTCCGTGAAGCACTTGCAGTTATGTGCAACAGCGAAAGAAATTCCGAGGATGACACAGTTTTTGCAGGCTGGACGACCGTTGCAATGAGCGACAACGGTCTTCCCGGCAAGTGGTCTCTTACCGATGATGAGCTTCGCACGGTAATTCATCAGACAGGAAACAGCAGAAGCATTTTCGGTCTTGATTTCCCCTACAATAAAGCCGATTATGTGAAAAAAGCCATTGAACGGATTGAAAATCTCGACATTCCGGAGGAAGCCAAGGCAGGCATACTGGGACTGAACCTTAAGAAGGCTCTGGGAATGTGACGGGACTAAAAACCCCGTAGCTTTTATAAAATTTTCTGTTATAGAATAAATCCGAGCAATATACGGCTGACAGCATCCTCCCCGTGACAGTGCCCCTTCCGAGGATACTTCGGAGCCTGAAAAGAGCAATATGCCCGAGACAGCTTCCGGTAAAGCAGGCAGAGCTTTTCAGGATTTCAAGGGGATTCTGACGGGGATTTCTTATAAAAAGCAGCTCTGAAAGAATGTATCTTCCCGAAACGTAAAAATAAAAGCCGTATCCTGTTACACCCAACAGAATAACTGCACCGAGCAGTGCAAAGAGCATTGTACGCTGAATATTCCCCCCTACGGAAAAAGCTCTGAAAATCAGCATTCCCACACACCCTGCAGGGGCAAGAAAGAACAAAAGCCACAAAAACCCAAGACTTTTCTTTATCAGCGACAGGGCAATAAATCTCAATACGGTACCCGATTTCAGAAGCGTATAAGGCTTAGGGAATTCGCCGTCCTGCATACTGTAAAGCCTTCCCGAAAAATAAAGACTCCGGGAAAAACAGAAAAACAGCAGCACCGCAGTTCCTGCAGCAGCAGGCAGCATAAGGACAGAGCTTTGTGCTTCAAAGCCGAAGAAATCAATTTTCAACGGAAAAAATGAAGCCCTCAGCACCGAAAAGCATATAAAAATCCCGAGGGAAACGGCTTTTGTAAAAAGAAGCTCCCTTTTCAGTGAGGATTTTTCCCTCAAAAGAAAATATCCCGCCCTCAGCTTTTTTTCACGCATTTTCATCTCTCCCTTCCGTTACAAAGTTTAACCCCGTTTTCATTTCATTATTCACAAAGGAAACAGACTATGAATGACATCAGAACAACAGACATCCGTTTTCTTAAGGGAATCGGAGACAAAAGAGCCGAATGCTTCAGAAGGCTCGGAATAGAAACGGTAGCGGATCTGCTGAGCTTTTATCCCCGTGCGTATGAGGACTGGCAGAATATTACACCCATAACAGAAGCCTCGGAAAATCAGACAGCTGCCGTAAAGGGCATAATGCTGGCAAAGCCCGTGCCTGTAAGAACACGCAGCGGAAAGCTTATGTACCGATCCTCCGCTACCGACGGCAAGGGCATAATGCACCTTACCTTTTTCAATAACCGCTATGTTGCGGATGACCTGAAAGAGGGGCAGGAATTTATTTTTTACGGCAAGGTAAAAATAAATGATATGGGAGCAAAGGAAATGCTCTCACCCCGATACTTAAAAGCAGAAACCGGCGAAAAGCTTCACCCCGTATACCCCGAAACAAGGGATCTTAATTCAAAGGCAATTGCAAAGGCTGTAAAAACTGCCCTTGATACCTTCGGCACACAGCTTACGGAAACCCTCCCCGCTGAGCAGATATTGAAATATAAGCTCCCGTCATATTCCGAAGCAATACGGATGATTCACTTCCCCCACACGGAAGGTGACATAAAGTCTGCCCGAAGAAGACTTATATACGAAGAACTTCTTATTTTACAGTTGGGGATTCTCTCATCAGGAAAAAAGGATGACGAAATCACAGATTGTATAATACAGAAAGACTTCACAGAGGAATTTCTTGAAAAACTTCCCTTTGCCCCCACAAGCGCACAGCGCCGTGCAATAAAGGAATGTATCTCCGATATGAAAATGCACTCCCCTATGAGACGGCTTCTTCAGGGAGATGTAGGCTCGGGTAAAACCGCAGTCGCAGCAGCACTTATGTACTGCACCGTAAAAAATTCTTACCAATGCGCACTTATGGCACCGACAGAGGTGCTTGCCCGCCAGCACCTTGAAACCTTCAATAAATTTTTAGACGGCACGGGCATAAAAACCGTACTTCTTACGGGAAGTACCACCGCAAAAAACAAGCGGATAATAAAAGAGCAGATAGCATCGGGAGAAGCCCATATCATCATCGGCACTCACGCAGTTATAACGGATGACACGCACTTCAAAAATCTCGGTCTTGTAATAACGGACGAGCAGCACCGCTTCGGTGTAAATCAGAGAGCAGCCCTCAGAGAAAAGGGCAGCTCCCCTCACGTGCTTGTTATGAGTGCAACCCCCATTCCCCGTACCCTTTCACTTATCATCTACGGCGACCTTTCCATTTCCGTGCTTGATGAAAAGCCCAAGGGCAGAAAGGATGTAAAAACCTACTCAGTCCCCTCTCATTACCACGAAAGACTCTATAATTTCATAAAAAAAGAGGTTCAGAAGGGCAACCGCTGCTATATCGTCTGCCCTATGGTAGAGGAAAATGAGGAAACGGATATTGACCTTAAATCCGCCGAGGAATACTATAAGCTCCTCTCAGAAACCGTATTTTCGGATATAAAATGCGGACTGCTTCACGGCAAAATGAAGCAAAGCAAAAAGGACGAGACTATGACCGCCTTCAAAAACGGTGACATTCAGGTGCTTATCTGCACCATTGTAATAGAGGTCGGCATTGATGTCCCCGAGGCTAATGTAATTGTCATAGAAAATGCTGAGCGCTTCCGTCTTTCACAGCTTCATCAGCTGAGAGGAAGAGTCGGCAGAGGAACGGAGGAATCCCATTGTATTCTTGTCAGCGACTCAAAAAATGAGGATACAAAAAAGAGGCTGGACATTATGTGCCAGACCTGCGACGGCTTTAAGATTTCCGAGGAGGACCTGAAAATGAGAGGTCCCGGTGATTTCTTCGGCTCACGGCAAAGCGGACTTCCCACCCTTAAAATCGCATCCCTTATGACCGACTCCAGAATTCTCTATGCAGCCCGTGACGAAGCCGAAAAAATCCTGGAAGAGGATCCTCACCTGGAAAGCCTTAAAAATAACCATCTCAAAAGAAAAATTTCCCTCTTATTCGCCGATATCTCATAAATCCACGCAATACATTAGCAGATTTCCCCCGAAGTTAAGGGGAATCCGGATAAATCTATGTAATTATTCACATAAAGGAGCAATACACTATGAGTAAAATTCTTAATGCAAGCTGGATAAAGCCCTCCCGACAGAAAAAGGATGTGGGTGTAAACTTCATTAAAAGCTTCACAGCAAAGCCCTTCCCCGTGAAAGCTGTTCTCGAGATAAGCTGTCTTGGTGTCTATGACTGTAAAATCAACGGAAAGCCCGTCACCTCCTCGGTACTCAATCCCGGCTGGACAGACTACAACAAGAGAATACAGTATCAGACCTGGGATGTAACCGACCTTATCGCAAATGAAAACACAATAACAATAGGCACAGGCATCGGCTGGAGATTCCACAGATGGTATGACCTTTCGTCCAAAATAATTGCTCCTCATACAACAGCGGTTATTGCCGCCCTTACTCTCACCTACGAAAACGGTGAGGAGATAACCGTTTATACGGATGACAGCTGGACTACAACCGAAAATCAGGTTCGCTATAACCATATGTATAACGGTGAAACCGTTGATTTCAATTTCAAGGCAGGAAAGCCCGTTCCCGTAACTGTAATCCCCTACACCAAGGAAACTCTCATTCCTCAGGAGGGTGAGCTTATTACCGAGCAGGAGGTAATCCGCGGAAAAGAGCTCATCACAACTCCCGAGGGTGACACGGTAATTGACTTCGGTCAGGAGCTCACCGGCTATCTGACATTCTATTTAAAGGGCAGCAAGGGTGACAAGGTGACAATAAAACACTTTGAAAAGCTTACAAAGGACGGCAATGTATATCTTGATAATCTGCGCTCCGCAAAGCAGGAATTAACCCTCATTTCCGATGGGAAATCCCACCTTATCAAGCCCGTTTACACCTTCTACGGCTTCCGTTATATTGCAATTTCGGGAATGGAAATTTCCTCCCCCGATGAAATCTGTGCCGTAGTTGTTCATTCCGAAATGGAAAGAACAGGATATTTCAACTGCTCCGACAGTATGATAAATCAGCTTTTCCATAACATTATCTGGGGACAGAAGGGCAATTTCCTTGATGTTCCCACCGACTGCCCCCAGAGAGACGAAAGACTGGGCTGGACAGGTGATGCACAGGTATTCTGCAAGGTAGCAAGCTACAACTTCAATGTAGAAAAATTCTTCAGGAAATGGATGGGTGACCTGCGTGCAATGCAGAAGCCCTCAGGTACAATGCCCTCATTCGTGCCCACAAAATTTGACGATGACGGCGGCTCCTCTGCCTGGGCTGACATCGCAACTGTCCTTCCCTGGCAGATGTATCTTACCTACGGAAACGAGGAGCTTTTGAGAGAAAACTATCCTATGATGAAAAAATGGGTAGACTTTATGAGAAGCTGGGCTCTTAAGAAAAAGCCCGATGAGGGTATTTCAACAAATCCCTATCTTTACGAAGGCCACTGGCACTTCGGCGACTGGCTGGCACTTGACCTTCCCGATAAGGAAGCAGTTGAGGGTGCGACCGAAAAGGATCTTATCGGCTGTGCATTCTTCTACTACTCAACCTCCCTTCTCATTAAGGCCTCCGAGGTACTGGGAATTGAATGTAAATACTACAAAAATCTCCTTAAAAACATAAAGAAAGCATTTATTGCAAGATTCATAGGTGAGGACGGCAGAATGCTCTGTAACACACAGACCGCCTGCGTGCTTGCCCTTCACTTCGGAATATACAATGACAAGAAGCCTGTTGCAGATCAGCTGACTGCTCTTGTAAAGGAATACGGACATCTTACAACAGGCTTTGTAGGCACTCCCTATCTTCTTCACGTGCTCTCGGATATCGGAGAAAATGAGCTTGCCTACGAGCTTCTTTTAAGAGACGAATTCCCCTCCTGGTGCTATCCCATAACCCAGGGAGCAACAACAATGTGGGAGCGCTGGAACGGCTATAAGCCCGACGGAACCTTTGCCACACCCGATATGAACTCCTTTAACCACTACGCGTACGGAGCGGTGGGTGACTGGATGTATGAAAAAATGTGCGGAATAAGACAGCAGGATGGCACCGCCGGCTTTAAGTGCCTTGTATTCTCACCTGTAATCTCCGACCGCTTTACCTTTGCCGAAGCTTCAATTAAAACGGCAAACGGTACTGTAGCCTCCCGTTGGGAAAAAACAGAAAACGGAGTGCTCTATACCTTCACTGTACCCGAAAACACAAGAGCTGTTGCAGTAATTAACAATACAACTTTTGCATTAAACATAGGAATTAACAAAATAGAATTATAATTTTTGTAAAATACTTATAAAAAAGCCTGAAACGGAAGATTTTTCCCTAAATGCTTTGCTTTTTACAATAATTATGTTATAATGGTTTAGTGTGCGGGCATTTTTCGGACATAAAATGCCCGCTAAGTTATGACCTTTTTCTCTCTTATATATAATGTTTTTTGTTAAGGATGTGCTTTCGTGGAAAAATATGTTATCACGGGTAAACAGCGTCTTTCCGGCGAAATAGAAATAAGCGGTGCCAAAAACTCGGCAGTTGCAATACTCCCTGCAACAGTTCTGATTAAGGGAAGATATTTCATTGACAATGTACCCGACATTGCAGACATTGCCGTAATAATTGATATTTTAAGATATCTCGGCGCAGAGGTAAAAATATCAAAAACAAGTAAATACAGAAGAACACTTGAAATAGATACAAGAAACGTGCAGTCAAGAGAAATTCCCTACGAATTTTCAAGAAAGCTGCGCGCGTCCTACTATTTCCTCGGCTCAATGCTGGGAAGATTCAATTTTGCCAAGGTAGCAATGCCCGGCGGCTGCAACTTCGGCGGCAGACGCCCCATAAACTTCCATCTTGACGGCTTTGAAACCCTCGGAGCAAAGACCTCCGTGTTGGGAAGCCTTGATATTGAGCTGAAGCACCCCTCCCTTGCATCAACCCTCAATGCAGTTATAACCGCAATCAACTCAAACTGTACAACAGTCATAAAGAATGCTCTCATTGACGAGCATATAAAGGATATTCTCAAAATTCTCAGAAGCAACAACAAAGCTGACATAGAATATGATGAGGATGACCGAATCATCACTATTGACGGCTGTATTCCCGATTGTGAGGAGTTTGATTTCTCCTCCGAAATTGTTTTTGACGAGCAGTCCAAAAACTTTACTGCAGATCACATCCTTGCTTCTCTGCACTCAAACAGTGCGACTGTCATCAGAAATGCAGCAACCGATGAGGCAACCCGTAAGCTCATTACTCTTCTTAATGAAATGGGCGAAAACATCGCAGTATGCCCCGATAATTCCGTAGCAATCTCACCCAAGAAGCGCACAGACCACTATAGTGTTGTTTCCGTAAAGGCAGATGAGCTTGTGGGAAATTCCTTTACATTCACAACAGTAAGCGTCGGTGCTACGGTTAACATTATGCTTGCGGCAGTTCTTGCCGACGGAACCACCACAATAAACAATGCAGCCCGTGAGCCCCACATTGTTGACCTTGCAAACTTCCTGAACCGTATGGGTGCATCCATCCGAGGTGCAGGTACAGATACAATCAAGATTTACGGTAAGCCCGAGCTTCGCTTCGTTGAAGACAAGGTAATCAACCACGAGGTTATTCCCGATCAGATAGAGGCAGGCACATATATGGTGGCTGCAGCTGCCACCGGCGGTGACCTTACAATAGTAAATGTCGTTCCTCAGCATCTCGATACAATTTCAGACAGACTCCGTGCCTGCGGCTGTACTGTTGAAGAGGGCGGCGACTCGGTAAGAGTAATTTCAGACGGAAGGCTCAAAGCATGTAACCTCCGCACAAAGCCTTATCCCGGCTTCCCCACGGATATGCAGCCTCAGTTCACAACACTTCTTACAATCTGCGACGGCAAGAGTGAGGTAACCGATGCTATATGGGGCAACCGCTTCAAATACACACAGCAGCTCCAGAAAATGGGCGCTGATATTTCCGTTGCATCAGGTAACACGGCAGCATCCGTTGACGGTGTAAAAACCCTTCACGGTACAGATGTTGTGGCAGATGATTTAAGAGCAGGTGCCGCAATGATTATCGCAGGTCTTTGCGCAGAGGGCGAAACCGCCATCGGCAACATCCACTACATCGACAGAGGCTATGAAAGCATCGTTGATAAGCTTACGTCCGTAGGCGCAAAAATCGAAAGACGCACCTTCCCCGATCCCAAGGAATCCCCCTGCTGCAACTGAAAAATGGGGCTGACAGGTAAGAATATCGGAATGTCCGCATTTCCCGCTTACACAACAAAAAATCAAATGATTTTCACGTTTTCACGGGATTCGCTGTTTTCCGGTATGTGCTGAATTGCACAACAAACTTTATTTTTACTGAAGCTTTTTTATCCCCCCGGCAGAACCGGGGGGTTTGTCTTTGCTGAAAACAAATAAAGGGTATCAACCATTTTCCCGTGGCTGATACCCTTATTGTTATGTGCGTCAGAAAGTTAAGCTGCAAATTCTTTACCAGTTAAGGCTCCAGTTCTCAATCTGCTGTCCTTCAAGTGTTCCGTAGCCCGTTATTCCCATACCCGAAAGCTCTGCGTAGGTGCTCATATTGATAGTATATTTAACACTTTCAATATATCCGTCACTTCTTATAACGGCATCTATAACCGAGCCCGTATAGGTTATATCAACACGGCTTATGGTGATTATCTTGAATTCCATAGCTGATGTATCAAGGTAGCCTATTGCCTTGGAATTATACTGAGGAACCTGGCCCATTGATACGGTTTCTGGGACAAGCACAATTCTTATCATAGTCTTGTCACCTGATTTTTTTATTGATGCAGATTTCACACCCTCCTCGGGTAATGAAAATACATTATTCTGAGGAAGAAGCACGGGAACTGTTTCACCCTCGCTGTCTACAGCCTTACCGTCAATGAAGCTTAGAGTCTGCTGACCTTCGCTTCCGACAAGCTTTACAATGTTGTCGGCAAGAAGCTCTGTAAGCGCACCTCCGGGATAAGCATCCTTTACCTTTGCAGTAAAGCTCTCCGTCTTTGTGGCAGAGAAGGCATCACGGTAGCTTCTTGTTTTATTCAGCGCCTCCTCATAGGCATCAATAATCTGCTTTGTACTGTAAACGGGAATGCTCTCCGTCGGAGCCTTTGTTGTATTTTCAGGAGTCTGCGCAGGCTCTGTTACAGAAGGCATTGTAAATGCAGGCATTGTTGTCTGCGGTACTGTTGTCTGCGGTACTGTTGTCTGAGGAGCCGTTGTCTGCGGTGCCGTTGTCTGCGGTGCCGTTGTCTGAGGCACTGTTACCTGCACCGCTGTTGTTTCAGGCTCCGTGACAGATGTTGATTGCTGCATCACAATCTCAGTTGTCTGCACTTCATATGATGTTGTCTTATATTCATATGCGGTGGTACTCACCCCTGCCTGGGTTACAAGCTCATCAAATGAAGTATATGAAAAACATGAGCTCATAAAAACTGTAGTAAAGCACAGCAGAACCGACAATATAATTTTTGTGTTTTTCATAATTCTTCCTCCCCCAAATAGTGTATATATACTGTTTTTGTAAACAGCTTCATTAAATTTTATTACTGATATTATATAATCAAACCTTGTCTCTGTCAACCGTTTGCCTTAATTGCACTAAATTACCGGTAGAGTTTTAGGCAGATTTTAATAGTTTTTTATCAAATAACGAGACATTTTTATTAATTGTGTTGCATAATATTCATATTGCAAAATTGTGTACTAAATGTTACCAAACTATTGATTTTCCGACAAGTGTTTAGTAAAATGGTTATTAATAAAAAATAAATATAAAGGAATGAAATTATGTCAGAAAACAGATTTCGTGAAGACAAAGCGCAGAATATGATGATCAAGGCAGAAAATCTCAACTGCTACGAATTTTTCGTAAATGCGACTGAGAAGTACGGAGATTACGATGCCTATCAGCATATGGATGAAAGAGGTAAGAGAAGCGACCTTCTCAATCAGATTGATGCACTCGCATACTATTTCACCCACGATCTCGGACTTAAAAGAGGCGATGCATACACAATTTTCACCCCTACAAATGTTGAAAGCATAGCAGCATTCTATGCTCTTAATAAGATCGGTGTAATTGTAAACTTCGTTCATCCCCTCCTTCCCGATGAGGTTCTCTTTGAAACAATAAAAGAATCAAAGTCAAAGGGCATTATGGTACTGGGACTTATCGGTCTTAAGCAGCACAATGTTGATGCCGTCAACAAGACAGGGCTTCCCATTCTACTGTGCCGCTGCTCTGATTATGCCGCACCGCTAAAAAAAGCTGCAGCAGGTGCAGGTGAGGCTCTTCTTGAAAAAATACTCAAGTACAACAATCCCACACTTTATAAGGATGTTATAAAGAAGTATAACGGCAAGAAGGTAGAGGGTGAAAAGAATAACGGTACTGATGTTGCAGTATACTTAAACGGCGGCGGTACCACAGGCAAGAGCAAGACTATCAAGCTCACAAGCAAGGCTATCAATGAAAATGTTTATGCTCTCGGCTACATCGACCATATCATCGATCCCGGTGATGAAGGCGAAATCATCATTCTTCCCTTCTTCCACGCATTCGGTCTTGTTGTTGCAATGCACATGACAATGTGTAATGCAGCAAGAATCATTCCTCTTCTTCAGTTCGATAAGAAGCTTGTTGTAAAGCTTTATGAAAAGAACAGAATCTCCGGCATCGTAGGTATCCCTGCTATGTTCAAGAAGCTCTATAACACTCCCGGCTTTGACGGTCCCCACCTTAAGCACACCCGTCTTATGTTTGCAGGCGGAGATGATCTCTCCCCTTCATTCCTCAATCAGTTCAACGAAATGCTTGACAAAAACGGCACAAAAGCCCGTCTTCGTCAGGGCTACGGTCTTACTGAAGTAGGCTCTGTATGCTGTGCAAACACAAATGACACAAACAAGAACAACTCCATCGGCATCCCCCTTGCAGGTGTTACAATGGAAATATGGGATGATAACTGCAAAAAGGTTCCCAACGGCACAGTAGGTGAAATCGTAATTTCAGGTCCCACAATAATGGAAGGCTATCTTACTCCTGACGGTCCCGTTGATGCAGGTCTTTACACCGACGAAAACGGAGTAAAGTGGGTACGCTCAGGCGACCTCGGATATATGGATGATGACGGCTTCTTCTTCTTTGCGGGCAGAAAGAAGAGACTCATAATAATTTCGGGCTACAATGTTTATCCCGTTGATATTGAAAATCTTATGGATACACTTCCCTTCATCAAGGAATCCTGCGCAGTACGCGGAATGAGTGAAGGCAAGCCCCTTGTTAAGCTCTATGTATCTCTGAAGGAGCAGGGCGATCAGGACGAATACAGAAGAATCATCACTGAAGCCTGCGAAAAGAACCTTTCCAAGTTCTCCGTTCCCAGAGTTATTGAATTTATGGATGAGCTTCCCCACACACCTCTGGAAAAGGTAGACTTTATGGCTTTAGAGAAAAAAGCCTGCGAAAATTAAAAAACTGACAACCCGATATAAATTTGAGGGGTTAAATTTAACATTTTGTTCATATTTTTTACTTCAATTAGTGTTATACTTTAACTGATTATTAACAAAAAAACAGGAGGAGAGTTCAATGATAGGCTTAGGCACATGGGTAACATCCGTTAATATGATGATTTTCAAGGGAGACATTACAGTTGTCATCGCTGACAAGGACGGTCAGTACGATATCGACTTCCAGCTCCCCGACAAGTTAAAGGATGTAAAAATCAGAACTTATGACATCGTAGAAAACGGCAACACACTTAAGGGCAAGGGTGAAATCACAATGCTTCCCGGCAAAGAGCTTGAAGCAGAGGTTACCTTCAACGGCGATAAGTTTGAGGGCGTGCTCAGAATCCCCTTTATGAAGAGAACAATCGAACTTAAAAACGGACACAAAATATCTGACTAAAAATAGATAGGAAAAAAAAATATGAACACAGAACCTTTTTCCAATATGATAGAATCCAAAAACTATAACTGTTACGAATTCTATCTTGCAGCAACCGAAAAGTACGGCGACTATAAACAGGCACAGCACATGGACGAGATGGTAATGCGCTCAAAGTTCATCTGCGACATTGAGGCTCTTGCAACCTATTTCCACAAGGAGCTGGGACTGAGAAAGGGTGACGTTTACTCAATCTTCGTGCCCTCAGACATAGAAAGCTTCACCGCATTCTATGCTCTCAATAAGCTGGGTGTAATAGTAAACTTCTTACACCCCCTTCTTCCCAATGAAGCTCTCATCGAAACAGTAAAGGAATCAGGCTCAAAGGGTATTATGTGCCTTGGTGTTTTAGGACTCAAGCAGCACAATGTTGATGCCGTAAACTCTCTCGGTCTTCCCGTTCTTCTTTGCAGATGCTCTGACTATGCATCTCCCGCAAAGAAGGCAGCAGCAGGAGCAGGTGAAGCACTTCTTGAAAAGATTCTCGGCTACAAGAATGCAACACTTTACAAGGATGTTGTTAAGAAGTATGAAGGCAGAACCGTTGAGGGCTGTGTAAATAACTGTGATGACATCGCAGTTTACCTGAACGGCGGCGGTACAACAGGAAAAAGTAAGACAATCAAGCTTACGAACAAGGCTATCAACGAAAATGTTCATAAGCTCGGTTACATAGACCACATTGAATATCCCGGTGAAGAAGCAGAAATCATAATTCTTCCCTTCTTCCACGCCTTCGGTCTTGTTGTTGCAGGCCATATGGCACTTTGCAACGCAGCAAGAATTATTCCTCTTATGCAGTTTGATGCAAAGCTTGTTCTCAAGCTCTACAAGGAGAATAATGTTGTCGGCATCGGCGGTATTCCCAATATGTTCAAAAAGCTTTACTATACACCCGGCTTTGACGGTCCTCACCTTAAGAACACCCGTATGATGTTCGTAGGCGGTGACGATCTTTCTCCCGCATTCCTTGAAGCATTCAACGGTATGCTTGAAAGAAACGGCACATCGGCACGTCTCCGTCAGGGCTACGGTCTTACCGAGGTCGGCTCAGTTTGCTGCGTTAACACAAACTGGGTATATAAGGACGGTTCAATCGGTAAGCCCCTCGAGGGTCTTCGTATGGAAATATGGGATAATGACCACAAGGAGGTTCCCGTTGGTGAAGTAGGTGAAATCGTTATTTCAGGCTCCACAATGATGGAAGGCTACCTTACAGATGACGGTCCCAAGGACGCAGGTATCTATTACGATGAGGAAGGTACTCCCTGGGTACTTTCCGGCGACCTCGGATACAGAGATGAGGACGGATTCTTCTATTTCTACGGCAGAAAGAAGAGAATCATCATCATTTCAGGCTACAACGTATATCCCGTTGACATCGAAAACCTTATGGATACACTTCCCTTTATCAAGGAATCCTGTGCAGTCAAGGGCGAAACTGCTGACGGCAAGCCTCTTGTAAGACTTTATGCATCCCTTAAAACAAAGGGCAATGAAGAGGATTACAAGAAGCAGATCACAGAAGCCTGCGCAAAGAACCTCAACCAGTTCTCTGTTCCCAGAGAAATTATATTTATGGATGAGCTTCCCCACACGCCCCTTGAAAAAGTGGACTTTATGAAACTTGAAAAAATGTAAGAAAAAATCTTATAACTTGTCAACCCCCTGCCCCCAATCTTGGGGGGGCTGTAGGTGTTTCTTGTTATAAGCAAAATTGCTCACAATGCGAGCAATTTCCATTATAATACTTAAAGGAGATTTTTATTATGGCAAAGTATTCATTTGAAGAAACAACAATCGGCGAGCTTCTTGACAATCCCAAGACAGCTGAATTCCTTTTCGAGCTTGTTCCCGAAGCAAAGGATCATCCTATGCTTGAAATCGGCAGACCCTTCACACTTGAGCAGGCTCTCCCCTTCATTGAAACAATCGCTGATTCAATGGGCATTACAAACACAGCAGAAAGAATCGAAGACTTCAAGGCAAAGCTTGCAGAACTTGACTAATCTGTAAAAAAACACCAAAAGCTATCTTTTGGATGAACAAAAAACATAAGGGTATCAGCCGAACTGGCTGATACCCTTAATTTCATATGTGAGTCAAAGACCGGAATTTATATACACCTTACAGTCCGAATAAACGCTGGAAGAGGTTAACTATTTTCAGGAAAAAATTGCGTATTGCATCAAAGAAATTGGTGAGTCCGTTAACATTGATATTACCGCTGTCATTACCTGACTCTCCGCTGTAATCAGAAGAAAGACCGTTCATCCAGGAAATAATTCCGTTGCTGCCCTCAAGCGCGATACGGTTACCGTTTCCGTCCTCGTGTGTTACATCAGGATATGTGCTGCCGTCAAGCATATGGAAGTCAAAGGTTACAGTCTTTGCAAGATGATGATTGTCGCTGGCACCGTTTCCTGCAGGCTCTTTTACGGAAGAGAAGCTTGAAAGTCTGCAGTTTCCGGGATTATTATTATTCTTACATACGTTATTCCAAAGAGGGGTTGTGGTTGCAGGATAGCTGACAACAGGATCAAGCTTACTTGCAATCATCCATATTGCCACATCCGCACTGGTTTTTGTATCAGCCGCACTGACAGTACCCGTTGCGGCAATGGGGAATGCACCTGCAAAATATTCGGGGAATGCGATTATCATATCCCAGGTCATTTCACCGCCCGCAGATGAGCCGCCGATGAATATCTTTGTTGTATCAATGTTATCTCCGTGCTTTGCAAGCATATCATCAATAACACTTCTGAGTGCAGGGATAAGTGTCTTGCTCCAGTAAACAAGCTTATGCTCGGGAGCACGGGGAAGAAGAACAAAGGCACCGCCCTCAGAGAATCTCGACTGAAGCTCCTGTGATGCCCAATAGGGAAAATCGCTGTCATCAAGCTGTGCACCCACATAATCGGCATGCCCTATACCGTGAAGGAATATTACAAGAGGATATTTTGTATCATCATTCTCCCCTGCAGGCGAATAGTATGCGTAGTCAAGTGCATAGCCGTCCGCTTCAGGAGCTGTATCAATGGCAAATTCATCTCTTAATGCCTCTATTCCTGCAGATACGGGAAGTGCAGCCTTTCTACCTGCTGCTGCACCTGTCAGCGAAAACAGGCACATTACAAGAAAAACAGACATTACAACAGAAAGTAACTTTTTACATTTTTTCAAAGAAATCAACTCCGTTTTTGACATTATATTTCCATTGTATCACAAAAAAAAACATAGTCAACATAAAAGGAATTTTATGTATAAGAACTGCTTTTTATTTTTCAAAGCAAGTATAGTCACAACAAAATTTCAACCTGTTAACAATTCACTTTTCACTATTCAAAAAAAACCTGCCGCAGCTGCGACAGGTGAAATTTTTATCTGCTGTTTACAGTGTTAATGAAATTCACATAGAAGTCTTCAACCGAAACGGGCCAGCCGACAGTACCCATATAGCTTGCGTGCTGGAAATCCATCAGAGGATCCATCATATACCATCTGCCGGTTTCAATCTCTTCACCGTTTGCAATTGCTTCGGAGTAATTCTTCGCAGTTGCAATATCCTTCATGGGACACTTTGCGCTGGCATAAGGAACAATACCGTCGCTTATTGCCCATTCCTTAGTCATTTCAACACCGTCAATGGTCTTACCCTGGGATGCACTTAAAATAAGAGAGGAGAAGGAGAACAGAGAAGGAGTACTGAGCTTCTGCATACCTACAAGATTCTCTTCAGTAGCAATTGCCGTGTAGGAATAGTAATAAGCGGTAGGCACTATCTGAATCTTTTCATTCAGCTTCTTTGCACCGTCAATTGTCATATCATAACCGCAGTTATCGTTTGCATTATAGAAATTAACGATATTATTTATACTGAAGCTTGCTCTTTCCTCATTTTCCTTTGCTGTCAGTCCGAAATGACCGAAACGAAGATGCCACATCATCATTTCATCACCGAAAAGAGAACCTAAGAGATTACCAGCAAAGGCAATAAGAGCAATAAGCTTTAAGTCAACAAGAAAATCTGCAATGGGAGTGCCGTCATTGGGGCTTGAGAAGGTAGAAACAGAGTGTATAACATCGTGACCGCCTGTGAAAAGAGGAGATGTAGCCTCTCCTGTAGCAGCAACCTCAGCCTCATCACCGAAATACATAAGAGAAGCAAAAAGACGTACAGTAGGGCCGCCGAAGGAATGTCCCATAATATTTATAGGTGTAGAAAGATCCCAGTTTTCTCCCATAAGAGCCTTGCCCTCATAAGAATAACCGTATCTGTCGTGATTATGAGCCTTGGAATGTGCTTCACCGTAGTCAACTACAGTACCAGTAAGCTGAGCATAAAGCTCACAGGCTCTGTCCCAGGCACTTGAGAAGGGACCTACAGATGCCTCATAAACCTCAACACCGTTGTCCTTAAGGATATCAACAATATTGGTATCATCAGTGCTCATCATAAGCCCGTCAAAATTCATACCGCCCCAGTAAGGCATAGGTGCGTTTGTTTCATAAGCGCCCCAACCACCCATTCCGTGAACAAACACGAAGGGATACTCATTTTTTGTAACATCATCCCACTTGGTTTCGGCAGCAAATGCAGAAACGGAAAGAAGGGATAAAACCATACATACCGATAAAATAACAGCAATTACCTTTTTCATATTATACCTCCGTATAATTCTTCATTATAATGATACCACTTATGTACACAATCTGTCAACAAAAAATATACAGTCTGTCCACAAAAAAACAAAGAAAAAAGCCGGCGGTAAACGCCGGTCTTTTTCGCTGATTAAAAATCTGTCATCAGTTAGCTGCTGTTGTTGTTTCTTCATCACCGGGAAGAAGACGCATTGAAACTAAGATAGCAATGATGGACTCGAAGAAAGTTTTGATTACTTCAATAAGATCCTGTACAGTCATTTTTTTCACCTCTGAGCCTAAATTTTGCAAATCAATGCAATTACTCATTTATATATTAACATCAGGAATTATAATTGTCAAGAAGAAAAACCGACGGAACTCCGTCGGCCTTGCTTTTCTTTGAAATTAAGCCTCATCTGAGGGTTCTGTAGGCTGCTCACCGCCAAAAATATTGAGAGCGCCGAAAATCTGGGCGATAGCTGCAAAGAATGCCTTGATTATTTCAATTACTTCCTGAAAACTCATTTTTTTCACCTCGCAAATTTTATTCTGCACATATATATTAACACACCGCAAAAAAAATTACAAGTTTTTTATACAATTTGAAGACTCATCCTCTTCATAAGGATTATTTCGGCTTGGGGCGGGTCATAAAGGAAAGAACAAGCCCCGAAAGCACCGCCGCCATAATTCCGGCACTTCCGGCAGTAAGCGGACCTGTAAATACACCTAAAAGACCTTGTGAGTCAACCGCCTCTTTTGTTCCCTTAGCAAGCAGTGCCCCGAAGCCCGAAATGGGCAGTGTGGCGCCTGCCCCCGCAAAATCAATCAGCTTATCGTAAATTCCGAAGGCACCCAGCACCACACCTGCACACACAAACCCTACAAGAATCCTCGCAGGTGTAAGCTTCGTTTTATCTATAAGAATCTGTCCCAGCACACAGATGAGACCGCCTATAACAAATGCCCATAAGTAACGCATAAAAAAACACCTCCAAGGGTATTTTTACCCCTGAGAGGTATTTTATTCCGAAAATAAAGCTTATTTATAATTTTTTATAAAATGCTTATAGAAGCTTACAGCCTCTGTAAGAGCAGATACATCAAGATTTTCATCGGGCTGATGCACAAGACTTAACTGCTTGCCGGTAATTTTAAGAGGTGCAAATCTGAAGGCTGCAGGACACACCGCTGTCAGGTGCCTTGCATCGGTGCCTCCTGAGGGCAGAGGATAGGGTACAACAGGGCAATCGGGAAAAACCGCCTCAATACATTCTTTCACATAGGCAAATCCCTTGCCCGTAATGCTTGCAGGCTCGTGATATTCATTATTTCTGCCTTCCTCTAAAACAATTCCGTGCTCTTTTGCAAGCCTTCTGAATGCTTCCTTGTCCTTTTCGAAATCAGAGGAATCCACAGGCTGAAAATATGCGGTAGCAGTACACCTTTTAGAAATACTGCTTCCCTCAATTTTCGTAAATGCACAGGTTGTGCTTATAAGCCCCTTTGCAAGTGGATTGAGCTTGGGCATAACCTTAATTATCAAAGGAGTAAAAATTTTAAGATGCGAGAAAATGAAGTTCAACGGAAAGCCTAAATGGGGAGCTATATATGTAAACATATCCTTTACGGGCTCGTTTATTCTGACAGTAAACATATTGCTGTTTTCTACCGCCGTAATAAATGCCGTCATTCTCTCTACGGGATTTTTCTTTCTGGGTTTTGTCATATCCCCGTAGCCTGCCTTGTCGGATGCAGTACACTCAAAGGTAAATCTTCCCTTTTCGTGCACACCCACCATGGCACATTTACCGCACTTTACCCCGTCTATGGGAGGCTCTGTTATGGCTCCGCCCTCGTCAAGAACAACCGTGAAATCAATGTTATTCTCCTTAAAATATCTGACCGCCTCCGGTATTCCGTCACCGAATCTTTCTTCGTTATGCGAAGACGCAAGCCACAGATTGCACCGTGGAACAAAGCCCCCGCCGAGCAGCTCCTCCGTTGCCTGAAAAAATGCAAAAAGAGATGCCTTTGTATCAAAAACTCCCCTGCCCCACAGCTTACCATCGTGCTCTTCACAGGCAAAGGGTGGGTATTTCCACGTTCCGTCTGCCTCCACAACATCGTGATGGGACATAAGAAGAATATTCTCATCCTTGTTCCTGCCCTCTATCTTATACACCCAGCAGTCATCCGAGAAATACCGTATTTCCGCCTTTTCGTGCACAAGCGGAAACATATCCCTCATAACCTCCCTTAATTTCATAAACTCATCGGGGGTAAAGGAATCCTTTTTTGAAACGGTTTCGCATTCAATCATCCTGCGAAGCCTCGGCACATAATAGTTCTTATCAAAATCTGCCATAATAATTACCTTTCACACAAACCGAAAACCCTCTGAAAATAAATCAGAGGGCCTCTTTCTTTTATCAGAGAAATGCTACCAGTGCTGCGGTGCAGACACTTCCTGCCATTAATACTGCCATAGCGATTGCTACAATTTTTGCAAAATTCTTATTCATATCATTCACCTATTCCGAGGACCTTCATAATGTCCTTTTTGTAATTTTCTGTCTGAGCCTTAGCGCTTGCCTCGTCCTTACCCTGTACCATTGCGTAAATCTTTATCTTAGGCTCGGTACCCGAGGGACGGATAATAACCTTATCCCTGTTTTCAAGAATAAGAATAATTACATTTGAGGAGGGATAATCAAGTGCAGTCTTTTCACCTGTCTTAAGATCTGCCGCAACACCCGTCTTGTAGTCCTCAGCAACTGCCACTTCCTTTCCGCCGAGAGAAACGGGAGTTTCGGTTCTCAACGAATCCATCATTGAAAGCATCTTTGCCATACCGTCTGCACCCTCAAAGCCGAAGTTGAACAGCGCATTGTTCCAATATCCGAAGCGTGCGTGAAGCTCACTCATAACCTCGCAGAGATTCTTGCCCTGAGCCTTGTAGAAGGCTGCCATTTCACAGATAAGCATTGATGCGTTGACGGCATCCTTGTCCTTTGTGTGCATACCTGAAAGATAACCGTAGCTTTCCTCAAAGCCAAGCTCAAAGCGGCTCTCCTCACCCTTCTCCTGAAGCTCGGTCATAAGCTCACCGATATACTTGAAGCCTGTAAGAACATTTTTCATTTCGGCTCCGTAGCTTTCTGCAACCATCGTTGAAAGGTCAGATGAAACAATTGACTTGATAACTATGGGATTTGCGCTGAGAGTACCCTTTTCCTTCTTCTGAGAAAGGATATAGTCAACAAGAAGACAGCCGACATCGTTACCTGTAAGAAGCTTGTATTCACCGTCTGTCAGCACCGCAATACCCACTCTGTCGCAGTCGGGATCGGTTGCAAGAAGAAGATCAGCCTTTTTAACCTCTGCTAATTTCAGAGCCTCATTGAAGGCCTCTCTGATTTCGGGATTGGGGAATGAGCAGGTGGGGAATCTTCCGTCAGGATTTTCCTGAACGGGAACCACAGTCACATCCTTTATTCCCATCATTGAAAGTATCTTTCTTACGGGCTTGTTGCCTGTGCCGTTAAGAGGAGTATAGATAACGGAAAGATCCGTATTCCTTGCAACCTCGGGATTTATGCTTCTTGAAAGCACAAGCTCAAAATATTTATCAAGGAAGCTCTCTTCAATATATTCAATTGCTCCCTCGCTGACTGCCTTATCAAAGTCGCAGGTCTTCACATCCTCAAAAATATCGCACTTATTAATATAATCAAGTGTTCTTGCAGCAGCCTCATCAGTCATCTGATAGCCTCTCTCATCATAACACTTGTAGCCGTTATACTTTGAAGGATTGTGGCTTGCGGTAATAACAATACCCGATGAGCATTTAAGCTCTTTTACAGCATATGCTACTATGGGAGTAGGCATAAGCTCCTTGAAAATATATACCTTGATGCCGTTAGCAGCAAGGACACAAGCCGCTGCACGTGCAAACTTATCGGAATTTATTCTTGAATCATAGCCCACAGCAACCGAAGGCTTTTCAAAAGCCTCATTGAGATAGTTACTCAGTCCCTGGGTTGCCTGTGATACGGTATATACATTCATTCTGTTGGTACCTGCACCTATAACACCGCGAAGACCTCCCGTGCCGAAAGCAAGATTCTGCCAGAAGCGGTCAAGAATTTCCTTTTCGTCACCCTCAACGGAAATCAGCTCCTTCAGCACCTCTTCCTCGGTAGCCTTCTCCCTCCACAAGGAATAAAGTCCGTTTACATCATTCATAACATATACCGCCTTTCAAAAAACTACTCTATCTTATATTATATAACTCTTATTTGTAAATTACAATAGAAAAAAGTAAACATAAAACGGAAAAGATACCGCTATTCCGAAAAAAAAGAGGGGACAATGCCGAAGCACCGTCCCTTGATTTTATGTCGGTTAAATTTAATACCGAACTGCATATGTGTACCGGGTGCTGTCAGCAAGCATCCCGAGAAAGCTGTCAGAAGCCTTCGGATTATGACTTCATTCTGACGATATCCCTGTAGGATATCAGCTCAACTCCGTGTGCATTGAGATATTTTTCCGTTTCGGGATCCTTCATCAGCTGATACTCCCACACTCTCTGCCACCAGTTGCCTGTAATTGACTTCAATTCATCAGTCTCGAGGGCAGGATGGATAAATGTTTCCGTAATTCCCTCGGGAATATCCGTCCATATTTCAAGAATACGTTTTCGGTAGCTTTCATAAGAGTCCTTAGGCATTACACCCCAATCGGGGAAAAGAAGATAATCGGGCATGATAACACCATATTTCTTACCCCAGAGCTTTGAAATCTTCGTGCAGGCGGCATATGCAAAATAAGGCACACCGCGGGGACAAATACGTTTATCATGCTCAAGGAACATTCTGTAAGCATAACCGTACTCACCGCAGACACGAAGAGTCATCTTAAGAAGAGAAAATCTTCCCGTAAGGTGACCGTAAAGTGAACCCATATGATTATCCACGTGAGAGGGCTTCATTCCCCATTTGTGAGCCAGATCAATCTGTGCACGCATTTCCTTTTCAAGCTCATCATACTTTCCGTTTTTGCCCACATCCTTTGCGCTGTGCCACATAAAGCCCTCGCTGTCAATGAGACTTTTGCCGTCAGTGAGAGGCTTCCAGCGGTAATCCTTCCATTCCGCAGTCATTGTAAGATGCACACCTATTGCGTGCTGAGGATTTTCTATTGAAAAATTAACCGCATCCCGTGCAGTGGGACAGGGCATCATTATAGTAGCAGACTTTAATCTTCCCGAATTAAATAAATCAAAAACAGCTTCATTGGCACTTTTACACATACCGAAGTCATCGGCATTGACCAAAAGATATTTTCCCATAGGGAACACCTCCTATTCCATATATATTACATTATATAACACTTTTAATAAGTTTTCAACTTACAGTCAAATAAATTTGTGATTTTTCAAGCATATGAAGAAAAAAAAACGGCTGCATATAACAACCGTTTGATTCGTATTCATCATTCACTGTCGTGCTTCAGAACCCGCAGCCTTCTTACATTGTGGGCATTCCGGGATTTCCGCCGCCCATAAGCTGACTTAAAAGTCCGCCTGACTTCTTCTGCTTTTTAGGCTTGTATCTGGGAGGATTCTGAAGTCTCATTCTTGCAGATTTACTTGTCTTGAGCTTCTTTGAAACTGCACATACGGGCTCAACCATACTGTCTGCAAGATAAGGAAGAATTCTCTGTATAAGCTCGGGATCATTCTGAATGAAGCCGAGAGCAGTAACGCAAATAAGACTCTGTACCTCGTTTGTGCCGTCCTCATAGATTTCACAGATGATATTGAACAATCTCTTCATTTCCTTGGGATTGTTCTCACGGATTGTTTTTTCAATGCAGGGAGTACCGTGCTTTACAAAGAAATCCTCGCAGAGGAATTCACCGTATTCCTCAATATTTCCGCTGATAGCATCCTTAAGCTCAGGATATATGCCTGCAAGCTTTGTTGCAAAGGTGATGGGATCATATGAAAGAGCACCGCTCTTTGCAGCTGTACGGGAAACAGTTGAAATATTCTTTGTCTTTACGGCAGCCTTCTTTTTAACGACAAAGGTATCGTTCATATATTCGTTAACTTCACCTGCAATGCTCTTGACATCACGCTCGGTATATTCATCGAGAACGAAAAGATATGTGCTGTCCTTTGTGAATGCGGAGTCATCTGCACGGGGAGCATCATTTTCAGCAAAAAGAAGATGAATTCTGTCATCACTGAAAACAAAACGGGAAACTCCCTTTGCCCCTGAGAAATCCATAACAACAGCCTCTCCTCTTTCGTAAGCGGGACAGCCTGTCTTTCTCATACCCTCTTTATATTCGGGGGCAAAGCCGCACTGTGTCATTGTTTCGGAGATGTGATTATATAACAGCTCCAGTACCTGAATTTTTTCCATTTATTTTTCCTTTCAGCCGTTGAGTGCGGCAAAATTTTCTTTGTTTGCTTTGTAAAGATTCTTGAACACCTTATACTGCTTATCATAAACAGCTTTGCTTTCAGCATTAGGCATATAGGTCTTTACTGCAGGAATAAGGCTCTTTGCCTTGGAGAAATCGGCAATAAGTCCGGAGCCTACTGCAATTGTAACAGCTGCACCTACAGCACCTACATTCTGAGGCTTATCAACAACCTCAATCTTTCTGCCCAGCACATCTGCAAGAATCTGGCAGGTCATATATGAAAGTGCGCCGCCGCCTACAAAGCGGATTGTATCGGAAGCCTTGACCTTCTTTTCTTCAGCCTCCATAAACCAACGAAGATGATAACAAACACCCTCTATAACAGCGCGGATAAGCTCACTCTTACCTGTTTCAAGGCTGATATTGAAGAACATACCTCTTGAGTTGGGATCCTCAAAGGGACAGCGGTTGCCGTGAAGCCAGGGAGTAAAGATAACACCGCCCGAGCCTGCAGGCACACTGCTTATAACATCTGACATATAGTCATAAAGATTTGTATATTCGGTTTCGTAGCTGTCAGCCACATCTTCCTTCTTAAGGTAAATATTGATTTCATCAAGAGCAAGATGATCCTTTACCCATTCAAGACACTTACCGGCGGTTTCAAGCTCACCGAAATAGTTAAACATTCCGGGCACAGCACCGATAACGGCAGCAATCATAGCGGATGCATCAACAATGGACTTATCAACAACGGTGGAAACCCAACCGGAAGTACCGCAATAAACATGAGTATCGCCAAGTCCTACAGCACCGGCACCTACACCGATAAGAGAAGCATCTCCTCCGCCGCCGTAAACGGCAATACCTGCCTTGAGTCCTAATTCCTGAGCCTGCTTTTCTCTGAGAGGACCGACAACATCCGTAGAATTTATAATCTCGGGCATATGCTTCACATCAACACCGAGAGTCTTGCAAAGGCTTTCACTCCAGCACTCGTGTCCCTTACGAAGGTCATATAAAAGAGCACCGAAGGCAGAGTCTCTTGTCATAACACATCTGCCCGTCATACGGCATATAAGTGCTTCCTTTACATCAAGCCACTTATGTACGCGCTTAAAATTCTCGGGCTCATTATTCTTTACCCAGTTATATTTCCATACGGGGTCCTTTACGGAAGCCGCAACAGCACCCGTTATCATAATTGACTTAAGGAGCTTAGGTACGTTTGCACCTGCAATCTGGAAGCCGTGGGCAATACCCTTCTTAAGCTCCTCACGGGCACGCTGATCCATATAGCTCATTGCACGGCGTACAGGTACTCCGTCCTTATCAACAAGCACAAGACCCTGCATCTGCGAGCAGAAGGAAATACCCTCAATAAGAGAAGCATCAATACCTGCCTCCGCTACAGCCTTTCTTGAAGTGTTGCACATAGCAGCCCACCATTCATCAGGATCCTGCTCTGCACCGCCATCGGGAAAAACATAAAGCTTATAGCCTTCCGAAGCACTTCCGAGAAGCTTTATTGTGTCAGAAATTTCAAAAACACAGGTCTTAACACCGGTAGTACCGATATCAAATGTAATAACGTACATATTATATTCTCCTTCACAGAAAAATCATAATCTATTCAACATAAAAAATTTCCGTTTAACAAAAATTCACATATTTTATCCGTATGTGCCGATCATCTGCAGATAAGCGGATGCAGACGGAAAAAAACGGGGATTTTATGAAAAATATATCTCACTAAAGCCTTACAGCGTCCGTCTGCCCTCAATGGCACGCATCAGTGTTACACTGTCTGCATACTGCAGGTCACTTCCTACGGGAAGACCGTATGCAAGTCTTGTAACATTGACCCCTAAGGGCTTGAGAAGCTTGGATATATACATAGCCGTCAACTCACCCTCAACAGAAGAGCCTGTTGCCATAATAACCTCATCAATACCGCCCTCACCCACTCGGGAAAGCAGCTCCTTCACCGTAAGATCCTCGGGACTTACGTCATCAAGGGGAGATATAACACCGTGCAGCACGTGATATACACCCTTATATTCGTTGGTATTTTCGATAGCCATAAGAGCTTCAACATTTTCAACAACGCAGATTACCGACTGCTTTCTTGCAACATTCTTACAGACGGGGCAAAGCTCCTCATCCGTGAGATTTGCACACTTAGGACAGCGGTGAATCTTATCGGCAGCCTCTTTTATAACATCTGAAAACTCATAAGCCTCATCTTTTGTAAGAGAAAGCACATGAAAAGCAAGGCGCATAGCAGTCTTTGCACCTATACCCGGCATCCGCCTGAACTGTTCAATTAATTTTTCAAAAGAAACTGCACTTTCCATAAAGCTCCCAAAAATTTATGTGTGTTTTTTCTTAAAATCCTAAGCCGGGGATACCAAGTCCCGATGAGAAAGCACTCATTTCTCTTTCCATTGTATCATTAGCCTTTCTTATAGCCTCGTTAAGAGAAGCAATAAGAAGATCCTCAAGCATTTCAACATCCTCGGGATCAACAACCTCGGGCTTGAGAGATACGGAAAGAACCTCGTGTCTGCCGCTTACCTTGACTTCAACAGCACCGCCGCCTGCACTTGCAGTAAATTCTGCAGCCTCAACCTCAGCCTGCTTTGCAGTCATATCCTCCTGCATCTTCTGTATTCTTTCCATCATAGCATTTCTGGACATATTGTTCTGATTAGGAATTCTTGCTTTCATAATAATTCTCCTTATTCAATTTTTATCTTGTAGGTCTTGCCAAGCACCGTTTCAGCCGCAGCGCCGACATATTTACCCATCATCTGCTCATTTACAAATATTTTCAGGTTCTTTTCTCCGAGCCTGATATAAATCGTACCGCCGTCAATTCTGGCACTTGAACCTGTAAGCTGTCCGATAAGAGGAGCGAAAAGCTTCTCTGTTTCAAGAACAATCTTACCCCAGGTGCGGTTATCAATCTTATTTCCCCCTGAATCCTCGGGAAGCGTATCCTCAAAAAGCTCATCATACTTGTTAAGGTCAGGCTCCTCGGGAGCAGCAGGTGCATCTGCCGTAATCTCAGGCTCAGCCTTCTTGTGATTTCCCTCGTGCTGCTTCATAAAAGCTTCAAAATCGAAGGAATCATCAGCATCGTCACCGTCATCGGAAAAGTCAAACATTTTTGATGAGCCCTCCTCACCGAAGCCCTTGAATTCACCGAGATCTGCCTTGGGTACCGGGGTAAAGGGAGCAACGCTTTTATCATTATTCTCCGCTGCACCAAACGCAGTATCCTCAAAGGGAGGAACATCATCAAAGGGTGGAGCATCATCAACAGCAAAGGGCACATCTGAAAAACCGTCATCCTCGGGAAGCGGTATATCCTCCGCAAAGGGCAGCTCCTCCGTCACATCAAAAGGAGGATTCTTTTCATCAGGCTCAAAGGGCGGAGGAACATCGTCAATTTCACCTTTAACAGCTGTCTGAAACGGTACAGCTTCCTTTACGGGAGCATTATTTACTTCCGTTTTCACGGGACTGCGTCTTTCAACGGTTATTCCGTTTCTTTTAAGCAGCTCTATTTCCTTTTCAAGCTGTGAAATTCTCACACTCAGAGCCGACACAGACTCGTCAGTCTCGGGACGGGTAAGTCGGATAAGTGCCATTTCTGCTTCAATTCTTCTGTTCTGAGTTTTTCTCATAGCATCAGCTGCCGCAGTAAGAATGTTCAGCGCATAAAGAACACTCTCCTTGGTAAAGCGCTCTGCTATTTCCTTTATCTCCGTCAGCTCCTCATCGGTGCAAACCAGAAGATTCTCGGGATTTTTAACTGTTTTGACTATAAGAAAGCCTCTGAAACGGTCAATAAGCTCCGTAACAAGTCTTTCGGTATCACAAGAGCCCTTGTGAAGCTCATCAAGTATCATAAGGCATTTTGCCGTATCACCGTCAGCCACCGCACGGACAAGAGAATAAATATGCTCTCTGCCCATAAGTCCTGCAGAAGCGGACACCGTATCAACATCCACCTTGTCCGACACACTTATACATCTGTCAAGGAGAGAAAGTGCATCTCGCATACCGCCGTCTGCAATACGTGCTATAAGCATAGCCGCATCATGTGAAAGCTCAGCGCCCTCTTCCCCTGCTACATATTTCAATCTCTCAGCAATGTACTGAGGCTCGATTCTTCTGAAATCAAATCTCTGACAACGGGAAAGTATGGTTGCGGGAAGCTTATGCACTTCTGTAGTTGCAAGGATAAATTTAACATGCTCGGGAGGCTCTTCAAGAGTTTTAAGAAGCGCATTGAAGGCTTCTATTGTCAGCATATGAACCTCGTCTATGATGTAAACTCTGTATTTAGCCTGTGAGGGAGTAAAATTCACTTCATCCCTTAATATTCTTATATCCTCAATACCTCGGTTGCTGGCTGCGTCTATTTCAACAATATCAAGCACACTGCCCGCATCTATTCCCTTACAGATTTCACATTCATTGCAGGGATCACCGTTTACGGGATTAAGACAGTTGACAGCCTTTGAAAAAATCTTCGCACAGGTAGTTTTTCCCGTACCTCTTGAGCCTGTAAAAAGGTAGGCATGGGAAAGTCTGTTTTCCTTGACCTGAGATGCAATTGTAGTGGTAACCTGAGGCTGTCCGATAACATCGGCAAAAACCTTCGGTCTCCATTTTCTGTATAAAACACGGTACATAACTTTCCACCACCTTTGTCTGTCGGATAATATTTATCTCTGAAAAAAAATTTTGCCTCTGTCACACGGTGTGCAGGCGGACTGTGTCGCACGGGCTGACCGCTTAATGCTGCTCGGTTCCCCGCCTGACATGGTTCGCGGCGCTCCGTCGCACAGGACCAACACACCGCATGACAGAAGCAAA
>JAZRNB010000077.1:0-4702 GCA_045647985.1 Acutalibacteraceae bacterium
GCTTTGATAATCTTCATATCCGACTGAACAATGTTTGCAGTACCTTTACACAGCACCTCATCAATAATGTGCTCGTTTATTTCTCTCTGTGTTTTTCTGAGGAAGGCTTCACGGATATCAACAGTACAGAAGTGAGTGCCAAACTTTTCTGTATACATTCTTTCTGACTGAGGTCTGCCGTTAATTACATAGAGCACATTCATAGTACCGTTGCCAATGTCAGCGACAAGGTTTACACCGTCCATTTTGGTTGCAAACTGTGAAACCGCCGCATACCCCTGAGGATAGATACTCGCACCTGCGATTTTGATTTTGTACTCGGTATGCTGCCAAGTGAAGGTTACTTCTTCGTTTTTGGTAAGATATGCTTTGAAGCTCTCTTTCTGACCTGCAGTCCAAGTAAGAGGCAGCCCCGCCGCAATGTGAACTGTAGCTTCGGTTAAGTTTTCTGCACTTAACTCTTTTGCAATAGCCACAAGTGTGAGGGCATAATAGTCCTCGTCTTTGATTTTGTCGGGAAGAAACTCCTTGTGTCCTTCACCGATAAGATAGAACTTTCCACCGTAAACAAGCATATCCTTTGTGAAAAGCGGCTCTGAATCGTAAGCCGTAATGCCTGTTCTGAAACAGTGGTTAGCAGTTTTGATGTTGCCATAACCGTGGTCAACACCGATGATTTTGATTTCGTTAAAAGTTTTGATTTGTTTTCCTCCATTAGATTAAAATTTTGTTTGTTAATAGATTTGGGCATAAAAAAAGCACCCTCTACGGGTGCGGTGAAAAAATGGGTCTGTCGCGAATGTTGAAGATAAACACTCCTTTCATTAAAATATTTTTGTATGTAAAGTTAGTAAGTGGACACCGTGTCCACTTACTAGAATTACCGGATGTAGAAATTCCCAAGTTCCCAAAATGGGGACTTGGAGAATGTGGGCATAAATGCTCCAAGTGATATGGTGTATCACTTGGGTGAAAAATCTAACGCAGTATTCATATACCGGAATTTAGGTTTTTAGGTATAAAAAACACCCGTCAAAAATTTGACGAGTGCTATGTTATAACGCTTATTTATTCTCACTGTGAAAATACAATTGTTAAGTTTAGGTTACTGTAAACTCACCGCTTGCATAACCCCATGTTCCGTCACCGTTGAGACTGTATTTTACATTAATGCGATATTCTCCTTTTTCAAGACCTTCAAAGTCTTCGAAAATGTCACCGAGTTCAATTGAGTCTACAACACTTCCGCCGTGACGAATTGAGTAAGCTTCTTCTGTGTAACCGTAAGCAATATTGGTGTTCTGCCAATTGCCGTTTTCATCTTTTTTTTCAATAGAAGTGACATGTGGACGGTCAATAGTTCTTCTTGTGTTGTTTTCACACTCAAAGGTAATTATTGCAGTTTCTGTTGTAACAGGTCTTACAGTTACCTTGACATTGTCAGGCTTTGCAGGAAGAATTACTGACAGAATAGACATAAAGATTGCTATAATTGTGCTGAAAAATGCTGACATAATTATCCTCCTTTCTTAGAGTATTTAACCTTAAGGTATTTTCATTATAGCAAGATACATATATTATGTCAATATATATCTTGTGTTACAAAATATAAAGTTTTACAAAATTACCTTTGACTTGTTCTTTCTTCTGTGATAATATATAAAAAGATAAAAAGGAAAGGAGAATCTGCCTTGCTTAATACGGATAATTTCAAACGCGGGACAGTTGATCTTGTTGTTCTTAGTGTCCTGAGAGATAAAGATATGTATGGCTATGAAATTGTAAAAGCAATTGAAGAAAAAAGTGGTGGCAGATTTCAACTGCCTTTAGGCACACTGTATCCTGTTTTATACCGTTTCTTAGAAAACGGTTATCTTTCGGACAGAGATGAAATAGTCAACAAAAGACTTCGAAAATATTATCACCTTGAGAAAAAGGGTGAGGAATTTTATGAAGCAGCTCTTGCTGAGTACAGAAAAATTTCAGAGGGAGTCAATATGATAACACAAGGCGGTGTAACAGAATGAAAAATGATGCATTGTTAAACGAATATATTTCATCAGTTTCTTCATTGGTAATCTGTCCGTTAAAACAGAAAAAAGCTTTTCTTGCTGAACTTCGTTCTGATGTGGAGAATTTCCTAGCTGAAACTGAAAAGGCAACAAAAGAAGATATTGAAAATTTTTTCGGAACTCCTGAATCAATTGCTTCAAGTTTTATTTCAAATACTGACAGTGTGAAAATCAAACGAAAAATATCAATTAAAAATATTCTTATTATAGCGGTTGTTGTTGCACTTCTTATTTATCTTGCCTTTGTTATAATAAGTTTAATTGATGTACACACAGAATCACACGGATATTTTGAGGAAGGTATTGTTCCGGCAGTTATTAGTATTATGAAAGGTTGTACATTATGAAAAGAATAATTTCAATTATATTGGCTTTGACACTTTTTATGATCCAGCTTGCACCTTTCGCTCAAGCAACCGATACTGAACATTTTGATGACGGCTCGTATATGGTAATCGGCTTTGATGAGAATATAGACCACGAAGAAAATGAGGTTACTCTCAGCTTCATAGGAAGACTGATTGAAGCAATTAAAAAAATAATAAATCTTATCTTAGGTAAAAGTGATTATAAAACTACAGAAACTGAGAAGTATGTTCATTACTACGATAAAAACGGTGTCCGCTTGTGGAGTGTCTATCTTAAAGGCACATTCACATATAACGGTGAAACGGTAAGTTGCACGGATGCTTCTGTAAGATATTATATTTATGATAATGATTGGGAAATGATTTACTGCAATTCAGAAAAAAGCGGAGCAACGGCAAAAGCAAACTTCAAGTTTAAGCAATATAAACTTGGTGTACCACTTAAAGAAATCGAGAAATCAATAACTCTTACCTGTGATACAAATGGTAAAACATAATAAAACTTAATTCAACTGCTCTCCCCGTGAGGGCAGTTTTTCTTTGCCGTTTTATTCCTCTCTAATATACTTTCCTTCCAACTAAAAACTAATTGGTGGGGGCAGTTATTATATAACCGAAAAATCTAACGCAGTATTCATATACAGGAATTTAGGATTTTAGGTATAAAAAAACACCTGCTACTTTTAGAGAAACAGGTGTATGTAAACGGATTGAAATTTGTGGTGTAGGTGTGCTATAATTACCCTTAGAAATAAGCTGCTGAGAAAGGTTGATGTTATGGGGTACGAGGGTTCTTGGAGTGGTATGCGTAAATACCTGGAAAAAGAAATGCTTGCAGATAGCCTGAAAGGTAGAATAAGGTATTTCTGCACGACATATGTAGGAATGGATAGCTGTCGGATTTTTGAAATCAGAATTGATGACAATTATAAAAAACAGTTTTCGTGGGATACATTATATGCAGATATGGGTAAAAAAGGATTTGATGATTCAGAAAGAACTTGGAGCAAAATGAGAGATTATGTTGACAAAAATTCTGTTGAAGTGCGTAATGTTCATATTTGTGAAGATTTCTGTGAAGCTCTTGCTGAATATCGAAATCAGGATATAAAAAATAGCATTCAATCTGATAACCCTATTGTAAGAATGTTTGCAATACTTGACCGCCGTATAGGTAAGCGTACGCTTGAAAGCTTGAAAGATTCTTTGAATGAACAACCCGAGTGGTTAAAACCGTTTTATCTGTTAAGATTTGAAGTTGAAAATTTGTAAAATATTATTGCTATATTGTTCAACTGCTCTCCTCGTGAGAGCAGTTTTCTTTGCCGTTTTGCCCTCTTTACTATGATTTTATTTCACCCGAAAACTAATTGGTGGGGGCAGTTAATATAATAACGATTGCAATATATATTTTCCTGTGATATACTGAAAATAATCAATAATTATCAGGGAGAACAGTATGAAAAACATAAAGTATATGATACCTGAAATTTCGGCACTCAGTATAATTTCAACTGCCCGCAAAACCGACGACGGATATGATTTCTGTTTTGATTCAACATCTATCCCGAATGAATATCGTACAGAAAATACTCTGCAGGATGACTGCCCGATTTTTCATCAGGCTATGTGTATCCTTTACGGTGATGATTTCCGCAATAGTGCGCTTCTGTGCGAGGCTCTTCGTGATGTGTTTGTGTATGTTGATTTCTCGGGTATATTTAACCGTATGCCTGTCGGAAGAATACTTGAATTGCAGGAGCTCTCAAAAGAGATGTTCAAGCCGAAAGGTATAAGGCTTAATTTCGGCAAAGAGGATATGACGTATATCGCTTTTGAACGCTCCGCATCTATGAGCCGTGACAACAGACTTTCATTTGTACGCTCGGATATTTATGAGGCACTTAAGGAAAGAATGATGTTGGGTATGACTATCGGCAAATGTCAGCTCAGTAAGCTTTATGCATATAACGCTCTGCTTTTTACAAGCGGCAAAAGATATAACGATGAAGATATCCTTTCCGAAAAGAGAATTATTGTTATTGACAATCCCGAATCTGTTGTAAAGGATGTTGATGTTATTACCGTAGCCGATGATGGCACAGATAACCCTGTACGCACGTACACAAGAGTACAGAAGAAAACAGATGTTAAGATAACCGAGTTTGACGGAGAAGGTCTGATTTCAGCAAGGCTTGCAAGAAAGCTCGAAACAAATCATCACTCCTTTCAAATTCGTCTTCCGTATATAAAGGGTGTGGT
>JAZRNB010000078.1:0-12160 GCA_045647985.1 Acutalibacteraceae bacterium
AGGGCGGTGTTGCCGTGGATCTCGGCGGCAAGGACAAGGATAATGCCCTTCTCCTTGAAGCGCATCTTGATACTCTCGGCGGCATGGTTGCCGAAATAAAAGGGAACGGCAGATTGAGAATAACTCCCCTCGGAGGACTTAACGGTTTTAACACCGAAGGTGAAAACTGTCGTGTCATCACAAGAAAAAGCGGTATATACGACGGAACATTTCTGCTGGTCAATCCTTCAATTCATGTAAACGGTGAGTTTAACAAGACTGACAGAAGCTTCTCAAATATGGAGGTTGTACTTGATGAGGATGTTAAAACTGCCGACGATGTAAGGGCTCTCGGAATTATGAACGGTGACATCGTTGCTTTTGATACAAGAACTGTTGTTACAAAATCGGGATATATAAAAAGCCGTTTTCTTGATGATAAATTAAGTGTGGGTGCAATTCTCGGCTTCACAAAGCTGCTTAAGGATGAAAACCTTACTCCCGCAAGAAAGATTTATCTTCATGTAACGGTTTTTGAAGAGGTCGGACACGGTGCAGCTGCAGTACCCTTCCAGGGGGTAACAGAGGTGCTGAGTGTTGATATGGGCTGTATCGGCGAAGGACTTGCCTGTACCGAAAAGCAGGTTTCAATCTGTGCAAAGGATTCCGGCGGACCTTATAACTATTCTGTGACAACAAGGCTTATTGAAGCTGCCGAAAAGACGGGTGCTGATTATGCAGTTGATATTTATCCTCATTACGGAAGTGACGCAGAGGCAACCCTGAGAGCAGGACATGATTTCCGTCACGGGCTTATAGGTCCCGGTGTTTACTCTTCCCACGGCTATGAAAGAAGCCATATTGACGGAGTAGAAAATACAATCAGATTGCTTACGGGTTTTACAATCTGAAATTCCGAATTTGCAGAAAGTTGAGATAGATATGGATATAAATTTTTGTGTTCCGTGTCTTCTGGGGCTTGAAGGGCTTATTGCCGATGAGCTCCGCGAGATGGGGGCAGAGAATGTAAATGCCGAAAACGGCAGGGTGCTTTTTTCGGGAGACGAGCATATACTTGCAAGAGCAAATATCTGCTCGCGTTTTGCTGAAAGAATATTGATTGTGGTCGGCACTTTTGAGGCTCACTCATTTGAAGACCTTTTTCAGGGCACCAAACGGCTTCCTTGGGAGAAGTGGGTAGGTAAAAAGGATCGATTCCCCGTTAAGGGATATTCACTCAATTCTGATCTTTTCAGCGTAAGTGATTGTCAGTCAATTATAAAGAAAGCTGTGGTTGAGAGACTTAAGACGAAATATTCCATTCCATGGTTTGAGGAAACGGGAGCCTTATATCAGATTCAGTTTTCAATAATGAAGAATCAGGTAACTCTTTACATAGATACCTCGGGAAAAGGACTTCACAAGAGAGGCTATCGTCCTGATGCAAATGCGGCTCCGCTTAAAGAAACACTTGCTGCTTCCCTTTGCCGTATTTCACAGCTCCGGCACTATCATACCCTTTATGACCCTATGTGCGGCTCAGGAACAATTCTTATTGAGGGCGCATTGATGGCTCTTAATATTGCCCCCGGTCTTTACAGACGTTTTACTGCAGAAAAGTGGAGTCAGTTTCCTCCCGAGCTCTGGCAGGAGGAGAGAAGAAGGGCAGTAAGTCTTCAGAGGCACGATATAGATTTCCACGGCTACGGCTATGATATTGATCCCGCGGCTCTTGCAATTGCAAAGGAAAATGCAAGAAAAGCCGGAGTGGACAAGTATCTTACCTTTACTCTTCGTGATGTAAAGGATTTTGAGCCTGAAACTGAAAGGGCAACCGTTATTGTAAATCCTCCTTACGGCGAAAGGCTTCTTGATATTGATAATGCAAGAAAGCTTTATAAGACAATGGGACAGCGCTTTAAGCCTCAGAAGGGCAGAAGCTATACGGTTATAACGGCGGATGAAGAATTTGAAAGAGCCTTCGGCAGAAAAGCCGACAAGCGCAGAAAGCTGTATAACGGTATGATAAAGTGCCAGGTATATATGTATTTTAAATAAGGTGGGATAAAGACATGGATACAACTCAGATAATTACCTCTGTTGTTCAGATGCTTCTCGGACTTGCATTCTTCCTTTTCGGAATGAATGTAATGTCAAGCGATCTTGAAAAGCTTGCAGGCGGAAAGCTTGAGGTGCTTCTTAAAAAATTTACAAAGAATCCTGTTCTCGGAATTATTCTCGGTGCTCTTATAACGATAGCAGTTCAGTCCTCATCTGCGGTTACTGTTATGCTTGTAGGTCTTGTAAATTCCGGAATAATGCAGTTTTCTCAGACAATATTCATTATATTCGGAGCCAATATAGGAACAACTCTTACAGCATGGATACTTTCGCTTTCGGGTATTGAAAGTGACAGTATCGCAATGATGATGCTGAAGCCTGAGAACTTTTCCCCCATACTTGCATTTATCGGTGTTATGTTCGTGATGTTCTCCAAGAACTCCAAGAGAAAGAGCCTCGGCTCTGTTTTTGTGGGCTTTGCGGTGCTGATGTACGGAATGGAGTTTATGGGCTCAGCAATGGATCCCATAAAGGATATCCCGGGCATTGAAAATGTTTTCATTAAGTTCAGCAATCCCTTGTTCGGAGTGCTTATCGGTACGGTTATTACTGCCGTAATTCAGTCTTCTGCTGCATCTGTAGGTATGCTTCAGGCATTGGCGCTCACAGGGCTTATTGATGTGGGAATGGTAATTCCCATCGTTATGGGACAGAATATCGGCACTTGCATTACCGCCGTGCTCTCTTCTATAGGAACAAACTCTAAGGCAAAGCGTGTTGCATTTTTACATACTGCACTCAATGTCATAGGTACAATTTTATTCCTCGGGGTATTTTGTGTTGCAGATGCTGTTTTTGATATTGCACTTTTCAATGAGCCTGCAACAGCCTGGAGTATTGCTCTTGTACACTCAATTTTCAATGTGGCTTTGACAGTAGTGCTTTCTCCCTTTGCAAAGCCTCTTATCCGTCTTACGGAAATCTGTGTGAAGGATAAGGATGCGGAAAAGAAGAACAATGTTCATCTTTTCTCTATGGACGAAAGGCTTCTTGCAACTCCCTCTGTTGCCGTCAGCGAGTGTAATAATGTTACAGTGAAAATGGCGGAAACCGCAAAACAGATGATAATTACTTCCTTTGCTGCTATGTGTGAATACGACGAGGAAACGGAAGAATGGTTGCAGCTTCAGGAGGAAATACTTGATGCTTATGAAGATGATATAGGATCCTTCCTCGTAAAGGTTTCTGCACTTTCCCTTTCTGAAACAGACTCAAGAAAAACCGGACGTATGCTTCATGCCATAGGCAATTTTGAAAGACTGGGTGACCACGCCCTCAACCTTCTTGAATCAGGAAAGGAAATGCATAACAAAAAGATTTCTTTTTCGCCCAATGCCTATGAGGAGCTGACTGTGCTTACTGATGCTCTTATTGAAATAATCACTCTTACGAACAGAGCTTATGCAGAAAACAGCTCAGAGCTTGCAGCCAGGGTTGAGCCTCTTGAGCAGGTTATTGACCGCCTTACCGATAAGGTAAGAAAAAGACATATTGACCGTCTCAAGGCAGGTGAATGTACTATTGAGCTGGGCTTCATTCTTTCGGATATTCTCAATAACTGTGAGAGAATTTCAGACCATTGCTCAAACATTGCGGTTGCTGTTATTGAATCGGCAACAGACGGATATGATGCTCATAATTACCTGAGCTCGGTTAAGTCAGGCAATGATGTATTTGACGAGGAATACAAGCAGTATAAAGAAAAGTATAAATTGCAGAAAAACGCATAAACCCTTGAAAAATAAGGCTTCGCAACCGGTGTAAACTTTAGTTGCGAAGCCGTTTTTTTGTATTTTTCTGCTTATTTTTTTGTTGCAGCAAACCAGTAATACAGAGGAATTGCAAGGAAAACAAACCAGGCAGGATGCCATAGATTGAGTGCAAAACCGATTATCAGAAATGCAATTATCGCATAGAGATAAACGGGTAAGACAAGCAGCATCTTCTTTTCCGTTTTCTGAAGAAATGCAACAGCCGTTATGTAGTAAGCGGGGATTGTGATAAAAATAATCCATGTCGGGTGCCACAGCTTAAGCATAAATCCTACCGCAAGATATCCTGCGATTGCAACGAGAAAGAAGGGAAACAGCAGCATTTTTTTGCCGAGCACAGGAAGATCTGCAGTTTCTCTTTTTATTGTTTCTTTGATCTTATCTGCGGTGCTTGTTGCACTCTGCGGTTTTGCTACAGCTTGTGAAACAGTGTTTTCCTCCGGCAAAGTCTGCTCTTTTTTTTCTGTAAAAAGCTCTTTTGCCGGGACAGCATCTCCGGTTAGAGAATTGATTATTTCTTCAGCGGATTTATCACCCAGAAGGTCATCAAGAGACACGGAATATATCCTTGAAAGAGACAGGAGATTTTCCGTGTCGGGAGAGGCTTCTCCCCGTTCCCACTTTGAAATTGCCTGACGGCTTACTCCTATTTTTTCGGCAAGAGCCTCCTGTGACAGAGAGTTGTGCTTGCGCAGCTCCGTTAATTTTTTTGCAGTAAAAAGATCCATATTTTCCCCTCCGTTAAAAATTTCCTGATTTGCAACCGGTTGCGGCAGTAAATGTAAACTGAAGTATATATTTGAATGTCCGTATGTAAAGTCGGGTTGGTGTTTTTTTGTGTCTTCTTCGGGTAAACTGATATCGTAACAGGCACGGTGCCTGTGAGTAAAATACTGTAAAAAATACTTTATCAGGAGAAAATGAAATGAAACTTAAAAACACAGAACACTTCGGAATACAGAGAAAAATAGTTGCTAATATGACAAGCGAAAGCTGGAGAAATATTCCTCATGTTTCATATATTTATGAAGCAGATGTGACTGAGCTTTTTGCTTGTTATAAAGAAATGAATTCCGAGTACAGCACAAAGATTACCTTTAACACCCTTATTCTGAAAATCATAACAGAAGGACTGAAGGCCGCACCTGAAATGAACTCACATATCAATTTTAACAGAAGATTGGTAAGAGGTCAAATAAATACTTTTGAAAATATAAATATTTCAATGCCCGCGATTCTTCCCGACGGAAAAATGATGACAGTAAATTTAAGGAATTTTGAAAACCGTGATCTTGACGATATGACGGCCTATATTAATGATGTTACGAAAAGGGCAGAAAATACTGACCTCACAGAGGCACTTTTTTCCGTATCTCTCCACGATACTCTGAAGGCTCTCAGAAAGGGACATCTTATAAAAGCCATATACAGGCTTGTAGGTTCAAAAACAGGAAAGCACAAGGTTAAGACTTTGTCGGGAAGGGCTAAGAGAGAATATGAGGCGATACCTGAAGCTGAAAGGCTCACATATCGTGATCTTGAGCAGGGGACTGTCACTGTTTCAAATATTGGTTCAACCTATCTCGGACAGAAGGGCGCGATGGCACTTCTTGAAATTGTTCCTCCGCAGGTATGCGCTTTCGGAGTTGGTGCCGTGCAGAAAAAGCCTGCTGTAACTGAAGATAATAAGATTGAAATAAGACAAATTCTTCCCATCTGCATTGCATTTGATCACAGAGCACTGGACTTCGGGGAAATAACTCCGTTTATGAAAAGACTTGATGAAATTTTCAAAAATCCCGAAATAATCTTTTCATGGAGAAGTGAAAAGAGAAATCTCAAGCGGATCAGTGCGTAAAAAAATCGGGGTACACTGCATTTGCAGGTACCCTGTTTTTCAGTTGAATCTTGTTGCATACTGGCAGTGCTTACACATTTCCTCGGAGCATTTTCCTTTTGAAAATCCCTCGTAAATTGCCTGTGCCCGAGGAGATTTTACAATGTCGGATAAATCCTCGCAAAAAAGATTGCCCAGCGGAATGCTTCCGTCTGCATCGAGACAGCAGGGGACAACAGTACCGTCTGACAGCACACCTACATGGTCACGCAGTCCCATGCAGAAACGGACATCCTGCTCCGGTGCCGCATTATCAGGCCAGATAAACATATCTGCAAATTCAAGATAGATTTTTTTGGAAAGGGTAAAGCCAGTTCTGTTTTCCGAAAAGGTGAATTCATCCTTCAGACAGGAAATAATTTCGTCATTAAGATGGTTTTCTCCTTTTCCGTTCCACAGTCTCAATACGCAGATCGTCCCCTTTTTTTCTGCTTCTCTGCAGAAGGAAATGATATCATCAAGGTATTCTGTAAGGGGCACATCCGTTTCATTTGCTTCAAAGGAATGAAGAGAAAAGGTTACCTTGTACGGTGCACGGCTGAGTAGTTTCTTTTCGGATTTTTTTATCAGGAAACCGTTGGTTGCTATTGTTGTTTTAAAGCCGAGCTCGTCTGCGATCTGCAGAAGCTCACCGAGATCGGGATGAAGAAGCGGCTCCCCCATAAGATGCAGATAAAGATATTCCGTAAAAGGACGTATTTTTTTTGCAAGAAAAGAAAACTCATTTACGGATAAAAACTTCTTCTGCCGCCTTGTCTTGTGACAGAATGAGCAGTTCATATTGCATACATTTGTAATTTCGAGATAGACTTTTTTGTACATCTTTTTTACCTTTTTCAGTTGTTTTTATTTGTTGTTTTATGCTAATATTCAACCGGGAGGATGATAGAATTGAATACCAGTGAAAAAAACGGAAACAGAATACCGGTCTTTGAAAGCAGGTTAAGACATAACATTCTGAATGTACCCGAAGAGGCAGAGGCCTGCAGCGGAATAAATATTTTTGGTCGTATAATAAAAACCTTCATTTTTTCAACGGACATTGCAATTATCAGAAATTGCGATGCGGATGCGGTATTCGCAGTTTATCCGTTTACTCCTCAGATTGCGATTTCCGAAGCAATTATCAAAAATGCATATATACCTGTTTTCTGCGGAGTTGGCGGAGGAACAACGCAAGGGGCAAGGACAGTAAGCCTTGCAAAGGATGTTGAGGCACAGGGAGCAATGGGGGTTGTCCTGAATGCTCCCGTTACTGATGAGAATGTCAGGAAAGTCGCTGATGCAGTGGATATACCTGTTATAATAACAGTGGTAAGTGAAGATACCGATATAGATGCAAGACTTCTTTCAGGGGCAGCAATTCTCAATGTTGCTGCGGCTGATAAAACTCCCGATCTTGTCAGAAAGATAAGAGAAAAATATCCTGAAGTTCCTATAATTGCAACAGGGGGACCTACCGGAGAGTCAATAAGAAAAACAGTTGAAGCAGGTGCAAACGCAATAACATACACGCCTCCGTCAACAAAGGACTTATTTTCATTGCTAATGAAAAAATACAGATGAATAAAGGGGATGCAAAAAGCGAAGATCGCAGAAAAAACAAGGGCTCCGGGCAAGCAAAAAATAAGCCTGAAGTCTTGATTCCGCTTGATTTATCCGTTCTTTGTTATTTTTCCTGATCTCTCAAAAGGAGCTGTAAAAAACATCGTTTTTTACAGCTCCTTTTTCTGTTAATCTACAAAGTTGAAGCGATCCTTGTTTTCTTCCATAAATTTAGCATAAACCTTATCAACAAGAGCCTGGTCATCTATGCCGAGATATGTATCATAGTCACTGTCAAGCTCCTCAACAACCTCAAGAATGTGAACCTGAGAGTCATCGTTTTCGGGAAGAAGAGCTACGTAATCTGCTCCTTCAAATTCAACAAAGCCGAGAATTTCAAATTTCTCCACATTGCCTTCTTCATCTACAAATTCAAAGAATTCAACTTCTTCTTTTTCGGGTGCGATATTATTGTTTTTGCTCATGATATCTTTTCCTTTCAGAATAAATTATAATGTTATGTAGAGATTTTCAAGACCGACGGAAGCACGGAGTATGAGACGTGCATCATTGGCAGTTATTTTTTCATCTCTGTCAGCATCGCCTGCAAAGAATGTCATTCCGGCAAGCTTTGTAAGTCCGACAGAAGCACGGAGTGTCTGGCGTGCATCGTTTGCGCGTATTACTCCGTCTCCGTCAACATCTCCTTTACTGAAGTAAGGAGAAATGTTTATTACAAATACTTCGGAAAATTCCTTGTATGTGACGCTTATATGCTGTGTGCCTGTGACGGTGTGGTCGGGGGTGCTCATTTTATAGTCTGTGACATATTGAGATGTGCCGTCGGAATAAACAAGCTTTACCTTTATTCCGGAAAGATCAATTTCCTCACCCTTAAGGAAGTTAAGCCGGAATCCGGGTGGATATTCAAGATCTATTCTTTCGGGTTCAGCAACGGAATAACGGAATTCTATTGTGACAAACAGCTTTTCAAAGTATACCTTTACCTTATTTCCCGGGCCGATTATGAATTCAGAGGGATCGCATACCGCTTTGCAGCTGTTATGAAATATCTCTTCGGTTTCTCCGTTATCATAGACAGCCTCAAGAACAAGTCCGTCCAGCGCGGGAATTTTTTTGTTGTCATAGACCGTCATATTGTCAGGATATTTTTTCACGGTAAGCCCCGTCAGCTTTCTTGGAGTGACCTTTACCGTAAGCTCTGTGAAAATATCCGAGTATTTATAGGCAATCTTAATTTTGTGGCTGCCCTTTGCCAGGGAAGTGCCGTGTTCTTCGTCGTGGCAGCCTCCGATAATGAAATCGGGATTATCCTTTATTTCGTTGAAGGTATATTCTCTGTCAGGTACGGAATCAGAGAAGCTGCAGACAATTACCAGGGCGGACAAATCAAGTGCCTGATTTTCCATATAGGAAAGCACGGGCTTTGTTTTAACCGTGATTTTTGTTACGGGAAGCCGTTTTACCGTGACAGTAAAGGTTGCGGTATAGGTATTTACACTGTCGGGACTCCAGGAAACTTTTATGGTTTTCTTGCCGGGTCCCTTCATTTCGGGGGCATAAACCGAATATCCGGTAACAGGAGTCTCTTTTTTATCCTTGTTTACGGACACCACCGCAAGACCTGTAAGATCAAGCTCTTCAGTGCCGTCTGTGTATGTTGTTTTTAAAGGCAGCGTTTTTATTTTAATGCCCGTGATGTTTTTGTCGGGAGAAGGAGTGCTCAGAGGCTTCAGAGCGCCTAACTGCACCCAGCCCGTAACTCCGTCCTTTGCTACATGCACCTTGCCGAAGCTGTTGTTACGGATTTCCGTTACTTCCACGACGGTATTTTTTGTGAGCTCCGATATTTTCTGTCCCGTAATTCCGGGGGAGGAAAATACACTTGTAACATTGTTTGCCACTACATATTTTCCCGCCGATGCTGCAAAGCAAAGGGGAAGAAAAGAGAATAGCATAACTGCTGACAGCAGCAGTGAAATAAGTTTTTTCATTTTACACCAATCCGTATGTTATATTCAGGGTAAAAGACCGTTTTCGAGCAGAATATCATAAATATTTTCAAGACCGACGGAAAATCTTAATGTCATACGGGCGTTTTCCGAAGTAATTTTGCCCGAGCCGAAGTAATCTACTCTTTTCAGTAATTCGTAGTCAATTTCTTCGAGTCCGACAACGGCACGCATCACATATCTTGCATCTGCGGCGGAGATAAATCCGTCACCGTCAGGATCTCCTAAATTCTTGTCCTTTATATACTTCAGTCTTTCGGCATATTTGATTTCTTCAAGCTCCTCGTCACTTGACCATTTTGCATAAAGCAGCTTATCACCGGTTTCGGTTTTTCCTATTTCCGTTACGGGCTTACCTGAAAAGTCGGGATTGTTGTACCAGCCCATAAATGTGAATCCGCCGATGGGAGATTTTATGGAATAGAGCTTTGCTCCTTCGCCTACAGTGTATGAAACAGGATTTTTTGTATTATCAGCTCTGCCGAAGGGATATGTTATATTTGTGGTAAGCACATAATTTATTTCATACTTTACGGGAATGAAATGTGCGGTAATGGTAATTTCTTTGGTTTTTGCAGGAATTTTATTGACTCTTGTGTCTCCGTCGGCAGCCCAGCCGTCAAAGGTGTAGCCCTTTCTTGAGGGGATAAAAAGAGAAATATCTTCAGTGGTTTCTTTTTCGAAAACTAATTTTACGCCGCTGGGGATAACCGTATTTTTATTGATGAGCAGCATAAGTGTTTCCGACGGGGTGAATATGTAAATTTTTTCTGCATCTTTGTCTTTGAAGTTTTCTGAAGCAAGGGTTACACGAAGAAAGCTTATGCCGTTTTCGGCATAGGGGAGAATATCATTTTTAAGAGAAACGGAAAAATTGTTTTTTGTGAGTTTTCTTAAGGTTTTCCAGTTTTCGCCGTCGCGGCTTACCTGGAGATAAAGCCCCGTTTTGTAAGAAAGGTATTTTTCGGGGGAGGCGAGAAGAATTTCTTCACTTCCGTATTTTTCCAGAGCCAGTTCATAGATCATAGTTCTCAGTTCTTCCGCGGAAGACAGGGAATGAACGATATCCATTTTATAAATATCGGTTTTTTCGGTTGCGCTGAAGCATCTGATCTCAGGAGCAGGTGTGAGCTTGTCCTGAGCCTCGAAAGCCGAAGCGAAAAAGGTAATCTGAAAAATTAAAATCAGACATAAAAACAGAGTAGTAAATTTTTTCAATGTGCTGCCTCCTGTGACAATCTGCCTTAATTATATATGTAAAAAATATTGTAGTCAACAGAAAATATTTTCCTGAGGTCTGTTTATTGACAAAATAACAGATATGCTGTAAATTGAATGTAAGAAGTATAATCGGAGGGAAGTCTGTTATGAAAAAAGTTATATCCTTTATTCTTATATCTGTTCTGATGCTCACTTCAGCATCTTGTATGAAGGTACAAATTACCCTGCCTGAACGTAATCTGGGCGGAAACTCAGCACCTGTTCAGGGAACTGCTGCACCTGAGCAGAATGTACCTGCTCCCGAAATTACAACCGCACCGCCCGTGGTTGTTACAACCGCACCGCCCGTAGTTATTACTACTGTGCCTCCCGTTGTGAACACTACCTCTGCGCCTGTTGTTATCACAACTGCACCTGCTGAGACAACAACTGCGGCATCAGTTGAAATTACCACCGCCCCTGCCGCTCAGAAAACTCCTCTTGAAATGTCAAAGGAGGAGTTGCTTGCCTGGTTCAATGACAGCATTAACGGTGTAAAGGACGGTATGCCCGGCTTCAAGCGCGCAAAGCTCACCACGGTTTCGGATATCAAGCTTTCAAATCAGGCTGCAAACACACTTGTCGGTTTTGTAAAGGGTGCACTTCTTTCCGAAGAAGTTGAAGAAAAGACTGCTGTAAAGGGCCAGTCCTGCGCAGAGCTTATGTCCCCTGACGGTGAAAGATATGTTTCACAGCTTACAATGGCAGATATAAAGGATATTACCGTCACAAGTGAAGGTACAGGCTATGCCGTAACGGTAACTCTTCCTGAAGCGGTAAATCCCACAAAGACAGAGGGAGCTTATGCTAAAATTTTCAATTTCATCACCGTTGATGATGTTGTAAATACTTATGCACCCAAGGTAGGTGCAACGGTTGAAAGAAGCAACATAAAGGTAACATATTCGGGCTGTACCGCAAAGGCTGTAATCTCTCCCGAGGGCAGGGTTGAAGCCTATAATACATATGTTACCTGCGTAATGGCTCTTAAGGATGCAACCGTCAAAAAGGTGGTTACAATCAACACCGATGTGGAAATTACTCTTGTTTCCAACACTGATTATTCAGAATTCGCCTATTGATTACAAAATTGTATTTTTTCTTTCAACGATTTTTTGTAAACTCACTTGACAATTGTTCTGTGATGTTGTAAATTATGTATGTATTGCATACTGATTTGATGAGTGTGCAGCACCATTATAACGGCTGATGCCGTATCATTTGAAAGGGGTATACACCTAATGAAGAAAAATGCTTTAAGAGTAATTGCTCTTGTTCTTGTTGCAGGTATGCTTTTCGCTTTCGCTTCCTGTACTCAGGAAATTCATGTTCGTTTTGTTGACAAAGAGGGTAATGACATCGACATCAGCGGTATCGTAAACGCTCCTGTTCAGCAGGCTCCTGCAACACAGGCTCCCGCAACACAGGCACCTGCAACACAGGCTCCTGCAACTCAGGCTCCCGCAACACAGGCTCCTGCTACACAGGCTCCCGCTACTCAGGCTCCTGCAACTCAGGCTCCAAGTCGGAGGCCAAGCGGGCTTAGGAAGACA
>JAZRNB010000079.1:0-7049 GCA_045647985.1 Acutalibacteraceae bacterium
AGGAAGGAAACATGGGTCTTATGAAGGCTGTTTCCAAGTTCAATCACACCAAGGGCTTTAAGTTCTCAACCTATGCTACCTGGTGGATAAGACAGGCTATCACCCGTGCAATTGCCGATCAGGCAAGAACGATCCGTATTCCCGTCCATATGGTTGAAACAATCAATAAGGTAAAGAAGGCTCAGACTCAGCTTCTTCACCAGAACGGCAAGGAGCCTTCTGCTGAGGATATTGCAGTTGTGCTTGATATGAGCATTGAAAAGGTAAGGGAAATAATGCGTGTTGCTCAGGAGCCCGTATCTCTTGAAACTCCCATCGGCGAGGAGGAGGACAGCCATCTCGGTGATTTCATTCCTGATGATGATGCAATTTCTCCTGCTGAAGCAGCAACACAGGCACTTCTTAAGGAAGAGCTTGCAGAGGCACTCAGCACTCTTACTCCCAGAGAGTCAAAGGTACTTGATCTCAGATTCGGACTCACAGACGGACATCCCAGAACCCTTGAAGAGGTAGGTAAGGAATTCAAGGTTACAAGAGAGCGTATAAGACAGATTGAGGCAAAGGCTCTCAGAAAGCTTCGTCATCCTAACCGCAGCAAAAAATTAAGAGATTTTGTAGGGAATTATTGATGCTTATGAAAAAGATATTAAGTATAACAATTGCTTTATTGATGGTTTTATTTCTCGTATCCTGCTCCTCGGGAGGGGAGGAAACTACTGTTGATGCTACGGCTGATGCTGACGGAGCTGCTCCTGTGGTTTCTCTTGTTACGGAAAAAACAGCTGTGAAGCCCGGTGAGGAAATCAGAATAATGCTTCATGTCAGCAATGCACCTCTTACTGCTTGCTTTGATGTCTGTGTTTATGCAGATAATCAGCTGGACTTTGTCGATGTTGAGACTATGGCTTCAAAGCTGATACTTGCTGCAAATCAGGAAAAAAAGGGTGCAGAGGAGTATGTTATTGTGAGAGGTATTGTGGCTTCTACCTATGATGTGCTTGATGATGATATCTGTGAAATTACATATATCGTTTCACAGGATGCGCCCGCGGGAACTAAAATTAATCTTACCGCAAGCGTACCTGTATATCAGATAGGTGCAGATAAAAGCGGAAACGATGTTTTGTCTGTAAGCTGCGAAACAAAGGGACTTGTGCTTGAGGTAATTTAAGAAAATAGTCTGAAAACAGACATAGGACTGAGAACGGTCTTATGTCTGTTTTGTTTTTTTTATTGAGACAACAGACAGGAAAATGCTTGCTTTGTTTAATGTGTTTATATATAATATGTAATACATTATAAAGAAAGAGATGTTTGTATGACTGCTGAAATGTGGAAAAAAATAAGGGGCTCAAAAAATGCTCCTGATCAGATAATGCTTTCAATTAAAAATGATCCTGCAGAAAATATGACCGTAAGATGGCGTACCGATGTCGGTGTTACGGAGGGCTTTGTTCTTTTCAGAAAAAAGGGCAGCGCTGACGAATGGATGCGCGCTCAGGCAAAGCGCAATCCCTTCAAAACTGATGTTGATGAAAGCAGCTTCTTTTTTGCTGATATGACGGGACTTGAGCCCTTTACTTACTATGAATACAACTGCGGTAATGATACCGACAGAAGTGAAACTTATTTCTTCAGAACAGCCATGAAGAATGCCGAAAGGTTTTCCTTCCTCTGTCTTTCGGATGTTCAGTCGGGCGGACCCGAGCCTCCTGCTGATTACAGTGTGCTTGGTGAGGTTGTAAGAAAAATTCTCGGGGAGCATCCCGAGTGTGAGTTTATTCTTACGGCAGGGGATAATACCAACTGCGGGCAGACGGATGTTCAGTGGACGGGACTTTTTGAAGGACTCAAGGGGATAATTGAATATATCCCCGTGCAGTTCTGTATGGGAAATCACGATGATATGGGCTTTGAGGATTATTTTACCTTTACGGGTAAATATTACTCTGAGCACGCAACTTATTTTACTAATCAGCTCAGATTCTCTTATCCTGAAAACGGTCCTGAGGGATGGCAGATACCTAACTATTCATTCAGATACGGTAATACTCTTTTTTCGGTTACGGGAACCAGCGGATTTGAATATATAAACGAGTGGCTGAAAAAGACTGCAGAGGAAAGCGATGCCGTCTGGAAGTTTGCTGCACATCATTTCCCTGTTTGCTATTCGGGCCCCAATCTTGAATGCTATGAAACATATCCTCCTATGAAGGAGGGCATAGAAAAGTACGATATTATGTTCTCGGGACACGAGCATTCATTTGCCCGTTCCTTTCCGAGACGTGCTGACGGACTTTATGATAAGCCCTCGGAGGGTACCGTGCATTATAATATAGGAAGCGGTAACCGCAATCCTCCCGGAACAAGAGTTGTGCCCAAGGTCTGGAATGACAATACCTATGAGCACGAGGAGGATCTGTCAATGTTCAGCATTGTCGATATTGACGGTGATAAGTGCACACTCACCGCTTATGTTGAGGACGGCAGAATTATTGACCGATGTGTTATTGATAAGGCTGAGGATCTTATAACTCCAATCCGCCGTGCTCCGAAGTATAACCGTACAAGACTTAAGTTCAAGGGCTATGATCTGGGACTTTGTGTTATGGGTACACTGCCGCAGTGCATTGACGGAGTATGGTATGTGCCCGCTGCACAGATAGTAAAATTTATGGGCGGTGAATCGAAGCACTCTGTCGGCAAGGTCAGAATTGAGGTTTATGACAGATTTGCCGAATTTACGGAAAACTCCGATATTATGAATACAAAGGACGGGGAAATGAAGATGACTGCACCCTGTATTCGTCTTGAACGTGAGCAGCTTTATGTCCCCTGTGAAGATTTTTGTAAGCCCTTCAGAATGTTCTGGGCATATTTTGCACATAACAATTTTATAAGCATTGAATCGGAAACCGAGCAGCTGCCCGTATCCTTTCAGCCCTGATAAACGGAGGTAGTAATGACAGAGATTAAACGTTCGGACAAGCTCAGGCTTGTTCATTCGGATATAAGAGGTCCTGTTTTTCTTGAAGCAAACAGAATGATAAAAGAAGGAATTGATGTATTAAAGCTTAATACGGGAAATCCTGCAGCATTTGATTTTACAATGCCTGATTCTGTACGCAATGCTCTTATAAGCAATGCTGACAAGGCTGTGGCTTATTGTGACCTCAAGGGTATGCCTGAGGCAAGGCAGGCAATATGCGATTACCATAAGAGCCGAGGTGTTGAGGGTGTGACTGCTGATGATGTTTTTATCGGCAACGGTGTCAGCGAGCTTGTAACAATGACCCTTACTGCTTTTCTCAATTACGGTGATGAAATTCTCATTCCCGCCCCCGACTATTCTCTGTGGACAAATTCCGTGCACATTGCAGGCGCGAAGCCTGTACATTATGTGTGTGATGAAAATAATCTTTGGTATCCCGATGTGGATGATATCAGATCAAAGATAACCTCACGGACAAGGGCTATTGTAATTATTAATCCCAACAATCCCACAGGTGCGGTATATCCGAAGCAGCTGCTTCTGGATATTTTGCAGATTGCAAGAGAGAATAATCTCACGGTTTTTGCTGATGAAATATATGACAGGCTTGTTATGGATGATGTTCCTTTTGTGTCAACAGCCTCTCTTTGCCCCGATTTGCTTTGCATAACAATGAACGGTCTTTCAAAGTCACATATCGTGTGCGGCTTCCGTTGCGGATGGATGATTATCAGCGGTAAAAAGGATAAGGCTGATGATTTTATTTCGGGACTTGTCCAGCTTGCCTCCATGCGTCTTTGCGCCAATGCACTTATGCAGCTTGTTATTCCTGCTGCTCTTGAGGATAGTGACAGCACCAGGGCTATGATAGCGCCCGGCGGCAGGCTTTATGAACAGCGCGAGGCCTGTATGAGAGAGCTTGAAAAGATAGAGGGAATATCCTGCGTCAGAAACTCTGCTGCATTTTATGTCTTCCCGAAGCTTGATGTGAAAAAATTTAATATCACGGATGACCGCCGTTTTGCACTTGATTTTCTCCACAAGAAGCACATTATGATAGTTCCCGGAAGCGGATTCAATTGGATTGAGCCCGACCACTTCCGTATCGTTATGCTTCCTGCGCCCGAAACTCTTGCCGGGGCAATGCGGGAGCTGGGAGATTTTCTGAAGGATTACCGACAGAGCTGAATATAATAAATTGCAAAAAATCCCGATATCAGAGAAGCACAGTGCTTTTCCGGTATCGGGGTATTTTTTTTACAGGTTTTCTTTTCCCTGAAGATATCTTACTGCAACAATGTATTTTGTTGCAGATCTCGGGTAGGGGCTCTTTATTTCAAAGTAAGCCGTCTCTGTCACGAGAAGAAGATTCATACGGGATGATGTTTTTATTGAGCTTATTTCGTTCAGCGGAATGATAAATTCCTTATCGTCGGCTGTAATTACAACCTTGTCCGCATAGAGAGCGATTGTTCCGCTTTCGGAAAGAGTTGTGACAACGGAGTTTTCTATAGAATAAATCTGCTGCTGCTTATCTTCAAATAACAGCTCATCAGTGCCGCCTTTTGCGTCGGTGATTTCCTTAAGAAGAGTCTTCTGGAATTTATCCCACTCAACAATGTTGTCAAACTCCATATTTTCGCCGTGCCAGAAGCCGTAGTCGTCAATTTCAGCTCTGAAGCCGCAGGAACAGAAGATTTCTCTGTCCTTTGTGCGGAGATTTCCGACACTTCTGCAATTGGGACAGCCGTAGAGGATTATTTCCGCATTCTCTGCAGGTGCTTCACCTATATATTTGTGCGGATTCTTTCTCTGCTCGTCATATATGTTCACATAAAGGTCTTCTGTGATATGACGGAAAATTTCATCCTCGGACATTTGTCTTATTTGCTCTCGGGTGTAAACATTTACTACTTCTCCGAAAATGGGGCCCTTGCGTCCGCTTTTTGCCCAACGGGGCTTTTTCAGATATCCGCCGTAGGCGCGGTATGTGACGAAGGTACAGTCACATTCCTTTATAAGTGTTGCATTTCTTTTGGATATAAATCCTGTTTCTCCCGTGCTTGTCATTGCACCCTCGGGGTACATAGCTACATTGACACCTGCCCTGATGTTGTCAATAATGCTTTTATAAAGGGTATCCGTACCTTTTTCTCTTTCGAAAATTATGGGGGCATCAAGGAAATTATAGAGCTTTCCCACCAGTCCCATACGCATTACATGGTCACTCATAACGAAGCGGACATAACGCTTTGTGGTTTTTATAATGTATGCAGGGTCAATTGCGTCGGAATGATTTGCAAAAACAAGATAAGGCTGATCATTGATTTTGCGTTCTTTGTCAGAAAACTGCAGTATCTTTACCGCAGGCCGTTTTATAAGTGTTCTCAGAGTGAAAATTAGGATTTTACCTCTGAGTACACCTTTTTTTATGTTGTTTTTCATTTTAATGTTAGTCCTTATCAATTTTTATATTTGGTTGTTTAGTTTCGGCTTTTTTTGATGTCCGCCCTCCTTTTTTTTGGTATTCAATACTAAAACAGACTGTGTCTGTGCAGATTGTATTTATTATGATATTAATAATATTCTTAATAATATATTATAATAATTATACATATACAATCCGTAACTGTCAATATTCCGGTTGATTAAAAAAAACGGGTGTGGTACAATACGCCTGAGGTGAATGTTATGGATAAGATAATAATAAAGGATCTGAAGCTTTTTGCATATCACGGCGTAAATGAGGAAGAAAAAATCAACGGACAGAATTTCTGTCTTGATATAACTGTATGGGCAGATCTCAGCAAGCCCTGTAAAAGTGATAATGTTGAAGATACGGTGAGTTATTCAAAAATAATCAAAAAGGTGAGAGAAGTGTTTACTGCTGAGAAGTACGATCTGTTGGAAAAGGTATCGCAGGTTGTATGTGATGCAATTTTCGAAAGCTTTCCCTTAGTGCAGGAATGTGAAATACTTCTCAAAAAGCCGGAAGCACCTATTAAAGCAGATTTTTTATATGTCGCAGTAGAAATCAGGAGAAAAAGAGATGAGTAAAACAGCCTTTGTTGCTCTCGGTTCAAATATGGGAAACGGAGAGGAAAATATCAGAAGTGCAGTCAGCGCCCTGGCTCTTGTCCCCGGTATATCGGTGGAAAAGATTTCGCCCGTATATGAAACAAAGCCATGGGGATATGAAGCACAGGATAATTTTGCCAATGCCTGCGTAAAACTCAGCGTTGATCTTTCTCCTGAAGCACTTCTCGGAGTGTGTTTGGGGATTGAAGCAGGAATGGGAAGAATAAGAGAATTCAGAAACGGACCGAGGATAATTGATCTGGATCTGATAATTTATGAGGGCGAGGAAAGAAATACTGATGAGCTGAAGCTGCCGCACCCCGGAATGAAGGACAGAGATTTTGTGCTTGTCCCCCTTTATGATATAGCAGATGAAGAACAAAAAAGCCAATTATCTCTTTATATTGAACAATTAAAGGATAATTACATAATAAAATAAAAAAAGAATATTGCCCGAAAATCGCATATATAGTGTTTTTTTGGGTTAATAGGAAATATATGTAGCATAAGTAACAAGAAACACCAGGCTCCGTTGTAAAAAATGACGAAAAATTTTAAAAAATGTGTTGACAATTGCTTTTTCTTGTGGTAATATATGCAAGCACTCGAGAGAGCGACAGCGCGAAGACGTGTCCTCCGAAAAAAGTGCAAAAAACTTAAAAAAAGTTCTTGACAAAGGCAATCGGATGTGATATGATTACCGAGCGCCCGAAAAGAGCGCAAACGATTTCGGAATCAATCGAAAACGGTTGAAAAAAGAAATCAAAAAAAATTAAAAAAGCACTTGACAAGAGGGAAACGACGTGATATAATCACAAGGCACTCTTGAGGGAGTGCACCGAACCTTGAAAATTAAACAACGACAAAAATGAAACCCTTGAAGATTAATTTGAGTTTAACAAGTACAACTTGTGAACAGTAAATTCGAGATTTCTTGAATTAAACGTCAGAAGACGAAAAGAGCTAACAAGTTCTTAGA
>JAZRNB010000080.1:0-29377 GCA_045647985.1 Acutalibacteraceae bacterium
ATGCTATATCAACGGACTTTTTGAAGCTATAGAAAAAGGAGCTAAATAAAATGAAACTTCCCTTTAATGTTGATTTATCCGATAAGGTTGTTGCCCTTACAGGTGCCGGCGGTGCCATAATCAGCCAGTTTGCAGAAGCAATGGCTCTTTGCGGCGCAAAGGTTGCTCTGCTTGACATAAACTATGAAGCAGCAAAGGCAGTTGCAGATAAAATCGGCGAAAATGCACTTGCAATTGAAACAAATGCACTTTCCAAGGACTCCATCATTGCAGCAAAGAAATTAATTAACGAGAAATTCGGCAAGGTTAATTTCCTTGTTAACGGTGCAGGAGGCAACAATCCCAAGGCGACAACAGATAACGAATATATGACTCCCGACATCGGAGAAGACGTAAAGACATTCTTTGACCTTGATGAAGCAGGACTTAAGTTCGTTTTTGACCTTAACATTACTTCCGCTTTCCTCGTAACCCAGGTATTTGCTGAGGATATGCTCACCACAGGCGGCAACATCATTAATATCTCCTCAATGAATGCTTACCATCCACTTACAAAAATCCCTGCATACTCGGCAGCAAAGGCAGGTATTTCAAACTTTACAGAGTGGCTTGCTGTTCACTTTGCACCTATGGGAATCCGTTGTAATGCAATTGCTCCCGGCTTCTTTGTAGGAAATCAGAACAGAGCTCTCCTTTTCGATAAGGACGGCAACCCCACTCCCCGTTCACACAAAATTCTTTCCGGTACTCCCATGAACCGTTTCGGTGATGTAAGTGAGCTTATCGGCTCCCTTCTTTTCCTTGCTGATGACGGTGCAAGCGGATTTATCACAGGTGTAGTAATTCCCGTTGACGGCGGCTTCAACGCATACAGCGGTGTATAATAAGAGGTAGATATTATGACAACAAATGAATTTATCAGTCAGTATAAGGTAGTACCCGTTGTAGTTTTCAATTCAATTGATGAGGTACGTCCCAAGCTTACAGCAATGGTAAAGGGCGGTCTTCCTATTGCTGAAATCACCTACAGAACAGCATGTGCAGGCGATGCTATTAAAATTGCAATTGAAGAATTTCCCGAAATGCTCGTAGGCGCAGGTACCGTTATAAATAAGACTCAGTGCGAAGAAGCGATAGCACTCGGTGCAAAATTTATCGTATCCCCCGGCTTCTCCGAAGAGGTTGCGGCTTACTGTAACGAAAAGAATATTCCCTATCTCGGCGGATGCGTTACTCCCACAGAGGTTATGACTGCTATTTCCTACGGCTGTAAGACAATTAAATTCTTCCCCTGCTCAAACTACGGCGGACTTTCCACCATGAAGGCTCTTGCTGCTGCATTCCCCCAGGTTAACTTCCTTCCAACAGGAGGTATTTCAGATGAAAATCTCGCAGAATACCTTAAATGGGAAAAGATTTTTGCAGTAGGCGGCAGCTGGATGATGAAGGGCACTCCCGATGAAATTGCAGAAAAGTGTAAGGCAGCAGTCGAAATCGCAAAGAGTGTTTAATTTTAACAACAAAAAAAAGGAACTTGCTTCAATGCAGGTTCCTTTCTATTTTTTTGTAATATTTATGCTTCAGGTATATCATACTTATCGAAAAGCAGTTTAAGGAAATCGAAAATTGCAAGCAATGTGGCAAGTCCTGTCCACAAAAGCAGAATCTTCATAACCCCCTTCTTCTTTTCGCCCATCATAAAATTATGAATACCTAATGTGCCGAAGAATAAGCAGACAAACAGAAGCTTTATTCTTTTTGAATTATGTGCAGCCCTTATTGCAGCCGCTTCCTTCCTCTCTTCTTCTCTTTTTACTTCTTCTTCATGCTCAGCTATAGCCTTCAGCTGTTTCTGCTCTCTTTCCTTTTCAGCAATTTCATTGAGAACTGACATAATTTCCTTATAATAAGGCTCCGGCATACCGACTGAACTCATATCACCGACAGGAATATTAAGAAGATTGCAGAATTCCAGATAAATCTTAAATACATCCTTTACCTTTTCATCAAACACCTCTGATTCACTAAATATGGAATTCTCCTTAATAAGCTTTGCTAAAGTCAAATCTGAACGGAGCGTGTTTTCATAATAATGAGTAATAGGATGAACCGGACATAATTTACTAAGCTCTTCTCTTTCCTTGCTGTCAATTGAATGTCCGAAGCCCTGACGCTGATTCCAGTTACGCCTTTGTTCAAATCTTGCCTCTTGCACAGCCTGAGCACGTTCCTGCCTTGCAATAGCACTCTGATACCCTTTCGCCGCATCGTTGATGATATTTATATGCGCTGCAGCAAAATTAACCGAAGGATAATCCTTTCCTATTTCAGCAATTAACTCAGACGGTACACCATACATTGTACCATCTTTGTATTCACCGTCAGAATCCATCGCAGCATGTTTGAATGTATCACATAACACACATAAACGTTTTTCAATTGTACTAAGTCCCAATGTAAAGGATCGATAAACAGAGAAAGTGCTTTCAAAAAGTGCTACATAGCTATCAACGAATTGCTTTCTCATACGATCAGCAAAGGTCGCCTGAAGTCTTGTGTACTCGTCTTTTCTATCAGCATCAGCAAATATAACAGCGGCATTAATGCTGTCTGAAGCCTCATTTACTATTCTTCTTTCATCAGCAGAAATAAGACCGTATACGGTAAAATCATTTGAAGTAAGCCTTGCTCTGGCAAACCAGGCTGCGGGAGATTCAGGATGCATATCAGTCAGATCATTGATTATCTGCAGAGCCTTTTCCCATTTTTCCAATTTCATAAATGCAAGGCATCTGTCAATCGCAGACTGAATTTCAGAATTCCCCGTCAAGTCCTTGCTGAGATAATCAAGGTCGAACATTTCTTTCATAAAAAAATCTTCCTTTCATTTATGCTTACATAAAATATACTCCATATAGAAAAAATTGTCAACATATCGGGCATATACTGACACAATTTTGTGTATACTGTCGATAAAAATTTGCCCTCATATTGACAAATTTACAAAAATGGTGTATTTTCAGAATAGAGAATGAATTTCAGACTCTTATTTTATTACGGAGGTATTATTATGCGTTGCTGTCTCTGGTGCTTCTATTATTGCAAGAAAAACGGTATTCCCTGGTGTCTTTATCACAATTATTCTACAAGTGATAACGGCGGACAGTCCTGTTCTGCATACAAGAAGAAGGATTGAGTTCTTTATTTGTTTTTTATATCAGAATATCTGAAAAATGACTGCCCTAATATAAGAGCAGTCATTTTTTTATGTATACATACGGGTTTTAGTAAACAGTTTTTTCAAAAAGCCGGAAACAGGAAACACAAGAAGTCCTGCCACAAAATTGCTTACACCGTGAACGGCATCAAAAGGGATCCCTGCTGCAATCCAGGCAATCATCTGCTGAAAGTCAAGCCCGAACATAAGTGCTTGTGCAGGTGAATAGAGAATCCCGAACAAAAAGCCGTGTAAAGCACAGACAACAGGATAAATTACTGCGGCGATTTTATCAGGCATATTTCTCGGAAGCAGCATAGTAATTCCCCACAGAATTGTCCATATATACAGATAAGGTACCCACCACATAGAAAAGCCGCCGAATAATCCGTTAAGCAAAACATAGATATACACGGGAATCAGTGCCTTTTTACGAAGAACAACGGTATATGCCATTGTCAACATTCCGAGCAGGTGAATGTTAGGGAGTGCCTCCATCAGTATTTTTGAGCAAAACATAAGTGTACCGAGCATTGCAAAAATTACAATTTCCTGAACACTCAGGGACTTTTTATTTTTGTCGGAATTTGTTTTATTTTGAGTAAACAAGCTGATATACTACACCTTCTGCAATTTCAGTTTCGTCAACACCTGTGTTTGCCATTTCACCGTCAACGAAAAAAGCCCAGTAACGCTGATTCACATCGTAATCTGCAAGAATACCGTTTACTTTTTTATGTAAAGTCCGTAAGGACCTTCGTCTCCCTCTACAAGTCCGCAGTCAAGAAGTGCATCTCCCAAAACTGTCTTATCTGTTTTTAAGGTGAAGGTAACGGTCTTATCTTCAGCCTTTACTTCACAGATAACGGTTTTTGCACCCTTACCGAGTTCAGTATCTTCAGGATAAACGGCATCTGCCCACAGACCGCCGTTTTCGGTCGTGCCGCTTTCGGTTGTATCGTTTTCTGTTAAAGAAAGAGTAGTTTCAGGTGATGTTGTTTCAGGAACTTCAGGTGAATTTCCGCAGGCGGCAAGACATAAAACACTGAATACGGCAAGTACGACAGCAAGAATTGATTTGATGTTTTTCATTTTTTCCATCCTTCTTTGATATTTTTTACAAAAGGATAAAAATAAAAGTTCCCTTCAGAAAGGGAACCTTGAAAAAATCACAGTATCCTGCCATACCGCAGCACTCAGACATCAGCCCGACTGCTTTTCACACCTCTCCCCTTCTTTGCCCAAGAGAATTTTACGTGTCACAGACCGATAAGCATTCCGACTTGACCGAAAAACGGAGTTACGGTAATGGCTGTTGCTGCGGATTTTCACCGCAATTTCCTTATCCCCGGACACAAAATATGCCCGACAACTGATACTGAAAGCACCTGATGATCTGTGTCTATTCTTTTGTCCCGGTAATTATAACACAAATTTTTTGTAATTTCAACAAAAAAAGGATGCAAAAAACTTTTGTTGTTTCACATCCTCTCTTTATGTTTATTTATTCAAAACACTTTATTACATCCGAGCCTGTTTTTACGAATGCTATAAATTCGTCAATTTCTGCGGTGATTTCATAAGTGCCCTTAGTGTAAACCTTTTTGTTTTTTGTCAGCACCCATTCACCGTCAGGGATATATACGGTTTTTACTGTCTGGCCCTTTTCAACAATGGGGGCAAAGATTATATCCGAGCCGAACATATACTGGCTGTCAAGCGTATAACAGATTTCATCTTCAGGGAAATCAAAGAACATCGGGCGCATTACGGGATATCCCTTTTCACTTGCGATATCCATCTGCGACTTTATGTAAGGTCTCAATTTTTCACGTATAAAAATGAGATTCTTAAGAATTTCAAAGTTTTCTTCACCGAAGCTCCATATTTCATTGGGATCTCCGCTGGGCTCAAGAAGACCGGGGGTTGGCTCAAAATGGCGGATTCGTGAGCCGTGAAGGCGCATCACGGGACTGAACAAGCCGAACTGGAACCAACGAACAATGAGCTCCTTGAAGTAGTCACTTCCGATATCAGCTCCGTAAAAGCCGCCAATGTCCGTATTCCACCAGGGAATACCGCACATTGCGATATTAAGACCTGCCTTTACCTGACAAGCAAGGCTTTCAAAGGTAGATTCAATATCACCTGACCACACAAGAGAGCCGAATTTCTGACTTCCGAAATACGCACATCGGGTAAGAGTAATAATATCATCACGGCCGATGGACTTAAAACCGTCGTAGGCCATTTTTGAGTAGTAATAGGGATACAGTAATGCCACCATATCTCCCCTTCCCTTATACCATATAAGGTTATCAAAATTCTCGGGGTGAATTTCAGGCTCTGCCTCATCAAACCACAGAGCATCAACACCGTTATCTATGTAGTTTTCCTTGATCTTTTTCCATACATATTCCCTTGTTGCAGGGTTTGTGACATCAATTTCATTCTGCCATCCGTAGAAATCAAAAACTCTGTCAGGTCCTCTTGTGGTACGCATAAGCATATTATTTTCTCTCATATGCCAATAGTTTTCGCTGTTATTATTTATAGTTGGCCATATTGAAACCACAAGCTTTGTATTCATACCGTGAAGCTCGTCTGTCATTGCCTTTACATCAGGCCAGTATTTCGGATCGAATTTATAATCTCCCTGCTCAGTCCAGTGAAAATAGTCAGCAATAATAACAGAAAGAGGAATTCCCAGCTCCTTATATTTTCTTGCAACCGACAGCAGCTCCTCCTGAGTTTCATAACGAAGTCTGCACTGCCAGAAGCCCGTTGCCCATTCCGGCATTTCGGGGGCATATCCGGTCAGGTCACAAAGTGTTGTACACACTTCCCGTGGTGTTCCTGCAATAACAACAAAATCCATAAACCTGCAGCAGTCACAGCTCCAACGGGTACGGTTATTTGACAGCTCGCAAAGTCCCGTTGAGGGGTTATTCCACAAAAAGCCGTATCCAAGGGAGGAATACACATAAGGGATAGTGCATTTGGCATTCACATTCCGTATATCTACAGAAGAGCCTTTAAGATCAAATTCATTATCCCAGCTGTGTCCGAGTCCGTAAAAATGTTCATTTTTATTCGGCTCAAACATAACTCTTGCAGACCACAATCCGCTTCCCTTGTTATCAAAATGACGGAAATTACTGTGGAATGTAAGCTCAGGCTTTTCTTCAAGAATTCTTTTACCGTTCTTATAAAAGGTAAGCTTACCGTTGGGTTCAAGCTTTACCTTCAATATACCGACAGCGAGGGTAACATAATTATCAAATTCCTCAATTTCAGCACAGGCATCCTTTGGCATAAGAGTATAATTCTCATCAACAACCTGACAGTCGGGAAAAGACTGAAAACGGATAGCATTATTGCCGCATGCGGTAATTCTGATAAGCTCCGTATACCGCATCAGCTGTATTTCATTGTCTCTGATTATAAGATTTTTCATAAAAACTCTCCTTGATGGATTATTACATAACGATTATGGCATTTACAGATACCTTTGACAACATACAAAGCACTACAGACTATACCTGCAATTCGGGCAATGCTTTCTTAAATCTTCCCCGTTTGCCTGCGGTTTGTGTTCGTTACTATGATTAATAAATCCCTCCGCAAACATCTGCATATCATAGCAACAACCCGGTGCTATGAACTCCTGAAGATAAGTACAGAAAAAATATTCGGCTTCTGTCTTGGTTCTGAAATCAATAAACTCTTCAACTAACCCGTTATCCTCACAAAACCAATGACAATACTTGATTACATCATTATCCGACATATCATCAACCTTTTGCATTCTGAAGCTATACACACTTTTGTACCTGAAAAAAGCACGGGATATATCAGCTAACAGCTTTATTTGTTCCATACATAAATACCTCCTTTGCAAAGATAAAAAACAGCAGCAATGCCAACTTACTCCGATGAAATTTTTATGCCTACAACTCCGTACTGCTTTTGCTTTTCCGCAGAATAATACACTTTCATATCTTCCGGGGAAGCATTGCCAATGTTTTCCTCCGTATAACCGCATTCGGATAGGGGTAAGGTTTTATATAATTCATCAAAAGACTGAAAAACGTAAAGATCTTTTACCTTTACACATAAAACATCTGTTAAATCATCTGTATTGACAAATTTTATAGTATCGCCTACAGAAATCTTTTGTCTTTTCTCATCATATAAACGCAATTCAATGGTTTTTGTGCCTTCGCGAATACTTTTCATAGGTGCGGGATTGAGTCCCATTATATGCTCTTTCATAAAATCAACTCTCTGTAATTGTTTAATTGTCTCAATAAAGATACCATTTTCTTGAAAGCCTTTGCCAACGGGCAGTTTCTTGTCTGTGCTTTTCAAGGAATATATTCACATCAAAGCAGCTCTCAAAAACATCATCTGCCCCGAGAAGCTTTACAATGTCTGCTCTTATTTCAAATTCAGTGTGAATGCTTTTTATCGCATCCAGAAGCCTTATTCCCACTGCAAACGGCTCAAATGCAGCTCTGTCGGTTATATGGAGCTGTATTCCGTGACAGAATGTGCCCTCATATTCCGAAAAAGTAGGAGTAAAGGCACATTCACGGAGAATAACCCCATCCTGTTTTCCGATTCTGTCAATAACAGCTCCGCTTTTAAGCCAAGGGGCGCCTATCATCTCAAAGGGCTTGGTTGTCCCTCTGCCCTCACTTAAATTCGTATCCTCAAAAATACAGGTTCCGATATAGCAGAATTCAGTATCAACCGTTGGTATATTAGGGGACGGCTGAATAAATACAAGGTCTGTATCATCAAAATACATTTCCCTCTTCCAGTTTTTCATAGAAATAACCCTAAGGTCACAACCGATGCTTTCGGTTTCATTCATCATAAGAGCAAATTCTCCTATTGTAAGTGCAGGTCTGGTAGGTGTAGGAAATCTTCCAACGAAAGAAGAATAGCTTCTGTCAAGCAAGCTTCCCTCTGTCTTCACTCCGCCGAGAGGATTGGGACGGTCAAGAACAACAAATTTCACTCCCGCCTCTGCACAAAGCTTCATAGCATCCGTCATTGTGTACTGGTAAGTATAAAAACGAGCACCCACATCCTGAATATCAAAAATTACAGTATCAAGGGAAACGAGCATTTTCTCAGACAGAGAAATATCATCACCGTACAAGCTGTAAACAGGAAGTCCCGTTTTAATATCCGTATAAAACGAAACATCATCCCCTGCCTGATGATCTCCCCTGATACCATGCTCCGGAGCAAAAAGAGCAACAAGATTACACCTGCCTTTAAGCATATCTGCAGTTGAGGTAAGATCTCTGAGTACTCCGGTGTGATTGGTTATAAGCCCGCATCTGCCATTAAAGTAAATTCCGTTAAGGCTTACAACATCTGCACCGCATAATACCTTTTCTTTCATATTGCACCGTCCTTTTTCAGTTCCCTGTATTCTTTGATGATCATATCATAAAACTCTCTTCGCACCGCAAAATATCCGTTCCTGTTTTCCCTGCCGTAATGCACGGAATTAGTAAGAAGTATTCCCCACAAGCCCGTAGCGTTATCAACATAAAGACTTGTTCCCGTAAATCCGGTATGTCCGTAGCTGCCCTGAGAAAAATCAGCACCTGCAGGAAAAGGCTGATTCCCCTTCAATTGAAAGCCAAGACCTCTTGATTCATTTTTATCGGGGGTATAGTTTTTTACGGCAAGGTCAAAAATTTCACGGGTCAGATATTCTTTCCCGTTTTCGGAGATACCTCTTAAGGAACACATTTCTGCAAATGCAATCATATCGTCAAGAGCAGCAAATAAACCTGCATTTCCTGAAACACCGCCGAGAAAATATGCATTTTCATCGTGCACGTGCCCCGTTGCCCATTCACCGTTATGGGGATATTTTTCCGTACCGGCTATCACTTTCGAAGAATCAGGATTAAAGCAGGCAGTTTTCATTCCGAGAGGTGAAAAAACGTATTCATCAGCAAGCTTTTCGAGAGAATCACCGCCTGCAGTCTCGAGAATTTTCTGAAGAACTATATATCCCATACAGGAATATATAACCTCTTCACCTGTATTGCAGCAAGGGTCAGCATCAAGAATAGTACGGATAACATCACCGTACTTATGCTCCATTGAAAACAACGCAAGCCCTGAAGGAAGCCCCGAGGTATGTGTAAGCAGATGTCTGATTTCGCAATTACGGAAATTACCTGTATACGGCAAATATTTTCCTATATTATCATTAAGTGAAATTTCGTCTTTTTCGATAAGCTTCAGCGCAACCATTGTGGTGGCAATAAGCTTTGTCAGAGAAGCAAGGTCAAAGAGAGTATTTTCTGTCAGAGGCAGTATTTCGGGCAGAATCTGTCGGTTGCCGAAAAATTCACGCACAAACACAGTGTTTCCTGAACCGACAGCAATTGCTGCACAGGGAAAAGCTGTCCCGACAGCACTTCTTACAAGACTTATGCTTTTCTCAAACACAACACCACACCTTTCACTGGCTTTATTTTACATCAATACGGCTGCAAAGGTCAATATTTCATTGCTGAAAATCAGGCAATGAACCCCGGTTGACATATAACGGAAATTAAATTATAATGGTTGCACAAAAAACTGTTGCACGCGCAACTAATTATTTTTCAGAGGTACAGTATGTCAAAATTTATGAAAATGCTCAACAACATTAGCAGATCACAGGCAGTTTACAGAAACAGCAAAATAGCTGCAGATGATCTTCAAAGCTGCCATTATGCATTCATACTGGCAATCTGCAGAGAGCCGGGGCGCTCACAGGAGGATATTGCGAAGGAGCTTTGCGTAAATAAGAGCACTGCCGCAAGAAACATAAATTATCTTGAAGAAAACGGATATGTCATAAGAAAACCGCTACCGAATGATAAGCGTCAGCTATCCGTCTGCCCCACAGAAAAAATGCTGGCAGTTCTCCCTCTTGTGCGGAGTGCATCAAAGGAATGGATGGAGCTTTTATCCGAGGGAATTCCCGAAAACGAGCTTGAGATTTTTGACTCTGTACTCAGGCGTATGCAGAAAAAGGCAAGAGAAATCATTGAAAACGGGGAGGGTATGAAATGAAGTGGGTGCGTTCATACCTGAAGCCGTTATCGGGCAGACTTACGGCAGGAGTTTCCGTAAAAATTATCGGAACCTTAGCTGAGCTCATAATTCCGTTTCTTTTAAGCTATATTCTTGAAAATGTAATAGAAACCAACAATGCGGGAAAAATAGCTGCGTTCGGAGCATTAATGGCACTCTGTGCGCTTACAGCAAGTCTCGGTAACATTACAGCAAACAGAATGGCTGCAAAAACCACAATGCTTTTTGCTACTCAGATGCGTAAAAATCTTTTTTCAAAAACACTTTATCTTTCAGCCAGAAGCACAGACAGATTTACAATTCCGTCCCTTGAATCAAGAATAACAACGGATACCTACAATGTGCAGAATTTCATCGGAATGATGCAAAGAATGGGCATCCGCGCACCGATACTTCTTATGGGCGGAAGTGTAATAACACTTCTTATGGACAGAAAGCTGGCTCTTGTTATGATAGCAACCCTGCCTTTTATTTTTGCCGTTGTATACAGTATATCCCGAATGGGAGTTCCTCTTTACACAAAGGTTCAGCAGGCAGTTGACTCTATGGTAAGAGTTGTCCGTGAGGATGCTCAGGGAATAAGAGTTATCAAGGCTCTGTCAAAGGTGGATTACGAAAATAACCGTTATGACCGAGCTAACAAGGCACTGAAGCTCAGGGAAACAAAAGCAGGCACCATAATGGGGATTGTAAACCCCGTAATGACACTTTTAATGAATATAGGCATTGTTGCCGTTATTGCGGTAAGTGCTTATTTTGTATCTACCGGTCAATCCTCTGCCGCAACTGTCATCGCATTTATGCAGTACTTCACGCTCATTTCAATGGCAATGATGTCCATTTCAAGAATGTTTGTTATGTACACCAAGTGTGCCGCCTCTGCTAAAAGAATTTCAACGGTTCTGGAAGAGGAAAATGAGCTTGATGCTATTGCCGATGACGGAAAAGGAAGCGATTTATATCATATTTCCTTCGAAAACGTATCATTTTCATACCTGGGAAAGGTAAATAATCTGACAGACATCTCCTTTTCACTCAAGAAAGGGGAAACTCTCGGCATTATCGGTGCTACGGGAAGCGGCAAATCAACAATACTGCGCCTTCTTATGCGTTTTTATGATGCCGGCAAGGGAATCATCCGCATTAACGGCAAAGATGTACGTTCATATACCCGTGATGAGCTCACTGCTATGTTCGGTGTGGTGTTTCAGAACGATTTTCTTTATGCTGATACCATCGAGGAAAACATCCGCTTCGGACGCGATATCCGGGATAATGATATTGTAAGCGCAACAAAAACTGCTCAGGCTCACGATTTTATCACATCCTTTCCGGACGGCTTCTCACACAAGGTATCAACGGGAGGAACCAATCTCTCGGGCGGTCAGCGTCAAAGGCTTCTCATTTCCCGTGCAATTGCAGGAAACCCCGGAATACTCATCCTTGATGACTCCTCTTCTGCTCTTGACTATAAAACCGATGCAAATTTAAGAAGCGCACTTTCCGACGCACTTCCCGAGTCAACAATTATAACCGTAGCACAACGGGTAAGCTCCGTAAAAAACTGTGACCTGATTCTTGTTATAGAAAACGGTGTTATCATCGGCAAGGGCAAGCACGATGAGCTTATGGAAAGCTGTAAGGAATATAAGGAAATAAGCGATTCTCAGATGGGAGGTGCTTTCCTTGACTGACAAAAAAGTAAAAACAAAAAACAAAAAAGGTATTCTTATCAGGCTCGGTAAATATGTGCTTGAGCAATGGCCGCTGTTTATTCTTGCTATATGCCTTACGCTCGGTTCAAACCAGCTGTCTCTGATGGGCCCGAAGTATTCGGGTGCTGCCATTGATGCCATTGAATCGGAAGCGGGAGTTAATTTTCCAGTCGTATGGGAAAACATTGCGCTTATGCTCGGGTGCTATGTCATTTCAGCACTTCTGTCATATATTCTCTCTCTTGTTATGATGCATCTGAGCCAGAGAATTATATATAAAATGAGAAAGCAGGTTTTCGAGAAGCTTACTACCCTTCCCGTTAACTTCTTTGACACTCATGCAACAGGCGATATAATAAGCCATTTATCTTATGATATCGACACTATAAACAGTACCCTTTCCCATGACCTTGTGCAGATTCTGACCAGCATTTATACTGTAGTGGGATCCCTCATATTTATGTGGCAGATATCAAAGCCTATGATTCTTATTTTTGCTCTTACAGTGCCCGTATCCTTGTTGTTTACAAGATATCGTTCAAGGAAGGTAAGACCCCTTTTCGGCAAAAGAGCAAAAAAATACGGAGAGCTGAACGGCTTTGCCGAGGAAATGCTTACAGGCTCACGTACAATTTCAGCCTACGGACGACAGGATGTAATATCCTCAAGATTCAACAGAATAAATAATGAAGCAATGGATGCCTTCTATAAGGCAGAATACAATGCTGCACTCCTGTTTCCTACGATAAATTTAATAAACAATATTTCCCTTACTCTTGTGGCAGTTATTGGGGGGATACTTTATATGTTCTCACAAAACGGAACTGTTGCGGGGACATCAGCATTTTTTATTACCCTTGGAGGTATTGCTCAGTTCGTTCAGTATTCCAGAAAATTTGCAGGTCCCATAAACGAATTTTCAAATATTCTTCACGAGATTCAGTCAGCATTCTCTGCAGCAGAACGTGTATTTGCAATTCTTGACGAAGCCCCCGAAAAAGAGGATTCTCCGGATGCAAAAGAACTGAAAACTGTAAAAGGAGATGTAAATCTTAACGATGTAACATTCGGCTACACTCAGGACAAGGTAATACTCAGGAATGTGACTGTCAATGCAAAAAAAGGACAGACGGTGGCAATTGTCGGTCCCACAGGTGCAGGTAAAACTACCATAATAAATCTTCTGATGCGTTTTTACGATCATCAGAAGGGCGAAATTCTTATTGACGGTATCCCCTCTGTTGATATAAAACGTACCGATCTTCGTCTTGCTTTCAATATGGTGCTTCAGGATACCTCGCTTTTCTGCGGAACAATTTATGATAATATAGTTTACGGCAGAGAGGATGCTACTCCCGAGGAGGTATACTCAGCTGCAGAATCGGCAAAAATTGATTCTTATATACGAAGTCTGCCTGACGGATATGATACCGTGCTTTCCGATGACGGTGTGAATATATCCAAAGGACAGAAGCAGCTCATAACCATTGCACGGGCTTTCCTTTCAAATGCTCCGATTCTTATTCTCGATGAAGCAACATCAAACGTAGACTCCCGTACAGAGATACAGATACAGAATGCAATGACGGCGCTTATGGAAAACAAAACCTGTTTTATTATTGCTCACAGGCTTTCAACCATCAGAAATGCCGATACCATTTTAGTTGTAAAGGACGGGTCAATTATAGAGCAGGGAAACCATGACGAGCTTATAGAAAAGCACGGCTTCTATTATTCACTGTATCATTCACAGTTTAATTAATTCTGATAACATTATATTATGGGCAGCAACAAGCATCCGTAAGCTGATGCTTGTTACTGCCCTATGGTCTTTATTTGCATATACCCTCTCCGGTGCAGACTCACGGCAATCAACGAAAAAGCATAATGTATTTGCTTTCCGATCTGTTACATTTATTCAGAAAGCAGTCCTTACTATGGGAGTATATCACCCCGATTGCCTGCAGATATGAATATATAATAACAGAACCGACAAATTTCATTCCCCGGCTTTGTAAATCCTTTGAAATTGCATCGGATAAATCGTTTGAGGTCTTATCTGTTTCGTGGATAGTTTTATTATCCGTAAAGGTTCTCAGGTAGTTGTAAAAAGAACCGTACTCACCGACAATCGCACTGAAAACCCTGCTGTTGCTTATGCTTGCTTCTATTTTCCGCTTATTTCTGATTATGCCCTTATTGCTCAATAATTTATTTATCTTACTCTCATCATAAGCAATTACCTTATTAAGATCAAACCCATCATATGCTTTCCTGAAATTTTCTCTTTTGTTGAGAACACACTCCCAGGATAAGCCTGCCTGAAAGGATTCCAGTATCAGCATTTCGTACAGATATTTGTCATCAAATGCAGGAACACACCATTCATTGTCGTGATATTCAACATATAACGGATTATTCAGGTTACACCATTCGCATCTTTTTCTGCCGTCCATCCTCTGTTCACCCCGCAAAATCACAGCATCCTTTTCTTCTGTTACAGTATAACAAGTGATTCTCTGACATAACAGTCACACGGAAAAGGCATTCTGCATTCAATGACTTGTGTCATTGTGCAGCTCCACACTGAATTCTTTCAGATCGACTCTGTTATTATTCACTGTTATTCCGTCTGCTTCAAGACGGCGCTTCTGCTCCTCTATGCCGCCGAAAGCATAATTATTACTGAGCTTCCCGCTGCTGTTGACAACCTTATAACAGGGATATTTATCCCCGTCGGGATTAGTGTGAAGAGCATTACCCACGGCACGGGCAAAAGATCTGCTCCCCATCAACTCGGCTAACTGACCGTAGGTTACGACCTTCCCCTTCGGAATAAGTGTCAGCAGCTCATAAACCCTCTGCTTGTTGAATATGTTTTTCATTTAAGCTTGTTACCGTCAGAAAAAGCCTGTCCGACCTTTACGCCAAAACTCCAGTAAGCATGTGTTGCTCCGTCATAAATGATGGGATCAAGCTTCTTTGCATCAACCCTTCCGTTTTCATCAAGCACACATTCATCGGCGCTGACATTAACAATCTCACCTATGCAGATACCGTCCTCATTGAATTTCAGAAGCTTACATTCAACAGTTAACGGCAGCTCTTCTATAACAGGAGCATTGACAAATTCACTTCTCACAGTGTGAAACCCTGCTTTTTCAAGTTTATCGGGCACATCCTTTGCAGAAACGATACCTACATAATCACAGGGAACAACAGTTGCTGAAGTCGCAAAGCTTACGGTAAAAGCACCGGTATTTTTAATGTTTTCGGTGGTTTTATGATCATGAGCAAGACATATCATAATCTGATTCGTATCGTAAATACCGCCCCAGGCTGCATTCATTGCATCAGGAACACTGTTTTCATCATATGTACCGATAATCAGCACAGGCATAGGATAAAGCCAGGTTCTGGCACCGAAATTTTTACGCATAACAATCTTCCTTTGTATAATAAAAAATGTTACTCTGATGATAACACAATAAAAATTGCATTTCAAGACTGATAAGTTGAAAACTGAATTAAGAAATGATATAATGAAAGAAACTAAAAAAGGAGAAAGCGCTGTGGAAAAAATTTTTCATAACATCGGAATACTGGCTCACGTCGATTCGGGAAAAACCACCCTTACAGAGCAGCTTCTGTATTTAACGGGAGCAATCCGTAATGCCGGCAGTGTTGATGCCGGCACGACAGCAACTGACAGTCTTTCCGTTGAAAAGCAGCGCGGAATCTCAGTGCGCACGGCAACGGCCTCAACAAGCTGGAAAGGTGCAACAATTAACATCATCGACACTCCCGGACATATTGATTTTGCAGGTGAGGTTGAACGGGCACTGAATGCTCTCGATTATGCGATAGTTATTGTCTCTGCCGTTGAAGGTGTGCGTGCGCATACGGAAAGCATCCTGAAGGCCCTTGAGGCAGCTAAGCTTCCCGGACTTATTTTTATAAACAAAACTGACCGCAACGGCTCAGATATATCTAAGGTTTCGGATGAGCTTAAAAGTGTTTCACAAAGAAAGCATATTTTCCTGACTGCCATTTCCGATGAAGGAACGGAAAAATGTCGCATTTCAGAGCTTGAAGAAACAGAGTTCTGCATAAATGCCACAAAAGTATTGGCAGACATATCCGAAGAAGCAGCTGATCTTTTCATTGAAGATAAGCTTTTATCAAGAGCACACGCCGAAAAGCTTATCAAACAATGTATTTCCGACTGCACACTTACTCCCGTTGTTTTCGGCAGTGCAAAATACGCTGCAGGAATAAGGGAGCTGGCAGATATTCTTATAAAATATATGCCCGATTCAAAACGCAGATCAGAAGAAAGCTTAAGCGGAATTATTTTTAAGATTGAACACGATAAAGCTTTAGGTAAAATATCTCATATCCGCCTTTTTGGCGGTAAAATTGCAACAAGAGACGAAATCGAGCTTATCCCTTCGGAAAAAAAACGGCTTACCGTTACCGATGCAGTCGACACAGAAGATAAGAAAACCATCAAAGAAAAAGTATCTCAGATAAAAAAATTCTGCGGTGCAAAAAGCACGGATATCGGGCTTATAACAAGCGGCGATGTTGCAGCTGTATGCGGACTCCCCTCTGCGAAGAACGGTTTTTATATCGGAACGCCTCTTATCAGTGAAGCACCGAATCTTGTAAATCCCTTTTTAAGGGTAAAAGTAGCTCCCGCCCGGGAGGATCCGCAGATGGTTCCTGCTCTCGCACAGGCACTTTCCGAATTATCGGACGAAGAACCATATATGGATGCAAAATGGGAAAACGGACAAAAAGAAATCACCATCAGCACAACGGGAAAAATTCAGCTTGAGGTAATTTCAAATCTACTGAAAGAAAGATATAACCTTGATGCTGTTTTCTCCCCTCCTACTGTTATTTACAAGGAAACCCCGAAAACGGCAGGAAGCGGACACGCAAGCTACACAATGCCAAAGCCCTGTTGGGCTGTTGTTGAATTTCATATAGAACCGATGCACAGAGGCTACGGTGTTTCATATCACGGAAGGCTGCCGAATAATCAGTGCTTCTACCGATATCAATCCCACATCCGCACATCATTTAACAGATGCCTTGAGCAGGGACTTTACGGCTGGGAGGTTACAGATTTCAAATGTACGCTCACCGGCGGTGAACATCACACTATTCACACTCATCCACTTGACTTTTTTGTATGTACGCCGATGGCATTTATGAACGGTCTTTCGGCATTAGGCTCAACAATCCTCGAGCCGCTTCTTAAAATCCGCATTATCGCACCAGAGGAATTCTCAGGGAAAATTTTCTCTGAAATCATAAAAATGGGCGGAGAATATGACAGTCCCGTCATCCGTACAGGGGCAATTACAATTGAAGCCGTGATTCCTGTTGCCACCTCTATGAATTTCCCCGAAAAGCTGGCGGCAATGACCTCAGGCAAAGCCGTGCTTTCCCAAAGCTTTTACGGCTACAGAGAATGCAATGACGGTCTTGAGCATATTAACCCGAGACGAGGTGTCAATCCTCTCGACAGATCGAAGTGGATTCTGTACGCCAGAGGTGCATACAACTGAGAACAGTTACGGCATAATACGGATATTACAAAAAGCCTTGAATGCCGGGATCTTTTCTGATACAATAACATAGAAAGTTGGTGGACAAATGTTCAAAGACATTACTATTTTCGGAATAATTCTATATGATATTTTTATTTATTTCAGTGCTGTTCTTGTTTCTCTATGGAATATTATCCAAACTAAAGAAAAAGCTAAATTTCCCAGTAAAGCTTCACAATATCTGATCAATCGCACAAAAAATGAAGAGAAAAAAATACACATAAAAAATGAACTGCCCCAAATTGTGTGGACAGTACAAAAAAGGATTCCTTGGTAGAAACTATTAAATTTTAAGCGACATACTGACTTCGTTTTTCCTGCGGAGTCAGTTTTGTTTTTAATTGCAGTCTTTCATTGTTGTAAAAATGGATATATTCACCTATGAGGAGGCGAGCCTCCTCATAGGTTCGCAACTTGGTTCTGTAAATACATTCAGTTTTGAGAATAGAGAAAAAGGTTTCTGCCATTGCATTATCATACGGTTTCCTCGTCTTGACATTGAGGGCGTTATGCCGTATGATTTTGTCAGGTTAAAATATGCTGGTGATGTATATTGAAAACCTTGGTCACTGTGGAGTTGCAGCTCTGCGGTGACCTTCTCTTTTCTCTTGGCTGCTCGGATGGTACTTAGAACAAGGTTGATGTTTTGTTCAGTTCCGGTTTTGTATGCAACAATACTGTTGTCATACAAATCTCTGATTACTGAAAGATAAAGTATTCCTTGCTGTGTCTTAATATACGATATATCCGTTACCCACTTCTGATTAGGTTTGTCTGCATTAAAATTCCGGTTCCAAAGGTTGGGGTAACGATGAAGATAATCACCGTAATTGCGATATTTCTTTCTCCTGATCATCGATAACAGATTGTATTTCTGCATAATTCGCAGTATTGTTTTAGGATTACGGTGTATTCCGTTTCTTTCGAGCCATATATGTACTCTGCGATATCCGTATGTTCTTCCGCACTTCTCCTGACATTCCTTTATCTTTTCAGCTAAAGGTAAGTCCTTTGCAGGTATATCCATTCTTTTTACATAGTCATAGTAACCGCTTCTTGAAACATTAAAAAATCGGCACATTACACTTATTGAATACATATTATCACGGACTAATAGGTTTTAAGAATGTTAATAGTTTTTTGATTTTGTATTTATTTTTTTATCAGCGTATGATATATTTTGCTTATAGCAAAAAACAGAGGAGAAAATTCTATGACAAACAGAGAGCGCGCGATGAATATTCTTCATTACAAGGATACCGACCGCTTACCTGCCGTGCACTTCGGCTATTGGGGTGAGCTTTTACAGGAATGGGCACAGCAGGGAAAAATTCCCGCTGAACTGGCAGTTGACAACGGAGACGGCAGTGAAAAGGACAGAATACTCGATGAGCTTATCGGTTGGGACTTCAACTGGTCCTGCACAAGAGGCGCAAACAGCGGTCTTTATCCGGGATTTGAAGAAAAAGTGCTTGAAATACTGCCTGACGGGACAAAAAGAGTCCTTAACAGAGTGGGGGTTATAGAAAGAGTCAAGCCGGGAATTACCTCAATTCCGTCGGAGGATGACTACACACTCAAGGACAGAGAAGCATTCGAAACTCTTTATCGACCGAAAATGCAATATACGCCCGACAGAGTTGATTTCGGATATTTCAGAAGCTTCAATGAAACAAGAGATACTGAAAGACCAATAGGGCTGAACCTCGGAAGTGTTCTCGGAAATATACGCGATATGACATCGGTTGTCGGAATGAGTTATCTTATGTATGATGACGATGAGGACTTGTTTGCGGATATAATTGGTACCTATGCGGAAATGCAGTACCAATGCGTAAAAGCAATTCTTGAAACAGGTGCAAAATTTGATTTTGCTCATTATTGGGAAGACATCTGCTTCAAAAACGGTCCTCTGATTTCACCTGAAATTTTTGATGAGCTGTGCGCAAAGCACTACAAAAAGCGCAATGATTTATGCCATCAATACGGCATAGATATCATATCCCTTGATTGCGACGGTGTAACAGAAAAACTGCTCCCCACCTGGTTTGAAAACGGAGTCAATACTATGTTTCCCATTGAAATAGGCGTGTGGGGCGATCAGTTTGAGCCTGCAAGAAAAAAATACGGCAAGGGAATGCTCGGCGTGGGCGGTATGGATAAAACCGCACTCCGCAAGGATAAAGCGGCGGTTGACGCCGAAATTGAGAGAATAAAACGTCTCGCTGCAATGGGAGGCTTTATTCCCTGTCCCGATCACAGACTTATGCCCGGAACAAAATTTGAGCTGGTTCAGTATTACGCTGATGAAATCAAAAAAATCAGATTATAAGGAGAGAAATAAATATGAGTATTTATGCTGAAATATCACAAAACCTCCGGAAGGGTAAAAATAAAATTGTCAGTGAGCTTGTACAGAACGCTATTGACCAAGGCCTGCCTGCAACAGAAATTCTTGACAAGGGCTTGCTTGACGGTATGAATATTATAGGAGAAAAATTCAAGAACAATGAAGTTTATGTTCCTGAAGTTCTTGTTGCCGCAAGAGCTATGAAAGCAGGCATTGAGCTTCTTAAACCGCTGCTTGCGGCTGACGGCGTCAAATCCACAGGCAAGGTCTGCATCGGTACTGTTCAGGGAGATCTGCACGATATCGGTAAGAATCTTGTAAAAATGATGATGGAAGGCAAAGGTCTGGAGGTTGTGGATCTCGGAACCGATGTTTCTCCCGAAGCCTTTGTAAACACCGCAATAGAACAGAACTGTCAGATAATATGCTGCTCTGCACTTCTCACAACAACAATGGAGGTTATGGCAGATGTTGTCAAATGTGCAGAAAGTGCAGGAATCAGGGATAAGGTTAAAATTATGATAGGCGGCGCACCCGTCACAGAGCAATATTGTATACAGATCGGTGCCGACAAATACACATCCGATGCTGCAAGTGCCGCAGATGCCGCAGCTGAGCTTTGCAAACAATGAATATAGAAAAATATCTGTCGGATCCGTATATATTTCAGTATAAGCTGATAAGTCCCGTGGACATACCGTTTTCGCAGGCTGTTGTCGATATGTGCCGGGCAAACAGATGCGGAAAATACGGCACCTGCTGGACCTGTCCTCCCGGAGTGGGTGAGCTTTCCGTGCTCGAAAGAAAAATCAAAAATTATGATATGGCTTGCGTGTTTACATGCAGGTATGATCTTGAAGACAGCTTCGATTTTGAAGGTATGATGCAGGGACAAAAAAACACAAAAACAGTTCTTCAGGGTATTACCGACAATCTGCGTGCAGATGGAATTGACTTCACGGCTCTCGGCTGTGAGGGTTGCGACCTATGCGAAAAATGCACCTATCCCGATGCCACGTGCAGATTTCCGGAAAAGGCCATGCCATCGGTTGAGGCCTGCGGAATAAATGTTGTGGAGCTTTCAAAAAAAATCGGACTCAACTACAATAACGGCACAGACACAGTAACATACTTTTGCATTATACTATGGTGATACTATGAAACAAAAAGCGATTAAATTAATAAGCGACAAAAGCAAAACCATGCCCATACTCTCATTTCCCTCAACTCAGCTTCTCGGAATAACAGTAAAGGACCTCATTTCATCTGCAGAAATGCAGGTCAGAGGAATGCTGGCTATTACAGATAAGTGCAATACAGGTGCAGCACTTAATATGATGGATTTATCTGTTGAAGCAGAAGCCTTCGGTGCAAAGGTGCGTTTTTATGATGACGATATTCCTGCAGTTGAAAAAGGAATAATTGACGATATTACTCAAGCTGTGAATATAACCGTTCCCGATATCGGTGAAGGAAGAACGGGAGTATGCATTGATGGAATAAGAAAAGCAAAGGAAGTCATTACCGATAAGCCCGTTTTCTGCGGAGTTATCGGTCCTTATTCCCTTGCAGGCAGGCTTTTCGATATGACTGAGCTTATGATGGAATGCTTTGATAATCCCGACGATGTTACAATTCTACTTTCGAAAGCCACTGAATTTATTATCAGATATATAAAAGCATTCAAAGCAGCCGGTGCGGACGGTGTTATTATGGCAGAGCCTGCAGCAGGACTTCTCTCCCCTTCTCTTGCAGAGGAATTTTCAATGCCCTTTGTGAAGCAGATTTTTGAAGAAATAAACGAAGATGACTTTATAATATGTTATCATAACTGCGGAAACACGGCAAATGATATGCTTGATATGATAAATGAGCTCGGTGCGGACATAATCCATCTCGGAAATGCAATCAATATGAAAAGGGCTCTCGAGGTTATGTCGGGCGATAAGATAATAATGGGAAACGTAAACCCGGTTTTATTCAGGACCGGCTCTCCCGATGATATAGCAGACGATGTGCAAAGAGTATTTGATGAATGCTCAGGGTATGATAATTTTATGATTTCAACAGGCTGTGATGTACCCGCCGCATCAGAATGGGAAAACATAAACACATACTTCGAAAAGGTAAAAAAGCTTTATGCATAAGGTGATAATCAACGGAAAAACAGAATATGTTGAAGACGGAACACTTTTATCCGATGTTTTGATTTCCTCGGGTAATGCCGTCGAGCACATATGTGCGGGAAAGGGTATATGCAAAAAATGTATTGTTACCGTTAACGGCAGGGAGGAGCTTTCGTGTCAGTACAGAATCACCTCCGACACAGAGATTTCCGTAAAAAACACCGGGGATATTTTTTCCGAAACCGGTGCCTGTGAAACGGGTATCATAACCGACAGTCTGTGCTTAGCTCTCGATATCGGGACAACCACACTTGCACTTGCTCTTTTTTCCCCCGAAGACAAGAGTATAATAAAAGTCATAACACGCAATAACCCGCAAAAAATCTTCGGGGCTGATATTATAACAAGAATTGATTATTGCAGAAAAAACGGTGTCGGTGAACTCCACAGAAGCTTAATAACAGAAATCAATTCGATGATTGCTGCTATGGGAGCAACTGCAGAATCCCTGCTTGTTTCAGGCAACACCACTATGCTTCATCTGTTTTTCGGTGTCGATTGCTCATCAATAGGAGTTGCGCCTTATACGGCATCATTTCTTGAAAGCAAAACAGAAGCTGCAGAAAAGCTCGGAATAATCGGTGTAAAATCTGTAGCCTCTCTGCCTTCGGTTTCCGCCTTTATCGGTGCGGATATTGTTGCAGGACTTAATCTTATCGGTAGCCCGGAGAAGGGAAAGCACAGCCTTCTTATTGATCTCGGAACAAATGCAGAGATTGTTCTTTATTCTGATGAATCCGCACTATGCACCGCAGCTGCAGCAGGTCCATGCTTTGAAGGGGCAAATATTTCCTGCGGAATGAGTGCAACTGAGGGAGCGATTTATTCATACTCAGAAAATTGCATCAGAACAATTCTCAATGCTCCTGCAAAAGGCATCTGCGGAACAGGACTCGTTGATATAATTGCATATCTTCTCAGTAAGGGAATTATTGATGAAACAGGTTTTTGTGAGAATGATTTTGAAATTACAAACGAAGTTACTCTCACCCAGGGGGACATAAGACAATATCAGCTTGCAAAATCTGCCGTATATTCCGCAATTTTAACTATGATGAAGCTGAAAAAGGTTACTTTTGATGATATAGAAAGCTTATACATTTCAGGTGGCTTTTCGGCAAAAATCAATATAGACAACGCTGTTAAAACAGGACTTCTTCCGAAGGAGCTGCAAAGCAGCTGCAAAACAATAAATAACAGCAGTCTTCTCGGCACTGTCAGATATGCCTGTGAGCACAATGACATTTCTGCATTGACCGAAAAATCAACCTATATAGATTTATCTGCTGATCCGACCTTTGCAGATTTATTTATAGAAAATATGATGTTCGCTGACTGATAAGAAAAAAATCTTACAGTTTATCAACCCCCTCCCCCCAGCTGTAAGTGTTTCTTGTTATAAGCTGAATTGCACTCAATGCGAGCAATTTCCTATATAATAAAATTCAGCCGCCTCCGCGGAGAAATCCGTGAAGGCGGTAATTTTTACTCTCTTGCAAGCTTATATATCAGATCATATGCAAATTCAAGATCGTCAACCGAACAATGCTTCTGTACAAAATGAGAGGTGCAGCATATCCATCTTTTGCCCTTCATAATTGAGAAGATACGTCTGATTTCTTTTTCAAGGTCAACACTTCTCATAATTCCGATTGCGGACTGAACACAGATTCCTCCCATAACAGCAAATTTTTCGCTGTAATTCTCAAGATATAAATCAAGCGGCATATTTGCAGTCTCCTGCCACGGATGAACAACATCAAAGCCTATATCACATACACCGTCAAGCACCTTTCTGATACAACCGTCGGAATGAAGACTTGCAAAAACACCCTTTGAATGTATATGATCAACAATACTTTTCATATTCGGATATATAATTGATCTCCAGGTTTCAGGGCTGAAAAGCATATCTCTCTGAGATCCCCAGTCATCAGAAATATGTATCATATCGGCACCGAGTTCAATACATTTATCTGCAAAGCTCTTTGTCCATTCTGCCTGTCTCTTGTAAAGCTCACAAAGCTCTTCCGGATAAAGAGCCGTATACAGGAGATGATTTTCGATGCCGAAAACAGTGTTGAAATGCTCAAAAAGTCCGGGAGTCTGCATATAGCAGAATCGTTCTCTTTGCTTATGGTGTCCGATCTGCCTTTTTATTTCTTCGTAATCCGTGTCATTATCAGGCTTCACAAAAAGATCATAGTCAAGAAGGACATCGGGAGTCAGCTCATCGTGACGGCTTCTTATCCGCTCAAAGCTCTCTGCGTCAAATGACCAGGGACCACCGAAAATATGCGCCGCATCAAATTCATATCTGTCCTCAAAAGCCTCAACACTTCCGAAGCGATCTGATATTTCACCGGAAAGGTTTTCCTTTACCCAGCCGTATACCGGCTGGCGGTCTGTCTCTTTGCCGAGAATGGTATTGCGGACTCTTTCACAACTGTTCATATTCTCACCCTTAATTTAATTCAATTCAATCTTCATCAGGAAGCTGTCCGTTATGGGCAGCCCATTTGCATTCTGTAATTTCCATATCTGTAAATGCTGCTCTGAATGACGAATTCTCGGGACTGCAGGCATAAACTCCGAACCTGATTGTATCTGCACCGTTCCACATATGGCATACCCTCATCTGCTTAAAGGTTACTCCGTCCTCAGAGCATTCAATGCAATAGTCTGACTCTCTGCGGCTGAAGCGGTACCACATTGATTTTACAACCGATTCAATTTCTGTGGTTGCCCAATCGGAGTATCCGTTATTTGTAACAACGGAGCCGAGATGCTGAAAGACTTCATTTTCATACTCAACAGAGGCCTTGAGCCAGTTTTCACTGTCAAGATACATAACGATTCCGCACTGATCAAAGCGAAGCTTACTTTCAAACTCCGTCCTTACAGTAAAGGAAAAATACTTTTCATCCGTTTCGATCTGAAGCACGGGTGCATTATCGTTACGGAAATGATAATATGTTCTCTGCCATAAATCCGTGTTCGGATCCGTAATTATTTCTATTTTATCTGCAGCTACGGAATAACGGGCGGGCTCTCTTGTCCATACCATCTTATTTATATCAAAAGTCATAACAATAACCTCGCAAATTCATTGTTACGGAGATTATAACATATTAAAAATGTTTTTACCACATAATTACACTTTTTTATTATTGTGAGATGAGAAGTGCATTTTTCTTTAGTGAGATGAGAAGTGCATTTTTCTTTAGTAAGATAAAAACAGCAACTACAGCCGAGATTTAACATCTTTTTACCTAATAAATAAATTATCCTTGTTTTTTTTAATCTTTTTATATATAATTAACATAATAAACAAGAAGGCAAAAAGAGAGGTAAAAGATTATGACAAAAATTATGGCATTCTTCACGGCAATTATTACGTGGCTTACTATGATTTTCTCCCCAGCAGCACCGGTTGAAGGCATTTTCGCAGAACCGGAAGAAACCGAAAAGGTTATTTTTGACGAAGGAGAATTCGTTATGGGTGAATATGACCTTGTTGTTGCCCCCTATGGTAATGACAGTAACGAAGGCACAGAAGCTGCTCCCCTTGCAACACTTGAGAAAGCAAAAGAGCTTGTTAAAGCAATTGACACTGATGAAACCATTACTGTATGGTTCAGAGAAGGCACATATTTCATTGATGATACGGTAAAATTCACGTCAGATGACAAGAAGAATGTACTTTACCGTTCATATCCTGATGAAAAAGTAGAGTTTACGGGAGCAACGGCAATTTCAGACTGGGACGAAACCACAATCAATGGTGTGTATGCCTTTGTTGCCGATATTGAAGTTAATTCAGAAGAAGACTATTTCCGTTCACTTTTTAAGGATGACAGAAGACTTTCTCGCTCAAGATATCCTAAAAACGATGTTTTTAAGATTGCAGATCCTGCTTCAGATGAAGGCATTCCGTCAGACTGGAATGTAGAATTCTTTAATCATTCTCTCGCTTTTTATGCTCACAAGGAAAATGTCCTCAATTTTGCCAATATCGGCGATGTTGAAGCAATAGTTATGCATTTCTGGTGTGACGAGCATCTACCGTTACATTCTGTTGATGTTTCCACAGGCAGAATTGAAACAACAAAAACCACAGCAATGACTCTGAGAGTTGACGATAATTATGTTTTCGAAAACGTAAAGGAAGCCCTTTCTCTTCCCGGTGAATGGTATCTTGACAGAACCGAGCAGAAGCTTTATTACATCCCCGAAGAGGGAGATACAACAGAAAATACAGTGCTTTATGCCGGCAGAACAGAGCAACTTTTCACATTCAATAATGCAGAGGATATTTCTTTCCAGGGCATTGATTTTGTAAACACTGACTGGAATCCCGTTGACGGTGCCTTCTTCAAGGATATTTTTGATGCAACACACCCCTTATACGGCAATATCAGATACGGCGGTGAACATCCTCAGGCTGCATTTGAAGTGCCTGCGGCAATTCTCATTTCTGCGTCAAAGGGTATTGACTTCACAGACTGCCTTTTTGAAAACATTTCATATACAGCGGTAAAGTTCGAAAATGCATCCGAAAGCTGTAACATTACAAGCAGTAAATTCAATGAAATAGGCGGTAATGCAGTTTTCATTCACGGAGACTTCGTAGTGCCCGCATCGACAAAGAATATCAACATAAAAGACTGCAATATCGGTTACTACGGCAGAATTTTCAATAATGCTATCGGTATTCTCCTTACTCACGCAATTGATTGTGAGCTTTCAAACAACGAAATTCATGACGGCTGGTATACGGGTATTTCCGTCGGCTGGAATTGGGGCTATACCGATAATTCAACAAACAATATCAGAATAAAAGATAACCTCATTTACAACATCGGAAACGGTTGGCTTTCTGATATGGGCGGTATCTACACACTCGGCATCCAGCCCGACACCGTTATCTCAGGTAACATAATTTACAATGTAGGCTGTGATGAAGGTGCCTACGGCTACGGCGGCTGGGGCATCTATCTTGATGAAGGCTCAAGCTATATTACCGTTGAAAACAACCTTGTTTATGATTGCTCATCTCAGACCTTCCATCAGCATTACGGCAAGGAAAATATCATAAGAAATAACATTTTTGCATTCGGCGGAGAAGGTCAGTTTATTATAACAAAAAATGAGGATCACAATTCGCTCACACTCAAAAACAACATTCTCGTCGGCGACAATACCGTAATGTATAAAAACTCCGTAAAGTCTGATTGGTTCATTGATGACAGCAACCTCTACTGGGATTACAAAAACGACGGCAACGTATATTCCGGCGATTCCACAAAGCTTATCGAAAGACACACACTTGTAGTAATGAAAACAAGAGGATACTACAACAATGCAGTCTTTGAGAATCCTCTTTTCAAGGATGCAGAAAACAGAGATTTCACTCTTGCACAAAACACCCCTGCAATTAAAGCAGGCTTTGTACCCTTCGCATACGATGCAGGTACAATCACAGAATTCTGATATCAATTATATTACGACATACAAATATTATTAAGGAGTGATTAAATGAAAACCTGGCAAAAGGCAACATTCATAATTGTGCTTATTGCATTTATCATCGCATCCGTTACAATTTCATTCATTTCTATGGCACGAGCTCCGTTTGAATATGAATACCGTACGGTGGCAGAGGACGAAGCTCCCGTTGACGGCTGGATGCTTTTCGGCTTCAACGGCAATAATGCTACTAAAGAAGTTTATATTGACTATGTCCGCGATGAGGACGGTAATAATCCCGATAAAACAAAGCCCGTTTCATCAGTAGGTAAATATACAATGAATACCGATGAATATGTTGAAATCATTTATATCGGCAAAGATGTCGAGTACATAGATGAAACTTCATTCTTCTATTGCAAGGAGCTTAAGTCAATTGAGGTTGATGAAGCTAATGAGCATTTTACTTCGGTTGACGGAGTGCTTTTTACGAAGGATATGAAAAATATGATTCTCTATCCTCTTAAAAAGGCTGAAACTGCATACACAATTCCTGAAGGTGTTGAAAGAATCGCTTCCGGTGCTTTTTATAAAAATGAAACACTTACAGAAGTGAATTTGCCCTCAACACTTAAAGAAATCGGTGATATGGCATTCTTTAAGTGCCAGAACATTGCACTTGTTACTCTTCCCGACGGACTCCGGGAAATCGGTCCTGATGCATTCAGTTATTGTCAGGGAATGTCACCGGTTATGTATATTCCCGATTCGGTTACAGAAATCGGAAGCTTTGCTTTCTATTCCTGTTCTAATCTGAAGGAATTCTATATGGGAGCACAGAGTGAAGATCAGATAGCTGCAGGTGACAGCTGGCTTCCCAAGAACATTACAAAAGTCGCAATCAATGTTGCGCCTGAGGCACAGTACGGCAAGACAAGAGAAGAATCAGTTGTCAGAATTAATGAACTTATCGCAGAAGGAGGAGAAAGCTGATGGCAAAATCCAAAAGCAAGGATAAGATGAATATCTTTCAGGAAATAAAAAAATACTGGAGCACTCCTGCCGAAGGAAAATATGTTCCTTATAAGGAGTATTTTTCAATTTTTGCCGCAGTCGGCGGTGACTACACTCTGAAATACCTCCAGAGCTTTCTCTCTTTCGGTACAGGCTGTTATCTTATTGCTTACTATTATGAAATCCCCCTGCTTACTTTCAGTGCGATAAATGTATTTTTCATTGCAACAACATACTTCTGGAATCTTCTGTCTATGGGTGTTGATGCAAACTTAGGTTTCCTTCCGAAAAAAATTGAACGGAAATATAATGCAGTGTATCTGACCTTTGCAGTGTTAGGTCTGCTGTTGCTTGTTTTTGACTTATCATTTATTGTTCCTGACAGTATTTCCGCTATATTGGATACCAGATGGAAAGGCATCAACACATTCAATATTTTCAAAATCTTCGGTGCACATTTCCTTGCAAACGGCTGGAGCGGTTTCAGAAACATTTTTATCAGAAAGAAGCTGCTGAAAAAGCTTGGCAGATATAAGATTTTTGCTTATGCAAATGTTATTCAGTGCATTATTGTTGTTGTGCTTATCTGTACACTTCCTCTTTATGAGCTTCCCCTTACAGACAGAGTATGGACACTTTATCTTCTTTTCCAGCTTTACACAATATACAACTATGTCGGTTTTACA
>JAZRNB010000081.1:0-61254 GCA_045647985.1 Acutalibacteraceae bacterium
AAGGCACTTATTGAAGAAATGAAGCCCCTCGTAGCAGGTGCTGACTGTGAGGTTGTTCTCTGCGTTCCCTTCGTTGATATCCCTGCAGCAGTTGAGGCTGCAAAGGGCTCAAACATCAGAATCGGTGCTGAAAACATTCACTTCAAGGCTTCAGGTGCATACACAGGCGAAATCGCAGGTAACATGCTCAAGGAGCTCGGTGTTGAATATGTAGTTGTTGGTCACAGCGAAAGAAGACAGTACTTCGGTGAAACAGACCAGACTGTAAACCTTCGTTCTCTTGCAGCTCTTGAAAACGGTCTCAAGCCCATCATCTGCGTTGGTGAAACACTTGAGCAGAGAGAGCTCGGCTACACAGAAACTCTTCTTAAGTTCCAGACAAAGATGGCTCTTACAAACATCTCTGCTGAGCAGCTTAAGGATGTTATCATTGCTTATGAACCCGTATGGGCTATCGGCACAGGTGTTACAGCTACTGCTGATCAGGCTGACGAAGGCAACGGCTTCTGCAGAGAGGCTATTGCAGAGGTTTACGGCAAGGATGTTGCTGAAACCGTTACAATTCAGTACGGCGGCTCAATGAATGCAAAGAATGCTGACGAGCTTGTTGCAAAGGTTAATGTTGACGGCGGACTTATCGGCGGTGCTTCTCTTAAGGCAGAGGATTTCTCAGTTATCGTTAAGGCAGCATCAAAGTAATTCGGAATTAACAGTTCAGAATTAAGAGAGCAGAAAAGGCTTTTTACTTAACATTTATGCGGGACGGTAAACCCGTCCCCTACATTTTATAAGAGGTATAAATAATGAAAAAACCTGTTGTTTTATGTATTATGGACGGCTTCGGCATAAGAAACTGCGAAGACGGCAATGCTATAAAATTTGCAAAAACTCCTAATCTTGATAAATATTTTGCTGAAAATCCCTTTACCACAATCGGTGCATCGGGACTTGATGTAGGTCTTCCCGACGGACAGATGGGTAACTCAGAGGTTGGTCATACAAATATCGGCGCAGGACGTATCGTTTATCAGGAATTAACCAGAATTACTAAGTCTATTAAAGATGGCGATTTCTTTACTAATCCTGTATTCTTAAAGGCAATTGAAAACTGCAAGGCTAATGACAGTGCTTTGCACCTTATGGGACTTCTTTCTGACGGCGGTGTGCACAGCCATATAGAACACCTTTTCGGACTTCTCGAAATGGCTAAGAATTACGGTCTTACAAAGGTTTATGTTCATTGTATTATGGACGGCAGAGACGTTTCCGTTACATCAGGTAAAGGCTTTGTTGCTGACGTTGAAGCAAAGTGCAAGGAGCTCGGTGTGGGCGAAATTGCAACAATTACCGGCAGATATTTTGCTATGGACCGTGACTTTGCATGGGACAGAGTAGAAAAGGCTTATGCTGCTTTTGTTTACGGTGAAGGTCTCGAAGACAGCGATGCTGTAGGCTCAATGCAGAAGTCTTATGACAAAGAAGTAACTGACGAATTTATCATTCCCACAGTTGTTAACAAGGAAGGCACAATCAAGGCTGATGACAGTGTTGTATTCTTCAATTTCCGTCCTGACCGTGCCCGTCAGATCACCCGTACTTTTGTTGATCCCGACTTTGACGGCTTTGAAAGAAAGAACGGCTTCTTCCCCCTCAACTTTGTTTGTATGACACAGTATGATGAAACAATGCCCAATGTATCCGTTGCATTCCCTCCCGAGGAGCTTACAAAGACCTTCGGTGAATATCTTCAGGATTGCGGCAAGACACAGCTTCGTATTGCAGAAACTCAGAAGTATGCTCACGTAACATTCTTCTTCAACGGCGGTGAGGAAAAGACCTTCAAGGGTGAGGACAGAATTCTTATTCAGTCTCCCGATGTTCCCACTTTTGATCTTCAGCCGGAAATGAGTGCATATCCCGTAAGAGATGCTGTTTGTGAAAAGATTAAGAGCGGTGAATATGATGCCGTAATTCTTAACTTTGCTAACTGTGATATGGTTGGCCATACAGGTGTATGGGAAGCTGCAGTAAAGGCTGTAGAGGCAGTTGATGAGTGTGTAGGCGATGTTGTAGAAGCCACTCTTTCTATGGGCGGTGTGTGCTTCATCACAGCAGACCACGGTAATGCTGACAGAATGGTAGGGGAGGACGGTAATCCCTTTACTCCTCACACCACAAATCCCGTGCCCTTCTGCGTAGTAGGTTATCCCTGCGAGCTTAAGGAAGGCGGCAGACTTGCAGATATCTGTCCCACAATGCTTAAATGTATGGGACTTAAGCAGCCCGAGGAAATGACAGGCGAGTGCCTCATCAAGTAATTTATACATAAGTGTGAGACGGTATCCTCCGATACCGCCTCTTTTTTTCTAAAATGTCTGTAATAAGTTTATTTATATAATATGTTTGTATTGTAATTTTCGTAAAATTGTGGTATTATAAATAGAATTAATCTGTACGGAGGCGCAGAATGAAAAAGGTTTTGTCTATGCTGGGACCGCATAAGGTTCCTCTTATCCTTTCCATAGTATTTGCAACGGTAAATACCGTAATGCAGCTTCTCATTCCTCTTTATACAAAAAGTATTCTTTCAGAGGGTATACTCGCATATAATATGCAGCGTTTGTGGCAGCTTTGCCTTTTAATGCTGGGCTTTACATTGCTGAGCATTATAACATCAATCGCAAATACATATTTTTCCACAAAGACCTCTGTGGGATATTCAATAACTCTGAGAAATTATATCTTCGATAAGGTATCCCGCCTTTCGCAGAGTGACATTGATAAAATCGGTGTTGCCTCTCTTGTTACAAGAACAACAAACGATGTACGTCAGGTGCACGATATTGTTCTTTCTACGCTTAAATCGCTGATTCCCATTCCCATAATGCTTGTGGGCGGTCTTGTAATGGCATTCTATCTGAATCCGCGTCTTGCAAGGCTTGCACTCTGGTCCATTCCCATTCTCGCTGTGCTGGCAGTTATCCTTATTGCGATAATTGTTCCTTTGTATTCAAAGGTACAGAAGCTTGTTGACAAGATGAATCAGATAATGCGTGAAAAAATCAGCGGAATAAGAGTTATACGTGCCTTTAATAAAACGGAATATGAGGATAACCGCTTTACTGCGACAAATATTGAGCTTACGGGGCTTGCTCTTAAGGCTGCGCGTATAATGGCATGCTTTATGCCTGTTATTACAGTTCTGCTTTATGCACTTATATGCTTTGTTGTCTATGTAAGTGTTGATGCGGCAAACAGTCTTGATGTTGCAACCCAGGAGGAGGAAATCATTAACACTCTTCCCAATATGTATGCCTTCATTTCATTCTTCGGAATGGCTATCGGTGCAATAACCTCCGTAGTATCCATTATTGTTTCAATTCCCCGTGCCGTGATTTCAGGTAAGAGAATCAAGGTAATAATGGATGCAGTTTCCGATATACTTCCTCCCGAAAATCCCGTAACACCCGATGAAAAGGATGCAGGAAAGCTCGAATTCAAAAATGTATCCTTCAGATATAAGCCCAGAGCTTCAGAAAAAAAGAAAAAGCTTGCTCTCAGGAAAAAGAAAGCAGAAGAAAAGCCCGGAGAGCTTTTTGAGATTAAAAATATCAGCTTCTCATCCTCTCCCGGAGAAACCACTGCAATTATCGGTGTTACAGGCTCCGGTAAAACCACACTCTGTAATCTTATTCCCCGTCTTTACGATGTAACAGAGGGTGAGGTTAAAATCGCAGGGGTAAATGTTAAGGATCTTGCTCCCGAGGAAATCGGAAAGCGTGTTGCGTTTATTCCTCAGACCGCATACCTTTTCAGCGGGACTATAAGAGATAATATCCGCTTTGGCAAAAAGGATGCCACCGATGCTGAAATATGGAGAGCCCTCGAAATTGCTCAGGCAAAGTCATTTGTTGATTCTATGCCTGACGGGCTTGATTCATTTGTTTCCCAGGCAGGTAAAAATTTCTCGGGCGGTCAGAAGCAGAGGCTTTCTATTGCACGAGCAATTGTAAAGGGCGCGGAGATTATTGTTTTTGATGATTCCTTCTCAGCGCTTGATCTTGCAACAGATGCCCGTCTTCGTGCATCGCTCCGTGAAAATCTTACGGATGCAAACATCGTAATCGTTGCTCAGCGAGTTGGCACGGTGCTTAATGCTGACCGCATAATCGTGCTTGACGGCGGTGTGCCCGTAGGTGTAGGTACTCATAAGGAGCTTCTGAAGAGCTGTGAGCTTTACCGTGAGATTGTTGTGACACAGCTTTCCGAGGAAGCACTCGAGGAGGTGAATGACGGTGAGTAAGAAAAAGAGTATTTTATCAGTTCCCGAAACAGAATATCAGAGCCGTTATTCGGATTACAGAGGAGACAGAAAGGAAGAACAGAAGCCTGAAAATGCAAAAGGTACCTTCTTCCGTTTTATCGCTCTTATCAAGCCTCATGCAATACCTATGTTCTTTGTTGTAGTCAGTGCAATGCTCAGCACGGTTTGTAATGTCATTGCTCCCACATATATGGCAAATATAATTGATCTTCTTCAGGAGCAGATTGAGGGAAGACTTTCAGGCGGTACAATTGATTTTTCCGTTACCTACGGACAGGTTGCAATACTTGCAGGGCTTTATATTGCAGCAAGCCTCTTCTCCTTTTTACAGGAATTTATTTCCGCAGGGGTATCACAGAGACTTGTGTGCGGACTGAGAGCAGATCTTAACGGAAAGCTTTCAAGACTGCCTCTTTCCTATTATGACAAGCAGACCAAGGGACAGGTTATATCAAAAATTATAAACGATATCGAAAATGTCAGCGGCAGTCTTAAAAGCAGTATTCTTACCGTTATGACAAGTATCATTCAGGTTATCGGTTCTTTTGTTATGATGTTGGTTACAGGTAACATTCCTATGACATTTGCGGCAGTATGCCTTGTTCCCGTATCCGCATTCATCTCCTATAGGGTATCAAAGGTATCAAAGGTATGGTTCAGACGCTACTGGGATACTATGGGTGATCTTAACGGACATATTGAGGAAATGTACGCAGGACATACAATTGTCCGTATGTTCGGTCATGAGGATGAGTCTGTGAAGGAATTTCGTGAGATAACGGAAAGACTCGGTAAAAACTCCTTTATGGCAAATATGATTTCTGGTGTTTTAAGTCCTGTGCTGACACTTATAAATAACATAAATTACGTTTCCCTTTGTCTTCTCGGCGGTGTGTTCTATATCGGTATCAGGAACGGCACAATCGCCGCAGGCTCATTCGGAGGAATAGGAGATATCTCAAAATTCCTTACTTACTCCTCACAATTCTCAAATCCCATAATCAATGTTTCAAAGATTATAAACAATATTCAGTCCTCTCTTGCTTCAGCAGAAAGAGTATTCAATATGCTTGATGAATTTGATGAATCCCCCGATGTGCACACAAATGATGACAAGCAGGTGCTGCAGGGTGAAGTCGAATTTAAGGATGTTTCTTTCCGTTATGTTGAAGACAGGCCTCTTATTGACGATCTTTCCTTTGTGGCAAAGCCCGGCAGTATTACTGCTATTGTAGGTCCCACAGGTGCCGGAAAAACCACTATTGTAAATCTTCTTATGCGTTTCTACGATGTGAATTCAGGTACAATTACCATTGACGGTACCGATATCTGTACTATGTCAAGAGACGCATTAAGAGCTAACTTCGGTATGGTGCTTCAGGATACCTGGCTTTTTAAGGGAACAATAAAAGAAAATCTTAAATACGGCAAACAGGATGCAACAGATGAGGAAATGATTGAGGCGGCAAAAGCAGCCCAGATTTATGATTATATCATGACTCTTCCTAAGGGATTTGATACTCCTCTTTCTGAGGATGCAGCAAACATATCTCAGGGACAGCGACAGCTTCTCACAATTGCCCGTGCAATCTTAGTCGATCCTAAGGTGCTCATTCTTGACGAAGCAACATCATCTGTTGATACGAAAACTGAGCAGAGGATTCAGACTGCAATGAATGAGCTTATGAAGGGCAGAACAAGCTTTGTTATTGCCCACCGTCTCTCGACCATAAAAAATGCCGACAATATCCTTGTTATGAAGAAGGGCGCAATTGTCGAGCAGGGTACGCATCAGGGGCTTCTTGAAAAAGACGGCTTCTATGCACTTTTATATAATTCACAGTATACAGACGGTATTCCGCCTGAAGATTAATATTACGGAGGTTTTTTATTATGCTTAAAGGTATTCCCGCTTTAGTTTCTCCCGAGCTGCTTAAAATTTTATGTGAAATGGGTCACGGTGACGAAATCGTTATCGGTGACGGCAATTTCCCTGCTGCTTCCTGCGCACAGAGACTTATCCGTTGTGACGGTCTCGGAGTGCCCGAGATTCTTGATGCTGTTTTACAGCTTTTCCCTCTTGATACTTATGTTGAGTCTCCCGTTTCTCTTATGGCTACAACAAAGGGAGATCCCACTCCCGAAATCTGGGCAACCTATGAGGAGCTTGTTCAGAAGCACAACGGAGAAACAAACATTTCTCAGGTTGAGCGCTTTGAGTTCTATGAGAGAACAAAGAAGGCATATGCCGTTATTGCCACAAGTGAAAAGGCATTGTATGCCAACATAATACTCAAAAAGGGTGTTATTTAATGGAATATTTATATTTCATTTTTCTTGCGGCAGAAGTTATTCTCGTATATTTTTATATAACTCATCCCGGTGTGCTTAAGTACAAAATGGCAGCATCGGTGCCCTTTGTTGCTGCAGGGGTATATCTTACCGCTATTTCGGGAAGATTTGCGTTTCCATACGCACTTCTTGTTGTATCCGGACTTGCGGCTTCCTTTATCGGTGACTGGGTGCTGAAATATGACCTTTTCGGAATGAAGGGGCTCCCGGGTATTGCTTCGTTTGCTCTTGCACACATTCTTTACATCAGCGCATTTGCAGTAAGAGTTCCGCTGACGGTCAGGGATTTATGGCTTATTCTTCCTTGGGGAATTGCTGTTAGCCTTGAGATTCTTGCAAAAAATAAGCTGAGAATAAACCTTGGTGCTGCTGCACCTGCCGTGCTGATATACGCTATGATAATTGATGCTATGGTGTTGCTGGGTATCAGAGCCGCGGTTCTTACTATGAACGGCGGAATATCGGTAGTGCGTTCAGTTGTGCTGATTTTCGGCGTTATAATGTTCATTGTTTCCGATGCCGGTGTATGTCTTATGATGTTTGACGGCAGAACGGAAATAAAAATAAAGGGAAAAGCCGTGAAGCTTGACCCTGTAAATATCTTTAATTACTGTGGTGGACAGATGCTCATTGCCGCTTCAGTTCTTGTTTAAGGAGAAAAATATGAAAAAGGTTCTTGCATTTGATTTTGGTGCTTCATCGGGCAGAGCAATTCTCGGCACCTTTGACGGCAATAAAATAACACTTAAGGAAATTCACCGTTTTTCAAACGACCCTGTAAAGGTAGGCGGTACATTTTACTGGGACGTTCTTCGTCTTTTCCACGAAATCAAACAGGGAATACTGAAGGCAAAGGCAGAAGGCGGCTTTGACTCCATAGGCATTGACACATGGGGTGTTGACTTCGGTCTTATTGATAAGGACGGAAGACTCCTGGAAAATCCCGTTCATTACCGTGACGACAGAAACACGGGAATGATAGACCGTTCAGCAGAGTTTATTGATAAAAAGCGGCTTTATGAACTCACCGGTATTCAGTTTATGGACTTCAATACCTGCTTCCAGCTTTTAAGTCTCAAACTTAACCGTCCAGAGCTTCTTGAAAGAGCAGATAAGCTTCTTTTTATGCCCGATCTGCTTTCATATTTCCTTACAGGTAAAATGTGCGGTGAATATTCAATTGCAACCACATCTCAGCTTGTTGATATAAACGGCAGATGCTGGAGTGATGAAATCTGCACCGCTTTCGGTATTCCGAAGAAGCTTCTTCCCGAAATTGTAAAAACAGGCTCTGTACTGGGTAATTTAAGTGACGAAATCTGCGAGGAATTAGGTGTACCTGCAGTGCCCGTAATTTCTGTTGCTGGACACGATACACAGTCTGCCGTTACTGCAGTGCCAAGTCTTCAGAAGGATTTTGCCTTTATCAGCTGCGGCACCTGGTCACTTTTCGGAACGGAAACAGACACTCCCATTGTCAATGAAGAATCCCTCGCATTCAATATCACAAATGAAGGCGGATATGACTATACAACAGCTTTCCTCAAGAATATCTGCGGACTCTGGCTTATTCAGGAAAGCCGCCGTCAGTGGATAAGAGAGGGCAAGGAATATTCATATGCAGATCTTGAAAAAATGGCTCTTGAATGTGAGCCCTTCAAGTGCTTTATTGACCCCGATGCTCCCGATTTTGTTGCAATGGGCGACCTTCCGGGAAGAATAAAGGATTTCTGCAGAAGAACAGGTCAGTATGTACCCGAAACTGTAGGTGAGGTTGTAAGGTGTATTTACGAAAGTCTTGCTCTTAAATACAGATATGTTCTCGGCGGTATAGAAAAATGCACCGGTAAAAAATATCCTCATATAAATGTTGTCGGCGGCGGTACAAAGGACGGACTTCTTTTACAGATGACCGCATCCTCCTGCGGTATCCCTGTTTATGGCGGACCTATTGAGGCAACTGTTTTCGGTAACATTGCAATTCAGCTTATGTCTATGGGCGAAATTGAAAATATCGGTGAAGCAAGAAGAATAATTGCCGAGGGTGAAAACCTTAAGAAGTATATGCCCGAAAACACCGATAAATGGGCAGAGGCTTCCGAAAAATACGAAAAATATATAGTAGGATAATATGAAGCTTACAGATATAAATGTAATAAAAAGAATACTCGGACGTCACGGCTTCTCCTTTTCAAAGTCTCTCGGACAGAATTTTCTGATAGATGAAACAGTATGTCCGAGAATGGCTGATATGGGTGGAGCCAAGGAGGGGACCTGTGCAATTGAAATAGGTCCCGGACTCGGTGTGCTTACCGTTGAGCTTGCAAAAAGAGCCGATAAGGTAATAACCGTGGAGCTTGATACCCGGCTTATTCCCGTGCTTGCTGAAACTCTTTCCGATTACAGAAATGTAGAGGTTATAAATGCCGATGTGCTGAAAACCGATCTGCATAAGCTGATTGAGGAAAATTTTGACGGAAAGCCCGTGAATGTATGCGCAAATCTTCCTTATTATATAACATCTCCCATTCTGATGTATCTTCTTGAAAGCCGTCTTCCTGTGGAAAATATCACCGTTATGGTGCAAAAGGAAGCGGCAGACCGCCTTTGCGCAAAGGTGGGCTCCCGTGATTCCGGAGCAATTACCGTTGCAGTCAATTATTATGCTGAATCAGAGGTTCTCTTCGGTGTGGGCAGAGAGTGCTTCACTCCCTCTCCCAATGTTGATTCCTGCGTGATAAGGCTCAGGGTAAGAAAAGAGCCTCCTGTGAAGGTGCAGAATGAGGAGTTTTTCTTCAAAATGGTAAAGGCTGCATTTTCACAGAGAAGAAAAACAGCATCAAACGGCATTTCCTCAGGTATGGGAATTGCAAAGGACAAGGTAGGAGAGGCACTCGCATTGTCGGGACTGTCTCCTACGGTAAGAGCTGAGGCTCTGACAATGGAGGAGCTGGCTCTTCTTTCCGATAATCTGTTGAAGGTAAAATAATATGAGTAAATTTATTGTAGTAGAAGGTCTTGACGGAACAGGTAAGACCACACAGATAAAAATACTTGCAGAGTATATAAAGGCTAAGGGCAAAGAGGTTGAAATAACCGCAGAGCCTACAGCGCATCCTACCGGAAAGCTTATAAGAAAAATTCTGTCAGGGGAGGTTAAGTCCACACCCTGGTCTCTTGCTGCATTGTTTCTCTCTGACAGAATAATTCACAATACCGCAGAGGACGGTATTGAAAATATGCTTTCTCAGGGAAAAACTGTTATTTCCGATCGTTATTATTACTCGACCTTTGCTTATCAGGGACACGAAACAGACCTTTCATGGGCAATGGATATGCATTTTAATTGTCCCGAGGTAAGAAAACCCGATCTTGTGCTTTTTCTTACTATGGCACCTGAAAAATGTATTGAAAGAATAAGAGCAAACCGTCCGGACGAGGCAATTGAGATATACGAAAACACCGAAAGCCTTACGAAAATCAGCCGACAGTTTGATACGGTTTTCGGAAAGCTTAAGGACAGTGAGAATATTGTTTATATAGATGCGGACGGCACAATAGAGGAAGTTTCACAGAGACTTTTCCGGGCATATGAGCAGTATATCGGTGAATAAAATGAAGAAAAAGCTTATTCTTTTTGACTTTGACGGAACTGTTGTTGATAACAGTGAGGGAATATATAACTGCATAAAATACGCTCTCGGAAAAAAGGGAATGGCTCCTCTTTCCGATGAGATTATGAGGTCCTTTATAGGTCCCTCTCTCTTTGACAGCTTTATGTGGCATTGTACCGACAACAAGGAAACTGCCGAGGAGCTGGTTGCTCTTTACCGTGAACGCTATAAGCCAATAGGTTCAACTGAGGTCAGAGTATATGACGGCATAAAAGAGCTTCTTCTGACCTTGAAGCAGGAGGGTTATATTACCGCCGTATGCTCGTCAAAGCCCTATGAGTTTGTAAGAAAGATTGCAAAGGAGCAGGAGCTTGAAGAGTTTTTTGACGGTTTTTTCTGTCCCTCCTTTCAGAGCCATATTTCCGATAAATCCTCCCTTGCGCAGGAGGCTGTGAAGCACTTCGGTGTAAAAAAAGAGGAAACCGTGCTTGTCGGAGATACCCGCTTTGATGTTGCGGCAGCAAAAGCTGCAGGAATTGCATCGGTAGGTGTGCTCTACGGCTTTTCCGAAGAGGGTGAAATGGATTCTGCTGACAGGGTTGCTGCAGAAGTAAAGGATATTTATCCTGCAATCAAGGGGTGACGCCTTATGAAAAGAGCATTGATTTTCGGCGGCGGAACTTACGGAAATGAGTTTCCCGTATTTTCAGCCGATGATTATATAATTGCAGCAGACAAGGGTGTTGAAATTCTTATGAAAAAAGGAATTTCTCCTCATATTACCGTGGGTGATTTTGATTCCTCATCCGTAATTCCCGAAGAAAATGTAATAAAGCTTCCCGTTGAAAAGGATGTTACGGATACACACGCGGCAGTCAGTATTGCACTTGAAAGAGGCTGTGAAGAAATTCACATTTACGGCGGCACGGGCGGAAGACCTGATCATACCTTTGCAAATTATTCTCTTCTTACATACCTCTCCGAAAAGGGTGTAAAAGCTTATCTTTACGGTGAGAATTATAGAATTTCTGCACTCTTTAACGGAAAAACCACTGTAAGAGGTGAAAAGGGAAGTACGGTTTCCGTGTTTTCCTGGAGTGATAAGGCTGTCGGGGTAAGCTTAAAGGGACTTAAATATCCTCTTGAGAATGCTGTGCTTCAGCAAAACTTTTCACTGGGCGTCAGCAATTCTTTCCTTGAGGAATCTGCTGAGATTACGGTTAAGGACGGAACAATTCTGATAATGCAGGAAATTTCTGTTGACAAATGAATGTAATTGTAATAAAATACATTTGAAAATCTTAACAGGGGTGCTGTAAAAGGCTGAGATGACGAGAGTCGAACCCTTTAACCTGATATGGGTAATACCGGCGTAGGGAGTTAAAACATATACTGTTATTGTATCCGTGCGCCAGTGTAGCGTACGGATTTTCGCTTTTATTAACGGCTTTTGCCGAAAAGAAAGGAAACGTTACAATGGCAGAAAAAAACAACAGAAGAAACAACATCGTTAAACTTGCGGAGTGTTCCGTAATGCTGGCGCTTTCGGTAGTGCTCAGCTTCATTGAGGTATGGAAAATGCCTATGGGTGGCGGCATCACGCTTCTCAGTATGCTTCCCATATGTCTTATTTCTGTAAAATACGGAATAAGCGGTGCACTTCCCACGGCATTTCTTTATTCGGTGATTCAGTTTGCAATAGGATTTGCAAGCGGAAACGTATTCGTTTATTGCACCACAATATTCACATGGATAATATGTCTTCTTTTTGACTACATAGTTCCGTTTACCGTTCTCGGCTTTTCCGGTATATTCAAAAACAAGCTCGGAAATACGGGAATTCTTCTCGGAATAGCTCTGATGATATTTATCCGATTCGTATGTCACTATATAACAGGAGTTGTAATATGGGGACAGTGGGCAGAGGGAATGTCACCTTATCTCTATTCTCTCATTTACAACGGTCAGTATATGCTGCCTGAGTGCATATTTACCTCAATAGGCGCAGGTATACTGATAAAAATCCCGTCTGTAAGAAAGCTTCTCGGGTTATAATTATCTTATTGCCGCAGGTATATGCCTGCGGCAGTTTTTTAAGTTCATATTAAGAAAAACGGAGTATATTGGAATAAAATAGGTATTGAATTATTATATTAAAAATGTTAAAATCTAATGTAATTCAACATTTCGGAGGAAATAAGATGAACGATGAAAACAAAATCACCGGTTTTCCCGGGGAAGAAAATGAGAATTCCGCAGAAGCTGCGGAGAATACTCCCTTAAACGGGGATGAAGCAGAGGCTTTTGATGAGGAGCTTGAGGCTTTAAGAGAAACCTTTCAGGAAAAGTATGATGAAACGGTAGAGGAAGCTGAATCTATACCCGTAATTCAGGAGCTTGAAGACGGAGAAGATGAGGAAGAGGTTGAAGAAGAGCCTGAAGAAGCTGCTCCCGTTATCCAGGAAAAAGCACCTAAGAAGAAGAGAAAGCCCGGCAAAATTATTGCAATTACTGTACCGGTTGTTCTTCTTGTTCTTGTTGTAGGCTCTCTTCTTGCATATGTTGTAGCTTCTATGACAAATCCTAACTTCAGCTCATTTGTCAGTGCCTATGCACAGGCAACCGCTGCAGAGGATTACGAAACAAAGATAGAATATCTTGAAAAGGCACTCGAATTCTGCGGTGATAAGGAATCAGCCTTCCAGCAGGCAATGGCATCCACTATACATGAGGAAATCGCTGTTGCTGTATATAACGAAGAAGGCTATGCTGCAGCATATTCATATATGACTTCAAAAATGAGCGAGGCTCAGATCAATAATCCTGCAAGTGCAGAATTTAAGGCTATTGTAAAAACAGCAGATTCCGTGAAGGCTCTTGCTCTTGATGCATTTACAAAGGTTTTTGAAAATCTCGGTGATGCAGAGAAGGTTCCCGGAAATGATGTGCTTATGACGGGCCTGGATATTCCCGAAGAGTTGGAAGAGTCCGTAGCTCCTGTTCTTACTGCAATAGCTGAAGGATATATAGCAAACAAGTCAGCAAAGGGTATTGAAGATTCTCTTCGTGCAATGAATTATTATGCAAATGCATATTCGGGATTCATTTCTCTCGGTGCAGATGAGCGTGCACTGGCAGAAAAGGTGACTCTTGATCTTTATGCAAAGGGTTATTCTATAGAAGCTATGGCTTTTGCTTCAATTGCAATAGACTCCTCAAAGGAAGATGTAAATAAGGATTACACAGCTCTCAAGGAAGAAATCGCCGCTTATGAAAAGCTTGGTGTCAGTGTAATTTCCGTTGCCGAGGAAGCTGTAAAGGCTAAAAAGACATCAGCTAAGGATATTCTTGCTATCGTCAAGAAAAAGGCTGCAATGACAGATAATCAGGCTGAGGTTATTGCTGCTGTAACAGTATATGCGGTTGAAGGTATAAAAGCGGAAAAAGAAAAGAACCTCACAAGAGCAACAACTGTTTATGCTACACTTACTTCCGTACTTGAGGCATTCGGAATGGATGATATCAAGACTCACCTGAAGACTGCAACAGTTATATTTGACAGCGGTAATCTTAATGATGCTGCAACACTTGTTTCAACTTACCTTACAGATGAGACTATGAAGAATGCGACAAAGGAGCAGAAGGCTCAGCGCGATAAGATGAACAGTGTTCTTACTGCTCTTTCCGCAACAAGCGAGGTTTTCTCTCCGTATTATGCCGCATACTATCAGCAGGGCACTGATATTGATATCAAAAAGCTCTCTGAAGAGCTTAATAAGCTTATTACCGATAAGACCGATAATTATATGGAAGGCTTTGTTAATTATTGCCTTTACATTGCAACAATCAGCTCCGGAGACAATGAAGCTGCTGCTCAGTATCTTGAAAAAATGAGCACACTTATGCCTGATCTTCCTTTTATTTACGGTTACTCCTACATCAGTGATTATATTATGGCAGGTAATTTCGAGGAAGCCTACAGCTATGCACAGAAGCTTCTCGAGGTGAACATTGCAGATGAATATGCCAATTCGGTTATCGCTCTTTGTGAGCGTGTGAACGGCGATCTTGAAAAAGCTGAAAAGGCAGCCCTCAAGGGAATTGAGCTTTCAGGCTCCTCTTCGGCAGAGTGTGCACAGCAGCTTGCAATTATCAATATGCTCAAGGGTGATTTTGAAACTGCATTCGGCTATGTTTCCGCATTCTATAACGGAAATCAGGCAATGGACAGCTTTGAACTTGTACTTATATTCAATGCACTCTATAAGGGTGACAATGCAGATATAAAGACAGCGCTTGCTGAAATGGTTGAGATGGTTAATCAGACTTATACCTACTACGGTGTTCAGTCTTATGCCGAAACAAAGGCTGTTGTTGACGGAACAAAGACACTTGAGGATGTGTTTATGGCAGGAGACTACGCTCTCACCCCTGAAGCCTGATTTACAGGGAACATAACACAGTTATATAAAATCAGTCCTGGAAAGGCAGACGGCACTTAAAAAACCGTAATCAGAAAAATGTCAGATTTCCGGAAGATTTTCCACGGAAAATTTCTTTAGCAGATTAAGGAATCTGCCTTTATCTGCTAAAGATCATCTGCATCCTGGGTGGGGTACAGATCTTCTGTATCCTCATTCTCACAGAAGCCTACGGGAGTGCCCGTGTAGCTTCCTTCGGTGTCGCTGATGATGGGATTTTTTGTAGCTTCAAAGTGGCGGGGAAAAGAAGACTTTCTGAATGTAGACAGCTTCGGACGCCTGGAATTTCCTTTATTTGCCATAATTACTCCTTTTTTGTATATTTTTTTTCGGTTCCGCTATGAATTGTTTCCCAATTGTTAAAAATTATGTATTTCTTCAAAAATTCTATTGACAATGTCAGATAAGTTGTAGTATATTTACTTTGTATAGAAATGCTATATGTGTACATTTTGAAAGGGTGGTTCTTTTATGAAAAAGATTATTGCAATTTCTGTAGCTCTTATTCTTGCTTTATCCGTTACCCTTACTGTTTCTGCAACAGTAGCTACCGAAACAGCAGGTCTTGACCTCGGCAGCATGATCGGCGGTATGGACATCGGCGGCATGCTCGGTGGTGTTGATCTCGGCGGTATGATGGAGTCTCTTGGCGGTGGCCTTGATCTCGGCGGTGTTATGGATATGGTTGGCGGTCTTGGCGATTCACTCGGTGGCAGCGGCGATTCACTTGGCGGCCTCGGTGATTCACTCGGCGGCGACGAGCCTACTACTCAGGCTCCTCCTGCTGCTGATGACGATTGTGACTGTCCTGCAGACTGTCCTTGTGACGGCGACTGTGATGATGATTGCAACTGCGGTCCTAACTGCGATTGCAAGTATGATTGCGGCTGTGACAGAGATTGTCCCTGCAAGGGCAAGTGCGATGATGACTGCAAGGATTGCGGTCCCAACTGCACATGCAAGCCTGACGGTGACAAGAAGCCCGATGACGGCAACAAGAAGGAAGAAGACACAACAGTTAAGAATCCTTACACAGGCGACCTCTTTTAATCCTAATTAAATGAGCTTTATGGGCAGGTTTTATAACCTGCCCTTCGTCTTTTTTTCCTGCTGAGCCCGAAAGCATTTAAATAGAAAGAACCGGCTTTCTGCTTATTTGCAGACAGCCGGTTTGTTCTGATCAGAAGTTATATCATTATTCCGAGTTCCTTAATTTTATCCTGAAGCTTAAGAAAATCCTCAAGACAATCTCCCTTTTTTCTTGGATCCCTGAGAAGTGCCGCAGGATGAAATGTCCCCATCATAAGGGTTCCGTTCTTATCGTAGAATATGCCGTGATCCTTTGTTACTCTGAAATCAGGAGAGATAAGCCGTTGTGCAGAGATTCTGCCTACACAAACGATAATTTTCGGACGCATAATATGCACAAGATTGCGAAGCCAGGAAATACACATATCCATTTCCTCGGGCTTGGGATCGCGGTTTTTTGGAGGTCGGCATTTAAGCATATTGGCAATATAGATATTTTCATTTCTGTCAAGTCCTATTCCGCCAAGATATAAATCGAGAAGCTTTCCGCCTCTGCCAACAAACGGTTCCCCCTGAAGATCCTCGTTTTCACCGGGAGCTTCTCCTATAAAAAGTATTTCTGCTTTTTCATTGCCGACACCGAAAACTACATTATTTCGTGTTTCACAAAGGGCACATTTCCTGCATTCAGTGCAGGCAGCCTTTAGTTCTTCCATAGAATCCAGCATAATTTTTCCTCCTGAGCTTGTCTGTATATCAAAATATAGTGGTCGGTATTTTTGTTATTATACAATTTCCCCAATATATTCTGACAAGATAAACGTTTAAAGTATAGTATCTACAATTGACATTTTGCGTCAATTGATATAAAATATCAGAATAACGGGATACAGATTTGTTTTTGTTGTCCCGGGCTGAAAAATATTATACAACACAGTGAAAAATATGTCAATTATGCAGAATATTTGCAGTAAAAAATCTTCTGTTTTCTATTGACATATAAAGTATCCTGATGTATAATACCCGTGTACCTTTAGATTAAAGGTATAGCTATGCGTATATTTCGAGTGGCAATGCTCTGAATATAGAAAAAAATAAAAAGGAAGGTCCTTAAAAATGAAAATTGCAAAAAAAGTGCTTGCAGTTGTTATGGCTGTAGCTATGGTTGCTTGTTTTGCAGCAGTTGCATTTGCAGCTCCCACTGCATCAACAGGTTACAAGCTTACTCTCACTGACGCTTCTGACGACGGCTATACATACGGTGTTGTTGTAAGCGTTGAAAACGGTATCGATTTCGCATCCGGCGGTGTTACTATCACCTACGATCCTGCTGTTCTCGTTTATGCTGATGACAGCACTGAGGGTGAAGACGCTGAAGCTATGGGTAAGCTCATCAAGTCCTCCAACAGCTTTGCTTATGAAGTTAACGGTGAGGCAGAGGGTACTCTTTCTTGTGCTTTCTACTTCAAGGAGAGCCTCTGGTCAACAGAAAAGTTCCTTGCAGAGAAGAAGAAGAATGCTTCTGAAGAAGATGTTAAGGCTATCAATGTTAAGTCCTTTGATCTTTTCGTTCTCTACTTCGACCTTGCTGACGGTGCAAAGGAAAGCGATGTTGCTGTAACTCTTAAGGTTGACAATGCAAACTTCGTTGGTGCTGACGGCAAGACAAAGGTTCCTTATGATGCTATGAAGGCTACAGGTATCAGCAAGAAGGCTGACAAGCCCGCTGAAACTACCACAAAGGCTCCTGAGACAACTAAGGCTCCCGAGACCACAAAGGCTCCCGAGACCACAAAGGCTCCTGAGACAACTAAGGCTCCTGAGACCACAAAGGCTCCTGAGACTACAAAGGCTCCTGAGACCACAAAGGCTCCCGAGACCACAAAGGCTCCCGAGACCACAAAGGCTCCCGAGACCACAAAGGCTCCTGAGACCACAAAGGCTCCTGTAGTTGAAAAGCCCTCAACTCCCAATGAAGTTACAACTGCTCCTGTTGTTGATGAAGCAACAACATCTGCAGGTACAGTTGCCGGCCCCGATGCAGGTGATACAGGTATCCTTGCAATTGCTGCAGGTTTAGTAGCAATTTCCGGTGCTGCATTCGTAGTTACCAAGAAGAGAAAATAATTGATAATAATTAAAGCATTTTTGCAGTTTTAATTAGGGTTTATAGGAGTTGATCTTTCGGTCAACTCCTTTTTCCCGTTATATAGAATAAGATAAAAAATCTTATGGTTTATCATCCATATACAGCCCCCAATCTTGGGGGCTGTATAGATGTTTTTTTGCTATAAGCTAAATTGGTTACAACGCGAATAATTTCCTATGTAATTAAAAAGAGATAACACATTAGCTGAAATTGTGTTATCTCTTCTCTTTTGTTTGGTTTGAAATTGTAAATGATTGTAATTGTGACGAATATTTATCGGTTGAACAAAAAATAAAGCTATTTATCTTTTGATTCTTTTTTGAAAAGATGTGTATTGCGTGAGTATATTATCTGTCTGAAAGAACTGCGAAGCCTTCTGCCGGGACTATTACTCCGCCTCCGAATCTTGCTCCGCCGAAAACTGTTATCATATCAGTCATATCGTCATTAAGACGGTAGGTTATGGCTTCAGGATTTTTATTTGCAATTACAAAAATGCGTTTTTCGCCTTCCTTGTACCTTACATATGCAACGCAGCCAAGTGTTGCCGAAACGGGGTAAAAATCACCGTCCTTAAGAACATTGTAATTTCTTCTGAGCTGAGCTAATTCTCTTGTGAAATTCAGAATTTCCGTATTCTCACAGCCCCAGGGGTAGCATCCGCGGTTGAAGGGATCCTTACAGCCTGTCAGACCTGCTTCATCTCCGTAATATATACTCGGTACACCCGGTAATGTGAAATTTAATATAAGTGCAGTTTTGAGAAGCTTAATACCGCGTTTCAGTGCATCAGGGGGAATATTTACATTAGCCTGCATTTCACGGTTTTTTCCTTCACAGGAAACACCGGAAAGGAGAGTAAGTATTCTTTCGGTGTCATGTGTTCCGAGATGGTTCATAAGACAATGAAGCGACTGAGGAGGATAATTCTGAGTTATTCTGAAAACGCTGTTCATAAATCTTTCTGCATTTGAAGTAAGCAAGAAATTGATAATTGCATCGCGGAAGGGATAATTCATAACAGAATCAAGCTGAGCGCCTTGGAGAAATCTTCTTCTCCCGCCGTGGCTGAATTTGTTGGTAGCATCCTCCCAGACCTCACCTAAAAGGTAATTATCATCACCGTTTCTTTTTACAGCAATGCGGATTTTATCGAGAAATTCATCGGGCAATTCATCGGCAACATCAAGTCTTACACCCTTAGCACCGAGCTTGAGCCAGTAATTAATTACACCGTCCTCACCAGTAATAAACCGGGAAAAAGATTCATTGTTTTCCTGAGTTTCCGGCAGAGTATCGATGCCCCACCAGCTTTCGTAATCATCATTTGATTTTCCGAATTTATACCAGCAGCGGCAGGGGGAGTCTTCATTATGATATGCACCTGTTTTTCCGTATCTGCCGTATTTGTCAAAGTATATGCTGTCAGCTCCCGTGTGACTGTAAACGCCGTCAATAATGACATTTATGCCCATATTCCGTGCGCTTTTGCACAGGGATTTGAAATCCTCTGCGGTGCCGAGAAGTACATCAGGCTTCATATAATCTGCTGTATCATAACGATGATTTGAGTGAGCAGAGGCTATGGGATTAAGATAGATGCAGTTTACACCTAAAGATGCTATATAGGGAAGCTTTTCTTCAATACCCTTGAAATCTCCGCAGAAGTAGTCATTGTTGCGTATAATCCCTTTTTCGTCGGGACGAAATTCGGGAGTATTTCCCCAATCGGTGCGGATAACTCTGTCATCGGGGATGCCTTTTTTTATTTCTCCAGAAAAACAGAAGCGGTCAGGAAAAATCTGATAAATTATGCCGCCTTTAATCCATTCGGGTGTTTTGTATTCCTGAGAATAGACGGTCAATTGCCATTTTTCATCCTGACCTATTTCTCCGAGCAGGGAGCATTCGCTGCAGCCTATATCCGTTTTTCCCCAGGAGTTTTCATACTGAAAGTGATAGAAAATAAGAGCAGGGGAGGCAAGATGAAGCTTTGTCTGCCACCATTCTTCAATTCCGTCGGTATTATCCCATGTCATATCAATAACTCTGTCGGGCTTATTATCCTCTGAAAGAATAAGACGACAGGCAGTAACACCGAAATCACGGGGCAATACAACCCTGAGCCACAGGTCATTACCTGCAGCCACAGCACCGTTGATTGATTTGTGCCAATGTTTTGACGGGTCAAAGGGACAGCGCATAAAATACATCTCCATAATAAATATAGATAAATTTTAAACCAATTAATAAAAAAATGCAACACGAAAATTACGCATTGCATTTTTTTTGAGGTGCAAAAAATTAATTTATTTCTTTTCTTCAGCCTTTACAGTATGCCAGATATCTCTTGCATAGTCGTTGATTGAACGGTCTGCGGCGAAAATACCTGCACCTGCAATATTCTGAAGAGACATTCTGTTGAACACAGCCTTATTATTGAAAAGCTCTTCAGCCTTCTGCTGAGCAAGTGCATAGTCGGCAAAATCAGCAAGTACCATATAAGGGTCATGGGATTTTATTGTCTGACCGATTTCAGGGAAGGATTTTCCGCTTATAAGGTTTGAATTTATAAAATCAAGTGTTTTGCGGATTTTGGGATTGTTGTTGTAGAAGCGTTCGGGGTTATAGCCTGTATTTTTGAGTTCACTTACTTCAGGTGTTTTCATACCGAAGATAATTATATTATCGTCGCCGACAGCTTCGTGAATTTCAATATTAGCACCGTCAAGAGTACCGAGAGTAACTGCACCGTTAATCATAAACTTCATATTACCTGTACCTGATGCTTCCGTGCCTGCAAGTGAAATCTGTTCACTGATATCAGCAGAGGGGATAAGCAGCTCGGCTTTTGTAACATTATAGTCCTCTACAAAAACAACCTTAAGGTATTTGTTTACTGCGGGATCTGAGTTGATCATATCGGCAAGTGCCGTTATGAAGCTTATAATCTTCTTTGCCATATAATATCCGGGAGCAGCCTTTGCGCCGAAAATATAAGTATGGGGAGTGTAATTGCCGTTAGGATTTTCCTTAATTTCAAGATACTTGCTCAGAATATGGAGGGCATTCATTTCCTGACGCTTATATTCGTGAAGGCGCTTGACCTGAATATCAAATATCGAATCGGTATCAAGCTTTACTCCTGTTGTTTTGTATATATAGTCAGCAAAGCGCTTCTTGTTATTGCTCTTTATTTTACCGAGCTTTTCAAGAACTGCTTTATCATCAGCAAATGCTCTGAACTTTTCAAGCTCTGCACCGTTTACTATGAAGCCGTCGCCGATAGTATCGCAAAGAAGTGATGTCAGCTCAGGATTTGCCTGACAAAGCCAACGTCTGTGTGCAATGCCGTTTGTAACATTTGTGAATTTTTCAGGAGTAAGTCTGTAGTAATCGTTGAATACCGTATCCTTGAGAATCTGAGAGTGAAGAGCGGAAACTCCGTTGACACTGTGGCAGGCTGCAACGCAGAGGTTTGCCATCTTAACGGCACCGCCTGAAATAACAGCGGTTCTTTCAACGTAATCGGCATCGTGGGTGCATTCCCATACATAAGCTCTGAAACGGTTGTCAATTTCCTTTATAATCTGATAGATTCTGGGAAGAAGACGTATAACAAGCTCCTCGCTCCAGCACTCAAGTGCTTCTGCCATAACAGTATGGTTTGTATATGCTACTGTTGAAGTCACGATACGCCAAGCATCGTCCCATCCGTATCCGCATTCATCAAGAAGAATTCTCATAATTTCGGGGATAACAAGAGTGGGGTGAGTGTCATTGATATGGATTGCCATTTTTTCGGGCATATTGTCAATGCTGCCGTATTCTCTTAAATGTCTTCTCATTATATCCTGAATTGAGGCAGAAACAAGGAAATACTGCTGCTTGAGACGGAGACTCTTTCCTTCGGGATGATTATCTGCGGGATAAAGCACCTTGCTGATTGTGCTTGCCATTGCATTTCTTTCAATAGCCTTAAGGTGCTGACCTTCGTTGAAAAGGTGCATATCAAAGCCGGTGCCTTCACTTGACCAGAGTCTTAATACGCTGATGCCTCTGCCATCCTTACCTGCGACGAACATATCATAAGGAACAGCCTTGATTGTATAGGGATCAACAATTTCAACCTGATGTCTTCCTTCGTTCCAGCTGTCAACAACTTTTCCTTCAAAATTGATGTAAACAGAGCTTTCTTCTCTTTTCTGAAGCCATACATCACCGCCGGGAAGCCATTCATCGGGAAGCTCTGTCTGCCAGCCTTCAATAAGCTTCTGTCTGAAAATACCGAACTCATAAAGAATAGAATAACCTCTTGCAGGATAGCCTGAGGTAGCAAGTCCGTCAAGATAGCAGGCTGCAAGACGGCCGAGACCGCCGTTTCCGAGACCTGCATCAGGCTCGCAATCGTAAAGAGTTTCAAGCTTAACATCATAGTTTTTAAGCACTTTTTCAAAAGTCTTTGTTAAATTAAGGTTGAAGAGGTTGTTCTTGAGAGAGCGTCCCATTAAAAATTCCATTGAAAGGTAATAAATTCTTTTTGCACCTGCCTTGTCACTTCTCTTGTTGAAGTCAGCACGGTCCTTTGCCATAATATCAACAAGAATGAGGGCTACAGCTCTGTAAAACTGCTCATAGGTTGCTTCCTTGGGGGAAACACCGAAAAAATGAAGAAGCTTATTCTCCAAAAGCGTCTTTGCTTGTGCTTCTGTAAGTGCGTTTTTCATATAAAACCTCCAAAATATTTCAAAAAATAGGCGAAAAAATAATACTTTTTAGTTATTTTACACTATTTTTAGCTGAAATTCAATACCTAACAGCAAAACAATGATTTATTTTAATAATAGTTTGACTTATTCTTTTTAATATAGTATTATATTATATGTGAAAATATATGTGAAAAAATAATACGGAGGTACGGATGAAGGATTTTTTAAGAAGAACCTGGGCGCAAATTAATCTTGATGCCATTGAAAATAACATATTCCAGATAAAGAGTCTTCTTAAGCCCGGTTGCCTTCTTTGTGCCACCGTCAAGGCGGATTGCTACGGACACGGTTATGCGTTTACAGCATCAGCAATGAGTGATGCAGGCGCAGACTGGTTTTCGGTTTCCAATCTTGCTGAAGCTCTGCAGTTAAGGCGTGCCGGAATCACAAAGCCCGTACTTATTCTCGGTTATACACCTCCTGGAAATGTTAAGGAGCTTGTGTATAATGATATTTCACAGGCCGTATTTTCGCTCGATTATGCAAAATCCCTTTCATATTATGCACAAAGGGATAATGTAACGGTTAATGCCCATATAAAGGTAGATACGGGAATGTCAAGAATCGGATTCCGATATCAGGACAGTGTTGAGGATGCCGCAGTTATTGATGAAATTGCAGATGTTTGTTCTCTTCCCGGAATAAATCCCGAGGGCATATTTACGCACTTTTCTTCGGCAGACGGTGAAAACGGAGAGCTTTTCACAAGGCTGCAGTATGAGCTTTTCTGCACCTGTGTTGATTCCCTCAGACAGTTGGGAATTGAATTCAGCTTAAGACATTGCAGTAATTCAGCTGCGATTCTCAATTACCCCGAAATGCACTTTGATATGGTGAGGGCAGGTCTTATTCTTTACGGACATTATCCCTCTGAGTATACAAGACGCCCGATAAAGCTTCTGCCTGTTATGGAATTGAAAACCGTTATTTCAATGGTAAAAAAAGTGCCTGCAGGAACTCCGTTCAGCTATGGCGGAACCTCAGTCAGTGATTCGGAAAGGCTTGTAGCTACCGTGCCATTAGGGTATGCTGACGGATATCCGAGACTTGCATCGAATAAAATGTATATGCTTGTCAACGGAAAAAAAGCTCCTGTTCTCGGAAACGTCTGTATGGATCAGACGATTATTGATGTTACCGGTATTGAGGGAGCCAAAGAGGGGACAACAATAACAGTTTTCGGTGCGGATAACGGTACATATCTTGATGTCGGTGAAATTGCAAGGTGTGCCGGAACTATAAATTATGAGATTCTTTGTTCTCTCAGCAGAAGAGTGCCGAGGGTTTATATAAAGGATAATGAATTTTACGACACAACAGACTATATGCTTTAAGGAGACTATTATCTATGGTAAAAAGATATAAAACTATACTCAGCCTGCTTCTTGTTGTGCTTACGGTCTTTGCCGTAATTACAGTTACCGGTGTGGTTGACATCAACAAGATGGTGAAAGAGCAGGAGGAAGAAACAACTGAGGGTGAAGCTCCCAAGGCTTCTGTTGAGGAAGCATTTTCCACTTATTCCGATGCCGGACTGCCTCTTCTTAAAACAGATATAGATAATGTGTTTTACACCATGAGTAAGTCTGGTGATGTGAATTTCTTTCAAGTCAGAGGCGGTACCGTAAAGAAAATTGACGGAAAAGAGACCTTTGATATTACGGTTACCTGCAGCGGACAGCAGCTTCCTGCAACAATTCATTATATTGAGGTTGACGGAAAAACAGCAGGCTACGGACTTTTTACAAATGAAAATCACCCTGATGTTTACCTTTATGATTATGCATTTTTCAAGGTAACCGATCAGTTTGACGGTTATGATTCAAGAAGCGATCTTCTGCTGCTTGCAGATGTGGAGAAATCCCGTTTCTATGATGAGAACAAGGTTTACAGCGAAAGCTTTTATCTTTATGAGTCAAAGGAAACCAAGAATTTCCTTAATGAAGATCAGAGAATTGTAGATCTCAGTGCAAGGCTCAGAACAGACTATAAGATGTTTACAGATGAAATTCTTCATCAGACTGATGATAAAATTCTGTTCTTCTCTTCCCGTTTCTATAATGACTACGGCCACGCTGAGAAGGTTGATATTTTTGTGAGCGGCGGCTCAGGCGAAAATGTGGATAATAACAGATATATTCTTGATATTGCCTCACTTAATTTCTGGGAAACCGAGGATGGTATTTTCTATTTTGTGCTTAAGGAAACGGAAGATGTAAGCCCGGAGACAGAAAGCACAACGAATACCGAAACGGAGGTACCTGCAGAGAGCACAACGGGCGCTGCTGAGTCTGCAACAGAGAACGGAACAGAAGCTTCTTCCGGATTTGCTCTTATGAAATATAAGGACAGAGAATCAACAGAGGTTGCTGTTTTTAACGGTTCACTTAAAGAGGATTATATTATTTCCGGTACAAAGCTTTTCAATAAAAAAACCGGTGAAATATATGATATTATTTCAGGAAAAAAAGTAAAGCTTGATTTTTCCGAATTCAACACATCCTTTACTCCCGATCTTTTCAAGGCAAGTGAAAACGGCAAATACTGTATCGTAAGAGGCAGAAGTAATCTCGGTAAGCCCTCTTTCGGAATTGTTGACACTGAAAACGGAGATATTCATACATTTACCGATAATGTATTCGGCCACATTGCAACGATGCAGGCACTTGATGACGGTACTGTAATATTAAGTCTTGCTGCAAGTGAAGCTGCAGAAAGCTTTTATCAGCTTGTTGCAAATGTCGGTCCAAACACAATCCCCGCAGAAAATGAATCCTTAACAGGGGCTGAAGTATCTTCAGAAGAGGAGAATACATCGGAAACTGAAAGCTCTTCGGAAACTGAGGTTTTTACCGGAACTGTAGGCTGATTATAGAATAGCAGAAAAGCACCGTAAGGGGAGTGCCTTCCCCGAGTATCACTCAAAACTTAATGGGGCAGTAAAAAAACGAAGGTTTTTTTACTGCCCCTGTATATTTTTTTAATCCTTTATGAAATGCTCCATAAGCTCCGTGCCGCTTGCAAAGTAATTTCCGGTAGCCTTTGCGGTGTTTTCGTTTACATTTATTACACCTGTAATCTCATTGCTCTTATGATAAATCATATAAGGAACCGGATCTCTAGCGTGTGTGTTTGTCTTGATGGGAGTGGGATGATCGGGAAGAATCATAATCTTATAATCATCATATTTCTCCAGGGCATCAAGAACAATTGTCAGCACCTGCTCGTCAATTAATTCAATTGATCGTACCTTGTTTTCAGGTTCATTTCTGTGACCGCATTCATCGGGTGCTTCAATGTGGATATAGACAAAATCCTGTCCCTTTGACCATTCCTCTACGGCACATTCAGCCTTGCCCTTGAAGTTTGTGTCAATATAACCTGTAGCACCCTCAACCTCGGGTGTGTTCATTCCTGCACAGATGCCTATTCCCTTAAGAAGGTCAACCGCAGAAATAATTGAGCCGCGAAGACCGTATTTTTCATAGAAATTATCAAGCATAGGCTTTGTGCCCTCACCCCACAGCCATATTGAGTTTGCAGGACGAAGCCCTTTTTTTACTCTTTCTGTATTAAGAGGATGCTTTGAAAGCAAATCGTAGCTTTCCTTCATCATTCTGATGAGATCCTTTGCATTTTCACTGTCGGAAAGGTAAGATCCGACAACTCTGCCTGAAATATCGTGAGGAGGAGTCATATTCCCAAGTTCTGTTGTGCCGCCGTGCCAGGTAAGGCAATGACGGTATGCAACACCGGGATAGAATGTGAAAATCTCATTTCCGAAATGCTCTTCAACAGCCTTTATAAGCACGGCTGCGTCCTCTGTGGAAATATCACCTGCAGAGTAGTCAACCATTGTCTTATCCTCATAGTTTTCCTCATCGGAAAGAGTGACAAGATTACAGCGAAGAGTAACATCAGTATCAAGAAGCTTTACACCGATGCTGACAGCCTCAAGGGGACTTCTGCCTGTATAGCTTTTCGTGGGATCATATCCCAGAACACTGAGGTTTGCGACATCACTGCCGGGCTTTAAGGAGTCATCAACAGTCTTTACAAGTCCTGTTTCCCCCTTAAGTCCCAATTTGTCAAATAAAGGCTTATTTGCAACCTCCATAGGAGTTTTGCCGCCTAATACATCTACGGGATAATCTGCCATCCCGTCATAAAGAACAACGCAATATTTCATAGCTATTACCTCTTTTTTTTACCAGCCGCAAAGCTCAGCCTTCTGTAAGCCGCCTGTTATTTTTTCCTTGAGAGACGGATATTTTTTTTCAAGCTCTGCCAGCAGCTCCTTCATTTCGTTTCGGTTACTTGTTTTGTCCATCGGACACGGACTTACCACTGTGGGCAATTTCGTTTTTCTTGCAGCGGAAAGAACCTCCTTTTCCGTTGCAAGTATCATAGGTCTTATCATTGTAAGATCTTTTCTTGAGAGATATGTAACGGGGCGGAAGCTTTCTATTCTGCCTCCTGACAGCAGATTCATCATAAATGTTTCTGCCGCATCGTCCATATGATGTCCCAGTGCCAGCTTTGTACAGCCGTACTCCTTTGTCATATCGTGAAGAATTCCTCTTCGCATCCTTGCACACAAGGAGCAGGGATTTTTCTCTTTTCTTGTTTCAAATATAATATGGAAAAGCTCGGTTTCTCTTATAATATGCTCAACGCCCAGCTTTTCACAAAGGGCGGTGATTTCCGAAAAATCTGTTTTTTCTCCGAAAAATCTCATATCGGCGGTAATTGCCTTCACGTCATATTTTACGGGATAAAATCTTCTCATTTCAGAAAGAGCATAGAGAAGTGCAAGGGAATCCTTACCCCCTGATACACCAACGGCTATTATGTCGCCCTCTTCTATCATATTATATTTTTCCATAGCCGCACGCATACGGCTCATTAAATTCTGCATATCAGTTGAATCTCATTTTCTTAAGGTCGCGGTAATTGATAAGTTCAATATTCTGTGACTTTATAAATTCAAGAGTTTTCGGATCGGAGAAAAGCTTGTATTCCCAGTTTCTTCTCTGCCATGAGCCGCAGATTCCTTTGATTTCCTCTGTTTCAATTACGGGGTGAATGTAAGTTTCGATAATGCCCTCGGGGAATGAGCGGTATTTTTCAAAGATATATTCTCTGAAGTTTTCATAGCTTTCACTTTGGGGACCGTTCCAGTCACCGGGCATAAGATAGTCAAGAATTGCAACTCCTGCAGCATTTGCGCCCTGAACCATAGGCTCAATAAGTGCTTCTACTGCTTCTTTCGGAACATTGATATCAAGCATTTTATTGCCGAACTGCTCATCCGTGAATTTTGAGGGGAAACGGAAGGGCATACCGCCGTGTTTTGCACATTCTTCAATTGTAAGCTGTAAAAGCTCAAATCTTCCTGTAGCAACACCGTAAAGGGAGCCCATATGGTTGTCGAAATGAGAGGGAGTAAAGCCATACTGAGCAAGTCTGTCGTATTGTGCATTTATCTCTTTTCTGACATCCTCAAGATCGGCATGCTCTTCGAACTGGTCGGATTCGTGCCACATAAAGCCTTCCTCATCTTTAAGAGAGGGAACATTTTCTGCAACGGGAGTCCAACGGTAATTGCCCCATTCTGCAGTAGTTGTAAGGTGAAGACCTACTGCATATTCAGGGTGGGCTGCAGCCCATAATGCGGCTTCCTTTGCCCAGGGACAAGGTGCCATAATTGTAGCAGAGGTAATACCGCCTTTTTCAAAAAGATCGTACACTGCAAGGTTTGCGCTGCGGCACATACCGAAGTCATCCGCATTGATAATCAGATATCTTTTCATTTTTCATCTTCCTTTTCTGAGATAATATAGTCAAGTATTCTGTGCATTATTCCCACATCAACCACCGCATCAAGGAAAAGACCGTCGGCACGGTATTCCTCATTAAGGATTCTTGATGTTTTTCTTATTTCATTTGCAAGGGAGCCTTCGCTGAAGGGGATAAGAAGAAGCACCCGCTTTTTTGTTGCAGGCATATTTTCAGATATGCTCTCTAAAAGTGAGTTTATCCCCACTCCCTTGAGTGCGGATATTTTTACCGTATTCTTTGTTACGGGCAGAAGATATGAATCTGCAATATCACATTTATTGTAGACAGTGATTACGGGCTTTCCTTCACCGCCGAGATCCTTCAGTATTTCCTTTGTTACCTCCAGCTGACTTTCACATTCGGGATCGGATGCATCTGCAAGAATTATAAGAATATCTGCATTTGTTGCCTCCTCAAGTGTGGACTTGAAGGCTTCAACGAGAAAGTGGGGAAGTCGGGAAATAAAGCCTACAGTGTCAATAAGCATAACCTCACTTCCGTCGGGAAGCTTTATTGCACGGGATGTGGGGTCAAGTGTCGCAAAAAGCTTATTCTCGGCAAGCACATCTGCCTCGGCAAGAGTATTTAGAAGTGTGGATTTTCCAGCATTGGTATATCCGACAATTGCTGCCGTTACAATGCCGTCCTTTTTTCGTCTTTCTCTGTAGCGCTGTCTTCTTTTTGAAAGCTCAAGGAGCTGCTCCTCAAGTGTGTGTATTCTTCGCCTTATGTGACGCTTGTCACTTTCAAGCTTTGTTTCACCGGGACCTCTCGTACCGATACCGCCGCCAAGCCTCGATAAAGCCGTGCCCTGTCCCTGAAGACGGGGGAGTGAGTATTTCAGCTGTGCAAGTTCTACCTGCAGCTTTCCTTCGCCGCTTCTTGCATTTTTTGCAAAAATATCAAGTATCAGCACTGTGCGGTCGATTACTCTTGTTTTCAGTATCTTTTCAAGAACTCTTCCCTGAGTTGGTGTTAGCTCACCGTCACAGATAACCACATCAATTTCTGCGTTTTCACAGATTTCCTTTGCTTCCTCAAGCTTTCCTGTGCCTATAAATGAGACACTGTCAGGCTTGGGCCGCTTCTGAATAATCACAGCCTCGGTTTCTCCGCCGGCAGTGCGTACCAGCTCTTTTAACTCTCCGACAGATACCTCTGCATCAAATTCTCCCGTATCTACGGATATCAGCAATACCTTTTCGCAATCACGGGAATTTTCATAAAGTTCTATAAGGCTTCACCTCTTGAAGGTAATTTTATCACAGTTTTTTTAATATGTAAAGAAAAAGGAAAGGTAAGTTCTGAAATAAAAAAATTTTTCATAAAATGCAATATTCAGTATTGACATTTTTTTTTCTTAGTGATAATATTTATTGGGTTAGCTAAGGCTAACTTGTTTGTGTGACAATCAGTCAGCAGCTGCTGATTTAATTTTTTGGGAGAGTAATATGACACTTTTTGATGCCCTTGAGGGGGAAGAATACATAGTAAAAGAGCTTTGCACCGATGATGAGGAGATGGACGATTTTCTTTTTTCTCTCGGTTGTTATGCCGGTGAGCCGATTACGGTCATTTCGCACATTAAGGGCGGTTGTATAGTTTCCGTAAAGGACGGAAGATATACAATTGACAACGGGCTTGCTCAGGCAATTGTTATAGGTTAAAAAGAGTAATCTGCGTGGTTGCTTTTTTTTACGGCAGGTGGTTAGCAGTTGCTAACCTGAAAGATGGAAATGAATTTTTTACAGGAGGATATAAAAATGAGAATTGCATTGGCAGGGAATCCCAACAGCGGAAAGACTACCATGTATAATGCACTTACGGGAAAAAATGAAAAGGTAGGAAACTGGGCGGGAGTTACTGTTGACAAAAAGGAAGCGCCTGTAAAAAAGGTATATTGTGAGGGTAAAGAGCTTGTTGCTGTCGATCTTCCCGGAGCATATTCAATGTCCCCCTTCACATCGGAAGAGAGTATTACAAGTGATTATGTAAAAAATGCTTCCCCGGATGTCATTATCAACATTGTAGATGCAACCAACTTAAGCAGAAGCCTCTTCTTTACAACACAGCTTCTTGAGCTTGGAATACCTGTTGTTGTTGCACTCAATAAGGCAGATATAAACAAGAAAAAGGAAACGAAGATTAATGAAAAGCTTTTAAGCGAAAAGCTCGGCTGTCCCGTTATCAGCACTACTTCAACGGTAGGAGAGGGAATGAAAGAGCTTATCGGTGCGGCAGTTTCCGTTACGGGCAAAGGACAGAGGGCGCCCTATTCTCAGGGAATAATAAACCTTAATGATAAAGCAGCCGTTAAAGAGGCAGATAAGAGAAGATTCGATTTTGTAAACAAGACTGTCAAAGAGGTTGAAAACAGAAAGATTCTTACCAGAAATAAGAATTCACAGGATAAAATAGATGCTGTTCTTACCAACAGATGGCTGGGAATTCCGATTTTTGCTGTTGTTATGTTCCTTGTTTTCTGGATTTCACAGGCAGGTCCCGGTGTGTGGATAGCTGATTTCCTTGTGGCTCTTCTGGAAAAAGGTCAGGAGTGGGTTGCAGGATTTTTCACGGATGCCAATCCCTTCCTTTCGGCACTTCTGATTGACGGTGTTATCGGCGGTGTTATTGCAGTTATAGGCTTTCTTCCTCTTGTTATGGTTATGTATTTTCTTATTGCTCTGCTTGAGGATTGCGGATATATGGCAAGAGTCTCGGTTGTTCTTGATCCCATCTTCAAAAAGGTCGGACTTTCCGGAAAATCCGTTATCCCCTTTGTTATCGGCACCGGTTGTGCAATTCCCGGTGTTATGGCTTGCAGAACCATAAGAAATGAAAGAGAAAGACGCGCCGCTGCAATGCTTGCTCCCTTTATGCCTTGTGGTGCTAAGCTTCCCGTTATCTCACTGTTTGCAGGTGCGTTCTTTTCAGATGCCTCCTGGGTAGGTCCTCTGATGTATTTTGCAGGTATAATTATAATTTTCTTCGGTGCGCTCATAATCAACAAAATTACAGGCAACAGTAAGAAAAAATCCTACTTTATAATGGAGCTTCCCGAATATAAGACTCCGTCATTATGGAGAGCCGTAAAATCCATGTGCTCCCGTGGCTGGTCATATATAGTAAAAGCTGCCACAATCATTCTTGTATGTAATACGGCTGTACAGATTATGCAATCCTTCACATGGAAATTTCAGCTGGCAGAAACGGCTGATGAATCAATACTTGCGTCAATTGCAGGTCCGTTTGCTTATATCCTTGTGCCCGTTACAGGTGTTCTTTCCTGGCAGCTTGCAGCCGCAGCCGTTACAGGCTTTATCGCAAAGGAAAATGTAGTCGGAACTCTTGCTGTCTGCTTCGTGGGACTTAAGAATCTTATTGACACGGAAGAACTTGCTCTTATGGAGGGCGCAGGTGCTGAGGTTGCAGGTGTTATGGCTATTTCAAAGGCTGCTGCACTTGCTTACCTTATGTTTAATCTCTTCACTCCTCCTTGTTTTGCAGCTATCGGTGCTATGAACTCAGAAATGAAGAGTGCAAAGTGGCTCTGGAGCGGAATTGCACTTCAGCTTATGACAGGCTTTACAATCGGCTTCCTTGTATACCAGATAGGTACAATCATTACCGCAGGTACAATCGGAGCAGGCTTTGTGCCCGGACTTATAGCAGTTATCGCATTTGTTATTGTAATCACAGCTCTTTGCATCAGAGGAGAAAAGAAGGCAAAAGCAGAAAAGGAAAAGAAAAAGCAGAAGCAGAAGGTAAATGTATAATGGAAGATATAATCATAGCTGCAATAATTATAGTAATAGTAGGGCTTGCAGGACTTTATATTTATAAATCAAAAAAAAGCGGTAAAAAATGCATTGGCTGTCCTGAAAGCAAAAACTGTCAGGGTAACTGCAGTGCCTGTGTTTCCTGTAAAATTTCGGAAGAATAACAAAAGACCTTGGGTATTATGTGTACTCAAGGTCTTTTTTTTACTTGTTCGAAAAATAATTATTTATAAGGTCGGGGGCTACAATCAGCTCTCTTGAGGCACCTCTTATAAAATCCTTAAGTGTGCTTTTGGCACCGATTTTGCGAAGTCCCGGAAGTCCGTTTATTTCAGCAATAAGCCCTGCTCTGAAAAGATGATAATCACTTGAAAGAAAGCCGGTATTCAGCTGATAAAACTCCTTGCCCGAGTGTGCTTCTACAATGGATTTTCCGAATTTGAAATTCTCGTTAGTGGTTGTGGATTTGTCCTCAAGAAGAATTCTGTCTGCTTCTACACCCTTTGAAATAAGATGCTCCTTTATTATGAGTGCCTCACTTTTCTTCTGACCGCTGCGAAAACACCCACCGCAGGTAACCGCAACGGTGTTTTTGTGACGGTTCAGATATTCTGCCGCCTTTTCTATGCGCTTCATAAGGTGATTGCTTGGTGTTTCTTCTCCGATTATCAGACCGCCCAGAACAAAAAGGTAGTCAAGCTCATCTGAATAATCCTTTTTTGATTCGTTTATTATTTTTGCAAGAAAAACATTTTCTGTTATGAGTATACCTGATATAACAGCACCGAGAGCAGATAATGCTGCCAGTGAGGATTTCTTCATTTTTTTTGTCCTCCGTATTTTATTCTGTAAATATTTTACTCCACAATGATATTCTTGTCAAATTAATATATACTTAAAAAATGTTGACTTTTCTTTTTTATTATGCTAATATTATCGGGTACTGAAAAATGTACATAAGCGGATTTAAGCGAAATGCTCCGCCTCGGAAAGTCCCGCCGTGTAAAAATCAGGGGCAACAATAAGCGGATGTGGCGGAATTGGCAGACGCGCTAGGTTCAGGTCCTAGTGAATGCAAGTTCATGTGGGTTCGACTCCCGTCATCCGCACCAACAAAAGAGACTGTCTGACGGACGGTCTCTTTTGTTTTTTAGTAGTTTTTGCAGATAGGGCAATATATATTTCAGTATAAAATTGTGTGTTTATTGGGTACATTAATTTACCTCTTGCTTATTTCGCCAATATATAATATACTGATAGTAACAAATCGAAAGAGGGTAGGGTTATGTCAAAAAACGCAACACTTGTAGTTATGGCAGCCGGTATGGGCAGCCGTTTCGGCGGTCTTAAGCAGATGGAACCGATTTCAGCAGACGGCAGAGTTCTTCTTGATTTTTCTGTTTACGATGCTAAAAAAGCAGGTTTTAATAAAATTGTTTTTGTTATTAAAGAGGCTATTGCAGATGATTTTATAAATATTGTTGGTAAGCGCATTGAAAAAATAATTGACGTTGAATACGTTTATCAGGAGCTTTATAAGCTTCCGGAAGGCTTTACTTGTCCCGAAACAAGAGAAAAGCCCTGGGGTACGGCTCATGCAATTCTTTGCTGTAAGGATGTCATCAATGAGCCCTTTGCGGTTGTAAACGCAGATGATTTTTACGGCAGAAGTGCATTCAAGGCAATATATGATTATCTTACCACAACAGTGGACGATTACTGTATGGCAGGCTTCCGTCTTAAAAATACACTCACGGAAAACGGTACCGTTGCAAGAGGTGTATGTGTGACCGATAACGGCTATCTGGTAAATGTAACCGAAAGAACAAAGATAAACAATGACTGTCAGTTTACGGAGGATGACGGCGAAACCTGGACTGGGCTTTCTCCCGATACTCTGGTTTCTATGAATCTCTGGGGGTTCAGACCTGATTTGTTTACCTATCTTGAGAAGGGCTTTGAGGAATTCCTTAAGGAAAACATTAATGAACCCAAGAAGGAATATTTCCTTCCGCTTATTGTAACAGAGCTTATTGATGGCGGTATAAAAAAGGTAAAGGTTCTCCCTGCCGAGGATAAATGGTACGGAGTTACATACAAGGAGGATAAGCCTCAGGTTGTTGCTGCAATTGAAGAGATGATTTCAAAGGGCTTATACGATTAAATTGCTTCAGGATGCATAAAGGGTATGCATCCTGTTTCTTTTAAAATAAATAAACTGAATATTGCAATAAATGTTTTATTGTGATATAATTCGTTTATTAATGCATTCTAATCCTAAAAAAGGAACGAGGAATTAAAATATGAAAGAAAAATTAGATGCCTTACTGCTTGAAGGTACTGCAGAAATCAATGCAGCTGCCTCCGAAAATGAGCTTCAGGTTGTCAAGGGCAAGTACCTTGGCAAGGAAGGTCTCGTAACAGTTCTTATGAAGGAAATCCCCAAGCTTGATGTAAGTCTCAGACCTGAAATGGGCAAGGCTGTCAATCAGGTAAAAAATGCTCTAGGCGAGCTTATTGATGCAAGACGCGAGGATATCAAGAATAAGGCTTTTGCTATTTCTCCCGATTTTGACTGCACAGTCCCCGGACTTGCACCTCAGATTGGCGGACTTCATCCAATAACACAGATGTGCTATGATCTTAATGATGCCTTCCGTTCAATGGGCTTTGAGGTTTTCAGCGGTCCCGAAATCACCAGTGAATATTTCGCATTCGATAACCTTAATTTCCCTCCCAACCATCCTGCCCGTGAAAGTATGGATACATACTGGCTTGAGGGACACGATTCAGGCGAAGCAAATGAAAAGCTCTGCCTTCGTCCTCATCTTACAGGTGACTCTGTGCGTTATATGCAGACACACAAGCCTCCCTATCGTTTCGTTTATCCCGGACGTGTTTACAGAAACGAAACCACCGATGCCCGTCACGAGCGTGCATTCTTCCAGTATGAGGCACTTATTGTAGATAAGGACTTTACCTACACCGCAGGTAAGGTTATGATCAAGAGCATTCTTTCCAAGGTTTTCGGTCAGGATGTTCCTGTAAGAATGAGAGCCGGCTTCTTCCCCTTTGTTGAGCCCGGATTTGAAATTGATATGGGCTGTCTTGTATGCGGCGGCAAGGGCTGCAGTGTTTGTAAGCACGTTGGCTGGATTGAAATTATGCCCGGCGGCACACCCCATCCCAATGTTCTCCGCGCAGCAGGTGTTGATCCCGATGAATACACAGGCTTCTATGTAAACATCGGTCTTGACAGACTTGTTATGATGCGTTACGGTGTTGACGATGTGCGTATGTTCCACAGCACCGATTTAAGATTCCTCACACAGTTCAAATAAGGAGGAGACTGACGATGAAATTATCACTTAACTGGATAAAAGATTATGTAAAGCTTCCCGATGACCTTACAATGTCACAGCTTGCTTTTGACCTTACAATGGCTACCGTTGAGGTTGAAGGTGTACACGACCTTAAAAAGCAGTTTGACGGCATAGTTGTCGGTGTTATCAATGAAGTGCTTCCTCATCCTAATGCAGACAAGCTTCGTGTATGTAAGGTGGATATCGGTGCAGAGGATATCAAGGAAATCGTATGCGGCGGATCTAACCTTGAAGCAGGTATGAAGGTTGTTGTTGCCTGCCCCGGCTCAATGGTTCGTTGGCATGGAGAAGGGGAGCCTGTTGAAATCAAGAATACAAAGCTCAGAGGTGTTGCTTCCTTTGGTATGATATGTGCCGCTGTTGAAGTAGGTCTTGCTGATCTGTTCCCCACAGATGATGACCACGCTATTATGGATATTTCATATCTTGATGTAAAGCCCGGCACCAATCTTGCTGATGCACTCCAGCTTGATGATATGATTCTTGAAATAGACAATAAGTCTATGACAAACCGTCCCGACCTCTGGGGACACTACGGTATTGCAAGAGAGCTTGCTGCTCTTTATGACCTTCCCCTTAAGGAAATTGACAAATATGTTCCCGAGACAGATACTGCTTACGATGTAAGAATTGAGGATACTGAAAGATGTCCCCGTTACATCGGTGCAAAGATTGAAAATCTTGCAGTTAAAGAGGCTCCCTTTTATATGCAGAGCCGTCTGTGGAGAGTAGGTCTTCGTCCTATCAATGCTCTTGTTGACATTACAAACTATGTAATGCTTGCAGTAGGACAGCCCACTCATGTTTTTGATTCAAATCATATAATTGATCACATTGAGGTAAGACACGCAAAGGACAATGAGAAGCTTCAGCTTCTTAATGATAAGGAAATTGAGCTTTGCAATGATGACCTTGTAATTGCTGACGGCGAGGGTGCTGTTGCACTTGCAGGTGTTATGGGCGGTGCAAAGGATTCAGTGCTTCCCGAAACAGAAAGTGTTATCCTTGAGGTTGCTAACTTCAATTCCCACGGTGTAAGAAGAGCCGCTCTTCGTTACGATAACCGTACAGAAGCATCAGCAAGATATGAAAAGGCTATTGATCCTGAAAGATGCGACCTTGCTGTTTCTCTTTCTATGGAGCTTTTTAAGGAGCTTTTCCCTGAAATGAAGGTAACTGCATACGCAGACTGCTATCCCAATAAGCTCGTTAAGAATGAAATTGATGTTGAATTCGATTGGCTTGACAGAAGGCTTGGTATGAGAATTCCTCAGGAAGTCGTTTCAAAGAAGCTGGGCAGCATGGGTTATGAGGTAACCTTTACCGAAACCGGTATGCACATTGTTGTTCCCACCTGGCGTTCAACAGGCGACGTTTCCATCAAGGCTGACATTATGGAAGAGGTTGCCCGTATGTACGGCTACGAAAACTTCCAGCCCACATCAATCACTACCACATTTGACGGTGCAATAAATCAGCTTGATGTTGACCTTATCAGAAAGATTAAGGAATATCTTGCATTCCGTTGCAATATGCAGGAGATTTTCACATATCCCTGGATGACAGATACATTTGTAAATGCACTTCTTCCCGATACAGATAATGTTTTCTCTCTTTCAACTCCTCCCTCACCCTCGGAAAAGTATGTTCGCTCTACACTTCTTCCAAATATCTGTAAGGCTATTGTAAAAAATGAACGTAACTTCTCAGAATTTGCAATTTTTGAAGAGGCTAAGATTTTCCGCAGCAGTGAATTTAATTGCATCTATGATGAAAAGGAAGCACTTCCTTATGAAAGAAGACATCTCGGCTGTGCTTTTGTTGGCTCTCCCGAAAATGTAACAGAGCTTTTCAGAACAGCTAAGGGTGTTATCGGCATGATGCCAAGATACACTCATATGGAAGAGTTTACTTTCAGAAAGGTTGAAAAGCCCTGCTGGGCAGATGAAACCGTATGGCTCAACATCTTCCTCGGCGAAAAGAAAATCGGTGACCTTGCACTTCTTTCTCATAAGGCGAAGACCGATTGCGGTATCAAGGTTGTATCAGCTGTTCTTGTTGAAATTGATACAGAAGAGCTTATTCCCTTCAAGTCAAGAACAAACCGCTTTGTTCATATCCCCGAATTCCCCATGAATGAATATGACCTTTCATTCCTTGTTGATTCAATGACAAAGTGGGAGGATATTTATGGTGCCATTATGAATAAAAAGAGTGACGACAGCCTTATCCGCGATGTTCGTTTTGTTGATGAATACAAGGGTAAGCAGATTCCTCAGGGTAAGAAGTCTGTAACCATCCGTCTTGTTATCGGCTCAAATGAAAAGACTCTTACAGGTGATGAAATTGAAGTAGCAGCAAAGTCTGCTCTCAAGAAGCTTACAAAGACTCTCGGTGCAGAAATAAGATCATAATTTTTTGCAGTCCTCGTTTTTACGGGGACTGTTTTTCTTGACATTTTGCTTGTTATAATTTAATATTAAAAAAGAAACGGAGGAGATTCTATGAAAGAAATTATGGAAAAACACGGTTTTATATGCGATATGGACGGTGTTATATATCACGGAAACAAAATCCTCGACGGAGTAAGGGAATTTGTAACCTGGCTTATAGAAAATGACAAAAAATTTGTTTTTCTTACAAACAGTCCCGAAAAAACTCCCCACGAGTTAAGTATGAAGCTGGGAAGAATGGGACTTGATGTTTCACCTGACCATTTTTATACCAGTGCAATGGCAACTGCTGCTTTTCTTTCTTCACAAAAGCCGGATTGTACCGCATATGTTATCGGCGAGGGCGCACTTTCAAAGGCATTGTATGATCAGAAGATATATATGAATGATGTAAATCCCGACTATGTTGTTGTGGGTGAATCAAGAAGCTATAATTTTGAAAAAATCGAAAAAGCAATTGAGCTGGTATTAAAGGGTGCAAAGCTCATCGGCACCAATCCTGATATAACGGGTCCCACCGAAAGGGGAATTATGCCTGCAACAGGCTCTCTTGTGGCTCCCATTGAAATTTCCACAGGGAAAAAGGCATATTTTATCGGAAAGCCCAATCCTCTTATGCTTCGTCACGGTCTGCAGAAGCTCGGCTGTCACAGCGGTGATATTGCATTTGTGGGTGACAGAATGGATACCGATATTATTGCGGGAATTGAGTCAAATGTTGATACCGTGCTTGTTTTAAGCGGTGTAACCTCACTTGAGGATATTGACAATTTCCCTTACCGTCCCAAATATATACTTAATAATGTGGGTGAAATTCTGACAGTAGAATAAAAATGTAACAGAAAAGCAAAAGCTTCCTACAACATATTTTAAAGGGGTTCTTTCAGATGTAAAATTCTGCAGGAACCCCTTGAGTTATATGCTTTATTAAGTATGTGCTTTCTTTGCGGTTTTGTTTCAGTTCTCTGTCCGTTTGATTATGTTGTCCTGCAGGGGCTCGGCAAGAAGTGTGAAATATTCGCTGAAACCGCCGACACGGACAATAAGATTTTTGTATTCATCGGGATTTATTTGTGCATTTATAAGGTCTTCACGGCACACTACATTTATCTGCAGAGTCTGACCGCCGTTTCTGAAATATGCCTTTGTGATGGCGGTGAACGCATTTCTGCCCGTGGCAGTCTCAAACTGAGCCTTTGAGAATTTCATCTGCAGAACATTGCCGCTGGTTGCAAGATACTGATTTCCCTTCAGAACAGAGCAAAGTAATGCCGTAGGACCGTTTACATCATTTCCCGGAGTTGCACCTATGCTGTCAGCAAGAAGCTTGCCGCCCTTTTTCTTGCCGTTAGGAAGTGCGCCTAAATGGTAGCCGTAATCCGGTGCGCGGTGGAAGGTTGAGCAACCGACACCGAAAATTCCTCCCCTGAAGGTCTTTTTTGTCTGAAAATACCTGTACAGGTGATCTGTAATTTCAGCATATATGCTGTCAACATCATCAATATCATTGCCGAATTTATTGTATGATGAGAAATCCCGGTAAAGGTCGTCTGCGCCTTCAAAATTATTCCTGAGCGCCGAAATCAGTTCACTCATTGTGTATTTTTTTTCATCATATACAAAGTGCTTTATTGCGGCAAGAGAATCCGCCGTATCGGGAAGTCCCTCAGTCAGCACCTGCCCGTGTCCGTATATCGGACCGCGGTTTTTGTAATCAAGCCCCTTTTCTATACAGCCCTGAATCATAATTGATTTCCAGGGATTAGGTGCTTCGACAGAGAAAATTTCCTGTGCCTTATTCGAAGTGTCTGTTATGTAATCCCCAAGATATTCTATCTGCTTTTTATATGCACACATAAGCTCATCAAAGTCTGTAAAATCCTCGGGATTGCCCGTATCCGGAGCCAGTTTTTCATCGGAAAACTGACAAACACCGCGGAAAAGTGCAAATTCCAGTGCCTTGGGTACGCTGATTTCTCCGTCTTCAAGTCCCATATGGCTTTTCCCGAAAATATCTATCTGATTGCATCCGTTCATACAGTACAGATGTGAATCGGATGGCGGTACTCCGATAGCTTCAAGTGCGGCGCATACACATTTGTCGTTATATATTGCAGGCATACCGATTCCCGTCGCCAGTGTATCAAGAGCCAGCTCCCATAAATCTGCAGGGGTATTTTTATTCACTCTCATCGTGATATTCGGAGTGTTGTACTTTTTTTCTTTTGCAAGGCGAAGCACGGCATAGGTAAGAGAATTTGTGCAGTCGTTGCCGAATTCATCGCTTCTGCCGATACATAAATTCCATGTACGGGTTTTTTTGAAAAGCTCCCAAAGAGCAGAAAGATTACGGTAATCCTCTTTGCTGTCAGTGTAATATGCTCCCAATGCATAGTCAAAAAGTCCGGGAGAATCAATATCAAAAAGAGAAAATGCGAGCCAGAAAAACTGGCAGGCTTCAAAGAAATTACGAGGCTTATTGTAGGGAATATTAGAAAACGCATCTGCAAGCTCTGAAAGAAGCTCCTTTTTTTCATCATCAGCAGATTTCATCAGCTCAAGAGCCTTCAGCCTGTATTTTTCCGCAACAGTCTCAAAGGCCTCAATGACGAGAATAAGTGAATCATAAAAGTCATTTTTGTCTGTATGTATTCCTCTGAAAAGAGCAATCTTCTCCCGTATTCCTTTTGTTCCGAGCCGCAGCAGCATCTCATAATCGGGATTAGAATGACCGCCGCCTGCTGCCCATGCACATTTGTTGATTTCAAGCTTTTCCTGAACAGGTGTTCTTACCTTGCTGATTATCCTTGTTGTTTCGTAAGGACGGAAATAATCGTAATAAAAGTTCAGCGTTTCTAACTCTGAAAGCTCTGAAAGCCTTTCTGCATTTCTGTCTTTTACCCGTTCATTAAGCACAATGCCGTCGCTTCTTGAATAGTGCACCGCGAGAGAACCGAATTCACCGAGAGGTGACTGAAAACGGTCTTCAGCAATGATTCTGGGGGTAAACTCCTCTGCAAAGGTTTTCATTCCGTTTGCAATACGGTAATTTTTGTCGTCTATTGTCGCATGAACATAACCCCATGCAAAGGGTTCAAGCTGTTTAATGTTCAATAAAGCCACCTCCGGAGAGTATTGTTTGATTTAATATTAACACACTGAGGGTAATGTTACAATATTTTTACTGTAATATGCCATTTTTTGTATGAGAATATTGGGGCTTTTGCTGTTGCATAAAATCAAATTGTATGATAAAATATTAAATCATTATTATATTAAGCTGGAGAAAGAGAAAATGAAAAGATTATTATCATTATTGCTTGTCGCTGCAACACTGCTTTCCGGTACGGTTTTTGTTTTTGCTGCAGTTAAGGGTGATGTTGACAAGGACAGTAAGGTAACTGCTGCCGATGCAAGACTTGTGCTACGTATGGCTGTCGGTCTTGAAAAAATGACCGATGAACAAAAAAAGCTTGCTGACTATGACTCAAACGGAAAAATTGAAGCTGCTGACGCAAGACTTGTTCTTCGTAAATCTGTCGGTCTTGCAGATGAAAAGACCGAAGAAACCACAAAGCCTTCAAAACCTGTTGAGCCTTCTGTAAAGCCCGATTATAAGCCCACGGAAAAAGAGCTTATATTCTATGAGAATCTGTATAACACGGCTCATCCTCTTCTCGGTTCATATCCTGCTCTTTACGGAAACAGCAATCCCTTAAGCTTCCTGCTTAAGAATTTCCAGAAATGGTGCTGCTATCACACAATAAATAATGTTTTCCGTCCTGCTCTTGAAAAATCAGGCTACACTAAGGAAGAGGTAGATCTTCTTGCTCCCAGAACGTTCTCAAGTGATTCCCTTGCAAAGATTCTTTCAAATACATTGGGAATTGCCTGGTCTGACAAGTTTGTTGTAGATTCTTTGCCTCTCTATATACCTTCTCTGCTTTCCGATTACTATATAAAAACTCCCGATGCGGCGGATGTTTATTTCCTTTATGATTTCTATGACAATATGATAGAGATGAAGCTTTATGAGCATTCCGATGAGGACAGAGTGAATTATCAGCCCCGTATAGGCGATGTTCTCTTTATAAGCAATAAGGCAAGAACCTACGAAAACGGTTATCCTACTGTTGACCACACTGCACAGATCATTGAGATTCTTGATGACGGTACATTTATCTGCACAGAGGGAAGTCTTATTGATGAGAATGATCCCACAGGTCTTGCAAGAGTGCAGGAGAGAAGATATATGTATGACACAAAGACAGGCTCATACTGCTTAAGAGATGATGAATATATCTACCGTCACATAGTAGTGCTTTATGTTGCTCAGCCTAAGCTTAAGTAAGTAAAAAAGTTTTCTGTATAATAAAAAGGTATCAGCCACGCTGACAGTGGTTGATACCTTTCTTGTATAAAGGGCTTCCAGTATTTTTTCTTATAACCCGAAGCTTACGGACAGCGCTTTGTTGATTTTGTTCATTTCTGTATTATCAAGTGTTCCCATATGCTCCTTGAGTCTTGTTTTGTCAATTGTCCGTACCTGCTCCAGTAAAACGATAGAATCCTTCTGCAGACCGCAATCACCGCCGTTTACACTTATATGTGTAGGAAGTTGTGTTTTGTATTTCTGACTTGTAATTGCAGCCGCAATTACTGTGGGCGAATATTTGTTTCCGACATCATTCTGAACAATAAGTACAGGTCTTATTCCGCCTTGCTCACTTCCCACAACGGGACTCAGATCCGCATAATATATGTCTCCCCGTTTGATTGTCATTTGTATCGCTCCTTCATTTTTTTTGTTGCATTTGTATTTTTTCCGTGTTGAAGGGCAATTAATCAAAAAAATAAAAAAATTACAGCAATTTGAAAAAAACTATTGACAAATTAGAATCATTCTATTATAATTGGAATTGTTCCAAGAGGAAAAATAATTTAATCCAAATTTTAGATGAAAAAGGAGTTAATTATTATGTCAAAGAAATTTGTATGTTCAGTTTGCGGTTATGTTCATGAAGGCGATTCTGCTCCCGAGCAGTGCCCCGTTTGTAAGGTTCCTGCTGAAAAGTTTAAGGAGCAGACAGGAGAAATGAAGCTTGCTGCAGAGCATGAATACGGTATATATGAAAAGACAGTTGCTAACAACCCCGATATCAGTGCAGAAGATAAGAAGTACATCTTTGATCAGCTTATGGCTAACTTCAACGGTGAATGCTCAGAAGTGGGTATGTATCTTTGCATGGCTCGTATTGCACATCGTGAAGGTTATCCCGAAATCGGTCTTTACTGGGAAAAGGCAGCTTGGGAAGAGGCAGAGCATGCATCCAAGTTTGCAGAGCTTTTAGGTGAAGCATTAGAGCCTAATATGAAGGCTTCAACAAAGGAAAATCTTGCATGGCGTGTTGACTGTGAATACGGTGCAACAAACGGCAAGTTTGAGCTTGCAGCTCTTGCTAAGAAGTGTGGTCTTGATGCAATACATGACACAGTTCATGAAATGGCAAGAGACGAAGCTCGCCACGGTAAGGCATTTGAAGGTCTCCTTAACAGATATTTCAAGGGTTGAAGGGCTCCGCAGCAGGACCCCACGGCTCTGTTTAATCTGAGCTATGGCTTATTTATCCTGACTGCGAAGGACGAAGAAGGGAAGGATAACGGCTGTATCATTAACACCGCCTTCCAGGTTGCAAACGATCCTACAAAAATTGCAATTTCCTGTCAGATGGGTAACCTCACCCGTGAAATTATTGAAAAGACAGGTAAGTTCAATTTAAGCGTTTTAACCGAGTCCCTGCCCTTTGAAACCGTGAAGCATTTCGGTATGCAAAGCGGTCGTGATACCAATAAATTCAACGGTTTTGAGGCTTTTGAGCGTAGTTATAACGGTCTTGCCTACATCACCGAAAACACCAACGCATTCTTCAGCTGTGAGGTAAAGAGCTCTATGAACCTCGGCTCACATCAGCTCTTTATAGCCGATGTCACCGAAAGTGCAGTCCTCCGGGAAGCCCCCTCCTGCACTTATGCACATTACCATAAAGCAATAAAGAAAAAATTCAATTAGAACAAGAAGCTCTGTTCATTTTCGGACAGAGCTTCTTGTTTGTTCAGATGTTTTCTCACATTACAGCAATTACATATAACAAGCCGCCTGCAACCATCACAGGCGATGCAAGCGGGAGTCATAAATCGTAAAATTATTTTATTTTTACTGGAATTGAATTATAATAATTCAATTGACAGGTTATTTTCAGAGCAATGGCTGCTGAGTCAGTTGAATTCTGAATCAGCGAGAGATAACTGACATAGCTTTTGGGCAACGCTGAATCTTGTGTTTTCGCTGCTGCATTTTGCTATTATGCAGATTACCTTTTCATTATTACGCTCAGCAACCGAAACCAGAGTATAACCTGCATCAGCAGTATAGCCTGTTTTCAGCCCTTTTGAGTATTCATAATAGTATTTACTGTCCTTGGAAATCAGTTTGTTAGTATTCTGCCATTCATAGCTTTCTTTACCTTTTTTTGAGGACAGTGTTACTTTAATTTCAGATGTTCCCGTAACCTTTATAAGTAATTCGTTTTCCATAACTTTTTTTGTAACAGTGAGAACATCATTGAGTGTCATATACTGACCTTCGGCATCCTGACCGTCGGGATTGACAAAAAATGAGTCTTTGCAACCGATATCCGCAGCATATTCATTCATAAGGTCAGTAAAATATTTCAGTGCGTCAGCAATGGGCATTTTTTTATTATTTGCAGCTTTTCTTGCGCAATTTACTGCAATTGTATTTGCTGCATCACAGCCTGAAGGCAGAAGCAGTGCATAGAGAAGATTAAGAAAAGAAATTTTCTGCCCTTTCTTTATCATACTGCGGCTTGCCTCAGGTATAAGATATTCACCTTCTACCTCATCGCCCACAACGAAGATATCATCGGGAGAAAGCACATTAAATGCGGTAAGCGCAGTTACAAGCTTTACTATACTGCCGATGGATATTCTTGTATCTGCATTCTTTGAAAAGAGAATTCTGTCGTTGACGGCATCATACAGCAGCACATTATTTACTGGTGAGGATACCGACTCATAATACCTTTGTATCTGTGCTCCGAAAAAAAATGATTCCTTTACGCAAAATACTGTCAGAATCATAAGCACGGCAAGAGCAAGGCTCAGTATTCTTTTTTTCACACTTGCATACCTCCCTTTTGCAGATTTTGTGTATCAGACTGTAACAGTGTTACAGTCTGATACGTTCACAGTTAATATAAAAAGACATATAAAAGGATTAAAGCAGTTCAAGACCTACAGCAGCGCGAAGAACGGATCTTGCATCTGCAGCAGTTATCGCTCCGTCACCATCGACGTCAGCAGCCTTTTTCTGTAATGAAGATAATTCTTCAAGACCTACGGCAGCTCTGAGAATGAGTCTTGCATCCGCAGCGGTAATAGTGTTGTCCTCATCAATATCACCTGTGACAGCGGCATCTGCATCTGTATCGGAGCCGAAAAGACCGTCAGTGAAGGATCCGAATAATCCATCAGTAGCTGAACCGAAGAGTCCGTCAGTGAGTGTGCCGAATAATCCGTCTGTGTAAGAGCTGAAATCCAGGAAGGGAACAGCAGATGTATCAGCAAGTGCGCAGAACATAAAGCTGAATGCCATTATTACAACAATAACGGATGTGAGTAATTTTTTCGTAATCTTCATATTGTATCGTCCTCCTTTCTCCTGATGTGGGATTTTGCCGGAAAAAATCTTTTTATATTAATTTTTGTGAGCAAAGAATAATCCTCCGCATGACATTGTGTCAAAGCGATAAAGATAAAGATAAACGGAGTTGATATAGGCTGAGTTATGTTAACAACAGCCTGAACACTCCAGGCAGCAACGGGTAAAAGCAGAGCTGATAAAACTGCGGGATTGTTCTTCCTGAGTGTGCTTTTTATTGCAATAACAAGCATAATTATGTATGAAATCAATCCGCATAAGCCATTGCTTATGAGCAGATTGAGATATTCGTTGTGTGCATTATCGGAGAAATAGCCCAAAGTAAGCATATCATCCTTGAATTCGCGGATCATAAGCACAGATACAGTTTCAGCACCGAAGCCGAACAGCTTATTTTTAAGCGGTGCATCAGCAAATATTTTCCATAGTCTTGACCATACAAAGCCTCTTTCCGTGCCCCAGGCATCGTTGAATCTTAAAAACTTTTCAAAAAAGCCGAGAGGTGCAGTTTTATCAACAACAGAGAAGTATATCATTGCCCCTATGATTACTGTTATTGTAAGTGAAATAACAGCAATAAAAGCAATATTTACGGATTTCGGGATAATATTGCTTTTTCGTTTTTTTACAAAGAGAAGAATAATTACTGCAACGGCAAGACCTATAAGGGGAATTACAGATTCAGTTACAGCCATTGTCATATCGGAAACACCGCGTGTTCCGGGAAATAATCTGTTGAATAAACCGAATACAGCCGCAGACAGGAAGAATAAGGCTGCAAGATACCAGTATCTCGAAAAAATATCACTTGTCCTGCAAGAACATAAGAAAAGAACAATAAATGCCGTTGCTATTCCGAGATATCCGCTGTCACTGTTTGCGATAAATAAGGAAAGAAATCCGATAACTGAGCATAGCGTCCAGAATACTCGTTTTATTTTTTCAACAGAAAAAATACACATATACATTGAAAAAGGTGCAATAAGACAGATATATCCGGAAAAAACATTTATGTTTCCGAAGGGGGATAAGAAGTTGATCCTGCTTTCAAACGGCATAGTTTTCATAAGGCCGAAAATATCAAAGCCTCTGAACTGAAGAAATGAGAAGATGAAGATTATTGCGGATATAAAGGAGAATATTTCAAAATCTCTTTCGGATACTCTGTAGCAGGATGATATCCAGAAATAGGCGACACACAAGGCGATATACATAAGAAAGCCCATATGGCGGCCCGCATCACCGTAAACCGAAGCTATCGGAAATTCACTGAAAACGGTTGATAAAGCAGAAAAAACAAAAAAAGCAAAAACAGCAGTAGTCATAGGCCTGAAACTGATTTGCTTCAGGGAAAAGCCCTTTGCATTGAAAATCCGGCATACCGCACATATAACGGCACAGACGGATGCCGTAAGACAGAAGAATGTATATCTTGTCACCGTTATGTCATGATAACCGTTATTCATAACAAAGGGATATATGATAAACAGGGCATATATGCCGATATTAGCAAAAATTGAAGAAAAGTCACTTTTTGCCTGTTGTTTATTCATCCTTATCCCTCCTTGCTATTGCATATATTGATAAAAAATCTTCATTCCTTCCTGCGAATTTTTTGATTCAAATAAGAAGTAAATAAAAATTGCGAAAAGGATTACGGTAACCGTACACAGGATGATTTTTTTAATGAGCAGAATATCAATTTTTTCTGTTGCACTGACAACTGTATCCGAAGACTTTTCTTTGTCTGCTATTGAGATGTCAATATCGGTATCCTTTTCAGCGGGAGAAACCGCCAACAGCATAAAGCCTGTAAGTGCCGAGAAAAGCAACGGATAATAAAAGCATTCCATTGATTCAAACATTCCGCAGGAAAAATATGCGGCAACGGCAACTGCACCGAAAATTATAAATTTCTTATCAGTTATGCTTTTTTTAAGAGCCCTGAAAACGGCGGCTGCACAAAAAACTGCAAAGCCGAGCCCCACGGGAAGACCGCAGTTGTATGCCAACTGCAGAAAAGCATTGTGTGCATACATGAATTCACCCGTAGCGGAAATGGGAATTCTGAGGGCACTGTGGCCCTGAATTGTAATGCTTTTAAGATACTGAGCATAAATGTCAATACGGCCGGTGGACAGATCATTTATGTTATCCGCTGAAGAAAATGAACGGTTAAGCCACGCTTCAAAAAAGCGTATGGGAGATATATAGTTTTCGCTGAAAAAGGATTCTCCGGGCTTTACCTTATACTCATATGTGTCGGTATATTCAACCAGAAGGAAAATCGGATTGTCTACAATAGCAGGAATACATCTTATAGCCGTGTATGAGATTATCAGCCCGCCAGTCATAATAATAATCAGTAAGCTTATTGCGGATAATGCTTTTTTTGCAGTATTCCTATTGATTGTCCGTATTTGTCCGATACAAAAATACTCGCTTATAAATTTAACCGCAAGAGCTGCTGCTACCCCCAGTGCTGCAGTTCTTGAAATTGTAAATGCCGTGAATGCAAAGCTTGTGCCGAAAACAAACCAATGAAGAGGCTGCTTTAATATATCTTTGATGCCATTAATTCGCGGAAGATTACAAAGAGCCGTAAGACAGACTGCAACAAGATAAAGTCCGCACATATTTGCGTTACAGAAAGCGCCCTTATAGCGGGTTATATCGTAAGGTCTGAAGCAAGCACAATAGAAAAAGAAAATTCCGTAGGATATATAAAGACCATATGTATAGTTTTTAAGCAGCTGAGCGATTCTTTCCTTGCTTCCTGCAATTTCAATACCGAGAGGCAGAAAGAAAAACAACATCATTCTTCCGATATCGGTATATCCGGGGACAGAATATATTGTTGAGGTAAGATATAAAGCTGTTGCCAATATGAAAAAACCCGTAAAAAATCCTGCAGATACACGGGAAGGGGATAGTCTTTTGTCGAGAGAGCAGAAAAGAATAATCACAAGACAAATGAAAAACAGGTCACAGCAAAGAGAATGGTTTATCTGTCTTTCGATAAACCATAGAAGCAAGGGAAGTGCAGCAAATGCAGATATACAGACTATGTTTTTCAGATTACCGTTTATTTTTGATGAAATAACGGAGGGAAGATAGAAAACCGTCAGAACCGCCTTCTGGAGAAGATGTATGAAAACCCTCGTTATATCTTCATTATTGCATTTATTAGCGCAATAAAAAAGCGAAATACAAAGGGAAAAGAACAAAATAAATTCTATGCTTTTTGCTTCTGTTATAAAAAATTTTGCAAAAATCGAAGCAGGGTAGCTTTTCAGGAATATTCTTGCACCTGTCAGAATCTGTCCTGCAAGGAAAAAGCTTTTGCCGAATTCCTTCAGAAGATTTTCGTTAAAAAATCCAATGCTCGGGCAAAGTGCAGTAAATACCGTCAGATTATATGCAAAAAATACGGATGATATACAGAAGTATGAATTTCTGTTTCCGCCGTACTCTTTAATCAGAAGCATTTCTGCAATAAGAAAAACCGCTGAAGCAACTGTACCGAGAAGATATGCTGATTTTTTTCTGTAAATCCTTTTTTCTGCAAGCTGCATGCCGAGGGCAATAAAGAGCATTCCCGAGAAAACACCTGAGTGATTGTATCCGAAAAGGGAAGAGAAAAGCTTACGGACACTGTAAAGCTCGTCAGGGAACAACAGTGAAAAATTTAGAATGAATGTGGAAATCAGGTATATTACAGCCGCTATCGCTGTTATTTTTTTCAAAGACAGCGATTTTCTGAGAAGAAGGATAACGGAGACTGCCGCAATTACAACGGGGATTATCCATAGCTGTGCAGGGAAGCCCTTCGTTGGCAGAAGAACAAGCTCTCTGAGGATATGAACAAGATTTGCGTTCTTCCCTGATATCTGAATGAAAAAGAAAATAAATGCGGTGATTCCTACGGATAAAGCGCAGGCAGCAAGCAATGGAAGCAGTATGCTTTTTGATTTTTTCTTTGTATCGCAAGACATTCCTGCTTGAATAAAGTATCCCGTTGCAGTAAGAAGGATCGAAAAGGAGGTGCTGAAGAACAGACTGTATATAGCAAAGCTGAAATTGTCATATTTTGCAGGCTGCATAACGCTTCCTGCAACAGACAGTATTGCAGCTGCCGCAAAAAGAAGACTGAGGTTATTGTGTCTGTTCCTGTTCATCCTTTCATCTCCTTTCAAGAAAATCGCGGGGGAGGGGAGATAATAAAATCGCCATAATATAACATTATAACAAATCTGAGTTGAAAGTCAATGATATCAGACAAATGTTCCTTTACTCGGATATTATAATTATTATCAGCTTATTTTAGCACACTTTCAACTTCCTTTTTTCGTTTAATCACAGGTCAAAAAAACTTTTTATTGTTGACAAAGCGCGTTGTTGCATTGTAAAATGATCTATGTATGATAAAAAGGGGCTGAAGATATGAAAAAACTGACAGCTTTGATGCACTTATAAAGGATGGCAAAAATGTGGGTATTCTCGCAGAATACGGCTATCCCATTGCTTCTGCCTGTATCCAGACATAACCCGGTTCGGAAAGAATCTTAAGCACGATCCCGGATACCGTTTCCGGTGAGATCTCATTGAGCTGATAATATATTCGGATAAGCAGGTTACCGTGTGGGACTATGAGGATTATCCGCAGTTTATGATAAGCTATGAAGACCGCTTCCTTGTTCCTCTGACAAATGACGGTACATATGCAGTGCCTTTTGAGGATACTCTCAAGGCAAAGGATAAATAAGTAATATTTTTTTAGGAGAAATGTAATATGGCGTACTTTTACAAAAAAGACGGGGAAATTTTCATCCCCGAAAGAATCAATCCCGACCTTGCAAAGCTTGCATTTGCAATTGTCAAAACATGTAAGCTTTCTTTTAAGCTTCAGATGAAGACAACCTCACTTAACAACGCACTCAAGACAGGTAACAAGGAGCAGATGCTCGATCTTATGCAGAAGTGCTTTGACAAGTACAGAAAGCTATATAATCAGGATATGTCCCTTACCGGTGTTACCGTAGAAGAGGTTGATGCAGATTTCTTCGCAGATAAGGATGAAGCATTCTTTAAGTCCCAGCTTCAGATTCTTCTTGATTTCGCAATAATCAACACTGTTGTTGAGGCAAAGATGATGCCTCTTATGAGCGGAGCTTGTGAAAAGACTCTCGGAATTCCCCTTAATAAAATCAAATTCTTCACAAATCAGGATGTTATTCTTGAAGAGCCCGAAGATTCTGAGGAAGAAACAGAGGAATAAAAAAGACCAAAAGAACTCCCTGCAATCTTAAGATTGCAGGGAACTTTTTTAGCTTAAAATGTAATTACAGCTTCTTTGTTCTTCAGTAACTCAACGGAATACATTTCTCCGTTAACCCTTACGGCAACTGTAACATCCTCGGGAGAGGAGAGAGTTATTTCCGTTACCTTGCTGTCTGTAAATTCTGCAGATACGGTAACATTGCCTCTTGCCTTAAGTCCTCTGAAGGAGCCCGTAAGACCATCTTTTGCTGCAGGAAGCACGGAGATGAAGCCTTCGTGTGACTGCAGAAGTGATTCTGCAATACCTGCTGCTCCTCCGAAATTTCCGTCAATCTGGAAGGGAGGATGGATATCAAAGAGGTTTGTATGAGTAGACTTGGTAAGCAGAAGTCTTAAATGTTCATATGTGTTTTTTCCGTCCTTGAGTCTTGCAAAAAGATTGATAAGCCAGGCTCTTGACCAGCCCGTGTGTCCTCCGCCGAAGGAAAGTCTTCTGTGAAGGGTATTTTTTATTGCCTCAAAAAACTCGGGTGTGGCTTCGGTTATCATATTATCGGGATAAAGGGCAAATGCGTGGGAAATATGTCTGTGTCCCGGCTCGGGCTCGCCGTAATCCTCAAGCCATTCCTGAAGACAGCCGTTTTTGCCCACCTTAAGGGGAGGAAGCTTATTAAGTGTTTCCTCTGCCTGTTTTCTATCCGTTTCGTTGATTTTGAGAATGTTTTCTGCATCAATGTAATTGCGAAGTGTTCCTGCAATTATTTCAATATCCATTGTGGGGGAGAATGCAATTGTTGCGGTTATATCCGTATTGCCCTCAATGGGGTAATAGTCATTTTCGGGAGACATAGAAGGACCCGAAATAAGATATCCGTTTTCATCCTCAAAAAGGAAATCCATGAAGAAAAGAGCACACTCGTGAAGATATTCATAGGCAATATTTCTTAAGAATTCAGTATCTCCCGTGTAAAGGAAATGCTCCCACATATGAAAGCTCAGCCATGCTCCGCCCATAGGCCATACGCCCCATATACCGTCTGCAGGTGTGGTAAAACCGTAGATATCGCTTAAATGATGAAGCACCGTACCGCGGCAGTTGTAGTTTTCCTTAGCTGTTTTTTTGCCCGATTCCAGAAGATAATTATTCATATAATCGAATAAAGGCAGATGGCATTCGCTGATGTTTGCGACCTCGGGAAGCCAGTAATTCATCTGTAAATTGATATTCGTGTGATAGTCGGAATTCCAGGGATTTTCAAGCTTTTCTACCCAAACGCCCTGAAGATTTGCAGGAAGGGTATCTTCACGGGAAGAAGAAATAAGAAGATATTTGCCGAATGCGAAATAAAGAGCATAAAGCCCGTCATCCTCTGCCGTTTCACTTTCTTTTATTCTTTCAAGACGTTTGTCTGTTGTCATTCTTTCAATATCTTTTTTTGACTTCAGCTGAATATCGCTTCTGTTGAAAAGCTCTGAGAAATCTTCCTCGTGTCCTTCCTTGATATCCTCGTATTCAGCTTCCGATAAAAGGTCAAGGCACACTTCCTCAAAGCGGTTTCCGAATTTGAATTCCGTTGCAATTGAAATATAAATTGTAGTATTGTCAGAGTCAGAAATTCTGATTTTTCCGTCCTTTTCCTCAATATCGCCCTCGGTTTCAATTTTTATTCCCACTGCAAAGCCGTGGTTGCCGCAGGCAGTTTTTGCTCTTACCAGAAGCAGGTCATTAAGGAATGTTGTGCTTTCTATATTTTCTCTTTCATAGCTTAATGTAAATGCTGTTTTTTCGGCGGAGGAAAGATTGATTACCGTAAGTTCATAGGGGTATGAGCAGAATGCGGTCTGAATTATCGCATTATTGCCTTTTTTATATGTGATTTCTGAAATACCCTTGTCGAGAATAAGATTTCTATGATATTCACAAGCTTCTCTTTTATCTTCAAAATCAAGAGAAACAACACCTGCATATTCATAGGAAGCGATTCTTTCAATACCTTCTCCAAGGTGTTCTTCTGCCCAAGGGTCAAGCTCAGAAATTTTTCCGTCAAGGTACATTTTTCTGAGAGTATTTATTCTTTCGGGGAAGTCCTTTATTGTTGTATCTCTTTCGGTACCTGCCCAGATTGATTCTTCTGCGAGATAAATTTTTTCCGTATCGGTGTTACCGAAAATCATTGCGCCGAATGAGCCGCCGCCGATGGGGGATGCGTGCTCCCAGTCGGAAGCAGGGGAAGACAGTTTTATTACGTGATTTGCCATAAGTTTTTACTCCATTGCCTGAATTTTATAAAGTTTAACGGAATGTCCGTCAACGTGCTGAGATATGCTGTCACTTGCAACAAAAGTGGTATTGTCCCATACGTCGCATACGGCATATCTGTCAGCTTCGGGAAGATTTACAAAGCCCAGCTTTGAAAGCTCTTTAATGCTGAAGGAAATATCTTTGCCTGATTTTGTCTTGTTGAGAAGACAAACTGCGATTTCTCTGTTTTCAAGGGGTTTTACCAGTACATCCGTAAAACCGTTTGTCTTTACTCTGCGGCATTGTATACCGAGCTTATCCTGATTTATTGCAATCGCCTTTTTGTTGGAGATAATTCTCAGTACCTTGTTGCTTGTATCAATCGTGCCGTCTTCTTTGATAAACTTTCGTACATCATTTCCGAGAATAAGGGGAGCTGCCATCATACACCATAATGAGAAATGAGCGATATTTTCATTATCGGTGAGATCGCCGTTACCAACCTCAAGCATATCGGGATCATTCCAGTTGCCGGGGCCTGCGTATTCATAAAGACGGACATTTGCTTCATATATTCCTATAATCGAATACCATTCGGGACGGATATCGGGAGTTGTGCGCCAGAGATTTCCTGCGGTATGGCCCCATTTCCAGGGCTTATTCCAGCCCCACTCGCAGATGGAGAAGCAGATGGGCTTTTCGGGTTTTCCCGTTTCCTCTGCTACCTTTTTTGCTGCACGCATAAGCTCCTTGCCCATATTCTGATACTGTCTTGCTGCAGAGTCCATTCTTGAGCCGATGGGATTATGAATAAGAAGAGTATTCTTTCCCTTTTTAAGGTGAACTGTCAGCTGATTTCTGCCCTCTCTCGTAAAGCCCTTTGAGCCGGGAATACGGAAGGCATAGGTGTCGGTGCCGTTGATTATAATTTCACAGTACTTATCCTTGTTTACCATTTTTCTGATGCCGAGAGTAAGGGTGTAATCATCCTCCTCGGGCATTTCAATATCATAGAAAATCGCACAGCCGCCTGCCGAGGAAAGTCCCGAGATGTATTTTCCCGTAAGCGTCAGCTTTTCATCCGATAAAATTTCCGCACCGCCGCGAAGCTCAGCCTCCTCGGCTGTCAGGGTGAGAAAATCGGATTCGCCCTTTTTTGAAAAATGAATTTTTTCAATTTCAGGTGCCAGCATGGGGATCGGCTCATTATGACAGAAGTCATATTTAAAGTATTCTACACCCCACTCGGCAAAGGTTTCCGCATCTGTTCTTTCGTGGTAGAGACTGGAGGGGAGATCCTCGCAGGTAAGGGTACCGTTTGAGGTGTAAATTCCCATTTTCAGTCCGTAAGAATTCACGGCTTCCACAAGAGATTTAATTCCCGAGGGGAAGGTGGCAAGATCCCCTTGCAATCTACCGTTTTCATCTCTTACCGAGGACATCCAGCAGTCATCAACATTGACATACTGATAACCTAATTCATCAAGGTGAGCTGCTTTCATAGCTGCAGCAATTTCCTTGATTATATTTTCGTTTATGTTATGGCGGAAAAGATTCCAGCTTGCCCATCCCATCGGAGGGGTGAGGGCAGTGCCGTTATTGAATCGGTCGGCACCGTCAACATGGATTTTTGTCATAGCTGTCAGCTTTTTGAAGCCACAGACAGGACAAAGATTTTTGTCTTTAAGAAAGGTTTTCAGAGCTTTATTCATAATAAAAGCCTCCTTTTACATCTTATGTAATATTTTACACGGCAGACAAATAAAAATCAACCTTAATTTGTTTTTCTCATATACTGTTAAGAGGTGATTTTTTTGCGGAAGAAGAAGAGTAAAAAGAGCAGTGCTGTCAAGCTGTTTATTCTTACTGCTCTTTTTATAGCCGGTTATCTGTTTTTTGATGCCAGGATAACACCGATAATAAACACTCTTGCACTGTCGCGGGCTCAGAATCTTGCCACCGTAATTATCAACGATACCGTAGCCGAGATGCTTTCAAATAATAAAAACGATTTTACGGGGCTTATTACCGAGGAATATGATAAAAGCGGAAAAATATCTGCCCTTTCTGTTAACAGTGTTGCGATGAACAGACTGAAATCGCTTATCAGTGTACATATCACAAAGGCAATAGGGGAAATAGAGGAAAGTAAAATCAATATTGCTCTCGGTACTCTTACGGGAAGCTCACTGCTTACGGGCAGAGGACCTAAAATACAGCTGAATGTGCATATTTCCTGTGCCTGCTCAATGGAGGTGAGGAATTCCTTTGAGTACACGGGTATAAATCAGACGGTACACAAGGTTATGCTTGATATAAAAACAGATGTATATGTGCTTTCAGTGGGAAACAATCTTTCCAGTCAGGTGTTTACAAGTATTCCCGTTTCGGAAACTGTGATAATAGGACAGATTCCCGAAATATACGCTGGAAAGGATGATTCTCTCTGGCAGGATCTTATTAACTGACACTTTACATTACGGGAGAAAAGTATTAAAATATATCCCTATGGGAGATGTGCTATGAAACTTATTATTGCTGAAAAGCCCTCTCTTGCAAGAAATATTGTTGCAGGAATAGGACAGATGAAAAAGAATACAGGATATTTTGAAGGGCTCGGGTATATTGTTACCTGGGCATTCGGTCATTTGTTTTCCCTTTGTGATATTGAGGATTATACAGGTGAAACCTCAACAGGCAGATGGAGTATGGAAAATATTCCGTGTGTTCCCGGAAAATTCCGTTTCAAGCTGAAAAACGGCGAGGATAAAAAGCCTGATGCAGGTGTTATAAGACAGTTTGAATTAATTAAGAGACTTTGCAACCGTGAGGATGTTGATGCAATAGTAAATGCAGGAGACGCAGACCGTGAGGGTGAAATTATTGTAAGGCTCTGTGTTATGAATGCTCTTGAAAAGGAAAAGCCGTTTTTAAGGCTTTGGCTTCCCGATCAGACTCCCGAAACTGTAGCCCAGGCACTTACGGAAATGAAAAACGAAGCGGAATATGATCTTCTGGCAAACGAAGGCTTTGCCCGTACATACATTGACTGGCTTTACGGCGTGAATCTCACCCGTTATGCGACTCTGCGCACGGGGGTGCTGCTGAGAGTCGGCAGAGTTATTGTACCTGTTGTAAAAGCAATTTATGACAGAGATATGGCAATAAGAAACTTTGTTCCCGATAAATATTTTGCTCTTGTCAGCAGCTGTGAAACCAACGGAGAGACAGTAGAGCTTGTCTCAAAGCATAAGTTTCCCAAGGAAAAGGCGGCTTTAGCTCAGCGTGCCTGCGATAAATTAAATGCGCAGGAGGCAATTGTTACCGCTAAGAAGACAAAGAAAGACAAGCTTAATCCCGGCAAGCTTTACTCTCTTTCCAAGCTTCAGAATTTTCTCGGGAAAAAATACAAAATGCCTATGGATACATCTCTCAGAGTAGTGCAGAAGCTTTATGAGGAAGGATATCTTACATACCCCAGAACAAACTCCGAATATCTTGCTACAGCAGAAAAGGATAAGATAAAGAAGATTATAAATATTGTAAAGGGTAAGGGCTATCCCGTTGAATTCAAGGATAAAAAGACTATATTTGATGACAGCAAGATAGAGTCCCATTCCGCACTTACTCCCACATATAAATTCCCGGATACAAATAAGCTGACAGAGGAAGAAAGGCTTGTTTATTCTGCTGTGCTTCGCCGTTTTGTTGCTGTTTTCTGCAGTGAGGAATGTGTTGTCAGCAAAACGGAAATTACTGTATCGGTAGGGGAATGTGAGGACTATTTTCTTAAAGGTCTAATGATTCTTGAGCCCGGCTGGACAAAATATGACGATTCGGGTAAAAATAACAAAATCCTCCCCAGACTTGAAAAGGGTGACAGAGTCAATATTGATTTCAAGCCGAAAGAAAAGGAAACAAGCCCTCCTAAGCACTATACCATTGAAACACTCAATAATTACCTGAAAAATCCTTTCCGTGAGGAAAAGGCTATGGCGGATGATCAGGATGATGCCGAGGATTACCGTGCAATTTTTGAAGGCCTTGAGCTCGGAACCGAAGCTACCCGCACGGGGATTATCGACAATGCAGTAAAGAGCAAGTATATTGAGCTTAAAAAGGATGTATATAAAATACTTCCCGATGGTGAATATCTCATTGAGCAGCTTATAAATATGGGTATTTCAATGGATAAGTATAAGACAAGCGAATTAGGTCAGGCTCTTAAAAAGGTTTACCGCGGAGAAATCTCCGTGGATGAAAGTGTCTGTCAGGCGGCTGATGAAATAAGGGGAGTTTTCAATGCTCCCGAAAATTCTCCTGAATCGGATAAATATTTCGGTTTTGCAGGTGATGAAATCGGTATTTGTCCCCTTTGCGGAAATGTAGTTATAAGAGGAAAATACGGCTATTCCTGTAAAGGCTATAAAGAGGGCTGTAAATTCAGCATTCCCGGCATTCTCTGTAAAAGGGTAGTTACTCCCGACAATGCAAAAAAACTGCTTACAGACGGCAAAACCGATAAAATAGAGGGGTTTGTTTCTAAAGCCGGCAAGCTCTTTTCAGCTAAACTGGAAATGAAGGAAAATAAAACAGTTTTCCTGTTTGAAGATTAAACAAGAAATGCCTTATACCGTGTTTCAGGTATAAGGCTATTTTAATTAAAATGCGTTTTCGATATGATTTATATCGGCGGTGTAAAGGTCATAGAGAATCACTTCAATAATATCAAAACGGATAGGTGCGTTTTCTTTCTTCATATATCTTAAAAAAGCAGCGGCATTAGTTTTAAGATTTTCACTTTTTCTGTAGTCAACAGCCTCTGACGGAGGAAGCATCTGTCCCGGGGAACGGGTTTTTACTTCAACGAAGCACATTGTCCCGTCGGTAGCTTCTGCTATTATATCAGTTTCTCCCAACTTTGTTGCATAGTTTGTAGCGGTGATTTTGTATTTTTTCCGTCTGAGGTAGCGGCAGGCTAACTGCTCACCGCGAAGACCTACCTTAAGATGCTCGGGAAGTGCCATTATTTTTCACCGAGATTCTTAAGAAATGACAGTCGGTGAACCGGTGAAATGCCGTGCTCCTTAATCATTTCATAGTGAAGGGCGGTAGGGTAGCCCTTGTGCTTGTTGAACTGATACTGAGGATATTTTTCGTGAAGCTCTGTCAGATATCTGTCTCTGCTTACCTTTGCAAGAATAGAAGCCGCAGCAATGGAAATTGATTTTGAATCACCTTTGACAAGAGTCATTTCTTCAATGCCCGTATTCGGTTTTCTGTTACCGTCTACCAGTGCAATGTCGGGTTTGATTTCAAGTCCCTCAACTGCTCTTTTCATTGCAAGAAAGGTTGCATTCAATATGTTTATTTCATCAATTTCCTGTTCACTTGCACTTGCAACAGACCAGGCAATTGCCTTTTCTTTTATGATGTCAAAAAGAGCATCTCTTTTTTTTTCGGAAAGCTTCTTTGAGTCATTGATTCCCAGATCACCGAGATCATCGGGAAGAATGACTGCAGCGGCAAAAACGGGACCTGCAAGAGGACCTCTTCCGGCTTCATCAATTCCGCAGATTATATTGTATCCCTTTTCTTTAAGAAGATTTTCGTATTCGTAGGTCATAACACGGGCCTTTCAAATGAAATTTTTCCCAGCTTTCCGCCTCTTAATTCGTCAAAAAGAGTGGTAGCAGCACGAAGGGTATCAACCTCACCGCGAGAAATGAGCATTCCTCTTTTTCTGCCGATTTCCTCAAGAATTTCATAGCCTTGTAAATCTGCAAAATCCTTAAGCTTATATCTGTCTGTCAGCTTGTCGGGATAGTCACGGGCAAGAATTTCAAGAAGCTTTACGGCAAGTCCCTCTATGTCAAGAATATCATCCTTGATTCCTCCCGTAAAGGCAAGCTTATAGCCCACCTCGGGATCGTCAAATTTAGGCCACAGAACACCGGGAGTGTCAAGAAGCTCAATATGGTCACCGATAACATACCACTGATTGTGTCTGGTGACACCTGCTCTGTCCTCAACCTTTGCCTTGCCGCCCTTTGCCATACGGTTTATAAACGAAGATTTTCCCGTATTTGGAATTCCCACAACCATAAGCCTTAAAGAGCGTCCCACCATACCCTTTTCGTTGTTTCTTTTTATGGTATCGGCAAGAACCTCATTTATTGTCTGTCTGTATAAGTTGAGTCCCTTTCCGCTTCTGCAGTCAACTGCAATAGCAGGGATATTCTGTTCTTTGTAGTATTTCAGCCATTCTGCGGTGGTTCTTTCATCTGCCAGGTCAGCTTTATTGAGCAGTATGATTTTAGGCTTATTTCCTATTAATTCATTAAGCTCGGGATTTGTGCTTGAAAGAGGAATCCGAGCATCTCTGAGCTCTGTTATTCCGTCAACAAGACTGAGGCTTTCCTTGATCTGTCGACGGGTTTTTGCCATATGCCCCGGAAACCACTGTACTGTCTGCTTCTGTGTATCCATATCAGTTACCGTTTTCCGTAAAGTTATAGTATATATTCCATTCTCCTGAAAGTCTTAACTGAGCTTTTCCGAGAAGAGCATCAACGGGAGCAAATCCGACATGCGAATATCGTGAGTCGGACGAGATGGGACGGTTGTCACCGAAAAGCATAACACAGCCCTCGGGAACCGTTACGGGATAAGAAAGGTCGCCGTAGCGTCTCTCTACAGGAACAGCATAGCTGCTTTCGTCAAGCTTTTCACCGTTTACGATGATATTTCCGTCAGCATCCTGATCTACTATGTCACCCGCAGAAGCAATTACACGCTTCACTATGGGGCCCATAGATTCAAGGCGATGTGTGGAAATTACGATATCACCGTATTCGGGCTCGGTATAATAGGGTGTGACAATGAGCCATTCACCGTCATGGAGTGTATCAACCATTGAGCTGCCGCTGACTCCTACAAGTCTGAAGCCGAATGTAAAAACAAGTGCAATAATAAAAATTGCGGATATTACAACGGAAAGCCCCTCATAAATAGTTGCGGCAAAGGATGTTTTTTCTTCATTGTTTAACTGTTCTGTCATATTGTTTATATCTGCCATAATATCACCTTATTGCTCCTATAGGATAAATTCTGAAAAGTGCCTTGCCGTTTATTTCGTCAAGCCGTATAAATCCGACTGTTTCGTGTCTCGAATCTATAGAATTATTTCTGTTGTCCCCCAAAACAAAAACGGAATCCTCGGGGACGGTCACGGTGGCTGACGGAAAATCCATATCATAAGCTTCTTTTATGGGTTCCGCAACCTGATAATCCTCATAAATCACCTTGTCGTTAACGGTAATTATATGTGTTTCAAAATTAATTGAAACCGTATCTCCCGGAAGTCCGATTACTCTCTTTATCATTGAGCTTTCAGCGGCACTTTCTTTGTTTACGGCTATTATATCACCGTAATCGGGAGAGTACAAGAAATTTGAGATAATTATTTTATCTCCCGTGCTGAGTGTAGGCAGCATTGAACCTCCGTCAACAGAAACCAGTCTGAAAAAGAAAGTGAATGCGATGAAAATTACAAGCATACATAAAAGCAAATACGAAAAGACGGAATATATGTATTCCGCCACACGGTTATAAAGAGATTTTTCGTTTATAGCTGTCTTTTCCATACAATAAATCAAAAAAAGAGGAACACCGTTAAGATGTTCCTCAAAAGCACATAGATTAATTACTTGATTAATTCCTTAACCTTAGCTGCTTTACCGACTCTGCCTCTGAGGTAATAAAGCTTAGCTCTGCGTACTTTACCCTTTCTTACGATAGCAACGTTTGCAACGTTG
>JAZRNB010000082.1:0-26400 GCA_045647985.1 Acutalibacteraceae bacterium
CTCTCATTACCTACGAAGCCGTCCATCTCAACAAGCATCTGATTAAGAGTCTGCTCTCTCTCATCATGTCCGCCACCCATACCGGCACCTCTGTGACGTCCGACTGCATCGATTTCATCTATAAAAATAATTGAGGGAGCATTCTTTTTAGCCTGATCAAAAAGATCTCTTACACGAGAAGCACCGACACCCACATACATTTCAAGGAAATCAGAGCCTGAAATAGATAAAAACGGTGCATTGGCCTCTCCTGCAACAGCACGGGCAAGAAGAGTTTTACCGGTACCGGGAGGGCCCACAAGAAGAACGCCTTTAGGAATTCTTGCACCAAGCTCAGTATACTTCTGCGGATTTTTAAGAAAATCAACAATTTCTGCAAGCTCAGTTTTTTCTTCATCAGCACCTGCAACATCATCAAATGTGGTTCTTTTTCCATCCTTAGGCATTTTAATTCTGGCCTTGCCGAATGACATAGTTCTGTTATTTTCAGTCATAAAGCTCTGATTCATCTTACGCATCATAATAAACATAAGGACACCAAGAGCTCCCAGAAGGACAACCGACGGAATAAGGCTAGTTATCCAGGAATTTGAAGCACCCGCTTTATAGTTATATCTTATCGCCTCGTCTTCATTATGAGTAGCATTATACTGAACAACAAAGGCATGAACATCCTGATTGAAAAGATTTATATTCGGTACAGTGTATTTATATTTCAGCTCACTGTCTCTCTTTTTGTATTCAAGAACACCGCTGCCGAGATTAAGAGTATATTCTTCTATTTCATTATTTGTAAACATTTCAACAATATCATAATAAGTTACATCCTTCTGGGAATTGTTGTTGTTTACAAAAAACGTAATAAAAAGAATCATCAATACCGGCAACAGAATTATCGGCAGAAATTGTTTGATTTTATTGAGTATATTATTTGACAATTTATATAAACCTCCGTGTAATTAATGTTTGTCATCCTTCAGAACACCTATAAAAGGAAGATTTCTGTACTTTTCTGCATAATCGAGTCCGTAACCGACTATAAACTCGTCAGGCACAGATAAACCTTTATAGTCAGCAAAGATATCAACTTCACGCCGCTCAGGCTTATCAAAAAGTGTGCATATACGGATGCTTGATGGATTTCTTGCATAAAGTAATTCAATAAGATAATTAAGCGTCTTTCCGCTGTCAAGAATATCCTCAACAAGCAGAACGTCATAACCGGAAATATCCCTGTCAAGATCCTTAAGTATTCTGACTGTACCGCTCGACTTTGTTTTGTTTCCATAGCTTGAAACAGCCATAAAGTCAATCTCACAGGGGATTTTGACGGCTCTCATAAGATCACTCATAAATACAACAGATCCCTTGAGAACACTGACCATAAGTAAATTTCTGTCCTTGTAGTCTTCGCTTATACGAGCACCTAAATCCTCAACAATTTTACTTATTTCTTCCTCGGAATATAATACTTTTTTAATATCATTGATCATTTCCGATTACCTCCGTTTTTATATTCAGATAGTTTTTTGTATTTTTATCACAAAGCCGGCTTGCATCAAATCCGATGTCTTCTACAAAAACAACTCCGTTTTTGTCTGAAAGCACATACTTATAATCCCGATCATTCACGGGAATTTTCATTTCATTAAAAAGCTTACGAAGCTCTTTTGTACATCTTCCTCTGCCGGGCTTCAGTGTATCTCCAGGCTCACGTGATCGTAAAAACAGCTGATTACAAACCTTATCGGCATCTGCAGTAATTATTCCCTCTTCAGTTTCCTTTTCCTCAGAAAGATAAATACTATATCGATTATAACCGTTTGAGAATATTATACCATCATTTTTAAGAAAAGTAAGCTTTTCAAGCGGATCACGTTCGGTTTTATTGAAAACATCTTTTACATACAGATAATTACCATCAGATTCAATCAGGTTCTTTCCGGGCAGACATACGGCAAATTTCGCACCTATGTTTTCAGAAATCATACAAATATGCCTGAATTCATAGTCAGTTATTTTCAGTTTATCGAGATAAGCAACAATAACACGCCTGTATAAACATATATCCTCAGCAGATAAATCACCGACAAATAATCTGCCGTCTTCAAGAAGATACTTATCAAGCATTTTCTGTGCAATACTCTCAATAAAAGCATTTTCATCATTAATGAGTTCTATGCATCTGAGAGCATTTTTTTCAAAAGAAGAATTAATTTCTCTGAATGCGGGAATCACATTAAGTCTGTACTTATTGCGGGTATATTCATCGGTCAGATTAGTACTGTCCGTAATGTATTCTATATCATTAAGGGTGCAGTATTCTTCAATTTCGCCTCGTGTAATATTTATAAGAGGACGGATAATGTTGTTTCTCACCGGGGGAATTGAACACAGCCCCTTCAGCGATGAGCCTCTTGAAAGATTAAAAAGAAGTGTTTCGACTCTGTCACTCGCATTATGAGCAGTAGCGATCTTATCAGCAGCACACTCTCCGAAGCATTCATATCTTATGCGTCTTGCGGCAAGCTCAATACTCTCCCCTGTTTCAGCTGAGACAGAAGGTATATCTTTTCTGAAAACAATCAGGGGAATATTCTTATTTTCGCAAAAATCTCGGACAAATTGTTCATCTCTGTCTGCCTCCGCACCGCGGATACAGTGATTGATATGAACAGCGGATACGGAAATATTCAAAGCATCCTTCATTTCATTAAGAATTGAAACAAGACACATCGAATCCGCACCACCGGACAAACCGACGACAACCGCATCCCCGCCAGAAAACATATTGTACTTCTTTATTGTCTCAAGAAATTTAGTCTTCATCTCTGTTATTATCCTCAACACAAGTATACAGGGTATACTGAGGATTCCATATCATTTTAACGGATCCTGTAGGACCGTGTCTGTTTTTTTGTACAAGAAGTTCAGCAACATTTACTTCAAGATCAGACGCTTTGTCCTGAGGCTGTTCAGGGGCTTCACCGTTCTTGTCCTTTGTATCCTCTTTTTCACTTTTATAGTAATCAGGTCTGTAGAGCATAAGAACAATATCTGCATCCTGCTCAATAGAGCCCGATTCTCTCAGGTCCGCAAGCTGCGGTTTATGCGATGAACCTCTTCCCTCAGTGCTTCGTGACAACTGAGCACATACCACAACGGGAATCATAAGATCTTTAGCCATAAGCTTAAGACTTCTTGTAATTTCTGTAACCTCCTGAACACGGCTTTCTGATTTTTTTGCAGACTGCATAAGCTGAAGATAGTCAATAAAAACAGCATCAACATTCTTGAGTCTGCGGCATCTGGCCTTCATTTCAGGTACGGTAATATTAGAAGTATCATCAAAATACATCTGAACATCAGCAAGAAAAACGCAGGCGGCACTCAGACGCTCCCACTCCTTTGGTGTAAGATCACCCTTACGCATCTTCTGACTGGGAATCTGCGCTTCTGTAGAAATTACTCTCTGAGCCAACTGCTCCTTTGACATTTCAAGCGAAAAGAACAGCACGCGTTTTTTTGAATAAACAGCAACATTTCTTGCCATTCTCAGAGTAAAACTGGTTTTACCCATAGCAGGACGGGCTCCGACAATAACAAGGTCAGAACGGTTGAGACCGTTACACATTTTATCCAGATCAGGGAAACCTGTGGGAAGTCCCTTATACTGATCTTTATCCTCAGAATTCAATTTGTAAAGCGTATCATAAACATCAGCAATAACATCACTTAACTTTGAAGGACCGGATACAGTTTTACCTTGTCTTATCTCATAAATTCTCTGTTCTGCATTATCAAGAATTATATCAGCTTCCTGACCGGAATTTTCAGCCATATCTACAATATCGGTGGCAACATTAACAAGAGTTCTTATGTAAAATTTATCCTTGATAATTTTGCAATAAGCTTCAACATTTGATGTTGAAGGTACGATATCTGCAAGCTGAAAAAGGTAAACCTTACCGTCTTCCTCATTTGAAAAAACATTTTCTGATTTTAACATTTCAAGTATCAGAAGAGGATCAATAGCACCGGAGCCGGCAGCATCAATTGACATCATTGCCATATAAATTGCCTTGTGCTGGGGCATATAAAAATATTCAGGGCGAACCAGCATTGACACTGTAGGAAAACACGACGGATCAATAAGCACGCTTCCCAGGATAGCCTGTTCAGCTTCAAGGGAGAATGTTTTACTTGCTCCCGTATCAACAGAAGCAGCATCTGTCTTTCTCATTTCAACAACCTCAGTTTTTTATTCACCAACAACAATAAATACCTTAGCGGATATTCCTGTGTAAATCTTTATTGTACATTCATAGGTACCGAAATTTCTGATATCATCAACAATAACCTTTTTCTTATCTACCTCAACACCAAACTGAGCCTTGATCTGCTCAGCTATTTCCTTAGAAGTAACTGAACCGAAAAGCCTGCCGTTTGCACCTGCTTTTGCTGTTACCTTTATATTCTTTCCTTCAAGAGCAGCTGCAGCAGCCTCAGCGTTCGCTTTTTCAACAGCAAGATGATGTGCCTTAGACATTTCTCTGTTTTTAAGCTCGTTCATAGCAGTGGCATCTGCAATAACGGCAATTTTACGCGGAATGAGGAAATTCTTAGCATATCCGTCAGAAACATTGACGAGCTCACCTTTCTTACCGAGATCCTTCACATCTTTATTAAGTATAACTTTCATTATATTCTACCTCCGATTCTTTAATTATTGTTAAAATAGCTTTCAACAGAAAGCTGTAATTTCTCAACAGCACTTTCAATATCACAATTCTGCAGCTGACAGGCAGCCATACTCTGATGTCCGCCTCCTCCGAAATTCTCCATTATAAGCTGCACATTTATTTTGCCGAGTGAACGTGCGGAAATATAAACAGTTTCTTTTATCCTGGAAACAACAAAAGAAGCATCAACACCTGTGATATTTAACAGTTCATCAGCAGCCTTAGATGAAACAAGTCGTGACACCTCTTCATCCGGATCAACAACAGCAATAGCATATCCCTTGTAAAATGATGCGGATGCAATCAGACGGCTGACACCGATATTTTCCTCTGCAGTTCCCATAAAATACTGCTTTACCGCAACAGTATCCGCTTTACAATCCTTAAGATATGCTGCAGCTTCAAATGTTCTGACACCTACTCTCAGAGTATAATTCTTTGTATCAAGAATTATTCCAGCAAGCAAGGCCTCTGCTTCATAGGGAGAAAGCCGTACTTTCTGCGGAGAATACTGAACAAGCTCCGTTACCATTTCGCAAGCAGAGGAAGCATAAGGCTCGTGAAATTCAAGATCCGCAGATTCAATATGATCAACTGTTTTTCTGTGATGATCTATAAGTACAACAGAATGTGCACGCTCCAGGAGATTCGGTGCGTCAACCAGATGTGACCGCATTGTATCTGTTATAACAAGAAGAGATTCCTCTTCAAATAAATCTTCAGCTCTCTCAGGTGAAATAAAGCTGAGCTTTCCATACTCGCGTTCAAGACGGTGTATCAAAGGCATTGCAAGAGAATTCTTCTTGTTGACAACAACATAAGCTCTTTTAGAGCATGCTCTTGCTATTGCGCAAATGCCGACAGCCGCACCAATGGCATCGAAATCGGAAAATGTATGTCCCATAACGAATACAGATGTGCATTTTTCTATGTATTCATTAAGTGCCGATGAAACAATACGTGACTTAATTTTTCCTCTTTTCTCTTTTCTGCTGGTCGTACCGCCGAAGAAATCATATTTATCACCGATTTTTACAACGACCTGATCTCCGCCTCTGCCTCGCGCAAGATCAAGAGCCTGTCTTGCGCTGTCTTCACACAATCCGAAGGAGCTGTCCTTACCCACACCTACAGACAATGTGATATCAACCTCAGCATCTCCGAAACGATACATTCTTACTTTATCAAGAACACTGAATCTGTCCTTAAGCATAATATCGAAGTATCGAGCCTCTGTAAGAGCAAGGAATTTTCCGTCTGCATATTTTCTGAAAATACAGTTATTATCAATAAGCCACTTGGCAATTTCTCTTTCAACATCCGAAACTACAGAATAATAATCTGCATGATCAAGTTCATCCTCTGTCTGCTCAAGAGAATCAATGTTAATAAGCAATACGACGGGACGTGAAACAGCATATTCATGACGTATTTTTTTCAAATCAGTATCTTCGGTAAAATACAGAGAGATCAAATTTTCATCAACGCGCGCGGGATAAACGGTATATTCTTTAGTATCTGTTTTTATGTCAAAAACAGAAAAATCATTTTTTTCAAAGATTTTTCCGCTGTCAAGAATAACAGATGAAATAAGATCACCTTTTTTAATCTGAACACCATCGAGTAATTCATGAAAACGAGAATTAAACCACTCTACATTACCGTTATTATCTACAAGAATAAACGGAAACGGAAATGATATAACACTGTCGCCGATATCGCCTGTGGAACGCAAATAATTCTCAAAGCTACGGAACATTTCTTTTTTTCTTGCAGCTTCGTGACGCAGCCACTTCAAAGAAAGAAGAGTAAGCAGCATCACCGCAAACATCTGTGCAATTGCAAGCGGTCTTGAATAAATAAAAGTAACTCCGCTGATTAATGTAGCAAGAAGTATTATTGCTACTGTAAACGGATGATTTTTAAGAATATCTCTGAAATTCACAACAACACCTCCGTATTGAATCAAAAGTGAGCAGCAAGCACCGTAACAATAACTATAGGAGAACGGCGTGTTTTATCAAAAATTGCACGGGATATACTTTCTTTCATTTTAATCTTAAGAGTATATATATCCATATTTGTTGATGCAGTATAATCGGAAATAACTCTGCGGCATGCCTTTTCGATAAACGGAATAAGCTCAGCGGAATTATTATCAAACACGAATCCCTTTGACTGAACCTCAAGCTCGCTCAGCAATTCACCCGTATAAGCATCTACAACTGTGCTTACAACAACCACACCATCCGTGGACAAATTTTTTCTGTCCCGAAGAACTGATTTTCCGACATCACAAACTCCGGTGCCGTCAACAAATATTCTCCCGACGGGGATACCGGTACGCATAACGGCTTTTTCTGATGTAAGCTCAATAACAGCCCCGAGATCAGGAATCACAATATTGTCAGGCTCCATCCCTACACTCAGAGCAGTAGCTGCATGCTTTCTGAGATGCTTCTGCTCACCGTGTACAGGCACAAAGAATTTCGGCTTCACAAGATTGAGAATCAGTTTCTGCTCCTCCTGAGCAGCATGACCGGAAACATGAATACCGAGACTCTTCTCATATATCACTTCGGCACCGAGCTTCATAAGTTCATTTATTGTATTAGCAACCGTCTTTTCATTTCCGGGAATCGGTGTTGCCGAAATTATAACAAAATCATTACTGTCAATGGAAACCTTTTTGTGATCACCTAAAGCCATCCTTGACAAGGCAGACATAGGCTCACCCTGGCTGCCGGTTGTGATGATAACAACATCCTCATCCCGGTAATTGCGAAGCTTATCAATGGGAAGAATAACATTATCGGAAACTCGCATATATCCGAGATTTATACTGATGGCAGTTGTATTTTCAAGACTTCTGCCGGAAAGAAAGATCTTTCTGCCAATTTTTTCCGACGCATCAATTATCTGCTGGATACGATGAATATTTGACGAAAAAGAAGCAACAATAATCCTCTTCCCTTCGGCCTTCCTGAACAATGCTTCCAGGGTTTCTCCGACATTCTTTTCACTGGGAGTATACCCTACTCTTTCAGAGTTTGTTGAATCCGAAAGCAAAGCAAGTACACCGTCTTTACCGAGCTGGGCAAAGCGAGACAAATCAATCACATCACCGTCAATAGGTGTACTGTCAATCTTAAAATCTCCGGTATGCACAATTGTTCCTGCTTCACAGTGAATAGCAAAGGCAATTGCATCGGGAATAGAATGATTGACATGTATAGCTTCAATACTGAAGACACCGACATTTGTAACAGAACCGGCATCAATTACTTCAATGTGGCATTTATTGAGTATTCTGTGCTCTCTTAATTTTCCTTCAATAAGGCCTGCCGTAAGCCGAGTACAGTACACGGGGACATTTACACTCTTAAGGAGATAAGGTAGACCGCCTATATGGTCTTCGTGTGCATGTGTAACAAAAACTGCTTTTACTCTGTCCTTATTTCTCTCAACATAGGTAATATCCGGAAGAACATAATCAATACCCGGCATATCCGCATCAGGAAAAGACATACCGCAATCGACAATAATAATTTCATCATTATACTCGAATAAGGTAAGATTCTTTCCGATTTCATTTATACCTCCGAGAAACATTATTCTCACAGGCATACTCTTCTTGAAATTCTTCTTTTTGAATGAGTCATTTATCATTCTTGATGCAGTTTTAGACTGGTTCTTTTTCTTTGATTTCTGTTTTTTTACTTCATTTTTTCCGGCAGGATTTACTGTATGCTGATTGTCATTATTCTGCTTGTTCATAATTTTTGCAGATGAATTATTCTTATTTTTTGAAGCAGTTTTTTTACTTGCAGAAGCAGATATACTTTCTTTCTTTTTATTGTTTTTTGTGGAATTGTTCTGCATATTAACTCCTTTGAAATTTATGTAAGTCCGACAAAGCTGTCGGAACAATATAATATTTAAATATATATAATCACTTAATATTACTACTTTTGATTTTCTTTGTCAATATTGGCATCTTTAATTTTTTTAGTCAGAAATACTGAGATTTCCTTTGCTGCTTCCATATCATCTGCCTCAGCAAGAATTCGTATTTTTCTTGAATTTCCCATTTGTCTGAGCCGAGCCTTACCAATTCTGCCATCAAAAACATAATAAATCTCACCCGGATTTTTTCTTGCTCCGCATGACACAATGAGCCGTTTTATATCAGATGAATTACCGTTTATATCAAGAACAGTTTTTTTTAATGCGAAGCTTTTCTGATATTCAAACAGGGAAGCAAGGCTGATATCTGCTTTTTCAAGAACATTCAGCAGTTTTGCGACCATAAGCAGCACATCAAATGTCCATACGGACTGAAGCACGGCACGCTCATTAAGATTGCACATATCGGAACAATTTTCAAATACTCTTGTGACCTTACCTCCGTATTTTTTCAGTTTATCTTCAATAAAGCTCGGGGATTCCTCCGGGATGATAATTTCGTTTCCTTCTGCACTTTCAAGCTCACATAGTACTGAGAGAATTCTGTCTCCCGAATATACTTTAGTATTTTCAACAACAAAGATTTCACTTGCCGTACTGTTAATAAGAACCTGAATATTCCGTTTTTTATCCCCTGCGGAACTGTTTGTCGAAAACAAGTCAGTTACAAGAGATTTAATCACAGGATTATCAGTTTCAACAGCTACAGTTATTCTCTTTAACGGTAAAGGACATAGTTTTTTAAAAAAAGATTTATAAACCACACCGAAAAGCTTCATATTGAATACTTCTTTGATTTTATCGGGCTCTGCAAAGCTGAAAGCTGTAAATTTATAGTTATTATTGATATTCCTTGCAATTTTCGAATTTACAGGCATTCCGTTTTTTCCGAAAAATGATAAGGAAACTACATCACCGGAAGAATCAATGAAAACAAAGAAATCGAGATTACAGTATGCTGAATAAAAATAGGCCTGAGCCCTGAACATTTCTCCGAAATCATAGCATACCGAGCCACAAGCTCTCAGACCGCTTATGATTGCTGATCTGAAATTTTCTGACAGATATGATGAATCGCTTCCTATTCCTACCCTTTCAATTCCGGCAGCACTTGCAATTGCCTGTCCTAACATAACTATATCATCAAGGCTTATCTGAGAATTTGCTTTACCGGAGAGACCGAAGATATCAAATTCTATTCTTTCGGGATTTTCATACAACATATCCCGTGTTACCACCGTTTCAGAAGCGACTCTCCTGCCGGGCCATACCTTGTGCCCTCCCAGAACTCTGCTGAATCTCCCTATAGTGCTGCTGCAGCCTATAACGGTATCCGTTTCCAATGAGCAATTATCTCCGATTGTCACACAATCATCGGCAATACAGCCATTCAGATCTGAATTTAATCCGATTTCACAATTATCACCTATAACCGATTCGATCAAACTGCAATTATTTGCTATTTTACAATTTCTTCCGAGAACACAATAAGGTCCGACAACAGTACCTTTTCCTAATGTTGTATTCTTACCGATAATACACGGAGCTTTAATTACTACATCGTTTTCAAATAATGTATCTTTTCCGTAAAATGTACCTTCAAATGAAAATTTCCGGCATCCGGTATCAAGTATCGCTGCCGTTATTTTTCTGTAGGCGGAAAATTCACCCATATCCCCCCAGAATCCGTCTGCTACATAACACATAAACCGAAGATTTTCTGAAAACATTTCAGGGAACAGATCATCGGAAAAATCATATTTGGTTTCCGGCGGAATCTTCGAAAGTATACTTCCCTTAAAAACATAAATTCCGGTATTGACAAGATTTCCCTGAGCCTGCTCCCAGGTCGGTTTTTCAATAAAACCTTTAATACTGTTATCATCATCACATGAAATTACACCGTATTCTCTCGGATCATCTGTATTAACGCCGCATACAGTAAAATCGGAATCTGTCAAAGAATGAAATTCATATAGTTTTTTTAAATCAATGTCAAAAATATTATCTCCGCTGAGAACGAGTACATCTTCATCACAGCAAGCAATACAGTTTTTTACGCCTCCTGCCGTTCCCAAGGGGTTATCCTCATAACAATAGTTAAGCCTTGCACCGTAATCTCTTTTTTCGCAATGATCTGTAATTTCATTTGCCATATACCCGAGTGACAGGTAAATTTCATCAATACCGCTCTCTGCAACCTTTTCGATAATTATATCAAGAACAGGCTTATTAAGTATTTTCACCAAAGGCTTAGGCGTATTCTCAGTTAGTGGTTTAAGTCGGCTTCCTCTTCCTCCGCACATAATTACTGCTTTCAAATTCTGACACCCTTTCAAAGATTTTCGGAAATATTATTTGCAAACATAACGTGAAATAGTCATTAATCATTGCAATATTTTCAATAAGATGTTAAAATAACTAAAAACTTTCAACGGAGAAGTTATTGATGGATAAAGTAATGCTTTACACTGACGGGGCTTGTTCAGGCAATCCCGGACCGGGAGGATACTGTGCGATTCTTACATTCGGTCAACACAAAAAGGTCATATCAGGCTCAGAACAAAACACTACAAACAACAGAATGGAATTAAGTGCAGTAATTGAAGGGCTCAAGGCCCTGACACGGAGCTGTGAGGTAACTGTTGTATCCGATTCAAAATATGTTTGTGATGCAATAAATCAGAACTGGCTTAATTCCTGGAAAAATAAAAGCTGGAAAAAATCAGACGGGAAACCCGTTCTGAACCCTGAATTATGGAAAGAATTAGATATTTTGCTTTCAAAGCATAATGTAACCTTTCAGTGGATTAAAGGACATGCAGGACATCCTTTTAATGAAGAATGCGACAGAATTGCCGTAGAGGAATATAAAAAGCTATAATAAACCATTGCCGCCATACTGTGCCGACTGATGTCGAAAGTATGACGGCAATTTTTTCAGACAATAATACAGATAAGCCCGTTACAACCCTCATTTATAACTCGTTCAAGAGTCTGCTGAAGCTTCATCCGTGCTTCATTTGGCATATGCATAAGCTTTGTTTTCAATCCTTCATTAACTAATTCATCAAGAGATTTTCCGAATATGTTTGACTCCCAGATCTTTGACGGATCATCTTCAAAGCCGTCAAGCAGATACTTTACAAGATCCTCACTCTGCTTTTCACTTCCGACAATTGGTGCAACCTCTGTTTTGATATCTGCACGAAGCAGATGAATAGACGGTGCACTTGCCTTAAGCCTTACACCATAACGACTTCCCTGCTTCATTATTTCCGGTTCTTCAAGGCTCAATTCTTCAATCGACGGCATAACAATACCATATCCGGTAGAATTAACCTGTTCAAGCGCTGCGGCAATTTTCTCATACTTTTTCTTTATATCAGAAAACTCCCTGAGAATATCTATAAGGTCTGCATCATCACAGATTTCTTCTCCTGTTATTCCGGAAAGAATGTTATAGAAATAACTATTATCAAGTGCGGCATCTACATATGCACAACCGACTCCCAATTCTACACCTTGTGCAACTGCCTTGGAAAACAGATTTTCTGACAAAAGACTATCAGTAAAATACTGCAAATCAGAAATTCTTGATACTGATTTTCCTGCATTGCTGAAGCATTCATTCAGCTTGGAGTTCAATTCACAGTCATTGTCACAGCCTTTAATCCACGATGGGAGATTTACAACAATTTTTCTTAAAGGAAATTCATACAACACTTGAGTAAGAATATCATTCATCTCATCCTCTGTAAGGTTCAGGCAATTAACGGGAAGGACGGGAACATTATATTTTTCAGAGAGCTCACCTGCTATTACCTGCGCCGATGCACTTTTAGGATACATACAGTTAAGCAGCACAACAAAAGGCTTATTGAGTTCTTTAAGCTCATTTATCACTCTTTCTTCAGCTTCCTCATATTCATCTCGGGGAATATCACTGATACTGGCATCTGTTGTGACAACAAGCCCAATCGTTGCGTGTTCGGAAATAACTTTTTTTGTGCCGATTTCAGCAGCCATATTAAACGGAATTTCATCCTCAAACCAGGGAGTTTTTACCATTCTTGGTTCTTCATTTTCAATATACCCCAGTGACGAAGGAACAATATAACCGACACAATCCACAAGGCGCACATTCATCTCAATATTGTCATCAACAGAAATTCTGACTCCTCTTTCTGGAACGAATTTAGGTTCGGTTGTCATAATTGTTCTGCCTGCTGCCGATTGGGGTAGCTCATCTATCATTCTTTCCCTTGAAAAATCATGCGGTGCATTAGGTATAACCATAAGCTCACAGAATTTCTTGATAAATGTAGATTTTCCTGTTCTTACGGGACCGACTACGCCTATATAAATATCTCCTCCAGTACGTTCAGCAATGTCTTTATAAATATTTGTGCTTGCCATAACAATTCCTCCGAATTTTTCTTTATCGGTTAATTTTATGACAACAGGACAGGGATTATTACTGATTATCACAAAGAAAAAACGATTCTCTGCTTAAGAGAATCGTCAATCGTACATTATTTAACCGGTCCCGGTCTGTGCTTGGCAGTAAACTGTTCTACTTCAATTTTTATTACGCTTACTACACTTACAAGCTTTTCATTAAACTCAAAGTCCTTACCGGTCTGTGTTTTCATAAGCACGGTAAGGGCATGCATTTTTTCTTCGGTATCGTCAACAATTATTGCCTTGCCCTTTGCCATTACAGATGCATAAGTAATACCGTATTTACAGGCAACATCACCTTCAAACGGAACAATATCACACTCAAGCTCCGCAAAAGCATTGGGATTTTTCCTGATAACATCAAGCTTTCTGCCCTGTCTTGCGCCGTGAAGATAAAACACAAGCTTATCATCCTGAATTTCGTAGCCGTAATTCATCGGTATAACATAAGGTTCATCACCGTCAACAAGACCAAGATGCAAAACCTTAGCTTTATCAAGAATTTTTATAATTTCATTGACGTCAGTTACTTCACGTTCTCTTCTTGTCATTCCGTTCATTTTATTGCTCCTTTATACAGAGATTTTTCCCGTAAGCTTACCGCCCTTTTTCGCATAAGGACTGTAGGCTGTGATTTTTACGGTGTACTCACCCTTATTCAATTTTCCGAGATTTGCATTTACATCATTTTTACTTGCTCTTACATAATCAGAGATAACAGTTTTGGCAAAAACACAGTTTTTGTCTGCATCCGACACAATAATTTTGTAGTTTTCTGCAGGGTAAAAGCCCGTAGCTTCAGGGAATGAAATTACAGCATCCCCTTCTTCATTAGCTGCACTGCTAATTTTTGCACCATTTGTGAACACGGGAGCAGTATCAAGGGATTTCTGCTTGTGCCAATTGTATGTTCTCTTGTTTTTGTCGTTAATATTGGTAAAATAATAGAGCACATCGGAGAAGAACTGACGGTTTTCAATATCGTAAAGCTTCATAAGCACGTTACCCTTATTATCCGCTTCAACAACCCAGGCAGAGCCTGATTTTCCGGGAGCATCCTTGTCACCCTCAATATAGTTGAGATTTCCCATCAAAGCGGAAAGGGAGCCGCAGCCCACAGCGGTAAATGCGCCCTGCCATACGGAACGCGGATCCGCAGGACAATAATGAGAATGGCCCGAAAAATCCACAACCTGGGGATAATTATTCAGAACAGTTCTTAAATCTCTGTCTCCCCAGTTTACGCTTCCGTATACTGTAAGGAAGGGATGGGGGTGCTGATAGACAAAAACAGGCATTTCAGGGTTTTCTGCAGTAGCCTTATCAAGTCTTTCCTTCAGCCAGGAAAGCTTTGTCTTGAAGGTTTTTCCGTTGTCATCGTAGGCTACGCCTATGAAATGATAACCGTTTATAACAATGTCTGTATCCATTTCTTCGCTGACGTATTTTTTATAGACAGTGTAACCCACTGTTGCATCAACATCACGGTAATCAATAAATTCGTGATTTCCGATAACCGTAAGAAGCCTTGTTTCGGGCTTTACCTTTTCGTCTGTAATTTTCTTATACATAACATACTGCTTCTCGGCACCGCCACCCGAAAAGTCGCCTGCAACCATCATTGCATCAAACTTATTGTAAGCGCAGGATTCGGAATAAGCATACATATCATCAAAAAGCTGTCCGAAACGAACAGCTGCACTCTGCCCTTCTTCACCGTTTAAGTGTATATCGGAGCATACCGCAAAACGCAGCACCGGAGTAAAATCAGCAGGCACCACCGTTTTTTTTCCTTTTACTCCGCTTTTGAGTGCAGAAAGGCTGAATGCACCACCCCATACAGCAGTAAGACTCTTACTTGCAATCTGTGAAATTAAATTATCATATTTATTCATTATTTACCTCTTTCTCTGAGCAACAAAACAACAGTCTCAACATGGTTAGTATGAGGGAACATATCTACCGGTTGAATTTTCTTTGCCTTATAGCCGTTTTTTGTAAAATAAGCTAAATCTCGTGCAAGAGTTTCGGGATTACAGGAGATATAGACCACCTTTTCGGGGGCTAAAGTGCAAACACTTTTCATAAACTCAACCGTACTGCCGGCTCTCGGGGGGTCCATTAAAACTACATCAATTTTTTCATTTTCTTCTGCGGCGGAAAGAAGAAATTCCGTAGCATCGGCGCAGAAAAATCTGATATTATCAATATTATTTATTGCGGCATTGATTTTTGCATCCCTTACAGCATCCCTGTTCAGTTCAACACTTATAACCTCTTTTGCATACTGAGAAGCAATTATTCCGATAGTTCCGACACCGGAATAAGCATCAATTACTCTGTCTTCCTTTGAAATATCCGCAAACTGCATTGCCTTTGAATAAAGAAGCTTTGTACCCTCGTAATTTATCTGATAAAAAGATTTCGGAGAAATGCGGAAACGGAAGCCTAAAAGCTCATCCGTAATATAACCGTCACCGTACAGCACATACTCTTTTTCACCAAGCACAAGACTTGTAAAGCTGTTATTCACATTCTGTACTATTGTGGTAATTTCGGGATGTGCTTTTCTCAGCGCCTTGCAGAAATCGTTTTTTGATTTGAATATGGGAGTTCCCGTTACAAGCACAACCATAATTTCGCCCGTACCGAATGCCCTTTTTACAAGAACGTGTCTTAAAAAGCCTTTTCCCGTTCTGTCATCAAATACCGTGAGATGAAAGGACTTGAGAAGCTCACGTACGGTTACAATAATCTCATCGGCTTTTTTATCTTCAATATAGCAGGAATCAACCTTTACTATATTGTGTGTGCTTGATTGATATACACCTGAAATTATCATTCCGCTCCTGGTTCTGCCGAAAGCTGCCTGAACCTTATTTCTGTAATGCCAAGGATCCTTCATACCGATAATTTTATCAACACGGCCGAATCTGCCGAGAAGTTTTATAACCTTTGCCTGCTTGAACCTCAACTGCTCTTCATAAGCCATATTTGTAAGCTGACATCCGCCGCATTTTTTTGCAACAGTGCAGGGAAAAACATTTTTACTCATAATAATACTCCAAGAAAAATTGCGGTGAAATTTATCACCGCAACAATTATATTATTATTTACCGATAATGTCAAACAACATTATTCGCCTTTCATTTCAAGAAGCTTTGCTGTTCCGTCATATACAGCCTGGCTTACCTTGATTGAATCTGTAATTGCAGACTCAATATCGTCTTCTGTAGCACCGAGCTCAACACTGTACTTTCTGTCAATGAAAAGATTGATATCCATAATATCAGCAAGACCGTCAACATCAATACCGCTTTCAATACCCTTAGCGGCATATTCCTTTTTAACACCGCCAAGTCCCATTCTCATCATCCAGGGAGGAATAGAGATAATCTTTCTGTTGTTCCCCATTCCACGAGCAGCATAAACAATCTTAAGGAACTTCTTCCAGTCCATATTATACATGCTGATAGGCCATGCTTTTGCTCCCCTGGACTTTTCAGCAGCGCCTACAATTACTTCACCAACCTGACGGACTGTAAGCATTGCCGTACCGCCTGCGGGATACATTGTACAGGGAAGCTTATCCATCATCTTGATCTGTTCAATAAGAATAACCCAAACGGGCTTTCTGCCGGGCTGAGTGCCGAAAATATAAGGAAGCTCAAGAACGGCTACATCAAAATTATCATCAGCAAATGAGAATGCAACATTCTCCTGATCGATACGGCTTCTGATATAAGGATGCTTTTCGGTAAGCTTCATATCAGGATACTGCTTTGCAGCATATGAGAAGTAAGATCCCAAGATAACAGCACTCTTCATACCGACTTCCTTGCAAAGAGGAAGAATTCTCTTAAGAGGAGCAATATTATATTTGTAATACGCATCATAAACAGGTGCAGGGAATTCTACTCTTTCATCAATACCTGCAGCGAACACGAAGCAATCATAGCCATCAATCATAGCCTTGATTTCTTCATCGCTCTTTTCATAGATGTTACAGAATTCAAGTTCCATTTCCTCCGGAATGGGAGCTCCTTCAGGAAGAGGAGGAAGAGCCACACTCTTAACCTGATGTCCTCTCTCAATAAAAATTCTTGCAGCCTCACAGCCGAGAAGTCCAGTTCCACCAATCATAAATACTTTCATAAAAATACTCCTTTCTCTTTATATAACTCTTTGAATTTTACTACACTCATTAATTATATACAATAGCAATTCTTTAACAAAATGTAAAAATTTTTATTCAAGATACTGAAGATTACTCTGATGCTCTTCTGATGTGCGGGCAAGATAAATTTTACCCTCATCATCATGAAGGAAATAGTAATAATCAGAATTCTCGGGATGCAATGCAGAATGAATCGCATCAGCACCGGGGCAGCATATAGCACCGACAGGAAGCCCCGTTTTCTGATAAGTATCATAAACCTTCATATAGTCATTGTAACGAACACTGTCTATTCCTGTTTCTTTGAGATCTGCGATGTATTTTCCGGTAGAGTCACAATTGATAAACGGGAACGACGATGAGGACAGTCGGTTATAAATTACAGAAGCAATAACAGGCATCTGAGCTGCATCGAATGCTTCTTTTTCAAGAATTGATGCAACAGTTATAATCTCATCAACAGTATAGCCGAGTTCTTTTGCCTTCGCAGCATATGTACTGCTCCATTTGTCTTCAAAATTATTAAGGAAACGCTCAATTACACTTATCGGAGATTCACCCACATAAAACTCATAAGTATCAGGATAAAGATATCCTTCAAGCGTGCGATATCTCAAGTGAGTTTCGGTAATCGATGAAAGGAATTCATACTTGTTGAAGATTTCATCGCTTGAAGCTGCTTTATAGAATGAATCAGCAGAGCACACACCGCTGTCATCAAGCTTTGCCGCAATCTGATCAATCGTAAAGCCTTCGGGGAAAGTGACCTTTACAGTGTTAGAAACAACTCCGTTGGAACGGATTTCAAGAAGCATACCCTCTACTCCCATAGAGGAGTTCAGAAAATATGTTCCGGCCGGGAATACGATTTTCTTTCTGTTTCCGGACGCATCAGTTCTTGTATCAAGCTTCATAAATTTAGCAAAAATCTTACAGAACATAGGGTTATTTATAAGATCCTTTTTACCGAGCTCGTCAATCACCTCATAAGCGTCCATATCTTCATTAAGAACAACCCTGAAGTCGGTATCTGAAACATTAATAGCAAGAATATCATTAATACAGCCCATAATGGGTATTCTTATAATAAATGAAGAAATAAAAACAAAAACTACAATAATTATTGCAAGAAATGCATTCTGCAGATATGAATTCTTCTTTTTCTTCCTTTTCCGCTTATTTGAAGAAGCCTGCTTAGAATTTACAGGTCGCTGCGACGATACATTCTGAGACTGAGAAGAAGCTCTGTGCGGATTAGAGGAAGACGGCGATACTGTCTGAGAGGATGTCCGACGATAGTCCGAATTCTGCCTGCGTTGTCTCGATACATTATTCCCTGAAGGGGTTTCAGAACGCTGGTTTCGTTTCCGAGAGGCTGCGTTGCCTCCCGATGCGGGATTTGCCGAAAAATAAATTTCTCCTCTGTTTTTTACCTCATCCTTAGGCTTCTCTTCCTTTGTTGAAGAATAAAAGCTTTCAAGGAGCTCATCGTAAGCATCATTACTCTTGTTGAATTGATCATTCATATGTAAAAATCCTCCGTAAGGAAAAATCATAATCCTTTATGCTGAATGGTCGAAATGACATCATCAGCAATTTCATCGTTTTTAACAGCCTTGATTATTTCATAGGAAAACTCAAAAACACAGCCTGCGCCTTTTGCTGTAATAATGTTACCGCTTTTTACACAAGCATCATTAACAATATCGGCATCCGTAAGTTCATCTTCAAAACCCGGGAAGCATACTGCCTTGTGTCCTTTTAACAACCCTTTTCTGCCCATTATCACGGGTGCTGCACATATTGCACAGATGAGCTTATCATTGCTCATACAGTAATCGGCTGAACGACTTACAATCGGTGAAGAATACAGGTTTTCCGTGCCGGGCATTCCTCCTGGAAGGATAATACCGTCACAACATGAAAGCTCTGCTTCATCTTCAGTAAGGTCAGCAAAAACCTTTATACCATGAGTTCCGTTTATGACAGAATTACCTATTCCGACTGTTTTAATCTCTATATTTGCACGCCTTAACATATCAAGTGTTACAAGAGCTTCAGTTTCTTCGAAACCGTCAGCGAGAAACATATATATCATTAAATCACATCCTGCGTCATAAATGAAATTTATCATAATTATCCATTATTTGTCATTATATCAAAGTAATCCGAATTTTACAAGAGCAATTATATTAATATTTATTTAAATAACGGTATCCTTGTAAAGATACCGTTATTTTCAACCATATATATGTTGTTTTTCCATTTCCGATTTCAATTCATTCAGTATTTTTTTCTCAATTCTTGAAATATAGCTCTGTGAAATACCCAGCATGTCAGCAACTTCCTTCTGTGTATATTCCTTATCACTTCTGAGTCCGAAGCGCAGATATATAATTTTCCGTTCCCTCTCAGGGAGATTATCTACAGCCTCCATCAGAACTCTTATCATATCCTCATTCTCAATTTCCAGACTCACCGTATCTTCATCTGTTGAGAGAATATCACTAAGCAGAAGTTCATTCCCGTCCCAATCAGTATTCAGCGGCTCGTCTATGGATATTTCGTTTTTTCTGTGTCCGATTTTTCTCAGATACATAAGAACCTCGTTTTCAATACAGCGACTGGCATAGGTTGCCAATTTTATGTTTTTTGACGGACAAAATGTTTTTACTGCCTTTATAAGACCGATTGTGCCTATAGAAATCAGGTCATCAATAGAAACTCCTGATTTTTCAAATTTTTTGGCGATATACACAACTAGTCTCAGATTATGTATAATAAGCCTGTTGTTGGCCTCCTCACTTCCCTGCTCCTTCAACTTGAAATAATGCTCTTCCTCTGCCTTTGTAAGCGGTTCAGGTAAAACCTGCGAGCTGTTTATAAACAGCAGATTATCACCGTCAGATTTCTTGTTTTTTTTCAACATCCCGATAATTCTTTGTTTTATCTGTGCCATTTTCTTTAGTATTACCATATCATATCACCTGCCCTGTTACGGATTCATTAATCAAAGCACTGTAGTTTTTTTCTTCAAATGTATTATCTGTTACTGCAATAGTCGGCTTTTCAACAATTCTGACAATTTCATTTCCCGTTACAATTGCTCTTTCGGCAGTAAACGCAGGTATAAAACAGCTGTTACCGAGAGTTTTTACCGGCAACAGCCTTAACATACCGAAACAATTTTCATACTCGCCGAAATCAAAATATCTTCTGATTTCATTAAAAGTAGTTGTTTCAACCAAAGCTTCTATATCGTCAACAGATAAAATAATCACCGGCCTGCCCGTAAAAATATCAACAAGACTATTCCCCGAATCAAATAAAGCTCTGACAAGAACTTTTCTGTCTTTATATATAATTTCCGCATCAAATATCAACTCATTTTTTGTCTTGATAAAGATTTTACGGTTTACTGTTTTTATGATAACAAACGAAGCACAGATAATGAGAATCACAGCAGAAATACTGAAATCAACATATACATATCCGTTATTAGAAATTATGTTACTGCCATTAATTATCATTCCTGTAAAAAGCATAATTCCTGCAAGAAGGAGGCTTATACCATTGAACAGAAAAAAGCATTTCAGATATATTTTTATACTCCGTATTCTGAAAGCCAACAGAACTATTACACCTGAAGTCAGCATTTTGACAACAATACTGTAAAATACATTCAAAGGAGGAGCAAGAATTATCAGCGACAGAGCTCCGCCTGCAACAGAACCTGCAATATATCTTGTTTTATATGAGTCAATATTCAGAATATCGGAAGTAATAATAATTATGATGAGCGTCACAATCATATTGAGAATTACCAATAAATCAGCATAAATTACCGTCTGCATTCAACCGCCCCCACAAGAATCAACATAAATTATATAACGCGAAGTCCGATTAATTTGTCGTTTCCGGGCATAAAATTACGGTCGCAACAAAAAAGTTACGACCGTTAAATTCAATTATAACTTACATTCAAGACAAACCCATCCGTTTTCACTTCTGCGATTGACTATAGTAAATCCGTTTTCTGCAAGGCACGAAAGAACCTCATCCTCGCGGATATCGATGATACCCGATACAATATATACAGCATCGTCACTGAGGAATTTTTTTACATCGGGAGTAAGCATAATAATTGCATCTGCAACAATATTTGCAGTAACAACACTGAATTTACCCGACACCCGGTCAATAAGATTGCCGACAATCATATTGTAGCCCGGATACTCAAATCCGTTGAGCTTACCGTTTTCAATTGCAACCTTAACTGCCAACTTATCAATATCGACACCGGTAACATCCTCAGCACCGAGAAGCATTCCCGCTACACTGAGTATACCGCTGCCACAACCGACATCAAGCATATGCGTATCGGGAGTTATATAGTTTTCAAGGGCTTCCAGACAAAGTCTTGTTGTTTCGTGAGTACCCGTACCGAAGGCAATTCCGGGTTCAAGATTAAGAACCTTCCTGCTTCCTGCATCATAATCATCTACCCATACAGGTCTTATAATGAGCTTATTTCCCACATTGATAGGCTTGAAATATTGCTTCCAGTTATTTTCCCAGTCTTCTCTTGCACAGTTTGCAAGCTCAATTGAATATTCAATTTTTTCGGACTGAAGGCGTTCTTCGATAAAAGAAACAGCTTCCTGAGGATTTTCCTCTGGAGAAATGTAGATATGTACAATACCTATACTTCTGTCCTTTGCCAGCAGATCCTCATCTATAAGATCTATTTTTGCGATTTCCATAGCTTCTTCTTCGAGATTACTGTAATCTTCAATATAAATACCGTACGGAACGGTCATAGATGCTATTGAACCTGCTTCGTCTACTCTTTCCACAGGTACATTGATTTTTATTTCGGTCCAGTTTTCCATAAAATAATCTCCTTATCATTCCTGTTTATCAGAATTTTCCTCTTTTGAAATTATACACACATCTGTAACAATCTTTTTTCTTCCGTGATTATAGAACTTTCTGTCCTCAAGAGCCCACATACGGTTCGTAAAGCCACCCGTCTCTACACTCTTGAGTGCATCTTCTATTTCAAAGATATTAGCATCAAATGTGTCAATCGCCGAAAGAACCTCAGCTTCAAGAAACAATGGTCTGACTGCTGCACCGTATTCAGGATTTCCGTGATGAGAAATAAGCATATGCTCAACAAGCATAAGCGTATCCTCACTTATGCCAAGCTCCTTGCCTTTCTCGGAAACAATCATCGCCCCCGAAACAAGATGACCTATAAGAGTTCCTCTTGCTGTATAACCATCAACAAGTCCTGTAGGGGCAAGAGAAAACTCCTCACTCTTTGCAATATCGTGAAGAATAGCACCCGTCAAGAGAAGATCAATATCAATTGATGGATATATGGGAGCTACCACCTGTGCAAGCCTGCAAAGAGAAAGCGTATGCATAAGAAGACCGCTTATAACAGCATGATGAAGCTTAAATGCAGCAGGAAGGTCAATTATTCTTTCCTTGAAATCATTAAGGATACATACCGTAAGCTTCCTTAATTCATCATCACTGAAATTTTCAGCAATCCTGATTATCTCATCAAACATTTCCGTTCCTTTATTCGGAGCCGATGGGACAAAATCCCTGATATCCACATCATCCTTCTCATTAAGCTGACGATATCTGTCTATCTTAAACTGAGGCTGATTATTATAAAGACTCAATGATCCTCTTACAAGAATGATTGTGCCTACAGCAGGCTGTTCATCGGTTGTACCCTTGAAATCCCATATCTTTGCAACAACATCGCTTTCACCGTCAGAAATAACCAGGTCAAGATATGTAGATCCGTTTTTGGCGGATTTTCTTTCACAGGCCTTTACCAGCACATACCCCTGTAAGGTTCCGTTTCTGTCAATTTCTTCTAATCTCATTTTATCACCTTTATTTCAAATATAGATAATTTTAACACATTGTAACAGTTAAGTAAATAGCAAAAAAATAAGCAGACGGAAAAAACCGTCCGCTTAAATTACGAAAGTTCACTCAATGCCCTGAAGGTATAGCCTCTTTCTGTTGCGGCATCAATAATATCCCCTAATGCATTGGCATTATCCGGGGAAACAGAATGAAGAAGAATTACAGCACCGGGATGAAGTCTTGAAAGCACGGTTTCACAGGCATAAGAAGCTCCCTTTTGATTCTCAATATTCCAGTCAGCATATGCTAAGGACCAGAAAATACACTTAAAACCGAGATTATTCAGTACAGCAGTCGATTTTTCCGAATACTTTCCCTCAGGATATCTGAAATAACAGGAAGAATAACCGAAATTCTGACGGATATAATCATCAAATCCCTTAACCTCTTCAATAATTTTTTCAGTAGAAAGTCCGGAAAAATCGGGATGATTCACACTGTGATTACCAACAATGTGCCCTTCATTTATCATTCTTGCAATAAGCTCCTTATTATCCTTTACCTGAGGCAATGTACAGAAAAAAGCAGCAGGAATCTGTTTTTCCTTCAATACATCAAGAATTTTGGATGTGTATCCGTTTTCATATCCGCAGTCAAAAGTCAGATATAAAATTTTTTCCGCTGTTTTATCATCATAACACACGGCATCCAGCGCTTTTTCATTAAAATAATGCTGATTTTCAATACTGATATTATGAGGCTTTTCATCCTTGGCAACACCATAGCTGTGTGATACTGATTTATCAGATTTGGAAAAAAGTGAATCAGCGTTACTTAACACAAATTCCCTGAGAGGTAAAGGCTCAAGCCCTGTTGCAGTTTTATCTGTTCCGGTGTATTCTCCGTATATACACATTCCCGGAGCTGCAGTACTTACACCGGTAGCATCAGATGTTAATTCTTCAGCATCAAGCCCCTGAGCCGGAGGAATTGTTGTCTTTTCCTGCAGTGTTGTTTGCGGTAAAGCTGTTGTGTCTGAAATGTTCTCACCGGAAGATTCATTCATACAAGCAGTAAACAACATAAAGACAGAAAATATAATAATCAGAAGATTCTTAAATTTCACATTTATCACCAAAATCATTATAACATAAGTTATTTCACTTAACAACAAAATATTGCGGAATATATCAGCATTACTGAAAATTCCGCAATTATCCGCATTATTTTACAAAGCTCTGCACGCTGTTAAGAATACCGTCAACAGCATCCAATGCCTTGTTAGCAGTTTTCTTAACCTTTCTTTTCATTGATTTCTTTCCTGACATCATACCTGATCCGAGAAGAACTGCACCGCCTACTGCAGCTGCAGCACCAAGATACTTAAGCATATCATTTTTAGAAGTATTCATTTGCTTCACCTCCGCAATTAGTATGGGCAAATCTGAAATATTTATTTTACTTTTTTGAAATAGTATGATAAAATATCATAAAAAACCACAGAAAGCAGATATTATTATGTACGAGCTCAACATTGTTCTGATTGAACCTGAAATTCCGCAGAATACCGGAAATATTGCAAGAACCTGCGCAGCAACCGGTGCAAGACTTCACCTTGTAGAACCAATGGGCTTTAAGGTTGATGATAAAAAGCTCAAGCGTGCAGGACTTGATTACTGGTATCTTCTTGATATTACTTATTACTCCTCGACTGAAGACTTCTTTGAAAAAAATAAAAACGGCACATTTTTTTATTACTCCACCAAAGCAAAGCACAATCATACAGAAGTAATATATCCTGAAAAAACATATATTATATTCGGAAAAGAAACCGCAGGACTTCCTGAAGAACTGCTACATAACAATCCGGACACAACAGTAAGAATTCCTATGATTTCAGATGCAAGAAGCCTTAATCTTTCCAATGCCGCAGCAATAGGAGCTTATGAAGTTTTAAGACAATGGAATTTTCCCGAATTACTCTGCGAAGGAAATCTCAGAAAATATAATTGGTAAAATATTTTGCATATTTATTAACTAAATTTGAATTTTGAAAAAAATTATTGAATTGTAATCAATTCTATGGTAACATATAAGCGAATAAAAATATATTTCAGGAGGCAAATTATGGATATCATCAATTCATTCGTCGATTTCATTAAAGGATTCATTCAGAAAATCAAGGATCTTGTAGCTTACATCAGAGCTGAAAACGACAAGAAATAAGATCCCGATTAAACGAGAGGAACAAAAATATGAATTTCATAGACAATATCTATCAGTTCATTATGCATCTTGTTAAATCAATCAAAAGCATTGTTTCCTTTGCAAAAGGCGAAGAAACAACTGAGGGCAAGCTTGTCGACAAGCGAGAAAACTGATTCAAACAAAAAAGAAAGAGAAGAACCTTACTGTTCTTCTCTTTTTTCTTAATTAACAAAAAATGAAGGTTGCATAAAGCAACCTTCTGTTTTTTTATTTCATAAGTCCTTCTGAAACAGCCCATGAATGGAAAGACTGAATGCTTCTGAGACGACCGGCAGAAAGCTGCTGTCCACCTCTGTTGATTGCCCTCATGCCTTCAACACCCTGAAGCTGCACAAGATACTTTGCTGAACAGTTGAAACCGTTATCAATCGCATTGTCAAGGAGAGTTATTTCATTATATCTCTTTTCTGCAAGTGCCATATCTCCGCTGACAAAAGCCTCATGGAAACGCTGGAAGAAAGCGCCGCCGCAGGAAGTAGGAGTAGCCATAACACCTCTTGCACCGAGCTTATATGCATCAAAGAGGAACGGCATATTTGCCTGAATAAGGCAAGAATCACCCTTATTTTCGATTTTATCCTTTATTCCGCCTTCAATAAGACATGTGCAATCCTTAATACCGTAGATACCGCATTCCTGAACAAGTCTGCCGTAAGTCTCACCGGAAATAAGATGGGGCTGGAAGCCGGGGAATTCATAGCAGAATACAGGGAGATCAGTATAAGCCTTAAGCTCTCCGATATAATTTACAAGTCTGTCGGGATCCTTTCCAAAGCCCTTGGTGGTAAACACGATACCGTCTACACCTGTAGCTGTTATTTTCTTAACTTCCTCAACCTGAGCAAACCATGAGGGTTCAACATTTGCAGTAGCAACAACTGTTGTATT
>JAZRNB010000083.1:0-20028 GCA_045647985.1 Acutalibacteraceae bacterium
ATCACTCAGCATTATTATGATCCTTTCTCTGTTTGCAGTCACATCCGCAGTTTCTGCTGCAGATACGGGATACACCTACTATGTTGACTCAATAGACGGTGACAACAACGGGGACGGCACCTCTCCCGGAACAGCCTGGAAGAATCTTGACGGTTTTGTAAACTGCAAGGAGCCTCTCAAGGGCGGCGACACCGTACTTTTCAGAGCAGGCGGAACTTACGACTGTGCCGTGACACTGTCTGACATAAAAGGAACAAAAGAGGCTCCCTTCCTTATTTCATCCTACGGCGAAGGTGAAAGACCCATTCTCAGAACTGATCTTGCAGAAGAGGTTTTTACATTCATTGACTGCTCCTATATAACCGTATCAAACCTTCAGATTACAGCTCCCAACGGCGGCGGAATATGGATTGATACAATAAACTCCGAGAGTGTGGGCATTACAATTGACAATGTTTACTTCTACGGGCTCCCCAACGGCAAGGTAACTAACCGTGATGATTTTTCAAGAGGGGCAGCTCCTGCACGTGCTGCCGTTATGGTTAAGGGACTCCCTTCACATTCCCGTTATCCCGTAAACGATCTTACAATAAGCAATTGTGAGGTTTATGACTCAGCAAACGGCTTTATGATCTGGGGCTCATGGAACGACCAGCAGGATCCCTGGAGCGAAAATGCAGTAAAGGATCCCATCTACAATACAGGTGTGCTTGTTGAAGGCTGCTACTTCCACGAAATGGATGCAGAGGCAGTGGTAATCGGTATCTGTGACGGCGCTCTTGTCACCAACTGCCGTGCAATCAACACCTGTCAGGGCGAAGGACTTGATGAAAACGGTGAGATTCAGTATTTCACAGCGGCTATGTGGTTCTGGGGCTCAGAAAACAGCACCATTCAGTACTGTGAAATTGCAGGACAGAAAAACTTCGGTGACGGTATGACCGTAGACTTTGACTCCGATTCAAATAACTGCACATATCAGTACATTTACTCTCACGACAATATGCGTTTTGTGGTAAACAATGCAAAGAAGGAGCCTCAGAAGAACAACACCGTAAGATACTGTCTTTCCGTAAATGACAACAAGGGCAGAAGCTCTCTGGCATCAGGCAATGGTGAGGATAATTTCAGATTTTATAACAATACAATCATCAACAGCGGTGAAATTCAGTTCTATAACCTTACAAACTCCCTTATTGCAAACAATATTTTTGTTGCTGCTGACGGAGCACCTATGAACTGTACACTCGGTGATGAATTTACTGCAGGTAACACCTACACAAGAAACTGTTATTACAACACACTCAATCTTATGTGCGATCCTCTTGCAATGAATACCGATCCCGGCTTTTCAACCGATGAGCTGATTGAAGCTTATCAGCTTGCCATTAACTCTCCCCTTATCGGCAAGGGTATAAGAATTGAGGACGGACTTACCCACGATTTCTTCGGCAACGAAATCGAAAGCAATAACATCGGCTGCTATATGGGTAAGGGTGAAGAGCCCGAAATCGAAAACGAAGATATTTTTGCAAAGCTTGTAAGAATTATAAGAAATCTTATTTCAAGACTTATGCACGAGTTCGAAGTGATAAAGAGAGAAATTGAAGAATCCCTTGCAAAATAACAGGAAACAAATAACCAAGGCACAGAGCTGATATCTTGCAGCTCTGTGCCTTTTCTTTTTTATCTTACAGTCCGAAGCATTCTCGGTTTGTGCCGTAAAAAATATCATCATGCCCAGAAAGCCTTTTGCAGATTTCCGTGAGATAATCCCAGTTATCCGAAAGATCAAACTCGTAGCTGTGTCCCCATATATAGAGAAGCTGCGGCTTGTCTGCCTTCATCGCAAGAAATTCATCAATTGCCTTCATACAGTGCTGTGTGTCATTATGATGCACGGTGGGAGCAAAAATATGAAGATCCTTCTGTAGCTCAAAATTGAAGGTATGAACCGTGGTTCTTGCATATCTGACGCCTGTGTGATTCTTTATTATATCCGCTACACGAAGGTCAAAATTCACGCCTCCGCCGGGATAAGCCATACCCACAACCTCATATCCGCAAAGCTCGGAAAGAGCAAGCCTGTCACCCTCTGTCTGACGGATTATTTCCTCCTCTGAAAGTGCAGGAAGATGGGGATGCGTGAGAGTATGCACGGCTACCTCATGTCCCTTATAAAGAGTAGCAATTTCTTCGGGCTTTACCTTGTTGTGCTGAACACTTTTATCCCCGTAGGTAAGTACATTTTCCGTCCCGAGGAGCCCCGAATTTATATTGAAGGTTCCCTTAAGACCATATCTGTTGAAAACCTCAAGAAGTCTTCTGTCCTGAGTAACACCGTCATCATAGCTGAAGGTAACGGCTTTCATTTTTCCGTCAAACATTCTCTCTCGCCTTCTTCTGTTCGTATTCATTCATTATTTCTCTTGTTTCAAGAGGCTTATCAGTAATGATACCGTCAACTCCCATGGAAAGCAGCTTTTCTATTGTCTTTTTCTCGTTTACCGTCCATACATTAACCTTTATATCCAGGGCATGTGCAATATCAACAATTTTCTTGTTTGTCACAAGGGATGCGGGATGAATGTATTCGCATCCGAGTTTTTTCACAATAAAGAACGGATAAAGCACAAGACGGCATACTGACGGATGGGAAATGGGATAGAGAAATGCAGTTTTACATCTGGCGTCAATCTCCTTAACCGTCTTAAGCACCTCGGGGGAAAAGCTTGAGATAATAACCCTGTCAAGACAGCCGTATTTTTTTACGGATCGGAAGGTTGCCTCAACAAGACGGGAAATATTACTGTCCTTGGGACACTTGAGCTCAATATTTATTATCTCACAGGAGCTTTCCGATGTCACCTCAAGGAACTCATCAAGAGTAAGCAAGGGAGTATTTCTGAATTCCTCCGAATAATATAAGCCGAAATCAAACTTTTTTAATTCATCAAGGGTATATGCCGTAATATCTCCCCTGCCGTCCGATGTGGCATCAATGGTATAATTATGACAGATAACGGGAACTCCGTCCTTTGTCAGATGCACATCTGTTTCAAAGCCGTCCGTACCCTCATTTATTGCAGTAATGAAGGCAGGCAGAGTATTCTGGGGAGCTTTTTTATTGGCACCTCTGTGGGCTATAATTTTACAACTCATAATTCTTCTCTCCTGAAATTATCCGCAGCATATTTCCGTTCCGTTTTCTGCTGAAAAGGCCGCTTTATAACTGATAATATGCTTTTAGGGATATATATGTAATTTTAACACACAATAAACGGGCATTACTGCACAAATATTAAATTACATTTTGTGCAAATTATACCTCTGATTCGCCTTTTTAGTGCATTTTGGTATTGACAATATGTAAAATTTGCTATATCATAATAATTAGTAATAGATAATGTATTTTAATAATTTTTTATAATCGGTGATAAAGATGGATATCAGAAATCTAAAAACCTTCCTTAAGGTATCAGAGCTTAATAATTTCACAAAAGCGGCAATGGTGTTGGGCTACTCCCAGTCTGCAGTTACCGTTCAGATGCAGCAGCTTGAAAACGAGCTGGGCGTTCCGCTTTTCGACCGAATAGGCAAGAATATCAAGCTTACTCAGTTCGGTCTTAATTTTATCGAATATGCAAACGGTGTTATTGAAGCCATTGAAAGAGCTCAGAACTTTGCTACTCAGAGTGAGGATATGAAGGGAACAATACGATTCGGTCTTGTGGATTCAATTCTCAAATCCTGCTTCATCCCTATTTTTCCCGAATTCAACCGCCGTTATCCGCACATTAATTTAAGCATTTTTGTAGGCTCGGCAAGAGAAATTGAGGCAAAAATCCGTGCAAATGAGCTTGATCTGTGCTATATGCTGGACTACAAGGTGCCGAGAAAGGAATGGGTGCGTGTCCGCGAAGAGGTTGAGCCCATCATTTTCGTTACAAATCCCGAAAATCCAATTGCCGAAAAGGAAGAGGTTACTTTTGAAGAGATCATAAAGGAAAAGCTCATCATTATGCCTCCCGGCGAAGGCTACAGATATCTTTTTGATGACGAGCTTGCAAAGAGAAATCTTTTTGCGACTCCTGCAATTGAAATAGCAAACACTGACACCATAATGCGTCTTACAAGAACATCAAATTATGTAACAATGCTTCCCCTATTTGAAGTAAGAAAGAGCATTCAGGAGGGCTCGCTTAAACAGATCAATGTCCCCGAATGTGAATTCAATCAGTGGTCGCAGCTTGCATACCTTAAGGGGAAGGCTATGACTCCTCAGCTTCAGGTTTTCATTGATACGGTGCTTGAGCTTCTTCCTCCCATTATCAAATAAAACTTCCGGCATAAGTCACATAAAGACTTATGCCGTTTTTTCATTCTGTTATTATTTTACAGGAAGATTCTTCAGTCATAATAAGCTCACCGAAAGAGGGTACCTTTATAAAGCCCGATTTCGGATTTTTTATGCTGATTACATCCGTTGTGATTTCTGCTTCAACCTCACTCTTTTCAAAGGCAAGGTCAGCATCCTCAAGGGTACAGTTTATCATTTTAAGTCCTTCACAGTAGCAAAGAGGCTGTGTGCCTGAAATTTTACAATCAATAAAGGTTAAATTCTTACTGTACCAGGCAAGGTATTCGCCCTTTACGACAGAATTTTTCACAACAATATTCTCGCCGTGCCAGAAGGCATCCTTGGTATCAAAATTACAGTTTTCAAAGGTACAGTTTTTTATATACTGAAATGAATATTTACCCTTAAGTGTCACATTGCTGAAGTGAAGATTTTCAGCCTTCAGCATAAAATATTCGCCCTCAGCATCAGTTTTAGTCATATTTATATTCCTGGAAAACCAGCCGAATTCGGGGGACACAATACTGCAGCGGTCAAGAGATATATTTTCACATTCCCTTAATGCCTTTATGCCGTGAAGCCTTGTGTTTTCAACGGTAATGTTATCACTGTACCACAAAGCAGCTCTGCAAAGAGAGGTCATCTCACAGTCCTTTATTCTGAGGGTATGTGTGTGCCAGAAGGGATATCTTAAATTAAAAAAACAGCTATCTGTTTCAATGTCTGAGCTTTCCTTAAATGCACTCTCCCCGTCCTGAGGACCGTCAAAGCGGCAATTTACGGCTCTGACATTCTGAGAATTGTAAAGCGCTCTTTCTTCATCAAAGGTTTTGTTCTCAATTATAGTCATTTATTCTCTCTCCGTTAAAAATATGCTTCAGTATAGCATAAGAAAAACCAAAAATCCATATTTTTACAAAAAAATTCGCTGTCCGCAAAAAACGGACAGCATAAATTTTATTGGAATGTAACGGATTTTGCCCACTGGACAAAGGTGGGAAATGCTTCCTCGTAATTCTCGGTCTCAGCTGCAAACTGAATAAGCCAGAAGGCATCAGCCGTTTCAAAAACGGTAGCAAAATAACAATATTCCGCATCGTCGCCTTCTGCAGAATATTCAAAGCATTTAAGCCCCTCGTAATCAACAATTTCGACATCGGGAGAATCATACAGCACAAACTCTGCGTATTCATCAAGAGTAATGGCTTCAGGGAACAGAGAAAACTCCTCCTTCACTGCAAGAACACTGTATTTTTCATTTCCGTAGCAGGCGGTAAATCCGTCCTGCGGCACATAAACAAAGTCACTTGTAAGTGTAATTGACATTCCTTCTCTTGTAAATGTTTCAGAAACTACGTTTTCAGTTCCGAAGAAGCTACCGATAAAACCTGTAACAAGACCAACAATAAGGGCAATTGCCATAACTATATAGCTTTTTCTTTTTGTCCTCTTTCTGTTTGCAAGCACCTCTTCATTTGCCGTACCTTCAAAACGGAAGGGATTGCCCGCAAAAGGATTATAATGATTTTTTCCCTTGACAGCCACATCAAAATCTCCTGCAGGAACATCAAAAAATTCGTTACAGAAGCCTTTTGAAAGCTTATCTGCAATAACAAACACTCTTGCAGAAGCCTCATCAACGGGAAAACTCTTCTGTTCACCGTTTTTTAAGGTGCCGAGCTTTCTGCAGGGAGTATTGTTGATTGTTATTTCGGGATTAAGAGAATCTTCAATATAGACCTTCATAACGCCGAGACATGCAACAAAGCTTTTTTCTCTTGTAATTATAAGATTTCTCATAATATCACCTCGTTTTCATATTATCACAGAAAAATATGAATTTCAACAAAAAAAGAAGCCATTACGGCTTCTTCAAAAAAGATATGTTATTATGAGTTCTGCAATAAATACCGTCACACAGCAGGACACGGCAACCTTTATGAGATTGAAGCCTACAGCCGCTGTGATAATTCCCACAATAAGCGCAAGTATTCCCGATACAGGTGACTGGGTTGCATTAATAATTGCCGGGAAGGTCATAACCGCAAGGGTTGCATAGGGAACATAGTAAAGAAAAGATTTTATAAAACGGCTCTTTATGGGTTTTCGCAGCAAGGTCATTGGGATTGCCCTTATAAGATATGAAACGGCACCCATAATGAGTATATATATGTAAATATTTTTATCCATTTGCCGTTTCCTCCTCTTCATCCTTTCTCGGGAAGAGAATTGCAGCTGTCCCCGCAATGATTACTGTCAGAATAATTGTTCTCGTACCCTCGGCAATTTCAGAAATTACGGGAAGCACACTTGCAATATAGCTTAAAAGGAAGCTTACAACCACAAGACCTGCAATAATTTTGTCCTTTTTTGCAGGAGGAACAAAAACTGCCATAAACATTCCGTAAAGAGCTACGGAAAGAGCGCTTACAACGGAAACGGGAAGAATGTTTCCCGCGATAACGCCTGCCGCTGTTCCTATTGCCCACAATGGCACGGCAGTAACAGAGCCGCCGTAGTGATACCAGGGATTGAAAAAGCCTTCCCTTGCTATGGAAATACCGAAAAGCTCATCGGTAATATACATTGCCGAGAAAGGTCTGTGTATAAAGGGCATATCCGGATCTGTTTTCTGACTTAAGGCACAAGACATAAGAAGATATCTTGCATTTGCAACAAAGGTGGCAATTGCCATTTCAATATATGTGGCATTTGCGGCAATAAGAGTGAAAGCCACATACTCACCTGCCGAGGCTGCACACAATGCACTTGCAAGAAACCCCTGAAAGGCAGAAAGTCCAGCTTCCTTTGCCAGCACTCCAAGGGAAAAGGCTACGGCAAAATAACCGAGTCCTATAGGAAAACCGTCCTTCAACCCCTGCAGAAAAGCTTTTTTGTTTTCTTTGAATGAATAAACCGTGTTCAACTTAAAAAATGTCCTTTTACTATTATTACGAAAAAGAATTGTAACACCAAAACCGCAGAAAATCAAGAAAAAAAATACCTGCCGTTTAAATCACGGCAGGTACCAATTATTATTTCTTGTGTGTTAAAAACGGGAAATTATCAGTATTTTTATAACTTGGGAACCCAGGGACAGTCCATACAGTTATCAATTCTGCTGACGGGCTTTGCCCAACGGACTGCATTTGTGATAATCCTCTGCACATCAGGATTTTTATATGTGGGATAGGTTTCGTGACCGGGCTGGAAATAGAACACCTTACCTCTTTCTCTTACATAGGTAAGTCCTGAACGGAATACCTCACCTGCATCATACCAGCCGACAAATACTGTTTCATCGGGAGCAGGCACACCGAAGGGCTCACCATAGGTCTCTTCTCCGGGAAGCTCAAAATATCTTCCGAGTCCCTGAGCGATAGGATGACCGGGAGCAGAAACCCAGATTCTTTCCATATCATCGGATTCTCTCCAGGTAAGTGAACAGCTTGTTCCCATAAGACGCATAAAGGGCTTTGACTTGTGGGCGGAATGAAGGAAAATGGCACCCATACCGTTAAGCACCTCTTCCTGCACCATAGCGGCAACCTCATCGGGCACCTTATCGTGATGACAGTGTCCCCACCAGATAATAACATCGGTTTCACGAAGAATCTCTCTTGTGATACCGCAGTTTTCATCATCAAGGGTAGCGGTTTTTACAACGATATCCTCCTCTTTACCGAGAAAGTCGGCAATACAGGCATGTATACCGTCAGGATAAATCTCACTTGCCTTACATTCGGGGTCTTTTTCGTGTCTGAATTCATTCCATACAAGAACTCTTATCATAAAAGTTACTCCTTTACTTTATTTACTCAAAAAAAGTATAGCATTAAGGAAAAATTTTTGCTATTATTAGATTATACAAAAGTTTCAGGGAAAATGTGGCTATATTGATAGTATAAAAGCACCTGAACAGCTTCCGAAAAAATTGTTATGAAAATATGAAAAAACCTATTGCATTTTTCATCAGGTTAATATATAATCAATTCATCGAACAAATGTTTGCACATGAAAGGAAATCACAAAATGGCAGATAAGTCAAAAGCACTTGAAACCGCACTTCAGCAGATCGAAAAGCAGTACGGAAAGGGCGCCATTATGCGTCTGGGACAGACAAATGCACTTAATGTAGAGGCTATTTCCACAGGCTCCATTATGCTTGACCAGGCAACAGGCATAGGCGGTCTTCCCAAAGGAAGAATTGTTGAAATTTACGGTCCCGAGTCTTCAGGTAAAACTACTCTTGCCCTTCACGTTGTGGCAGAGGCTCAGAAAAAAGGCGGCGAAGCAGCATTTATTGATGCTGAGCACGCACTTGATCCCACCTATGCACAGGCTCTCGGTGTAGATGTTGATTCCCTTCTTGTTTCACAGCCCGATAACGGTGAGCAGGCACTTGAAATTGCCGAATATCTTACCAGATCCGGCGCACTTGATGTAATTGTTATTGACTCCGTTGCTGCCCTTGTCCCCCGTGCCGAAATCGAGGGTGAAATGGGCGACAGCCACGTTGGTCTTCATGCCCGTCTTATGTCTCAGGCATTAAGAAAGCTTGCAGATGCTATTTCCCGTTCAAACACAATTGTTATTTTCATAAATCAGCTCCGTGAAAAGGTTGGCGTTATGTACGGCAATCCCGAAGTAACCACCGGCGGACGTGCTCTCAAGTTCTATGCTTCAATGCGAATTGACGTAAGAAAGACAGAACAGATAAAGGCTCCCGGCAATGAATTTGTCGGTTCAAGAACAAGGGCAAAGATTGTTAAAAATAAGATGGCTCCTCCCTTCAGAGAAGCAGAATTTGATATTATGTACGGCAAGGGTATCTCTAAGGAGTCAGAGCTTCTTGATATTGCTGTTGAGCTTGACATTATCCATAAGAGCGGTGCATGGTTCTCCTACGGTGAGCAGAGAATCGGCCAAGGCAGAGATAATGCGAGACAGTACATCACAAATAACCCCGAATTTGCAAAAGAGGTTGAAGCTAAGGTAAGACAGAGCGATGCTTTCAAGCCTAAAAAAGCAGGTGAAGGCGCTATGAAAGCAAAGAAAGAGGAAGAGGATGACGATATTCTCGCTCCCAACAACGGCAAGCTGCCCAAAATAAAAATAGATATTGCAGCTGACTGATGGAAATAGGTGCAGTATCATCCAAAGGCAACAAAATTAAAATTTACGCAGACGGTGAATATATGTTCACCGTCCCTGCTGTTATATGGTATTCTTCACATTTCAGTGAGGGAGACGAGGTAAATTCAGAGGAGTTATCCGCACTTAAGGCTGCAGGTGACTCCTCTCAGGCTTTTGAAAGTGCCATGAGGATGTTATCTCTCAGAGCACATTCGGAATTTGAGCTAAAAGTAAAATTGAAGCTGAAATTTCCCGATGAAGCAGTTTATGCCGCTATTGAAAAGCTCAGAGGGTTAAATCTTCTCAATGATGAGAAATTTGCCTTCATGTATGCTGAAGAATTATACCGCAGAAAGAACTTTGCCCCGAAAAGAATATTAATTGAGCTGAAAAACCGGGGAATTGACTCTGCAACAGCTGAAAATGCAGTAAATTCTCTTGATATTGACAGAGAAATCGGTATAATTAAAGTAATTGAAAAATATCACATAGACGAAAACAGCACACCGAAGGAAAAAGACCGTGTTATAAGACGGCTTGTCGCTATGGGTTATTCTTTTTCAGACATTTCAAAATATATCAACATTTATGAGTAGGTAGAAATATGCACGAAAAAATTGGTTTTGTTTCTCTTGGCTGTCCCAAAAATCAGGTTGACTCCGAGCTTATGCTTGAAAAGCTTGATGCGGCAGGCTTTGACATTATTGACACAGCTTACGGTGCAGATATTGTAATCATCAACACCTGCGGCTTTATTGAGGCTGCAAAGCAGGAGGCAATTGACAACATTCTTCAGATGGTTGAATACAAGGAAGACGGTGCTGTAGGTAAAATTATTGTTATAGGCTGTCTTGCCGAGAGATACCGTGATGAGATTCTCAATGAAATTCCCGAGGTTGATGCCGTCGGCGGTCTCGGTGTAAATGGAGATATCGTTGAATTTGTAAATAATGTAATCAAGGGCACTGAAAAAAGCCGATATCCCGAAAAAGAGGCCCTGCCCCTTTGCGGCAAGAGAATACTTACAACGCCCTCACACTGGGCATACCTTAAGATTTCCGACGGCTGCTCAAACTGCTGTACATACTGTGCAATTCCCTCAATAAGAGGTCCTTTCAGAAGCCGAAAAAAGGAAGACATCATCCTTGAAGCAAAGGCTCTGGCTCAGTCGGGTGTAAGAGAAATTATTGTTATTGCTCAGGACACAACAAGATACGGTGACGATATTTACGGAAAGCCCTGCCTTGACGAGCTTTTATATGAGCTTAACAAAATTGAGGGGCTCGAGTGGATAAGACTGCTTTACTGCTACCCCGACAGAATAACCGATTCTCTTTTAGAGGCTATGCGCGACTGCGAAAAGGTTCTTCATTATATTGACCTTCCCTTACAGCACGCTTCGGGAAAAATTCTTAAGGCTATGAACAGACACGGTGATGACAAGAGTCTTCTCGCTCTTATAGAAAAAATCCGTTCCTATATGCCTGACTGTATTTTAAGAACAACCTTTATCACAGGCTTCCCCGGAGAAACCGAAGATGATTTTGAAATCCTTTCACAGTTTGTAAACGATGCACGCTTTGACAGACTCGGCTGCTTCTCATACTCCCCCGAGGACGGAACTCCTGCCGAAAAATTGCCCGACAGAGTTGATGCCGAAACTGCTGTTCACAGAGGCGAAATAATTATGGAGCAGCAGTACGGTATATTCACAGACAAGCTTGAAGCTCTTCTTGGCAAGGTAGTAAAATGCGTAATTGAGGAATATGATCCCTACTCCGACAGTTATTCGGGCAGAACCTGGATGGATGCTCCCGAAATTGACTCGGGAATCAGCTTTGTTTCCGAAAGAGAGCTCGGCATCGGTGAAACCGTTGATGTTCTTATTACATCTACAAATGAATATGATCTTATAGGCACAGCCGATTTTTAATATAACCTGAAAGGATATTTTATGAACTTACCAAACAAACTCACAATTGTAAGAATGGTGCTTACTCCCATATTTCTCTTCGTGTTTATGGCACCATTTATTCCCTATCATTATTTTATCGGTCTTGCTGTTTATGTTGCAGGCTGCATTACAGATTTTCTTGACGGAAAAATTGCCCGTAAATACAATCTTATTACCACCTTCGGCAAGCTTGCCGACCCGGTTGCTGATAAAATGCTGACAACTGCTGCGCTTTTAGCACTTATGAACGAAGGACTTTGCAGTCTTTACATTGTTTTCATTGTACTGACAAGAGAATTTGCAGTAACCTCTGTAAGACTTGCAGCATCTGCTCAGGGTGTTGTGATTCCTGCAAACATATGGGGCAAAGCAAAGACTGTTTCCCAGATGGTTTCAACTATACTTATAATGCTTCTTATGGCAGTAAATTCCCTCGGTGTACTTCCCGAAAGCTTCCCCCTCCACATAATTTCCTCTGTACTTCTGTGGATAACTGCCGCACTTGCAGTAATTTCAGGTATAATATATATCCGTGACGGCGTAAAGCAGATTGATTTCAGTAAGTAATTCAGAAAAGGATGAGATATTATGGAACGCAGAGATAAAATAAATTACTACCTTGACCTTGCAGAAATTGTTTCCCAGCGTACAACCTGCCTTCGCAGACGTTACGGTGCAGTTATTGTAAAAAATGATGAGGTTATCTCAACAGGCTATGTGGGGGCACCCCGTGGAAGAAAGAACTGTACCGACCTCGGCTATTGCATCCGCACGGAGCTTCAGATTCCCAGAGGTGAAAGATACGAGCTTTGCCGTTCCGTTCACGCTGAGGCAAATGCCATTATAAGTGCTTCCCGTGACAAAATGATTGATGCCACCCTTTATCTTACGGGTGTTGAGGTGGCAGACGGCAGTTATGTTTCAAATTCCTGCTGCTGCAGTATGTGTAAGCGTATGGTTATAAACGCAGGCATAAAGGAAGTTATCATCCGTGACGATAAGGATAACTACAGAATTATCCCCGTATCCGACTGGATTGAGGATGATGAATCTCTCATCGGCAAAAAAGGATATTAAAAAAGACACAATTCACTCTCTTTGACGCACAAAAAATATACAAAAAACCTGCCACGATTTATGTGACAGGTTTTTTATATAACATTTCTTATTTAAGAAGGTCGTTCTTCTTGATAAAATCAATTGTTTCATCAACTGTTGTAAAGGCAAGAGCTACTGTTGTATCTGCCGCACCATAGTAAATGGCAATTCTGCCTGTTTCACTGTCGGCAAGTGCTGCACAGGGGAATACCACATTCGGAACATCTCCTACGCACTCATAAAGCTCGTGGGGTGCAAGAAGGAAGCAATCAGCACGGTGAAGCACCTTCCAGGGCTCATCCTTATCAAGAATTGCGGCGCCCATTGCATATGTGAAGCCGTTGCAGGATGTAAGAACACCGTGATAGAACATAAGCCAGCCTTCATCTGTTTCGATGGGTGTGGGGCCTGCGCCTACCTTTGTCATTTCCCAGTTCTTTTCGGGCTTCATAACGAAGCGGTGCCTACCCCAGTATGTAAGATCCTTGCTGTGGCTTAAGAAAATGTCGCCGTAGGGTGTGTGACCTCTGTCGCAGGGACGGATAAGAAGAAGGAATTCATCATTAACCTTTCTGGGGAAGAGCACACCGTTACGGGCTACGGGATAGCATGCATCCTCAAGCTGTGTCCATTCCTTGAAATCGGTTGTATAAGCAATACCGATAGTTGTACCGTGAGGAGTGAGATTTACCCATGAAAGGTAATATTTTCCGTCAATTTCGCAAAGTCGGGGGTCATATCCTCTGAAGATAACCTTTTCTTCAAGCTCCCAGTTAATAGCATCCTTACTGTAACCGACTACAAGTGTATGGTCACGGCTCATAACATCAACACGGAACACACCTGCGAAGCCGTCGCCATAGGGTACAACTGCAGAATTAAAAATGCTGTTTGCCATATAGAGGTTGTCTCTTGTGATAATGGGATTTCCGTCATATCTCCATACGGGATATCTGTAGCCCTCGGGCTTATCCTGCCAGGGGATATTGGGAATGTTTGCGCCTATAATTTTAGCCATAGTTTTTCTCTCCTGAAAAATTAATCTTTATGTTTATTATACAGTATATATTGCCCTTTTTCAACCGTTATTGCTGACTGCATTCTGCTCTTTGTAGAATTTTCTGACATTAATAAAAGCACTTATAATACAGAAGAAGCAATAAACAGCATAAATGAGATATGTTGTCTGCTTATAATCAACAATTACCATCTGCACGGAAAGAAGGAGGGTAACAACTGCCGTTACTATCCACAGGTATGTATATTCTATATAAGCAAGCATGGTAAGAACAGGCACAACAAAGCCTAAAAGGAAGGAAATACTATCGAGTACCGCATATTCATATTTCAGATGCACAAATACCCCTGCAAGAATACCCCACACAGCAAGTAATGCAAGTGAAAGAATAATACGCATTTTATTTGTCATGCGCTTAAAAACAACGGTCTTTTTATAGGCATTTTTCTTCCAACGGAAAAATGTCATAAGCTGAACGGGAAAGCTGAAAAGAAAACTGGACGCTGCGGAAGCATATACACCCATATAAATGTATGCACCCGTGTAAATAAGTGAGTTTATGGCACCGCAAAGTGCTCCCACACGGTTAGCCTCTGACTGAAAGCCCATTACAAAAAGTGAAATAAATAGCGGAATCATCAGGAAAAATTCCTGCTTACAGATAATTCCTGCTATAAGAATTGCGGCTCCCGTTACCGCTATCAATATTTTTTTGCTGTTTTTCATAATACTCTCCCCTGCAGAAAATTCCGTTCTTCATTGTAGCACAAGATTTTCCCTTTCGCAACTGCATAAAAGAACACATTCCGCGGAGTGTGCCCTTTTACTTTTGATATTGTCTTTTTATAAATTTTCTTATGTGTTCATCCTTAATTTTTGAAAGCTGTTTGTCTGTAATATTAACATATATACAGATTTTACATAATCCGCTGATATCAAGTTCAATTTCGCTGACACCACATTCCCTGTTTTCCTGATATAAGCAAAATTTATTTTCACATAGCATATTGATCACTTCTTTATTATTTTTACATAATTTTCTTAAAATATCAAGTAATTGAAGTATTTTATTTTTATTAAACTCTATACTTTTATCAAGTAATTGAAGTAAAGAAGGGTGTATATATGCTTTTAGGTGAAGCAGTAGCCTCAAGAATTTCAGAGCTTTGCAAAGAAAGAGAACTTACACAATACGGTCTTCATAAACTTTCGGGAGTTCCGCAATCAACACTCAGTACCATAATCAACTGCAAATTCCCGGGTATGAAGCTTCGCATTATTTATGAAATCTGCGAGGGCCTTGAAATATCACTCAATGAATTTTTCGACTCCCCCATTTTCGAAAGAGAAAACATCACAGACTGAAAAAAGGACACATTCCGTGCGGGATGTGTCCTTTGAGTTTTGTGAGCCTTAAGCAGCAGTTGTTTACTCTGCAATTGCAGTTGTCTCTTCAACTGCCTCTGTTTTTTCTTCAGTTACAGCGGCGGAAGCCTTGCTCATAGCCATATTGAGAGCCTCAACAAGCTGTCCTTCGCTTGCCTCGTCGATTGTTACGGTGATCTTATCGCCCTTATTGAAAAGAACTATCATATCAGCAACATCTGCAGCAACATAGTAATATACACCTGAGTTGTCAAGCTCAATATAGAAATATGTGTTACCTGAAACTACTGTTGAACGGATGTCTGTTACAACACCTGTGACTTCTGCAAGACCTGTTGAACTTTCACCGCCCTGAGGCTTGTTAGCAGATACATCGAAATTGATGTCTATAACAACTGAGGGGCTGAGAGCCTTCAAGCCCTTGATATATTCGCTGACTGCACTTGCCAGGTCATCGTTTTCATTTGTGGGAATTGCAACAACGTTATACTGCTCAACATTAACCATAGCATAGGATTTTACGATATTTGCATCGTCCTTGAGAGCCATAAAGTAAGTAGCTTCACCGTCAATGTTAAGAAGGATGGGGAAAGCAGCCTTCCACTTCTTATCGGAAACCTTACCCTGTGCAGAAAGCTGAGCAGCAGCCTCTGTAGCACCTGTTGTATTATAGAAGAAACCTTCCTTTGTTCTCTGGTTAATAAAGAAGAAGCCGAGAATAGAGTCATCAGAGGTAACTGATGTTACACCTGTATAAAGGTAAACGTCATCGCCTACAGCAATGAATGAATAGCCCTGAGATGTCTGCTTAACACCTGACTGACCGATGATTGAGTTCCAGAAACCGCCTGCATACTTACCGAGATAGTTATACTGCTGAACAAGAAGATCTGCATCAAATGCCTGGTCAATCCATGCGATTTCGGAGCTGTCTGCACCGATTTCTTCTGCTGTATAATAAACATCCTCACCTGTAACGGCATCAACAAGGATAACACCTGCGACATCATCACCGCCTACGAGGCCTACAGTCTTTTTGATGTGCTCAACAACCCAGAAAGGCTTGCCTGCCTCATCAATTTCAAAGGAGGTTTCACCGAAAATGTATGTGGGATACTTGAAACGGAGATGTCTTGCAAGATACTCATTGAAATGCTCTGCAGTTGAGTACTTGATGTCAAATTCTGTAATAAGCTGAGCCTCCTGAGTATTGAGGTTAACTCTTACATAACCGGGAATACCTTCATAATCTGCGCTTAAAACGGAGTTTGTTGCCCACTTGAATACATCGCCGTACTTAAGAGGATAAACTCTGTAGGGAGAGCCCTTGTAGTTGATCTGTGTGGAATCACTTTCAAGGATTTCAAACTGAGATTCAAGACCGAGAGCTGAGAAGTCACCGAGAGTCTTGTTAGCAAGCTCACGGGCAGCATCCTTGTCAATAAGAGGAACCTTATCGAAGTCGGAAATACTGTCAATAACAGAAATTGTGTTGTCAAATTCAGCATTGTCTATTGAAAGAATCTCTGCATAATCCTTTGCTCGGAAGAAGGGGCTGGATATAACATATCCTACACCTACAACAAGAGCAAGCACAAGACCGAGAGCGATAGGTACAATAGACTGTCTTCTTACATAGGGAACATATTCGGGCTTGATGAATGCACCTGATGTTACGAATGAAGAACCTACATATGAAGCAAGAACAATTGCCCAGTAAATATAGAAGTCATAGGACTGGAAATTCATGGGCGGAAGCATAAAGTAATATGCTACTACTGCAACAATAAGGGTGATAATGATGTTTATAACTATCTTAAGACCTGCTTTTTCGGGGGGAATAAGCACATCCTTTACACTTTTCTTCTTTCCGCCGTCGGAAAAATCTACTTTAATAGGATCCATTTTTTATTCTCCTTAATTTATTACTTTACGGGGATAATCTTATCTTTTCCACCCATATACGGACGAAGTGCAACGGGAATGTTGACGCTTCCGTCCTCATTGAGATTGTTCTCAAGGAATGCAATAAGCATTCTGGGAGGAGCAACAACAGTGTTATTGAGTGTATGAGCAAGATACTTACCGTCCTTGCCGTTTACTCTGATTTTAAGTCTTCTTGCCTGAGCGTCTCCGAGATTTGAGCAGGAGCCTACCTCAAAGTACTTGCCCTGACGGGGTGACCATGCTTCAACGTCAATAGACTTAACCTTAAGATCTGCAAGGTCGCCTGAGCAGCATTCAAGAGTTCTTACGGGAATATCAAGGCTTCTGAAAAGATCAACAGTGTTCTGCCAGAGCTTGTCAAACCACATTTTGCTGTCCTCGGGCTTACATACAACTACCATTTCCTGCTTTTCAAACTGGTGAATTCTGTATACGCCTCTCTCCTCAATACCGTGAGCGCCCTTCTCCTTACGGAAGCAGGGAGAATAGCTTGTAAGTGCCTGAGGAAGGGATTCCTCGGGAACAATAGTATCAATGAACTTACCTATCATTGAATGCTCACTGGTACCGATGAGGTAGAGATCCTCACCCTCGATTTTATACATCATAGCTTCCATTTCTGCGAAGCTCATAACACCTGTAACAACATCGCTTCTGATCATAAAGGGAGGAATACAGTAAGTAAAGCCTCTGTCAATCATAAAATCTCTTGCGTAAGAGATAACCGATGAGTGAATTCTTGCGATATCTCCCATAAGATAGTAGAAGCCGTTACCCGCAACACGTCTTGCAGAGTCAAGATCGATACCGTTGAAGCGCTCCATTATATCTGTATGATAAGGAATGGGGAAATCGGGAACAACAGGCTCTCCGTAGCGCTGAACCTCAACATTTTCACTGTCATCCTTACCTATCGGCACGGATTCATCAATGATATTGGGAATAATCATCATTATCTTTGTAATTTTTTCCTGAAGCTCTGCTTCCTTTGCCTCGGCAGCTGCAAGAGCGGCAGACTGCTCATTTACGAGCTTCTTCATTTCCTCTGCCTCTTCCTTTTTGCCCTGCCCCATTAATGCACCGATCTGCTTGGAATACTTGTTTCTTGAAGCACGGAGATTGTCAGCCTCTGTTTTATTCTTTCTGCTTTCAATATCAAGCGCTAAAACCTCGTCAACCAGAGGAAGCTTATTGTCCTGAAACTTCTTTTTGATATTCTCTCTGACTGCGTCGGGATTTTCTCTTAAAAATCTTATATCAATCATCTTTTAATCCTCCGAAAAAAGTTTTGCTAATTTCTGCAGGTCATCGGCATCGAAAAATTCTATTTCGATTTTGCCGCCCTTACCCGAATTAGAAACGGTTACCTTTCTTGCAAGCACTCCGGAAAGAGAAAGCTCAACCTCATCATAGAACTTATCTCTCGCCTTTTTGGGTGTTTTTTCCTTTTTAGGCTTCTTAAGCGCCTTTACAAGCTGTTCAGTCTGCCTTACAGACAATTGTTTTTCGACAATTTCTACAGCAATGTCGGAAATTATCTTTTCATCCTCAAGACCGAGCAATGCTCTTGCATGTCCTGCCGAAATTTTTCCTTCTTCAACAAGCTTCATTACATCCTTGGGAAGAGCAAGAAGTCTTAATGAGTTGGCAATTGCGGGACGGGATTTTGAAAGCTTTTCCGCGGCTTCTTCCTGAGTATAGCCGTATTCTTCAATAAGCTTTCTTATACCTGCGGCTTCTTCAATGGGATTCAGATCCTCACGCTGAAGATTTTCTATAAGTGCGATAGCCGCTGCTTCCGCATCTGTAAGTGATTTTATAATTACCGGAACCTCTGTAAGCTCTGCACGTCTTGCTGCACGGTAACGTCTCTCACCTGCTACGATTTTATATGAGCCGTCAGACATAGGTCTTACAAGAAGAGGCTGTAAAACACCGAATTCTCTTATAGATGCCTCAAGCTCAGCCAGAGCCTCTTCGGTGAACTTTGTTCTGGGCTGACCGCGGTCAGGCTCAATATCACTTATAGGAAGCATAACGGAGCCACCGTCAGACAGAGCATCTGCAGAATTGTCAAGGAAAAGACTGTCAAAGCCCTTACCGAGACCGCCTTTTTTTGCTGCCATTTATTTACCTCCTGTCCTGTTTTGACAAGAACTCGTCACAGAAATCAGAATATGCCTCTGCTCCCTTTGAGCGTTTGTCAAAGTATATTATGGGCTGTCCGAAGCTTGGTGCTTCCGACAAACGAACATTTCTGGGAATTGTGGTAGAAAATACCTTTTTTGGAAAGAATTTTTTAACCTCATCAACAACCTGCTGAGTAAGATTGAGTCTTCCGTCATACATTGTAAGAAGAACTCCTTCAAGCTCTAAATACGGATTATAAAGTCTTTTTATATTTCTTGCAGTTGCCATTAACTGAGAAAGACCTTCAAGTGCATAATATTCACACTGTATTGGTACAAGGAAAGTATCGGATGCCGTAAGCGCATTGAGAGTGATAAGTCCCAGTGACGGGGGGCAATCGAGGAAAATGTAGTCATAATTATCCCACAGAGGTGTTAAAGCACTTTTAAGCAAGCTCTCACGGTTTTTGATATCAATTATCTCAAGCTCAGCGCCTGCAAGATTCATATTTGAAACCATAAGATCAACACCCTGAAATTCGGTGTGTATAACAGCCTCTTCACCCTTGTTATTACCGACAAGTACATCATAGGATGAAATCTTTATTGCTCTTTTATCTACTCCAAAGCCGCTTGTGGAATTTCCCTGAGGGTCAATATCAACCAGAAGAACTCTCTTGCCTTTGGCACCTATACAGGCAGCAAGGTTAACAGCAGTAGTAGTCTTCCCTACTCCGCCCTTCTGATTAAGCACGGCAATTGTTTTTGCCATCAGCGGCTCCTCCTTACTATATTATTTATATATAATTATTATATAATACAATAGTATATCAAATACCGCTGAAAAAATCAATATAAAATAAAAATTATTATTGTTTCACGTGAAACACTCCTTATGTTTCAAAAAGCCTGATTTTTCAGTGCATTTAAGAAAGAAATCAGTAAAATAACAATGATAATTTATAAAGCAAAAACAAAATAATCTCACATAAACGAAAGA
>JAZRNB010000084.1:0-62495 GCA_045647985.1 Acutalibacteraceae bacterium
GTTGGGGATAAGTGAGAATACAAATTCAACTGCATCTTCACTGTTTTCAAGATTGTCAAGAAGTCCGAGTACACTGTCAAGTATGCCTGCTACTGCATTGCCTACATTGTATGTGTCGCCTTCCTTGAAGTTTTCTGCGGGCTGCATTGTGCATCCGAGTGCTTCAAGAATCGGAACAAGACCATATGCGTAGCCTTCGCCGCCTGTAAGAGTGATAAGTACATCACCGTTGTGGTCATTGAAGAATGTGTATTCGCCGCCAAAGAACAGCCATGCAAGAAGCTCGTTTGCGGGAGCAAGAACTTCCTTAAGTCCTGCTACGAATTCTGCCTTCTTATCTGTTGCTGCGTCAACACCGAAGTAACCTGCGGGTACTTCATATTCGCCTTCTGCATTTACTTCGCACATTGCGAACCATGCTGCGATGTCTGCATCAAGAAGAGCACCTACTGCATCACGGAGACTTACATCGAAGTCTGCCAGTGCGTTTACGATGAGTTCTACGATTGCTTCAAGGTTTTCATCTGTGTAAACAGAACCGTCAAGAAGGTTTGTTACAAGAACCTTAAGATTTTCTTCACCGTCAAGAAGTTCAGGAAGAAGCATATCAACAACATCGTCGAGAGCACCGTATACGGAAGCTGCAGTGTCCTCTGTCCAGTCTGTTGAATACTTGAGATACTGGAATTCTACTGCGGGGAAGCCGTTTGCTGCAAGCTTATCTGCTGCATCTGCTGCATCACCGTACATATAGCTCCAGTTGATGTCTGAATAGGTTACTGCATAACCGTTTTCAAGAAGAGAAATGATAGCGCCTACAATCTGCTCACCGTCTTCACCGAAGAGACCTGCGAAGAGATCGCCGTTGAGCTTGAAGATTTCAAGTGCAAGTGAAAGGATGATTGTGAGAACATCGCCTTCATAGCCTTCAACATCAAGTCTGTAAGCAGTATTTCCGTCTGCAGCTGTGTAAGCCTCGAGGTTACCTACATAGAGGTTACAGATAATCGTACGGATATCATCAGGAATGTTAATACCCTCAATAAGAGCAAGGATATTTTCCATTGTAAGGTTACAGATATCTACACCAATTGCATCCTTAAGGAGTCCGCCCAGTGAAAGTGTTTCTGTTGAGCCTTCCTCTGCAAGGATGGGTGAAAGCTTTTCAAGTATTCCGTCTACGGGAGCAAGGAGGTTGTTTACACTTGTAACAAGACCGCCTGCATTTACGAAATAGATTACATTGGGAAGAAGGTCAAATACAAGTTCAACTGCATCTTCAGTTGTAGCAAGCTTGTTGATGAGACCAAGAACTTCACCGAGAATATCCTTAAGAGCACCGATTGCATCATATGTGCCGTCTGACTTAAGGTATGTGCTTTCGGACTTCATGGTAAGACCGAGTGCAGAAAGGATGGGTGCAAGACCCTTTGCATAACCTCTGCCACCGTTAAGAGTGATAAGGTCATTGTAAACATACTCGCCATTTGCATCTGTTTCGCTGCCGGTGAAGAATGCATAACTATCACCGAAGAACAGCCATGCAAGAAGAGCATTTGCGGGTTCAAGAACTGTTCCGAGTGCTTCAATGAACTTATCAGCCTTTTCGTCTTCAGCTGCATCATCGATGCCGAAGTCCTTGATGCAAACCCACTTCTGAACTGTTTCGCCTGTTTCTTCGTCAAGAACATCCTGAAGTTCACAGAAGTCTGCTGCAAACCAATCTGTTACGCTTGTGCCGAGAAGTCCGTCAACAAGACCGAAGAAGTCGCTGAAATCAGCAAGAAGATTTACAACTGTTTCTACAAGAGACTTAAGAAGCTCATCAGAATATACATTCTCTGCGATCATTGCATTGATGAGAGTTGCAAGAGAATCTGCACCCTGCTCCTCGAGGATTCCGGGAAGGAACATATCGAGAATATCATCAAGTGATGCATATAAGCCGGAAGCTGTTTCCTGAGTCCAGTCAGTTGTGTAATCAAGATAGTGGATTGTGGGTACAGGAAGAGATGTTGAGAAGGTTTCGCCTTCACTGAACATATAACCCCAATCGGGCTCAGCATACTCTACCTCTACACCACGGAGAATTTCTGCAATTGCGGGATAGAGAGTTGCGATCTTTTCGTTTTCTGTCTTTTCAGCGATAAGCTCGAAGATCACATCGCCGTTTGTCTTAGTTGTATCCTGTGCAGGATAGCTGAGACAATCGAGAATACCTGTTACAAGAAGTGTTAATGCGTCAGCAGCATCTACGGTAGTTCTGTAAGCTGTGCCTAAAACAGAATTGTCATAGCTTTCAACACCGGAGCAGAAGCCGTAAAGACCAATCTGCATAAGTCCGCTGTTGTAAAGATCTGTACCGAGAAGCTGGTCAGCAATCTTAACTACTTCAGCAAGCTTAATATTATTAATATCAATGTTTATATGCACAGCGTCAGCATGGTCGGGATCTACAGGATTGTGGATGCCTGTAAGAACGAACTGAACAATAGAATTGAGATCAAGTTCGCCGCCGTTAAGAAGCTGTGAAAGGAGAAGTGAAAGTGTACCGTTAATGTCTACATCAAGAATGGGTCTTACTGTATCGATAAGAACAAGAACGGGCATAAGAAGATTGTGAAGTAATACGGAAAGTCCGTTGCTTTCGATGTAGTAGAAGAGATCAGGAATGATTTCCAGAAGCTGTTCTATCATATTATCGGATGTTGTAAGAGCATCGAACCAGTTAACAACTGCAAGAAGAGTATTTCTGAGTCCGTCAACAGGTGCTGCAGATACGTCTGCCTGTGTGGGAAGATTCTTAACACCGAGTGTTTCGAAGAGAATACCGAATGTTGATGCGTAAGATTCATAACCGAGAAGCTCTACAAGCTGGTCGAATGCTGTGATATCCCAACCGCCGAGAAGGAAGCCTAAAACAACTTCTGCACCTTCAAGAAGGTCGCAAAGGATATTTACAAACATTGTCTTGTCGCCGTCAACGAAGGGAACACCGTCATGGAGCCATGTGATTGTGCCGTCTTCAGCAACTGTACCGGTTACATGAGGATATGCATTTACGTAGCCCTCTTCACCGGGAGCAACAACAACAGCATCCTCTGCCCATGTATCTGCGGGGAAGAGATAACCGTATGCATCAAACCAGGAGTTGATATCAATGTGGATTTCATTGTTGATAATTTCATAAATAGCAGCACTGGGGCTGTCACCGAATGTACCGAAGGTCTTGACAAGGCCTGTGATAAGCTCATTTGTCATGAAGCCGCCTAACATATCGTTAAGGTATGTACCGAGGTCTCCGATTTCGGATTCTGTCATTTCAAGGATTGTCTTTACAAACTCATCAGAATTTTCAATGATGTACTTGGATGTGTCTCTTGTCCAGTCGTTGCCATAGTTGAGATATACAATATCCATCTGGGCAGCACCCTGAATCTCATTGTAATTCCACTTGTTTTCAACCCAATCCATTTCCATAAGGTCGTAAACTGAATCGCCGTTTGCTTCCTTGTTGGGAACGAGAAGCTCGATGAGTGCAGCAATCATTCCGTTTCTGTCAGCCATAACATTGTCTGCAAGCTTATAGATGATTGACTGGAGCATGGGATCAAGCTCTTCTTCGCCGCCGCCGAGAAGACCTTCAAGGAAGCCTTCCTGACCGAGAGCGCCCATTACGTAGTTAAGGATAGAATAAAGCTGTTCGGATACACGACCCTTAAGTCTTACCTTACCTGTTTCACCGTTTGCGGAGGTGAAGTTGTTCTGCCAGTCAGCAGCAAACATAAGGTGAGTCTGATCGAGGAAGGGAAGCTCAATTGTATCACCGAGAAGAGATGATAAAATGTCATTAAGGTCAGTGATATTGAAGGGAAGAAGTGAATCGAGGTCAAGAAGATCACCAAGAGCAAGGGGAAGGTCAAACTTGATGAGACCGCCGAGAAGACCTTCAGCAATAGATGCAATATCACCGATAGCGCCGGAGTAGTCAGTATCAATATCAACACCGGAAGCATTAAGGTTAAGATTAATGACGATATCTGCAAGCATCTCACTTACTGTATCCATTGAAAGGAAGTAAATGAGGTTGGGAAGTATTTCAAATATCTTTGTAAGAGGCTTTTCAGTAACCTGATCGAGAAGCTCAAGAATAGGATCAAATATTAATTCAAAGAGCTGTGCACCGTCGAAGGATGAGGGAAGCTTCTTTATTGTATAGCCGTAGTCATCAAGACGGAATACCTCGAACAGGGGAATGAGAAGCTTATTGTAAAGGTTAAGAGGATTAATTGTAAGTGTAAGATCAGCAGTTGCACCGAGATTGTTTCTGCCTCCCCAGATATAAATGGGACCGTCAATGAATGCAGCGTCTGCAGAGGATTCACTGAAGGTTCTGTTACCGAATGCTGCCTGAGCAAGAGGAAGAATGGAGTCGATAATGATACCTGCGTTTGTAACGAAGGTATCAAAGTCAGCAATACCCCACTCGAAGTCAAGTGCCAGTGTCTCATCAACATTCTCTGTTTCGGGGTCATCTGCTTTTACAAGAGCTGTCCAGTCACGGCCTGCAGCCATAAGAGCCTTGTAAATGTCCGTTGTAGGACCGTATGAGCCGGGGTCATTTTCAGAGAGGAACTTGGCAAGTGTTTTGGGATAGATGTAAAGACCGAGGTCTGCAAACACTTCGGGGAACTCTCTCTGCTTGTGCTCATCCTTACGGGTGATGTCCTTGTCAAGGTAAATGTCAAGATTACCTGTAATATCGCCGAGAATTGCAACATTTGTTTCAAATGCAACGGCACCGGAGGAACCCTTATTGGGATTAGAGCTGTTGGGATCCTTGGGATATGACTGCACACCCATACTGAGTGCATTTGCAAGCTCTGTTTCAAGAAGCTCGCAGATCATGGGATAAATTGCACCGACAAGGGTGTTCATTATCTCGTCGCCGAAGGCATTGTCAAAGATAACATCAACAAAAGTACCGATGCTGGTGATTTCATCAAGCTCTTCCTCGTCAAACTCATACTGAAGAAGCTCACCGATGCCGGGGGCAAGATCTCTGAGTCCGATAATGTTTGCGAAGTCCTCGGAAGCGATGAAGCTGTCGATCTTTTCAACTGTGTTATTGATCTTTGAAACAGATACGGTGTAGTTTTCGTCAGCACCGTCTCTTGCCACATCATTAACATAGCCTAAAAGAACCTCACTCACTTCACCGTCATCATCGGTAACTGTGCCGTACTGCTCACCTGCATAACGGATAGAGTAGATACCGTTTGCATTATAGCTGCCGCCCTGAACGAATGTGAAGTTCTTGTTAAGAACCTTCTCACCGTTGATGGTGGTGTAGCCGTTCTGGTATTCGGACCAGCCGTTTGTGGAAACGAAAGCCTTCCATGCAGCAAGAAGTCCCTCAATGGAGCTATAAATTGATGCCTCAGCGGAACTTACCCAGCCCTTTTCAAGGCAGTAAGCATAGAGATCCTCGTCAAAGTGAACAAGTGTTGACTTGAGAGCTGCATAGTTTGTGAAGTTAACTGTTGTAAGACCGCTGTATGCAGCAACAGTCTGAAGCTGTGCAGCATTTCTTGCCTTTATGGTGGCAACAAGAGCGGAATCGGTTGAAGTGTAGTTATCGGAAAGATGATTATGAAGAAGCTTTTCCTCACCGTTGAAGGTGTACATGAAAAGGTCATCTGTCCATTCCTGTCCGTAGGTGCCTACGAACTGATTGTAGATTTCGCAAAGAGCGTTATATTCATCAACAACATTTGTGTGATAGTCCATAAGCTGCTCATTGGACATTGTTGCGAATTCTTCATTGAGGTAGGGAATGAAATATTCAAACTTTGCATCATAGATAGCTTCGTCATCTCTTACTGCAAGCTTTGCATCAAGCTTTGCAACAAGGTCATTCCACTTTGCCTGCTCTTCACTTGTGATGAACTCTGCTCTTTCAGTAGCATTATAATCAGCAAGTGCAGTATTGATACCCTTTGCCTTACTTACAAGAGCACTAAGCTGGGTTGTATCAATATCCTCAAGGTTATTTGTGTCAGCTGCTATGTCGAAATACTTTTCGTACATATCATTCATGTTTGCATCAAGCTCTTTTACGTGCTGCTTGCGCATTGCGATGTAAAGAGCATCGATGTAAGCCTTTGACTCAGCGAGAGCTGCCTTTGCACTGTTGTACTTTGCGCTGTATTCGGGGAAGGAATCAACGATTTCGTTAACAGTGGTTGCAGGCATTTCATTTACGATGGTGTATGCGGAATCAAGAGCAGTATAAAGAGCGCTCATTTCAGCATAACTCATCTCTGAGTAGTCTGTGCCTACCTGTGTAAGAAGTGTGTCAACAGCATCCTTACCGGCAACAACTCTGTATGCCTTGCGAAGGTTTTCCATGTATGTCTTAACCTCAGCATATCTGCCGAACTTGTTAAGAACTGCCTCGGAAAGACCTGCACCTGTTGCAGCGTCTATAATACCCTGTGCAACAAGGATATAGTTTTCAAGCTCTGCTGCTGTCTTCTGAATCATCTGATCGTATGTAAGATCAAGAACAGTGGAAGGAACATACTCTCCACCCTTTTTAGCACCTACGAAATACTTTGTGAAGCTCTGAAGTGCCTTCTTAAGGGTAGTGTTCTTGCCCTTCATGGAGCTGCTTGCATTTTCAAGATAGTTCCATGCATAGCAGGTATACTTACCGGCACCGATAATGCTCTTTTTGGTGATAACAGCATAACGGCCGTAGTTGTACTTATAGCTGGATATCAGCCTGGTGGGGATTTTCTTGGGAATATCATCAACAGAGCTGAAGGTAAGAAGATATTCATTGAGGGCTGCTGTTGAAACCTCAATAGTTATCGACTTGGTTATGCTACTCTGTGTAACGCCGGAAATACTGTCATACTTGACATCACCGTTAGATGAAATGTCTTTTCCGGCAGCACCATTGTTTGAACCAATGGGAAGCGTACCGCTATGTGACTTACTGTCCTGAACAGTATACCTGTTTGTTGTACCGCTTGCATTATAAGCAGTAAGACCGTATACTGTTGTTCCGGCAGGGTCAAGAATTGCCCTGATTATTGTCTTCTGTGTGTTATCACTAATGCCAAGATTACTGATAACATCTTCCGCTAACTGACGGCCTGTGTTTTTTACCACATTTTTACCATTTTCAGTTGCTATAGCATCTGCTGCAACTGTGGTAAAGGCATAAGACACAATGGCATCTGCTGCCAGAAGCATGTCATATCCGCCGGAAAAAATAAACTGATCGCCAGAATTGTTCTTTGAGCCGCTGTTATAATCATCAACGGCATTCGCGAGCAATGTCTTTACTTCGTTTGCAGTGTAAGCAGCACGTTCCGGATCCAGAGCGGACGGAATATCTTCTGCTGATGCAACAAGCCCCGGGAAGCAAACCGAGAATGTTGTGAACATCATCAACACTGCGAGGAACGTACTAAGTATCTTTTTGGGTAACTTAGCTTTTGTTTCCATGAAAAATCTCTCCTTTTTATAATTAGTTTTGGGAAACTAAATACAAATACACCGTTTACCCCCTCTCCCTTCAAAAAAGGGTGCACTACGGGTATAATATATCATCATTATGATATCACAAACAAATTACGCAAGTCAACAAAAACACTTTAGAGAGTTTGCCTAAAGTTTATTTAAAAATATGGGCATCTTATACAACAGCGCCAATAGTTGTTATTTTTCTTTATGAAATTAATGAATAGTTTATTAACACGGATAACTTTTCAACAATTTTATGAACAAAAATAATTTCCGCCCGGAAAAAATCCGGACGGAAAACCAATAAAAATGTTTATTTTACTTGAAAAGGACATCGACGACAAAAAACTACCCAGGAAACACTTATTACAACAGTAATTGCTGAAATCAGCTGCCAGAAGTTGATACCGAGAAAGAACGTACGGTGATCTTCCGGGTAAAACCGGAGATATTCAACAATAAAACGGCCAATACCGTAAAGAATAAGTCCAGTTGGGTAGACTGTCCCCTTTTTAAGCCGATTTTTGATATAAAGAAAATATATTATACCAAAAAGGATAAAGCACAGCACAGACTCAAGCATCTGCACAGGAAAACAAAGATGCTCCTCAAAAGGAGTAAACACACCCTGAGCAAAAGGGATTCCGTAGCAGCAGCCGTACACGGCACAGCCGATTTTTGAACAGCCGAGAATAAGATATGCCCCCGGTGCAAAAATATCGGTAATAAGTCTGTAATCACCTGCAAGATATTTTACGGGGATATACAGAAAAAGAGGAGTAAACAGCAATCCGCCGAAAATTCTCATACGGCTCATACTGTAGGTAAGCCCCGTAAGGGACATAACAAAATTCTGAAGCTGTCCCATAAGAAAGGCTCCGCAGAAGCCGAAAAACAGAGCAAAGACAAGAAATATCTTAAGAGGCCTTGGGGGAAGCTCCTTTTTCCTTCCCAGATAATATCCGACAACCGCAGACAGCACACCGCCAAGTGCGATTGAAAGATAGTATATAATAAGCTTTATATCCATATTATTTCATATCAAAACCGGCATAGAAATCGGACTCAATATAGTCAACATCCATAAGCCTGCAAAGCTCCAGCTCGTGAGGCTGATTAGCCGTCCAGAGACCTACCTTCAGACCTTTTTCATGGAAGCGGTCGACAAGAGATTTATAAATGCCCGAATGTGCCATATCAATGTCAAAGCCAAGCTCAAGACACTTGTAAACATCCTCGTTGGGTTCTCCGCAGGTGAGCATTATCTGCAAATCGGGGAAAGCCTTATGTGCACGGATAAGATTATCAAGCTCAAATGACTGCAGTGAGCACATCTTGAGATCATATACCTCTTCAGCCATACGGAAGGCTTCATCTATCTTTTCATCGGGGAAAAATCCCTTGAATTCAATAAAGCAGACCATATTACCGTCACGGCAGATTTCAAGATAACGGCGGAAGGTACAGATATAAATTTCGGTATCGGTAAATTCATTGAGCAACGGCTTTGCTGTCAGCTCTTCGAAGGTAGCATCACTTACGGTAAGCTCCGTTCCGTCATTAAAAACTGCGGTTTCATTGTGATTAACAACAAGAACACCGTCCTTTGTAATACGGACATCGGTTTCAATGCCGCCTGAGCCGTGCTCTACAGCCTTGATAAAGGCTTCCTCCGTATTCTGTAAATATTTTCCGCTGAAGCCTCTGTGGGCAATAAAGCAAGGATTTGTCATAAATTATTCTCCTTTATAAATTCCGATATATTTTTATAAAAAGCATAAAATCCCAGGTCATTAGGGTGACAGGTGTCAACGGTGGCATTTTGCAGACCGATCTCATCATAAAACCGCTGTCCGTCAAGGAAATACACATTTTTGTCTCCGGCAGCAACAGCATTTTCATAGGTTTTTCTGATAACCGCCTTGCGTTTTTCCACATTTTCTTTTCCGAAGCAGCAGTCTGCAACACTCAGCATAAGAACAGGTGTCGTAGGCTGAGCAGCTCTGAATTCCCTGAAGAATCTTTCGTGGGTAGCTGCGAGAAACTCTGCCGTGGGAGCATTGTGGTCATAGTCATACACAAAAAGACTCATGGGGATTTTTCCTATATATTCCGACATCAGTTTTTCCGCCTTACAGTTTCCCGAAAAACCAAGATTCAGAATTTCCCGGTTAAGATCCCTCATTATCATATTTGGGTAAGCATTTCCCGGCTGTGAAGCGCAGCCTCCCTGGGTAATTGATGACCCGTAAAATACAACAGGCAGTTTATCCTCAAAGCGTTTTCCCTCTTTCAGACTTGCCGTTTCCTCAAGAGAAACAAACACTTCCTTAACATCATTATATAGGGGGAACAAAATTTCAACATTCTTCTCCCCCGCGGGAAGATATTTTTCTGCAGACCAGGTACCCTTATATTTTTCCGCAGAGGGCGCACCGAAAAATCCACAGTATTCTCCATCACAGTAAATTCCGAAGGAGGATGAGCCCGAAAGAGGCATATGACTCATAGGATACACATCGGGAAGAGTGGCTGTCAGAATAATTTTACGGGTGTCAGTGCGGAATCTCAGGCATCCGCCGGAGGTATTAAAATTAAGAGCCTTAACACCCTCGGAAACATTATCTGCAACATCGGTATCCATACGGTAAAAACCTCTCTCTCCAACCTTCAGTCCGTAAAGAGAAAACGGGTTTTTAAGGATATCAAAGGTCTTCATCCCCGAAAAAACAGGGACATTTACTTTGAAATTTTCATCAATTTCTTCTATTCGTTTCATAATCATTCAACTATTATCTTGTTCTTACCTGATGTAAGTGAAATTTCCGTGTCCTTATATCTGAAGATTCCCTCCTCGGGAAGCTCAATTTCAAAATGAGCACGGCTTTCCGTATATTCGACAGAAACAGATATCTCACCTGAAGGAACGGTTATTTTTCCGCTGAAATTTCCCGTCATCTTAATATCTGCAGGGGCTATCAGGATTTTTTCATAGCCATAGCTGTCCTTTGCCTGAGTAATACCGAGAATATATCTGAAAAGGTATGAGACCACGGCGCCGAACATAGGATGAGAGTGCGAGCGCTTGCCCGTCCAGTATTCCCAGAGGGTTGTGGCACCCTGACTCTTAAGATTTCCGAAAGAATATTTGCCCTCGCTGCTGAGAAGTCTTACAGCCAGGTCTCCCCTGCCGTTTTCAAAGAGAACTCGGGTGAGAATATCCGTTCCGAAAATACCCGTATTGTAATAAAGGTGCTTTTCATCATAGACATCAACCATATTCTTAAAAGTCTTTTTAGTGCCGAGCCCCAGGTCAATCGCAAAAGCATTTGCCCCCTGGATATTGCGGGCGAAGTCACCTGTTTCCTTATTATAGTATGTTCTGACAAGCGCATCGGCAAGGATCTTTTTCTTCTCCTTATATGCCTTTATTTCTTCGCGTGAAAGCTTCAGCACATCCTTGCAGGTAAGAATTTCATCAATGTACTTTATATAGAAATAAGTATTCACAAAACGAGGGGGGATTTTTATTTTAGTAGGTGTACACCAGTCACCGAGACACCATTCACCCTTAACATCCGAGGACACAAGATTTCCTCTTGAGTGATTATCAAGGAATCGGAAATACTCCTTCATCTGAGGATAAAGCTTTATCATAAATGAAGGATCGCCGTAATGCTTATAGTACATAAAGGGCACATGGACTATTGCGCCTCCCCATCCGCCGGGGCCTCCGCCCGAGCGCACATATGGTGCTGTATTCTGAACATGCCCCGAAATTCTGTCCTGGCAGTCAGAAATATCTTCAATCCACTTGTCATAGAATTTTCTTGCATCAATTGTAGCCATAACAGCATCACAGGCTAACTGTCCGTCACCGGTATAACCGCGTCTTTCAAGGTGTGGGCAGTCCGAAGGAATACCTGTGTGCATATTTGAAAACTGAGTGTTTATAAAAGCATCATAAAGCCAGGTAAGCACCTTGTTATCTGAGGTGAAAGCGGAATTGGCATCAGTATCCGTATAGATAACATCAAAGCGGATTACCTTTATATCTGCAGGAACTCTGAAAAATCTTGAAGCATGCCAGGTGAATTTCTGACTTACTTCCCTTTCATAATTTCCGCAGATGAACTCTGCTTCCTGATCCATAATTTTTGTAGGCTCAAGCTCATTATCGGCAGTTTTCTCTTCACTTCCCGTAATTCTGATTTTTCTGCCCTTTTCGGCAGGAAGATCAATTACAAGATTACCCGTTGTGTTTCTGCCGATATCGTAAATCTTATAATCATCCGTCACCTTTATAATTGCAGGACATAGAATTTCTTTTACGCGGTCGGGAGGACAATCGCTTGTCATATAACGGGTTTCGGGAAATTCGCAGGGCACTGCTCTTTCCCATGCCGAGCAATCGGCTGCTGTAACGAGCCAGTTATCATCATAGTCCGTAAAATCCTGGGTTTCGCCTTCAGTCAGATCATACTTCTTTATGAAGCCCTCCTTACACATAACGGAAGCATCTGAATCAATTCTTGTTACATTTCCGTCCTTATCCGTAATAACGAGAGAGAAAATCAGCTTCTTGCTGCCGTATTTTTCGTGATGGCATGAGGAATACCAGCCGTTACCGAGCATAAAGCAGATACAGTTTTTACCTTCCTTTATAAATTCAGTAACATCATACTGGGTAACATATATTCTGTATGCAAGCTCCTCGGGCCATATGCCGTATTCACGATTAAGAGTTCTTTTATGAAACTCCGTATTAAGAGGGAGAAATCTGTCTTCGGAAATAAGCTCTCCGTTTATGTACCCCTCAAAGAAACCGAGACCAATAACCGAAAGCTCAGCTTTAACGGTATTTCTTACCTTGAAGTCCTTTCTTGCAAGGACAGAAACATAGCTTTCGGGAAATTCCACCCAGGAAGCCGAGCCGAAATATTTTTCCTTTGTCATATCAATACCTCCTGAAAATAACAAATATCAGAGTTGAGTTATGATTCGTATTCTGCCGCATATTTTGTAAGATCGGGACCGCCCGGATGTATATCATATCCCTGCCATCCCACAACTCTGTTTTCCGAGGGGATAACAAGAAGATTCTGTCCGTTCATACCGCCCTTGTTATAAGAATCCCTTATTCCGTTGGGAGCAAATTCATACTGTCTTTCAAGCACTTTTTCCACCCATGACTCCGAAACAATTCTCTTACCGTGGTATATTCCCCTGTTGAGATATACTCCGCCCAACTTTATCATATCCTCGCACCTTATATAAAGTGCGGTAGCGCCGATTGCGTGTCCTGCAGGACAGCAGCTCCAGGCTGCCTCCTTGAAGCCGAGAGGAAGAAAAATATTCTCCCAACAGAATGCAAATAACGGCTTTCCTGCTTTTTTGTTTACTATGCGTGAAAGTATGTAATATCCTGCATCGTTGTAATGCCTTTCGGTATCGGGAGGACAGGTCCATTTTTTCAGCATAATCTCCTTTAAGTAGTCGGGATCATACTGTGAAGCGTCAAAAACATCCGTATCAAAGCCGCCGGGATAGCCTATACGGTGGCGCATAAGCATATCAACCGTTGTTTTTTCCCAATATGGGTCAATGCCTTCAGGGCACTCATCCCCTAAAATATCCGTAACGGTTTCATCAACAGATAAAAGGCCTCTGTCGCAAAGAATACCCACTGCCGTTACGGTATACATTTTTGCAACGGAGTATATATTCTGAGCGGCATTGTTTTCCCTTATCTCAATTTTTTCAGGCTCCGAGTCCCCCGTCATTTCTGCAATCGTAAAAACTCTGCCATCATTTTTTCTTATAAACTCCGCAAAATCTTCAAGAAATCTGCTCATATTTTTCTCCTTATTTCAGCACAGAATAACCACAGACGGGAAGGATAATCTCATCACTGACTACAGTGTCCTTCAGCACATCCGTGTAAGCTCTGTCAAGGCTTACTGACTGCTCTTCTTCCGCAAAATTGAAAACAAAAATATAATCTCCGCGTTTTCTTATAAGCACATCAGCCGGTGCCTTGATTTCCGTATCGGGACTGATTCCCAGAGTCCTTACAAGATCTCCGCAGAAGTCATCCGTGAAATCCTCATCATTTCTGAATGCGGTATAGTATGCGGTACCCTTGCCGTAATTGTTTAACGTAACGGCAGGCTCTCCCGAATAGAAATCACTCGTATATGTACCGAGAATCTGCGCGCCCTCAGAGTGAATTACATCAAGCACATGCTGTGTTTTGTAGGTTTTGCCGTTATACTTAGCAGTACCCTCACCGTCTTCGGTTATGCCGCTTGATTCCTCTGCCCATATACCGAAAACCCTTCTGAGATTTCCTGCAGGAAGACCGCCGTAGAAAGCCATATCATTTCTGTCAGAAACACCAAAAAGATAGGTTGCAACAAAATTGCCGCCTTCTTCAATATACTTTTCAATTTTTTCCTTAATGCCGTCCTTAAGCATATACATAAAGGGAGCAATAACAAGGTCATATTTACTGTAGTCATCATCCTGAGAAATTGTGTCACAGGGAATACCTCTGAGTGCAAATGGGCGGTGCCACTTTTCACATTCCTCAAAATAATCACGGCGGAGATTATTGTAGCCGTGGAAGTGTGTAACAGCCCAGGAATTTTCCCAGTCGCAGATAACCGCAACCTTACTGTCGCACTCTCCGCCCGTAACAGCTCCCAGCTTTTTAAGCTCAGCCCCCAGCCTTGCTACTTCCTTAAACACTCTTGTTTCATTTGTTCCGATATGGTCAACCACCGCACCGTGGAATTTTTCGTGTCCGCCGCGGCTTTTTCTCCACTGGAAATACTGTACGGAATCAGCACCGTATGCAACGGCAAGAAGTGACTTCTGAGAATGTCTTCCCGGAGGATGAAGGCGGTTGATATCTCTCCAATTAACGAGTGAAGGTGAGCTTTCCATAAGGAAGAAGGGCTTTCCGCCGCCCATAGAACGGTATGTGTCGTATACAAAGGTCCATTCCTTTGCAACCTCCGAGGGCTTTTCAATATCAAAGGGCGGATAAGAATCATAAGAAACAATATCAAGCCTTTTTGCCAGCTTCTGATAGTCAATTCCGTTATAAAAGCCCATAAAATTAGTAGTTATCGGTATATCGGGAGTCAACTCTCTCAAGGGCTCAATCTCGTTTTCAAAGAAGGAAATATGACTGTCTGAAACAAATCTGTTCCAGCTCAGCTTCAATGCGGACACATGGTTTTCTCCGCGGAATTTTGGAGAAGAAATCTGCTCCCAGTCGGTTACCCTGTGACTCCAGAAGCCGTTCCACCACTTGAAATTCAATTCCTCAAGATCATTGTTATACTCTTTTTTAAGCCATTCCCTGAACGCATTCTGGCATAAATCGCAATGACACTCTCCCGAGTATTCGTTGGAAATATGCCACATCATAAGGGCAGGGTGATCCTTATATCTTTCTGCTAAAAGACGATTTATATTTCTTACCTTTTCACGGTAAACGGGAGAGGTCAGACAATGATTGTGGCGGACACCGAATTCATTTCTGATACCTGTTTCCTGAACCTGAAGCACCTCGGGGTATTTCTGCGCCATCCACGGAGGTCTTGCTCCGGAGGGTGTTGCAAGCACAGCCTTCATTCCGTTTTCGTGCATTTTGTCAAGAATTGTATCAAGGAAAGAAAAATCATAAACTCCTTCCTCGGGCTCGATGAGGGACCATGCAAAAATTCCCACCGTAGCGGAATTTATCCCTGCCTCCTTCATAAGGCGCATATCCTCATCCCATATTTCAGGGGTTTTTATCCATTGATCGGGATTATAGTCCCCGCCGTGAACAATATATCCTAAAGGTTCCATAAAAAGCCTCCCTCAAAAGTATATCAAAAGTATAACACACAGAATAAATAAAAACAACAAAACAAAAAAATAAATACCCTGAGAATGAACTCAGGGTATTCATCGTATTCACGGAAATTTATCCGAGCATTGCAAATAATGACATGAAGAAGTTTATCATTTTTGTGAAGAAGTCAATTATCATCTGAAGGAAATTGACCTCCTCCTTGTCTGTTCCGTAACCGGGAAGTGTTACATTATTGTCGGCAGGAGCCTCATCAACACTGAACTTTGTAAGCACGGGAACAAGTGCGGTTGAAAGAAGCATTTCATTACCCTTGAACATCTCAAGAGCACCGCCGATGCTGTCAACAACACTCTCTGAAAGCTCAACATTCAGAGAATCAAGAGCAAAATCCAGCACACGGGAATAATTTTCAGAAGTAAGATCTGCAAGCGCATAATTCAGAACAACAGCAACTGCGCGCTGTAACAGAATAATTTCATCAGTATAGGCGGGATAATTTTCATCGCCCTCTGCGTGTGCCTGATAGATTACAACCGCAACGTCAACAATATCGTTATAATCTGTTTCAGGGAAGGTAATTCCAAGCTTTTCACCGAGAGCCTCAAGACTCTTGCCTTCCTCTGCTTCGTCCTTTTTGTAAATGGGAAGCTGAACGGCTTCGCAGACCTTATCAATTGTAGGATCAAGAACAGCCTGAAGCTCGGGATCATCTGTCTTCAGATATTTCTTGAGCGTTTCAGCCTTTGTGTAAGAAGCTATTGTTACTTCAATACCTGTATATGTGCAGTTTTTTGCATAAGCAAGGAAATCGCTGTTTGCAAGAGCAAGAGCGTTTTCATTTATTCCGGCGGGGAGAAGAGAAGTATCGATGGAGGTAACATTCTTTGTTGTAATCTTTACCTTTTCTCCGAAAACAACCTCTCTGTAAGCACAGGGATATGCATTAAGAGCAGTTGTAACACAGTCATAAATCGCATTACCTGCAGGAGAAGTATATTTTGCTATATCCTGGTCATGTGTGTGAGCAGTAAAAATATATTTTACTCCGTTGTCTGCAAGTGTATCTGCAAGAGCTGTTGAAGTATTATTGACAACTGCACTGGGATGGAAAATACCCACAAGAACAATGTGAGGAGCAAGATTATGGTGCATCATTGCAACAAGTCTCTTTCCGTCAGCCTTTGCAGCATCGCACTGTGCCTTAACCCAGCTTACAAGTGCATCACCGACACCGTGAGGACTCTTTCCGGGCATTGTGGAGTCAATTGCAAGAAGTCTGTAATTATCATCAAGGTCTACTGTGTATGAAGCTGTATCAGGATCGTTTACAAGAGCCTCGGAATAACCGAAATCAGCATATAATGCTTCAAATTCCGCTACGGATGTCTTGAAAAGATCGTGATTTCCGGGAACGACAAAAACTTTCTTACCTGTTGTCTCCTCAAACTCTTTAATAAGTGCAACAAATGCCATATGCTCAAGAAGTGTACCCTCTGTTGTAAGGTCACCGGGCATAATCACGATATTGCTGTCAGATTTTTCGGCATCACGGAGAAATGCCTTGATAACAGCAACTGACTCATAGGGAAGCTGTCCGCCTGAAGAGGCATGAGCATACTCCTCGCTTATGCTGTTTCTTTTTGCAACTTTTTCGGCATTTGCATCTTTATAATCAAGATGCAGGTCATTTACTACAGTAATTTTAAGTTCTGCTTCCTGTGCTGCGGCAAAAACTGTCATAGTTGACATAATCATCAGCAGACAAAGAAAAACGGCTGTAAGCTTTTTCATAAAGAATTCTCCTTTTGACTTTCTGTTAAATAATAATAGAATATTTTTCCTTAAGCTGTCAAGCACATTTAAGAAAAATTGACCAAAATGCAACACAATTCCGCCATGTTGTACAATAATTTTATACTTTTGTATTGACTGTATTGCTTTGTGTGGTAAAATATGCGCATTGCATTTTAGGTGCAAGGAAGATATATGACAAGAAGCAGACGGTCTGAAAGCTTCCGAAGCAAGCATAAGCTTATACATAGAAACGGAAAAGAAAAGCCACCATTTGCGATGGCGATGTCTGAAATAGTTTGTTAAACTTTTGTAAATAATTTATAAACTTTTTTATTTTGAGAAAAAAAAGTATTATAATGTCCACTATACTGGAAAACTGTACGTTTCCGTAGAATAAAACACAGAGGTTTTGAAAATGAAGCTTGAAAATGTACCCACAATAAGAGATCTGCTTGATGTTGCCCCTGAAAAGCACAATGACAGAACATTCATAAAGTACATCCGTGATGAAAAAATCGTGGAAAAGAAATTCAGCGAGGTAAGAAACGACGGTCTTGCAGTATGCAGAAAGCTCCGTCACGACATTCCCGAAAGAACTCACATTGCCATTATCAGCAAGAGCACATATGAGTACATTGCCTGTATGACAGGTGTACTGACAGCTGGACATGTGGCAGTTCCCCTTGATCCCGATTCAACAGCCGAAGAAGCAGCTTCCATAATCAACGATTCTGATTCAACTGTGCTTTTTTACGGCGAAGAATTTTCTGACAGAATTGACACAGTAAAGGCTCTTTGCCCTGCTCTTTCTTACATAATGGTAATAAATCCCGAAAGCTTCGGAAATATTTACGAAGAATTTTCAGAAAGCTCCCCCTATGCATCCCTTTCTGATATAAATATGGATCCCGAGGCCTGCTGCCTCATTATTTACACATCAGGCACAACAGGTGACAAAAAGGGGGTTATGCTCTCCTGCGAGGCACTTGTCAGCAACCTTATTTTTGAGCCCTACGATCCTATAGTTATCCGTGTTGATACAATCCTTTCCGTATTACCCCTTCATCATATTTTCTGCTTCATCTGCGGATATATCGGCCCTCTTAATGTAGGTAACTGTATCTGCCTTAACGGAGAGATGAAGGATCTGTTCAAAAATTTACTTGTTTTCAAGCCCAATCAGATAAGAGTTGTTCCCCTTATTGCACAGGGCATTCTTGCAAGAATCCGCGCAATCCAGGCAAAGAATCCCGAGCTTTCCCCCAAGGAAGCAGCCGCTATGGTTACCGGAGGAAATCTTGATATGATGCTTGCAGGCGGTGCTTACCTTGATCCAATGCTTTGCAAGGCATTCGCTCAGTACGGTATCCTTCTCAGACAGGGCTACGGAATGAGTGAAACCAGTGCAAAGGTTACTCTTCCCGATCCCGACTGTCCTCCCGAAAGCGTAGGCAGAATTATGAGCACCATTGATGTACGCATCAGAGACGGCGAAATTCAGATTGACACTCCCGGCCTTATGATGGGCTACTATAAGCGTCCCGAGGAAACCGCAGCAGTCATCACAGAAGACGGCTGGCTGAAAACGGGTGATATGGGACGGATTGACGAAAACAGAATTCTTTACATAACAGGCAGACTAAAAAACCTTATCATTCTTGCAAACGGAGAAAATGTTTCTCCCGAAGGAATTGAAAACAGAATTGCCTGCAACAGGCTGGTTAAAGAAATTCTCGTTTATGCAAAAAACGACGTTATTGTTGCTGAAATCTATCCCGATTATGACCTGGCTGAGCAGTCAGGAGTTGCCGATATAAATAAGGCAATTGAAGATATCGTTGACAAATATAACGAAACCGCACTCCCCTCACACATTGTTGCAAATTTCACAGTCCGCGAAACACCTCTCAAAAAGACATCTGTCGGAAAGATAAAGCGTATTCAGGGCTGATATCAGGAGGACCCTTATGAAGCCTAAAAACGGTGAACAGGTATACAATCTCATACATTCACAGGAAATGGTTCAGTATATGTGGAAGTATTCCGTCCACAGACAGTCCACACAGATTCCCGTTGCTATAGCATTTGACGAGGAGCTTGATTTCGGGCTTCTTGCACGTGCAGTCAACATAGAAATCGAAAGAAATGACTGTCTGAGGCTGAGAATTTTCCGTGACGGAATGAAAATCAGGCAGTATTTCCTCAATGAGCACAAACTCGATAAGATTCTCGTAAAAAAGTTCTCCTCAAAGGAAGAGCAGGTAAAGTACTTTGACACTGTTGCTTCCACAAAGCTCGACGTATTCGGCGGAGAAATATTCAGAATAATCTTCTTTGTCACCCACGAGGGCAAGCACGGAATTTTCCTGAGTGTTTCACATATGATGATGGACTTTGTTGCCGCCTTTATGTTTTTCAAGGATCTCATTGCAGTTTATGACAGTCTTAAAAACAAGGAGCCGCTTCCCAGACCCCTTGCAAAATATGAGGATATCATCAGCAAGGAACAGAACAACTCCGAGCTTGAGGAAAAAATTGAAAGAGAAACAAAAATTCTTGATGAATTTGTTGCTAAAGACCGCCGTCCCTTCTATAACGCAATAAACGGTACCAAGGTGCTGAATCTTCAAAGGAAGCTCTTCCGTAACAAGGATATGACATCTCCTCATATTTACCTTCCCGTTCTTGATTCCACAAGTCTTGTCAAGTGCCACCTGAGCGAAAGGGACTCTAAAACAATCTCAGACTTCATTACGGACAACCACCTGAGTGCAGAATGGGTAATTCAGCTGGGCTTCCGTATATACCTCTCAAAAATAAACGAGCACAAAAACGATACCCTTTTCTGGGTGCTCTGCCCCAGAAGAAGAACAGTAAAGGAGAAGCGTTGCGGAGGAACTCTCGCTTCCCCTATGCCATGGCGAGAAATCCTTCCCGATGATATGACCTTCTCAGATGCCATAAAGCAGCTGAGCGAATCACAGGTTTTCCTTTTCCGTCATTGCGATGTGCCCTTTACCAACATAAGACAGATGGAAAGAGACCGCTACGGATTTTCTCTTATGCAGACAGGAAACAGTATGATGTTCTCATATCTCCCCTCGGGTGAAAATGCCTTCGGAGACAGGAATTATCAGTTTTCAGCCTATAACTTCGGTTATTATGTTATGCCCATGTATGTACTTACAATGCAGGAGGCATCAAGCGGCCGCTTCGTTTTTTCATATATTCACCGTCTTCTTCTTACGAAGGACGATGATGTTTACCGCTTCAATGACGGTGTTGTACGAACAATTCTTAAAGGTGTTATGAATCCCGATAAAACAATCGGTGAAATAATGGAGGAAATATAAATGCAGAATATAGTAGAAATTCTCAGAGAAATTATCTGCGAATATGTGGAAATCGAACCCGAAGAAATTACAGAGGAATCAAATCTCCGATTTGACCTCGGTGCTTCTTCCTTTGACCTTATGAACATTGCAACGGCAATTGAAGAAAAGTTCAAGGTAAAAATGTCGAATGCAACTCTTCCCAAGATCAAAACTGTCGGCGATATCGCTGCACTTCTTGCAGATAAGGTAAAATAAATACAATAAATGAAAATCGGACTGTAGCAATAACAACTACAGTCCGATTTTTTATGCCATTCTTTCAAGCATTGTTAAGGTTATCTCATATTCCGTATCCGCTCCTGAAAGATAGCGCTTCATCTCTTCCATCATATAGTATGCCATTCTCTGCGGCTCATTACCCGTGCTTCCTGCGATATGGGGAGTAAGAACGGCATTGGGACACCAGAAAAGGGGATTTATATACGGAAAATACTCATTCTTTATGACATCGCCGACAAAAGTTCTTGAGGGATGAAGAAGCAGTGACAGAGCCAGTGAATACTCTGCAACCTGTGCTCCTCTGCCCGTATTTATAAAAGTGGAGTGCTTTTTCATTTTGCTGAACAGCGAGTAATTGAACACATTTTTCAGTTCTTTTTTATTTGCAAGATGATTGCTGATAACGTCACATTCCCTGAACAGAGTTTCCAGATCACAGAGGGTAACTCCCAATTCCTTTGCCCTTTCAGCGGAAACAAAGGGATCGTAGGCATAAACATCCACATCAAGCGTCTGAAGCTTTTTAGCCACAGACTGACCGATGGCACCGAGTCCTGCAAGTCCGACCTTACACCTGAAATTTCCGGGAGACAGATTTGCAAAGGCAAATGAACGTGGCAGGAGCATACGGTAATTTTTTGCCGACTGGAAAAATCCCTTTGTTGCCAAGGAAATCTGAGCAAAGGTATATTCCGCAACAGGCACGGCATTTGCGGCAAAGGCACTGAAAACCTTTATTCCTTTGTTGAGAAACGGCTTTGCAAAATACTGCACGGTTCCTGCAGAGTAAAAGACCGCTTTCAATGAGGGCAGATATTCGGTAATTTCTGCCTCCGTAAATTTCGGCATTCCCCATGTAGCAAAGGCAATTTCACAGTCCTTCAGCCACTCCTTGTATTTTTCAATGTTTTTCCTGTTTATTTTTTCCGACAGCTCTCCGTGTTTTTCTAATTCACGAAGGACTTCAGATGTATAAACCTTTGAAAACTGTATTTCATTTGTTCCGAAAAGGGCAATTTTCACTTTACGGCACCTACCTTTTCACGAAGCCTTGCAATATCCGTTTTCATTGACGAGGGAAGCCCGAAGCGACCGAAAATATAAGTATACTCAATAAGCATTACCTTGTCGAAGCCCTCTGAAAGAAGCTTTTCAATAAGCACATCAATATATGTCGGGTTATAAAGAGGAAACTGCTCTCTTCGCAATTCCGAGAAGGAAATATGAACACATTCTGTATAGGGCATAGTATAGCGGATTCTGTCAAGGTCATACTCCTTCTTTTTGTATCTTGACTGAAAATATGTGAGGAAAAGAGGAGAATTTACCTCTTTTGCAATTTTAAGAAAAGCATCCGTATTGTTATTATAGGTATTGTCGTGACATTCGGAGACTATCTTAAGATTATACCTTTCCGCTGCAGCACACATAGCCTTTGCATCTTCTGCTATTCTGTTATAGGTTTGAGGATCGGTCTTTTCGCTGTCGCATCTTCCGAGCCACACTCTTACCCGATTTGCATCCATTGCATCTGCGATTTTACATATTCTCTCCCATTCCGCACTGTTCTTATCGCCGACACGGTAGTAGCTTGCATAGGAGGATATTCCTATGCCGTATCTGTCACAGAGCTCCTTTGCAAGCCGTGCATCCTTTTCATTTCTTACGTGTATATCTCCGCCCCACTCAATGCAGTCGGCTCCGCAATCACGGGCAATTTTTACTATTTTTTCAAGATTTCTTATCTGTCTGAATGAAGTTGAGGTAAAGCCAATCTGCATAAAAAAACCTCCGCCGTCAGTTTTTCTCAGTTTAACACATTTTACGCCAAAATACAATGTGCAGGTATGACATTTTTTTCGCAATAACGGGTATATATTCATTCTATTAAAAGACAAGGAATGAAAAAAATGGAAAAACTGAAAAACCGCATAAAACTGCCCCGAACCTCTTCAATCACCATAATATTCAGAAGATTCTGCACACAGGCGGCATACTTTCTGTTAAGCTTTCTTTTCGGAGGAATCTCATTTGCAGGCGGTCTTTCACCTTTTGCAACGGGATTTGCGGGAGGTACTGATATAAATTATGCAGTTTCCGCATCTCTGGGGGCAGCAACAGGCTATGTCGTTTTTTTCGGACTATTCGATTCTCTGCGCTTTGTCGGAGCTGCTGTCATAATTTGTATCCTCAAGCTCTTTATACAACCGAAGGCTGATTTTACATACAAAGCGCCGGTCATTGCAGGCATTACGGGAATAGCCACATTCGCGGTTTCCCTTTGTGTATATCTTGCCGTACCGGGCGAAGGAATTTTTCTTATAATGTGCTTCAGCGAATCTCTTATTTCCGCCGCATTTGCCGTTTTTTTCCGAAGAGTGCAGGATATAATAGCCGAAAGGCGGAAAAGCATCTTCTGTAATCCCTCAGATACCGTTGCAGTGTTTTTTACGGGAAGCATTCTGCTGCTGTCTTTTGAGCGCTTTTCCGTCTGCGGTTTTTCACCTGCCCGGATAATTGCATACTTCGCAATATGTGTTCTCGCTCTTTACGGAGGGCAGACTTCCGCCGCAATAACAGGTATCTGCAGCGGACTGACACTGGGCTTTTCGGACACACAGCCTCAGCTTATGTCAACATTTATTCTTGCGGGAATGCTTTCGGGAATTACGGGAAATTTCGGAAGAATCCCTGTGGGAATAAGCCTCGTTCTGTCCTCCGCCCTATCCCTTATTCTTAAGGGGAATCCCGATACTGCACTGACAGCATTCGGAGAAGCTGTATTTTCCGCAGCCGCATTTCTTGTGATACCGAAATTCTTCCTGTCGGGATTTTCAGAAATACTGCTGCCTCTGAAAAGTGATTTCAGCGGAGAAGAAAGACTCAGGACATTACATTTTATGCTGAAGCAGACAGGAAAAGCAATAAAAGATATCTCCGCAAGTGTGGGAACGGTATCCGCATTTCTTCAGAAATCAGATGTCCCCTCCTGTGACGATATTCCCCGTGCGGTAAAAGAGGATATATGCAAGGCCTGCAATAAATACGAATTCTGCTGGATAAAGTGTAAGGATATCTCGGAAAAGGCTTTCTCAGAAGCCAACACAAAGCTGAAAAAAAATGAAATGCTTCTTTCGGAGGATTTACCCGAAAGACTTACAATGATTTGCCGTATGCCTGATAAAATTGCGCAGGGCTTCAACAAGGCGTATCTTGAGCAATGCGCTCACATACTTGCAAAAAATAATATATTTGAAGCCAAAAAAGCGGCGGCAAGGCAGTTTTCCTGCATAGGCTCACTTCTGGATGCAACGGCAGAAAACATACGGCGTCTGCCGGCTGTAAACAATGAGCATACAGCAGCTCTGACTCCTATTTTCCGTGATGCGGGCTTCGTGCTTGAAGGCATCAGTGAATACACCTCCACTTCAGACAAAAGCATTTTACAGGTGTACTGCAGCCGCGTTCCGGTAATTCCCGACAAATCACAGCTTCTTGAAAAAATGTATGAAGCAACAGGGAAAATGTACCTGCCTCCCGTAATTGATGAATATACCGATAACGGTACTGTGATGAATTTCACAGAAGAGGGGAAATTCACAGTATCCTGCCACACCGCCTCTCATACGGGGGCGGGAGAGCAGTTTTCTGGAGACACTCTACGCAGCTTTCCAGACGGCAAGGGCTGCTTTTATGCAGTGCTCAGCGACGGAATGGGTACAGGCACAAGGGCAGCTATTGATTCTGTTATGACTGCAAATCTTACGGCACGGCTTCTCAGGGCAGGCTTTTCTCCCGAAGATGCACTTGAAACGGTAAACTGTGCCTTGCTTATAAAATCGGCAGAGGAAACCCTGGCTACACTTGATGTACTGAAAATAGATCTTAACACGGGCAAGGCAGAGTTTTACAAGGCAGGAGCCTGTTTTTCTATCATAGGAAAAGCGGAAAAAACCGCAATAATCGAAAAAAGCTCTATGCCTTTGGGAATTCTCGAAAGCACCTCTTTTGAAAAAAGCGAAATTGAGCTGTCAAAGGGAGACACTCTGATACTTCTTTCTGACGGTGCGTCCGTAATTCCTCATATCCGATTCAAGGAGCTTATAAAGGAACACAGAAATGACAGCACCAAGGCACTTTCCGAAGCTATTGTCAATGAAGCGCTGAGTCTTTCTCTTAAAGGAAAACACGATGACATTACCGTATGCTGCATCAGAATACGGTAATTTCCGGCGGTTTTTTAATTTATTTCCGTTATTTTTAAAAAAAATATGTACAAATCGAATTTTATTTGTTAAAATACTTTTAATATTATTTAAGGAGTACGGAAAATGAAAAAGTTTCTCAGTACAATTATTGCAACAGCTATTGTTTTTTCTTCCCTTGCAGTTTTTTCATCTGCCCTTGTAACGGATGATAACAAAGAACTGGGCTTTGCAGTAGCTTCCGACCTTCACTACAATGTCCCCGAAGAGGCTCTTGAAAAAACAAATGACCACGAAATTTTCTGGTATGCAAACAGACGTGCATCCATGGACAACGAAAGCGGTCTTATTATTGATGAGCTGCTCCGTCAGTGTGCAGAAGATGACAGTGTTGAATATCTTCTCATCCCCGGTGACCTTGCAGACAACGGCAGAACCGTATGGCAGGAGCATTATGATGTTGCCGCAAAGCTTAAAAAATTTGAAAAAGAAACAGGAAAGTCTGTTTTTGTTATTCCCGGAAACCACGATATGGGTGCAGCCGATATCGATTTCAAGGTAGCAGATTTCAGAAAGGTTTATGCTGATTTCGGTTACAATGAAGCTCTCTCTCAGAGAGATGACAGCGCTTCATATACCGTGAACCTCGGCGACAGCTACCGTCTTATAGCCCTTGACAGTAATGATCCCTCAAAATCCACAGAGGACGGACTTGAGATAAAAGAGGTTATGTGGGTTCTCGATGAAGCGGAAAAGGCAAAGGAAGACGGAAGATATCCCATTCTTATGATGCACCACAATCTTCTCGACCACCTTCCCATGCAGAGACTCATCAGCCGTAACTTCATTGTGCGCTTCCACTACACAACGGCTACTCTTTTTGCGGATGCAGGTATAAAGCTTGTGTTCTCAGGTCACGAGCATTGCTCTGATGCAACATCCTACACAACCCCTCTCGGCAACAAGATTTATGACTTCGCAAATACTGCTCTTTCAATGTACCCCTTGCAGTATAAGGTATTCTGTCTTAATGACGGAGAAATAACTTACCGTACGAAAACAATTGACAAAATCGACACAAAGCCCCTCAGAAAGATTGACGGCTATACACAGAAGCAGTTTGATGCTATGAATGCAGGTCTCAATGAATATGCAAAGGGCTACCTCAAGGCAGGTATTCAGTACAGACTTGAGCTTTCTCTTTCAATGGAAAAGCTCGGCATCGCAGAAGACTCAATCTTCTATCCCCTTGTAAGCACTGCTGTCGGCGGTCTTACAGATATTCTCAGAATGCCTCTCTACGGTGAAAACTCTGTTCAGGAGCTTGCAAAGAAATACTTCATTGAAATTCCCGATTCCGATTATGAGACCGGCTGGGATCTTGCAACAGAGCTTGTAGCATGGCACTATGCAGGCGAAGAGCCCTTTGAGGTTCAGAGCACAGAGGTAAAGATTCTTCTCAGAACTGTTTCTCTCATTCTTAAGGACGATATTTCCACCGTAAGCGACGAGGTTTTACTTGCTGCAGCAAACACAATTCTTGACGCTATGGGCGGCACCGACACAATGGCTAAGGATTTCACAAGAATCACAGCTATGATTTTCGGCGGCATAAATCCCGGTGAATATTTCATAACAGCTCTTATTTCTCCCCTTCTCTATGAGTTTGCCTTTGACGGTGATTCTGTTCCCGACAACAACGGTACTCTCCAGGGCTACGGTGTGGAAATGAACGGTGACAATATTCTTACCAACATTTCAAATACTGCAAACAAGCTTATGATTTATATTGAAAACTTCTTTATCATTTTTGTAAAGATTTTCGGTTTCGGCAGATAAATAACATATTTTCAGGGAAGCACTTTTCGGGTGCTTCCCCTTTTTGTGTCAAATTATTTTCTTGCTTTTTATTTATTTTTCATATTGAAATAATACTCCGGAATTTATATACTTAAGATAAGATATTTTTTACAGGAGTTGATCTTATGAGCGAGAGAACATATAAGTCCTATTGGGAATGGACTGCTCCCTCAAAGCAGACAGAATACACAGAGCCTACCCGCCTTTTAGACTATGACGGCACCCTTCTTGCGAAGGGCTGGGCAAGACACAATGTGTTTGATTATGACCGTTCCTGTTCAAATCCTAAATACAGAAAAAAGGAATGGGACTTCTATCAGCTGGGCAACGAAAACTTTATGGTACAGATTTCCTTTGCAAATATCTCCATAGGCGGTTATGTGTCGGCAGTTCTTGTTGACCTTAAAAAAGGGGAAAAGCTGGCTGACGCAACAGCACTTTTCCTGGGTGGAGAAAGCAAGTACATTCTTCCTCCCAAGGGTGATGTGCCAAATTACTTTGAAGCAAAGGTCGGTAATGCACACGTAATTTTCGATACCCGTGAAAACAAGAGAAATCTTTATTTTAAGAAGCCCTGGAAGGGTTCCTTCATAGAGTGTAATTTCACTATGGATATACCTGAGGGGCTTGAGAATATCACAACAGTTCTCCCCTTTGAAAATGAGCCCACAAGATACTTTATGACAACCAAGCAGAACTGTATGCCCTGCGAAGGTACATATAAAGTCGGTAATACGGTTTACGAATTCAAGAAAACAGACACATTCTGCGCACTCGACTGGGGCAGAGTAAACACTCCTCACGAAATGGTATGGTACTGGGGCAACGGCTCAACATACCTTAAGGACAAAGAAGGCAACAAGCATCTTTTCGGCTTCGAAATCACCTGGGCAATAGGTGACGAGAGCAATGCAACGGAAACCTGCCTCTTCTATGACGGAAAGGCTCATAAGATTGGTGCTGTTGATGTTGAAACATTCCCAAAGCCCGACAAATTTATGAATGACTGGAAATTTGTTTCCGAGGACGGAAGATTCAACCTTACAATGACACCCTACTATGACCACCATTCCGACACAAATGTGCTTAATCTCGCAAGAATGCACACACATCAGGTACACGGTCTCTGGAACGGTGATGTCACCCTTGATGACGGCACAAAGCTTGAAATCAAGGATATGTATGCTTTCTGCGAATATGTAGAAAACAAATGGTAAAGACAAAATAACAGCACACGGTGCAGGCTGCAAAAAAGTAGCCTGCACCGCATTTTTAAATAAATCATTCTTTGTAGGGGCAAAATGGCAGATAAATTATGATTTACTAAACCAACCGCATAGTCTGCAATTTCTGCCGTATAGCGAAAAATGCTTTACAGATATTATTCTATGGCTATAATCGGGAATGAAAGGAGGAAGATATTTTGAAGCTTAATGTTTTTGTCGGCGAAACTCAAGAAGAAAGAATTGATATCTATGTTAACGAAAGAAGGCAGATTGTTGATGATATACAAAAGCTGCTTTCGGGGAAAAACGAGCTTCTCTGTCATAAAAACGGGGAAACTTATAAAATCGGTTTTTCGGAAATTGTCCTTTTTACCGTTGAAAACGAAAAGGTGGCTGTATTTACGGAAAAGGATAAATTTTTCGTAAAAGAAAGACTTTATATGATAGAGGAGAAAATGCCCTCGGCTTTTATAAAGCTCAATCAGTCTGCTATAGGTAACATTAAAAAAATCAAAAAATTTGACTGCTCCGTTTCGGGAACGCTGAAGGTCACTTTTACAAACGGACTCGCAGACTTCGTATCCCGAAGACAGGTAAAAGCAGTCAAGGAAAGGTTAGGTTTATAGTATGAATATTTACGTAAAAGAATTTATCAAAAGAGGACTTATGTTTTCGGGGCTGGGGCCGGTTACTGCGGCAATTGTGATTTTTATTATCTCCCTATTTGAAGAAAATCTGCAGCTCGACGGTCTGCAGGAGCTTATAATGGCTGTTTCTACCTATATTCTTGCCTTCGTTCAGGCAGGTGCTACGGTTTTCAATCAGATAGAGCACTGGTCAGTGCCAAAATCCCTTGCCTGCCATTTTTCTTCACTTTATGCCGTGTACGTCCTTTGCTATCTTGTGAACACGTGGATTCCCTTCAATATCAACGTGATTTTAACTTTTACCGCTATTTTTGTAGCTGTCTTCTTTATTATATGGACTGTAGTTTTCCTTGCCGTCCGCCATTTAAGTAAAAAGCTTAATAAGAATTTGCGAAAATTCATTTGACATCATTTTTTCTGTTCTGTATAATCTAATCAGCAAAAAGAAAAGGAAACAAATTTATGGAACAGGAAAAGAATGTAGTCGAGCTTGAAATATATCTTATCCGCCACGCACAAAGTAACGGTAATGCAGGAATAAAGGTAAGAGAAATTCCCACACTTCAGGATATGGCTGACCCATTTCTCAGTGAAACGGGAATATGTCAGGCTGAAAACTTAGGAGAATATCTCTCGGACATAAACTTCGATGCGGTATATTCAAGCGCACTTCTCCGTGCGGAACGAACTGCAACCGAGGTTATAAAAAAGCAGAAGCAGCAAAAACCCTTATGGCTCTTGCCCCTTCTTACAGAAAACGGTATGGGTGAGGAATATGAGGGCGCCCCCGAGGATATAAAGAAAATAAATCCCGAAGCTGTTTTAGCCCCGGGCTTACCTTCAGATACTCCCCTTATGTGCTACTCGGCAAAGGGAGATGATAAGGCTCACTTTGAAAGAGCAAGGGAAGCAGTAAATTATCTTCGCTCACATCACGAAAAGGGCGAAAAAATATGCGTGGTTTCCCATGCCGCATTTATAACCCACATAGTTTTCTATCTTATGGGACTTGAAAATGTACCCTTATTCGATATCAATTTTTCAAACACGGGAATTACAAAAATCATTTTCTATAAGCCCGGAACAAACCCTTACGGAGATATAATTTTCGACTACATAAACTCCACAGCACACCTTAACGGACTTCCCGAAACAAGATAATAAAAAACACTATAATTTATCCCCGTCTGCTTCCTTGAAACAGGCGGGGATATTTTTAATAGTTAACAGGAAATGAATCAATGGGAGCCAAAAGAACTTTTCCCGTACCTCTGTATACATTTACAAGTCCTTCCCCCGAAGCAGCGGAGCCTATGAGAGTTTTTCCTGATCTTTCTACCGTAAAATTAAGAGAATTACTCCATGCAATTGCAAGATTTCCGTCAACCTTCAGCACATCGTCCTGAAGCTCAATGACTATGAGCTCCTCCTTAGGACATCTTGATTCTATTGCACAGATACCGTTGCCGTTAATACTGAGATTAAAAAGACCTTCATTACCTGCAATAGCGGAAGAAAAATTTGAACGAATTACTGTTTTATGCTTAAGAGAAGCTTCACATGCAAGAAAAAGTCCGTCATCAAGCACAAGAGAGCCGTTCCAATCTTTTGTATCAAGCAGAATGATGTGCTTGTATGTGGGTTCAAGCACCAATGTTCCGTTGCCCTTGTATTCGGGCTTTATAACACTTTCTCCCGTAACCTTACCTCTTACCGCCTTACCGAACAGATCACCCACACCCTTTATTCCCGTGGTAGCATTTACATTGCCTACAGTCCACTGCATTGCGCCTGCCTGACAAGTAATACCTGATGTGTCCGCCATATTACATACAAGCTGTCTTTTTCGCACATTCATTTCATTACTGTAATATGCAGTCATCGCACTTGAGGGGGTAACACTGAGATCTCTTATATATTCCGCAACGGAAAAAGGACCTTTTGTATCAACAATTCTGACATCATCATTATCAAGAAAATTTTTTACGGTATACATAATGTTTTTCCTTTCTTAAGCTGTTTTTTTTCTGTATCTGTAAAGGGCGATAACCGCAGAAACAATACCTGCAAGCTGTGCGAATATTCCTGTTGAACGTAAAATTCCGTGGTATATAGTCCAGGATGTCATATTTGCCAGCAAGCACAGACGGATATTCTGTTCTTTTTTCTGCAGCATTGCCACCATATAGAAAACTGCTGCAAGAATGGCAAGAATATCAAGCGGTGAGGTGTAACTCATAATTCCCACTCCAACATAGAGAATTAAAAATATGATTTTTTCAATCAGTGTTTCACTTGTATTCTTCTTTTCGTGCCATAAGGCTACAAGAATCTGTGCTATCGCAACAAAGTTTACGGTAACACCTGAGCCGAAGCCGTCAATGAGCAACACATTCAGCGCCCCGAGGACGTTGACAAAAACCGATGCCCACAGAATCTGATTCCTGCTTTTAAGTTGTTGGATAATTATTACGGTTACTGTAACCAGTATACCGACAACCTGACCTGCAATATACATACTTCACCATATAACTCTTAATATTTGCCGCTTGTAAATACGACAGATATATTTTATTGTATCAGAACATTTATGTCAACACAAAAACATAATTGACACGAACTGCATTTATTTGCTATACTGATATTAACTTAAAAACGGAGGAATTTATTATGTTCAGAGCAATTATACGCATTCTTGTAGCATTTCTTCTTATGATTTCCCCTACACTTCCCGGTATGCTTGACCTGCCCGTTCCCGCATCAGGACAGCAGCTTGATCTCAACAACCGTTTCGAGCTTGTGTGGCAGGATGAATTCGAAGGCACAGAGCTTGATAAGACAAAGTGGCAGACCGAATGGTGGGTAACCGAAAGAAAAGGCGGCTTCTGGCACGAGGATATGGTAAGTGTAGCTGACGGTAATCTTACAATCACTACCGCTTACTTTGACAAGGGACTTCCCATTCCCGATGCTTACAAAAACTGGTTTGAAGAGAATCCTGACTACAAGCCCTACAAGGAAGGCTGGTATAATGCCTGCATTTCTACCCAGGGACTTCACGAGTTCAAGTACGGCTATTTTGAAATCAGTTGTATTCTTCCCAAGGCTACAGGTATGTGGTCTGCTTTCTGGATGATGAACCACGGTGTTACCAAGGTTGACGGCACAGGCATCGACGGCACAGAGGTTGACATTTTCGAATCTATGTTCTATAAGGATGAGGCATTAGGCTACGGCGACTGCGTACAGACAGGTATTATCTATGACGGCTACGGCGATCCTATGGTAGGCGTAGGGCTCGGTAAATACTATGCAAACAATCCTTACGAGGAATATAACACATACGGCGTAGAATGGAATGAAAATGAATACATTTTCTACATCAACGGTGTTGAAACCTGCAGAACTTCAGCAGGCGGTGTTTCTCAGAATCCCGAATGGCTTCTTGTTTCCTGTGAGGTTGCAGGTGACAACGGCATTGCACACGCAGACAGACACGGTGTAGGCAAGATGGATATGCAGCCCGGCGACACATCCGAATTCATCGTAGACTATGTAAGAGTTTATCAGTACAAGTAAGACATTAAGATAAAAAATAAAGATCGCATAAAACTAAATAACCTACAAGGGGTTCTTACAGACGACAGCCTGCAGAACCCCTTGTATTATGCGCTTTTATATTCTGCTTATTTTTTCTCACGAGCCGATACTGCACTGCCCGTAAACATACTATTTCTTGGGAACCAATTCAATATGTGATCTGCCGTCCAGTATAAGCTTTCCCTCAGAAAATGAAACGGTAAAGACCTGAGTTTTCCCGTCTTCGTGCTTAAGCTCAAGCTTTTCGCCATCAAAAGTATAAGTAAAATCTGAATTTGTATCGGGAACAAAGGTCTTGTATTTTTCATCAACGAGAATACTGCTTTTTCCTGTTCCGTCCTCATTGAATTCAAAAGAGTAAAGCATATCTACAGTCTGCTTTTCATCCGAATCGGGAATATCAATACCGAGAACAGACAGCTCTACCTGAGCTTCCCAGGAGCCTGCTACAGATTGTTTTTCAACCTGCTGATTACAGCCTACAAGGGATATCAGGGAAAAAATTACCAACACAAAACAAAGCACTTTTTTCATAACAAATCACCTCGGAAATATTATACCAGGTAAAAATATAAAAGTCAATAAAACTGCAGCGCTGAAAGTTTAAGATTTATTTAATATCGGCACAAAATCTTGCAATGTATCCGCACTCTCTTTCAATGATGCAAAAACCATCCGTATATTATTTCTCTCAGTATATCTCCCGAATTTCTTAATCAACAATAAGCAAGCCTTCGCAAATTTGTAAGGTATGCCACCAATAATCCTCAAAAAGGTTTTCCCCGATATGCTTATACACAACAGAATACCTGTTTTCTCCTTTAAGCTTTGTGGTATCAAGGCTTATATTGAGCTCAACCTGCTTTTTGTCCCTGATTTCCACATCAACATAGTCTTTGCCGTCAAAAACAGGCTGCGGCTCTGTACCGATATAAAAAGCAACTCTGTATTTACCGCTTTTTCCGTGAAGATTAATTGTGAGCTTGTCATCGGGCTTTGCCTCTGTTTTTAATGCAGATCTGTACACAAGCTCTCCTACTTCTTCATACACAAGGCTTTCATCTATATTCTGGTAAACCTTTGCACACATAGTTTCGAGCTTGTCATAGTCATTATAAAACTCTGTGCCGCCACTGCCGGAAACCTCATAATTGAAGCAGTCATAAATTTTTCTGTTTATATCAGCTTCAACATAACCGGAGAAGCTTTCACACACCTTACTTTCTGACTCAGGCGCATTTTTCTTCATCACTATTTTTGCAAAGGCTTCATTTACAATTATAAGAGAGGGCGGACCTACGGGAATTTCCTTTACATTCACCTTACACTTATCACAAACATCATCGCAGTCATCATCAATGTGCGCACTGCTTCCCTCGCATACAGGATAAAAATCATTATCGGGATCGAATACCGAAGCCACCTCAAGGGCAAGAACTTCACCCTTTTTACCCATATCGGGACGGAAAGTCAATTCAGCATACTGTGTTGTACCAAGCCCCCTTTCAAGAGGAAGAATTTCAATACCCTCATATTTTTTATCGCCGACAACCGCATCAAAGGTTTGCCTTACACCGTTTACAAGCACCATAAGTGCTCTTTCAGGGAAATCAGAATTTATTCCTGTTTCAAGAGAATACTTAACGGTAATAGGCTTTCCGTCATAGACAACCTCTGTGAACTCATCAACACCTTCTCCGGTGATGTATGCTTCATCTATAACCCATTCGGTACGGGTATATTTTTTGCTGTCAAAATTATCGGGATCAAATAAATCCCGGAAGCTTGCTGCCGCTGTTATTGTTACGGTAACCAATATCATCAGGGCTGCAGCACAAACTGAAATCCGTCTGAAGAATAAACGATTTTCCTTTGTCCTTTCGGCTAAAACTTCACCGTCAAAAAGCTTTTTCATTTTTCTGTTATGCTTTTTCGTATAATGTCTTGCTATTTCATTTTCTGCGGGCAGATTATCTGTTTCAGTCTTTGCCGCATCCTCAAAAGCCTGTCTGAGTAACATATTTCTGTTATTATCCATTTCACACTGACTCCTTTTCTATAATGTTTATAAGCTTACGCCTTCCGCGTGCAAGCTGTTGTCTGACTGTATTTTCTTTCCTGGAAAGCAGGTCTGCAATCTCAGATACACTAAGCTCATTAAGATAATAAAGGCTCAATACATCACGGTATTTTTCCTCAAGACTCAATATGCCGTCAACTATAATTCTGTAGTTTTCCTGTGTACAGATATTTTCAAGAGTATCCTCATCCGCCGACATATCCTCATCGCTTACATACGAGGGAATTTCATAAAAGCTCTTTTTCCTTTGGTTAAGAGCAGTATTTTTTGCAGCCTTTATCAGATAAGATGCCGTGCTTACGGAATCAATGTCTGTAATTTTGTCAAGATTTCTTGATATGGCAATAAAGCTGTCGTGTACCGCATCCTCAGCCTTGTGCGGATCCCCGAGTATCCTGTAAGCTGAAACAAACATACGGTTTTTATATTTTTCATATATCTGTTCCAGCTTTATTCTGTCGGCTTCCTCCTTAAGAAGCATTCTTCCTCACCTCTCCCTCTTTTTTCTTTTGAAAGGCCTTTCATAAGTGTAAACAAACAGAACACTTTAAATGTTACAAAAAATTATCCGGAGAGGAAAAATTCCTTTCCGGATTGCTTTTACAGTTTTATCAGCTCGTCTGATGTAGGCATTGAGTTTTCGGCGCCCACACGGCTGACGGCGATGCTGCCGGCACGGTTTCCCATATCGCAGGCTTTTTCTATATCACCGCTTCTCACATATTCCAGTGCAAGGGCGGCGGTGAAGGAATCCCCTGCAGCGGTGGTATCAAGGACTTTTGTGGGATAGGGAGCAAAATACTTTATCTCCTTACCGTCATAAAGAGAGCATCCTCTTGAGCCTAATTTCAGCACAATATATTTTGCACAGCTTCTCTCATACAGAACCTCCGATGCTTTAAGGGCCGTTTCCTTATCACAGGGGAAAATTCCCGAAAGTGCTTCGGTTTCATTTTCATTAGGGGACAGAATTGTCATTCCCTGCATTTTTTCGAGACTGAAATTTTTAGCAGGACCGCAGTCCACAACAGTAGTAATACCAAGGCTTATTGCTTTATTCACCGAGGCTGTAACAACCTCTTCCTTTGTTTCAAACTGAACTAAAAGCACATCCAGGTCTTCTGTTATATGAGATACGGCTTCCTCTGGAACAATTTCAGCATTTGCGCTTTCATAGACAATAATACGGTTTCTTCCCTCACCATCAATCAAAATTGCTGCAAGTCCCGTAGAAGTGCCGTCATTTGCAACACCCGATACATCAACATTATTTTTTTCCAGGTTTTTAATAAGGCTGCTGCCGTTTGCATCGTCCCCGACCTTACCTATCATTTTTACCCTTGCGCCAAGCCGTGAAAGACCGATTGCCTGATTGGCTCCCTTGCCCCCGTGAGCATAGGAATAGGTACTGCCCAGCACATTTTCGCCTATCTCGGGGAGATGCTCCGCTGAAAGAATAATATCCATATTTATACTGCCCATAACGGCAGCCTTTATATCTTTATACATACTGCACCCCGATTAAAGAATTTCTCTGAGATGTTCTGCGGCTTCCTTCATATCCTTATCCTTAAGGAACAATGCGCTTGTTCCGAGCACAAAGATATCTGCACCTGCCTTTGACATTTTCACACCGTTTTCCGGACTGATGTTACCGTCAACCTCAATAAGAATATTCTCACCGCCGAGACTATCAAGAAGCTCTCTTGTATCTCTTACCTTTCTTTCTGCAAAGGGAACAATTTTCTGTCCTGCAAAACCGGGATTCACGGTCATTACAAGTGCCATATCAAGAAGCTCTGTGAGATAACGGTAGCTTTCCATAGGTGTCCCGGGATTTATCGCAAGTCCCGTCTTTATACCCTTATTCCTGATCTTTTCAAGAGTACGGGCAATGTGCAGCTCGGACTCATAATGTACACAAAGTATATCATTTTCGGTAAGGTTCATTAAATCAATAAACTTTGAGGGCTCGTTTACCATCATATGCACATCAAGAGGTATATCCGTAATTTTCTTAAGTGAATTTATAAGGTCAAAGCCGAGAGTTATATTGGGAACAAAGCTTCCGTCCATAATATCAACGTGAAGATAGTCTATCCCTGCCCTTTCAAGGTCTTTTATTGATTTTTCCATATTAAGAAGGTCTGCACACATAATGGAAGCAGATAAGTATTTTTTCATATCAGTACATCTCCGAAATATAATTATTTAAGCTTTCCCAGCCGTTTATTATCATATATTCACCCTTGCCGTCATTTTCGGCAAAAAGAAGGGGCTTTTCCGATTTCTCATCAATAAGCACAGGGAACATTCCTGCGTTTCCGCCGCCGTCAACATCGGGAATTTTACTGTCGCCGCAGTACCAGCAGCTCTTTGTATCAACTCCTGCATACCCTGCCGCTGCAACAAACAGCGATTCATGAGGCTTTGAAAAAAGGATATCGGCTGAAGTAAGGCAGAATTCAAACTCCGAGGAGGGAATCCATCTTTCAATTGCAAGGGCGAGACTTTCACCGCTCATTGCATTGTTGCTGATTACGGCGGTACGTATTCCTTTTTCCTTAAGAACAAGAAGAAGCTTTTCAATACCGTCCTTTACCTTTCTTGTTGAATTAAAGCGGTCAAAAATCTCCTCCTGAGAGAAAATATCAATGCTGAATTTAAGTCCTGCCTTCATTGTAACTGCCTTAATCATTGCGGAAAGAGGAATTTCAAGAGATACCCCGTCCTCCGTGCGAAAGCTTTTACCCAGCATATTCATATATTCATCCCACAGACGAATAAGAGTATCATCGTCCGTAACATCCGGATTGTCGGCATATTTTCTTAAAGCGGAGAGCCCGTCACGGAAAATGCATTTTCCGTCATCAAAGAGTGTTCCGCCAACATCAAACAATATCATTTCAGGCTTGTTTTTGTAAGTCATAAAAATTCCCCCACATTTCTGTTATATAAGCCTTACCTTTTTTGCAATCTGCTTACCGTCAACATTTATAAAGGTCATAATTTTACCGTCGTAGCCTGCCACAATTTCGTGTCCGGCAACAATAGCGCTCAGAGCATGCTCTTTTTCAACAAGCACCTCATACTCGGCATAAACTCTGCCGTTTACAATAAGCTCATTTACCCTTTTTGCTCTTTGATAGACTATATGAAGGGTACCGTAATCTGCTTCAACGAAGGTTTTTACCTTGCCGTCCGGATCAGCCATACGAAGAACGGGACTGTCATCACGGGCAATGCCTTCCGTCGCAGATTCCTCTTCAGCATCAACCGGTAATTCCGCCTCCGCGGGAATGCTTTTAAGCTTCTTGTATGCAGAAATCCCCAATGCAAGAGCAACAATTGCCCATACATGAAAAATAACATCAATTATCATATCTATATAGAAGCCTACAACAACAAACATCACAATAGTGTCAATTGCAAAAAGCCCCAGAGCCAGCGCAAGCCACACAGCCCTTTTCTGTCTCGCAAAAAACCAGCAGACAAAATAAAAAAGTACAACCCCGACGGCAAAAGCCACAAATACCGCAAAAAAGGATGTGCCCACAAATTGAATGTCGGGAAATTCCTTATAATACTCCTCAGGATATCTTCCCGTGTAAAACATTGCATAATCTCCTAAAAGATAAGGTATATATGCGGAAAAAAGAAAGTATTTGTCTGAATTTATAAGAAGAAGCAATAAATTAACTGCACTGAATACTGCTATCAGCAAAATTCCCGATACACCGCTTTTATATCTTTTTTCCAGCTTTTGCCTCTCAGTCATCACAGAAGACTCTGCCCCTGAAAATAATTTGCCCATAACAGCTTCCCTTCTTTTCTTTGTTTATTTTATAATATCCTAAATACTTTTTTCTGTCAACATAGCCGATTGACAAACGGTTTTATTACCTATAAAATGGAATTATAAATAAAAGGAGGCTTGTTATGGAAAAGATTTTTGATTTACTGCAGCTCAGCTTCAGAGAAAGATGGGCAGTTGAACAGCTCTTTGATACCCTTAAAAACCTTAATGTAAAAGGGCTTTTTGCAGGTATGATGGCAATTTTTGAAATTCTCTCAATGCTGGTTTTCGGCACTCCCCTTACCCCCCGCGGAGAAGAGCTTGATATTTCGGACTATGAGCTTGTTTTCGAGGATGAATTCGAGGGTGAAGAGCTTGATCTCAATGTATGGGATCACAGAAGCGTGGGTCCCAGAAGAGGCGGCTTCAATGCAGCAAGTCAGGTAAGTGTAAAGGACGGCAATCTTGTTATCGCAGGCGAATACCTCAGGGATGGTACCTACGGCGAGGGCTGGTACACAGCAGCAATTAAGCTTAAGGAAAGATATAAGAACGGATATTTTGAAATAAAGTGCAAGGTCAATAAGTCCAAGGGCTACTGGAGTGCATTCTGGATTCAGGCAGATGCTCCCTATACTGCATCGATTTCAAAAGGCGGTGTCGGTGGTGCAGAGCTTGATATTTTTGAATCCTCATTCGATGATACCAAGCAGGTTTACCACGTAACACACGCTATTCATTGTGCAGGTGTTGACGGTGTGGAAGAGGGCTTCCAGTCACGCATGCTTGGTAAATTCTACGGCAACAATCCTGCCGACGAGTACAATACCTACGGGCTCAAGTGGACAGAGGACGAATACATTTTCTATGTAAACGGTGTTGAATCCATCCGTTCAACCTTCGGCAACGGTGTTTCAGAGGTTCCCGAGGATGTTATCGTTTCTCTTGAAATTCCCGACCTTGATAAACTTGCAGACCTTGATAAGGACACTTTCAAAACTGAGTTTATCGTAGATTACGTGCGTATATATCAATAAAAACAATGGGGCGGAAATTTCCGCCCCTTATTTTTTATCCGATTGTCATAATCTTTTTCGGCAACATTTCGGTATCGGTATATTCTCTTGTATACAATGCTCCCTTCTGCAGAATTCCGTCTGTGAAATAAAACTCTGCATACCACGGACTGAATTTTTCGTAATCAAGCTTCTTGTCAGGCTCAGTAACACCATAAAAATACACTCTGTAATAGGTCTGAAGCTTTCCGTCTTCAAGGTGCTTTCTTTTGGAGTAAACCATACCCATATCTTCACCGAGTATACCGAAATCGTCTCCGAAGTTCGAAAGAATACCCTCTTCCCTGTCACCTGCTTTAAGTGTACCGAGATATACCGCAACTGCCATCATATCGTCCCAGGTTTTCCACGTGCCCGTACCCGAATATCCGAATGTACGGCTTTTTTCATTGAACATATGCCCGTCGATATTGCCGACAGCCACTCCAGTAACAATACCGTTTTCCTCTTTTATTCCCACAAAGCCTTCGCCCTTTATGTATGAATATGGCGGGAAATATACCTTGTAGCCGTCATCAAAGTCCATTTCTTCCAGCTTCTTATCAAATTGCTTTTTTTCAAGCTTTGTAAGGAAGCCTCTGTATTTTTCTATAGATTGAATGGCATATTCATCCATAATTTTTTCAGCTTCTTCAACAGTATCACCGATATTTATTCTGTTATAAACATCCTCTGTCTCTTCCGAGATATAAACGTGATAAGGGGAAAAGAATACGGGATATTCATCAGAATATTCGAAGCCCGTTTTTTGCAAAGTGCAGGTAACAAACATTACCGCAAAGCAGACTGACGCAGTTATAATAACCTTTTTTCTCGGATTATTTACATGGTGAATTTTGCCGAGCTTCAGCAATACCGATGCAATAAGGGGATAAAGCGCAAGGGAAACAGGTACGCCTATGAGAAAAATCCCGAACATTACATATGAAAACGGAGTATCATAGCTGATAAATGGGGTAAAGCGGTCAATAAGATATATCATATTATACCAGGCAGAGTACATTGCCATCTGCGGATAGAAGCACCATAAATACATACCCACAATGCTTGCATTGGAAAGACCTATACAGAAAAGCATTTTTCTGTATTTCTTAATACGGGCAAATACTATAAATCCCAGAACGGTAAAAATCATAAGAAAGCTTATAAATGCTCCGAGAGGGTCGGGGTCACGGTTGTAATCTGCAGAGCCTACCCATAAATCAAGAGGGAAGCACAGCATGTTAAGTCCCCAGATAAAAATGCCTGCCAGTATTCCCCATATTGTCCTTTCCTGATACAATTCTTCAAATTCACCGCGGATGTATTCTTTCATGCTGTTGTCCGTGCCGAATTCTTCAATTGCCTTGTCGATGCTGACACTTTCATCATAGCCGATATCTTTATAGTGGTCGCTTTTATCAAGAAGGTGGCAGGTAAGCTCCTCTTTTAATTCCTTTGCCTTTTTCTTCGGAAGGTTTTTCGGAATGAAAGAATCAACAAATTCCGTTATTCTGTTCATTGCGGACACCCCCTCATTATATCTTTACAGAGGCAGGTTTTACATCAATAACCTTCTTGACGGCTGAAGTATATGCCGTCCATTCTTCCTTTGCTTCCCTTAAGGTCTTAAGCCCCTTTTCGGTGATTTTATAATATTTTCTTGTTCTGCCCTCGGTCTGTACGGTATATGATTTCACATAACCGTTTGCTTCAAAGCTATGAAGTATAGGATACAATGTTCCCTCTTTGAAATTGAATGTATTTTCACTTCTTTCGGATATACGCTTAATTATCATATATCCGTACAATTCTTCATTCTCGAGTACGGAAAGCACAAGCATTGCGCTGCTGCCCTTTGTAAGCTCTTTTTTTATATTCATTTTCACCGCTCCTTATACATAGAGTTTCGATACATAGAGTATCTATGTATAATATAACAAGACCTCTTTTCTCTGTCAACACATTTTTCAAAAAAAATTCCCCTGATACCGTCATTGTGACAATATCGGGGAAAAGATACTTATTTTATAAGAGTCCATCCGCACCAATTGCGGATAAAACTCTCAAAGGAGCTTATATCGTCAAGATCCATATTGCAATAATATACCGTAGCAATTTCCTTGGTTTCCTCATTGAAACCTGAAAACCTGATACTTTTAGGAAAAGCTTCAGTAACAGAAACGGCAAAATCAAAACCGTCAACATCTGCCGTGTAATCGGGTTTTTCAATTTGAAGCTTACTTTTCATTTTTTCAAATTCTTCGTCAGAATAACGGACAATGACTATACGACTTCTGTCGGAAAAAATAGACAGGCAGTCATAGTAATGTAATTCTATATCCGTATATTCCCCAAACTCATCAATATCAACAGAGGAAGAGTAGGCATTCATTGTTTCATTTCTTTTGTTATATTTTTCTATTCCCTCTGTACCCTCATATACTCTGTACTCCGTATGTCCCATAAAACTGAAAAAACCACAGAAAACAAAAGCACAGACCGCAAGCACCGCAGGAGCCGCATATTTTATCCATGACGGAATTTTTCTGATTAAGGCAGAAAGTAAAGATATAACAAAAGCAGCAAGGGGAAAAATGTATAAGTGCCAGGGAATCAAATAATGCTTTGCCAGACAAAAAACTGTATTAAAAATCAGAAGCCACAGAATAAAAAATGAAAAGACCAGCCCTACTGTAGAAGCGGTATTCTTTTTCATAGCACACACTCCCTTCAAAAAAAGAGGCCCCATGCAGCAAAGCACGGGGATTAAGTCTTAAAGCTTTGAATAACCGTGGCTGTTTATAAGAGCATCAAGCTTCTGTCCCTGCTTACAGAAAGGACACTCGTGCGGTCTCCATACATCGTAGCCGTCAAGGTCATTAGGATCAAAAACAGAATGAACGGGATAACCTATGCAGTCCTTTTCGGTTGAGAAGATTGAAGAAATACCCGTAACATTGCCGCCGTAATATCTTATAGCGTCAATAGCAGCAAGAACTGTCTTGCCCGAGGACACAGAAACCGAAAGAATCATAACATTCTTATCCTTTATCATAGGAACAGTATTATCGCGGAAAAGAATCTGATTACTGTTTGTATACTCGGGAGAAACAACATAAATTGACTTATGTCTGTTCATATTTACAATATTGTCTGATTTTGTGAGGAAGTTTGCAAGACAAGCACCGATAACCTCAGTACCGTCAAGGCAAAGAATAGTATCGACCTTTGTATCTGCATAGTAATAGGAGGCAAGCTCCTCAGCAACAGCCTTTGCTTCAGAAAGACGTGTTTTCTGTGATACAACATCAATATAGTAGTTGGTGTGACGGTTGCTTGTTGCAAAATGTCCGAGAGCAACACGGAGGTAAAGATTTTTACGCTTTGTTTCGTATTTTATAGTCTGTAAATCTGACATAAAATCACTCCTGATAGTAGATTTATAATAATTATACACAAAAAATGCCTGTTATTCAAGCACAAATTATGATTTAAGCGTTCTCATTGCATTGAGTATTGCAATTACGGCAACGCCCACGTCGGCAAAAACGCCGACCCACATATTGGTAAGTCCGAAGGCTGCAAGGATAAGTACCAGAAATTTTACACCTAATGCAAATACAACATTCTCACGGACTATGCGTTTTGTCTTTCTTGCGATTTTTACGGCAAGTGCGCATTTTCCGATATTATCATCCATTATAACGACATCTGATGCCTCAATAGCCGCATCGCTTCCTACACCGCCCATAGAAATTCCCACATGGGAAAGGGCAAGCACGGGAGCATCGTTTATACCGTCGCCCACAAAGGCTACACCCTGATTTTCCCGGACAGAACAAAGATTTTTTACATACTCAGCCTTATCTCCGGGCAGAAGCGAGGCCTTATATTCGCTTATTCCGAGTCTGTCAGCGACAGTCCTTGCGGCCGCTTCATTATCTCCCGTCAGCATAACGGTTTTTTTGATTCCGAGAGTATGAAGCTCCCTGATAGTCCCTCCTGCATTGGATTTCGGCATATCTGAAAGCCTTATAAGGCCGGCATATTTTCCGTCAACGGCTGTTAATACTGCCGTGCCGTCAGAGGAATTTGGGGGAATTACAATTCCCTTCCCTGAAAGAAAGCGGAAATTACCTGCAAGAATGGCTTTACCCTCAATTACAGCCTCAACTCCACCTCCGGGATGCTCTTTGATACTTTCGGGAACAGCTATTCCTTCAGCTGCTTTTACAATACCCCTTGCAAGGGGATGATTCGAATAGTATTCTGCAGAAGCGGTTATTCTGAGCAGCTCATCCTTTGTCATTCCGGCCTCGGGAAAAACTCCGTCAACGGTAAATTCTCCGGTTGTAAGTGTACCTGTTTTGTCAAAAACAAAGGTATCTGCATTTCCCAATGCCTCAAGAAATGATGCACCCTTTATAAGAATACCCTTGGAGGATGCACCGCCGATACCGCCGAAATAGGAAAGGGGTACGGATATCACAAGTGCACAAGGGCAGGACACAACAAGAAAGATAAGTGCTCTGTAAACCCATTCTCTCCAATCCCCTGTAATAAGTGACGGGATAAAAGCAAGAAGAAATGCTGAAATTACAACAGAGGGAGTGTAAATTCTCGAAAATCTTGTCAGGAATTTTTCTGTTTTTGCCTTATTAAGTGTGGAGTTTTCCACGAGCTCTAAAATCTTTGATGCAGTGGAATCGGAAAACTCCTTAAGCACACGCAGCTTCAATGTACCCGTAAGATTTATACTTCCCGACTTTACCTCTGTCCCCTCATACACATCCACGGGTGTACTTTCGCCTGTAAGCGCCTTCATATCAAGTGCGGATTCACCCTCCGTTATCACACCGTCAAGGGGAATTCTTTCACCGGGACGGACAATTACGGTATCACCAACCGATACTTCCTCAGAAAATACGGTATCTTCACCTTCATCCGTAAGCACTGTCGCACAGTCAGGAGCCAATTCCATAAGCGACGATATGGATTGTCTGCTTTTTCCCACAGCAATTTTCTGAAAAAGCTCCCCTGCCTGATAAAATACCATAACAAAAACACATTCGGGATATTCACCTACAATGAGCGCACCTACGGTGGCTATTGTCATTAAAAATTCTTCGTCAAAAAATTTTCCCCGTGATATTTTCTTAAAGCAGCCGAAAAGCACATCGTACCCTGCAATAAAGTACGGCGCAAGGTACATAAAAAGAATAATCAGATTATGAGGGTGCAGTAATTTGTCTATTACCGTAACTGCAAGAAAAAGCACAAGGCTTATTGTTATTCTTAAAAGCAGTTTTTTCTGTTTCTTTGTCATTTTCTCAGATTATTACCGTACATTCGGGAATTGTTTTCTTTGCAACGGCAGGGATTTGGGAAATAATACCGTCAAAATCGCTCTCTTCAGCTTCTACTATCATTTTTCCTGCGATAAAGCTGACACTTGCTTTTTTCACTCCCTCAATTCCCGAAATTGCCTTTTCAAGCTTAGCGGCACAGTTGGGACAGTCAAGGTCTTCAATCTTAAATGTTTTTTTCATCGTTATTTCTCCTTATTCGTTAATATGGTCTGTTCCCATTGAGAGAATTGTGCTGATATGGTCATCAGCAAGGGAATAAATACTGTTTTTTCCCTCTTTTCTGAATTTTACAAGACGGGCATTTTTAAGAATTTTCAGCTGATGAGAAACTGCTGAAACCGTAGATCCCACACCCGAAGCTATATCGGACACGGGCATTTCTCTGCCATACAGAAGATAAAGTATTTTAAGCCTCGACGGCTCTCCCAGCACCTTATAAAACTCCGCAAGAGAAAAAAGCTTTTCTCCCTGCAGGAGCTCACAGCTTACCGTTTCATTATTTTTCATAGGCTCCTCCTTGAATACAGTTGAACACTTGAATAGTTATTCAACCATTCAAGTGTATTATATAATTACGTGCTGCTTTTGTCAAGCTTTTCTGCTGTTAATTATTATTGACATAAATTAATTTGGTGATATACTTTAATTAATGTTTATAACCCCGGAAGGAGAAATATTTATGAGTGAAAATATTATAAAGGTCGGTGTTGTAGGTCTGGGCAGAGGTACCGCAATTGCAAGATGTCTTAAAGGTGTTAAAAATGCAAAACTTATTGCCTGCTGCGACCATAATCCCAAGATTCTTAAATCCGGTTATGAGGAGCTTTCAGAGGTTCTCGGTGATAAGGATATAATCCAGTTCAGCGATTACGATGAGATGCTGAAAACAGATATTGATGCTGTCATTGTTGCAACAGAGGCTGTATATCATGTACCGATTGTTACTAAGGCTATGAATGCCGGCAAGCACGTGCTCAGCGAAATTCCTGCAGTAAACTCCCTTGAGGAGGCCGCACAGCTTAAGGAGCTTGTGATTGCTCATCCCGAGCTTATATATATGGCAGCCGAGAACTGCTGCTACTGGGCATTTATTCAGACATGGAAAAAGATGCACCGTGACGGTCTTTTCGGTGACATTGCCTATGCTGAAGCCGAGTATCTCCATGCTCTTGATCCCGATGATTTTTCTCCTGACTATTATCCCGAGGGGCACTGGAGAACATACCAGCCTGCAATCAGATATCTTACACACGAATTAGGTCCTCTTCTTTATGTCATGGATGACTATTGCACAAGTGTAACCTGTCTTGAGGCAGATATCAATTATGACCCCTATACTCCCGATAGAAAGGAAACAGGCGTAGCCCTGTTCAAGACCGCAAAGGGTGCAGTTATAAGACTTCTCGTTTCCTTCGGTGCATATACAAGCTATGACCACAATTACCGTATCTGCGGAACAAGAGGTACTATTGAAACAGACCGCAGATGTGTTGTTGACAACGCACACTCTCTTGCAAGTCTTTACAGTGTTCCCGGAACCTTCTCCGCAAACTCAAAAATCGACATCCCCGTAACAACTGCTTACGAGGGAGAAGACAACAGCGGTCACGGCGGTGCGGACGGAAAAATGGTCAAGGACTTCATAAGCTGCATTGCAGAAAACAGAAAGCCTGAGCTTGATGTTGATTTTGCAATTCAGATGTCCATCCCCGGCATTCTTGCTCACGAATCAGCAGAAAAAGGCGGAATGCCTATAGAAATCCCCCGCTTCTGAGATAAAGAAAGCGCAAATCCCGTCTTTGATGCACAATGAAAAACAATTAATACCTGTCACGATTATGGTGGCAGGTATTTTTTTACTATATAGGAAATTGCTCGCATTGTCAGCAATTCAGTTTATAACAAGAAACACTTACAGCCCTCAAGATTGGGGACAATGTCATTAAGATTGGGGGTAGGGGGGTTGATAAAGCGTAAGATTTTTTCTTATATTACGAAGGGTTAGAATCTTTTGCTTTATTTACGGCAACAGGGCGCATCCGCTTCACCAGCCGCATAAAAAAGCACATAAGCGGGAAGCTCCCGGCTATTTCCGATGCACATTTTTCTGCGGAAATCTGCAGATTTTTACATTTTAGCACTCTCCATTGTTGAGTGCTAATATTTACAGAATAGTCACACAAATAACATATAGACACAATATTCACGGTGTATATTGTAATCACAGGGAGGGGAACAGAGATTCCCCGGGGGAAAACCTCCGAGGCGGCAAGGTCTTCTGTTTACCGCGCCCTCTCTGAAAACATTGCAAAAACACTATATCATATACAGGAGGAAAATACAATGTTTGAAATTATCCCTATGACAAATCTCAGCCGTTCATTCTTCAGCCCCTTCAGAGAAATGGACAATCTCGCAAGAGTTCTTTTCGATGAGCCTTTTTTCTCCGCTAAAGCAGAAATCAGACCCTTCAGAACAGATATAAAGAAAACAGAGGAGGGCTATCAGCTTGAAGCAGACCTTCCCGGCTTTGACAAGAAGGATATCTCCGTGGGAATTGAGGGTGATGTGCTTACAATAAAGGCACAGCGCCACAGCGAAAGCGAAGACACGGACAAAAAGGACAGTTATGTCAGAATCGAACGCTCCTTCGGCGCTTACGAAAGAAGCTTTGATGTTTCGGGAATTGATACCGAAAAAATCGGAGCAAAATATGAAAACGGTGTTCTTACACTTAATATGCCGAAGAAAGAACCCGTTTTACCCCCCTCAAAACAGCTCACGATTGAATAATACTCCCTTTTTTCAGCGGATTCCGTTTCCTGTCCCCGCGGGAAGCGGTTTCTGCTTTTTTAATAATTGACAAACAGTTTTTTTTATTATATACTTTACTTGAGATTATAAATTGAGAGGAGATTTTCTTATGGATTCACTTTCCGGCCCCTTACAGGTAATCATTGACTGGGTTCTCGTTCTTATCGGTACAATAGCAACATATCTCGGTCTTTAAGCTGCGTGAAGCATAAGAAAAGGCTTCTCAAAGCGAAATTTATTTCACCCGCACAGCCGGGTGATTTTTTTGTGTCATAATCTGTATTTTTTTGATGGTTGCAAAATGTAAAAAACTGTTATATAATACAAGAAATAATAATGAAAAAAGGAGAAATTATTATGAAAAAGATTATAGCACTTGCTCTTGCTCTCGTTCTCTCTCTCGGCATTTTTGCTGCCTGCGGTAAAAACGAAGCAGCATCCTACACAATTGCAATCCCCAATGACACTACTAACGAAGCCCGCGCACTTCTTCTTCTCGAGAATATCGGTCTCATCAAGCTTAAGGACGGCGCAGGCATCACAGCAACAATTCTTGATATTGTTGAAAATCCCCACAACATCGACTTCAAGGAAGTTGAAGCTGCTCAGATTCCCAATGTACTTCAGGACGTTGACTTTGCAGTTATCAATTCCAACTATGCTCTTGCTGCAAAGATCAATCCTGCAGAGAAGGCTCTCAAGCAGGAGGGCGCAGCATCTGCTTACGGCAACATCGTAGCAGTTAAGGAAGGCAACGAAGAAACAGCTAAGACAAAGGCTCTTGTTGCTGCTCTTGAAAGCCAGAAGGTTGCTGATTATATCAAGACAACATACACAGGTTCAGTGGTTTCTACTGTTGAAAAGCCCGGTACAGGCTTCGATAAGTCTGTTGATTATGCAAAGCTTGCAGGTGAAACAATCACAGTAGCTGCTTCTCCCGCACCCCATGCGGAAATCCTTAAAGTAGCAAAAGAACTCCTTGCAGAAAAGAACATCACTCTTGAAATCAAGGAATTCACAGACTATGTTCAGCCCAACAATGTTGTTGATTCAGGCGAGATTGATGCTAACTACTTCCAGCATCTTCCCTATCTTGAGGATTTCAACGCACAGAACGGAACAAAGGTTGTAAGCGTAGGCGCTATCCATGTTGAGCCTCTCGGCATTTACGGCGGCAAGCAGGCATCCTTAGACGTTTTCGGCAAATAAGCTTTAACTCACTGCCCCCGTTTACGGGGGCTCTAAGTTGTTTTAATACAGATATTCAATTAATTTTTTGGAGAAAATGATATGATTGAAATAAAAAACCTTTCAAAAACATTCACCACCTCGGATGGTGAGGTTCAGGCACTGAAGGATGTCAGCATCAATATTGAAAACGGTGATATTTACGGCATTATAGGTATGAGCGGCGCAGGTAAAAGTACGCTTGTGCGCTGTATCAATATGCTTGAACGTCCCACTCAGGGTACCGTTGTAATTGACGGGGTTGATATGAAGTCACTTTCTCCTAAGCAGCTCCGCGAAAAAAGAAGAGATATCACAATGATATTCCAGGGCTTCAATCTTCTTATGCAGAGAACCTGCCTCAAAAACATCTGCTTCCCTCTTGAACTGGCAGGAGCAAAAAGAGCAGACGCGGAAAAACGCGCAAGGGAGCTTCTTGAAATTGTAGGGCTCCCCGACAAGGCAAATTCATATCCGGCTCAGCTTTCCGGCGGTCAGCAGCAGAGAATTGCAATTGCCCGTGCTCTTGCAACCGACCCTAAGGTGCTTCTTTGTGACGAAGCAACAAGCGCCCTGGACCCCAAAACAACACACTCGATACTTGAGCTCATAAAGGATATCAACAGAAAGCTCGGCATCACTGTTATTGTCATCACACATCAGATGAGTGTAGTTGAAGAAATCTGCAGCCGTGTTGCAATTCTTGATGACGGTGTTGTAGTTGAAGACGGTGCCGTTTCCGAAATATTCTCAGCTCCGAAATCCGATGCCGCAAGAAGACTTGTTTTCCCCGAGGGCTATGACAAAAAATCAATGGAAGCTTATTCGGACGAACCGAGAATCCGTGTGGTATTCAACGGTGCCCAGGCTGCAAAAACTCCTCTTATTGCTACAATGGCTGCCGAAAAAGGCATATATGCAAACATTATGGCAGCATCAACAAAGTCCATAGGCGACAAGGCCTACGGAAGTATGATGCTCGGCATTTCCGGAGGCAGAGAAAAGCTGGAAGAGGCTCTTTCCTATCTCAGCGAAATAAACGACATCACCGCAGAGGAGGTAACAAACGATGTATGACAGCATTTTTTCTGCCGAAGCATGGCAGTTTGCTCTTGAAATAGTAAAATCAGAATTTCTTTTAGGAATATGGGAAACCTTTTATGTAACGGTGGTTTCAACTGCTCTTGCAATAGTTATCGGTCTTCCTCTCGGTGTGCTTCTTGTAACAGGCGACAAGGGCGGTATTATGCCCCTGCCCAAGGCTGTTATGAGTACACTCAACATCATCATAAACCTTCTGCGTTCCGTTCCCTTCCTTATTCTTATGATCATGGCTTTCCCCCTTGCGCGTCTTATTGTAGGAACTACCATTGGAACGGTAGCATCAATCGTACCCCTTGTAATTGCTGCATTCCCCTTTGTTGCACGTCTTGTGGAAAGCTCCTTAAGAGAGGTTAATCCAAACATTATAGAAGCAGCTCAGAGCATGGGTGCATCTCCCTTTGATATCATAAGAAAGGTTATGATCCCCGAAAGTGTACCCTCTCTTATTTCCAACTTCACCATCGCAATTACAACAATTTTAGGCTACAGTGCAATGAGCGGCATCATCGGCGGCGGTGGTCTCGGAAAAATCGCAATCAATTACGGATATTACCGTTACAAATATGTAGTAATGCTTCTCGCTGTAATTCTACTTGTTCTTATGGTACAGCTTTTCCAGACCGTAGGAACAAAGCTTTCCGTAAAGCTTGATAAACGACTTAAAAACAAATGAAGCTTATAGATTTTCATACACATATTTACCCCGATGCTATAGCATTGAAGGCGACTCAGAGCATAGAAAACTTTTACTCCATGAAGGCAGAAAATGTAGGCACGGCAGAAAGACTTTTAAATGTATCTCGAGACAACGGAATTGTATTGAGTGTTGTTCTTCCCGTTGCGGTAAAGCCCTCTGGCGTAATACACATAAACAATTTTGCAGCTGAAATGCAGAAGGCTCACCCTGAATTCCTTTCCTTCGGTACCATTCATGCAGCAACGGAAAACATTGAAGAGGAAACCGAAAGACTTATAGGCATGGGACTTCACGGAATAAAGCTTCATCCCGACTTTCAGCTTTTTGACATTGACGACAAGCGGATGTTCCCCGCTTATGAAATGATAGAGGGCAAAATCCCTCTTATGGTACATTCGGGAGATTACCGCTACTCTTACTCTCACCCCCAAAGACTCCGCAGGGTTATGGATGCTTTTCCGAAGCTTACCTGTATTGCAGCCCATTTCGGCGGGTGGTCAATGCCTGACGAGGGTGTAAAGTATCTCGCAGATAAGGAAAACTGTTACGTGGACATTTCAAGCTCCTTTGACAGAATTTCCGTAGAAAAGGGGACGGAGCTTGTTTCTCTTTTCGGAGAGGACAGAGTTCTTTTTGCCAGCGACTTCCCTTTAGGGTCTCCGACTATAGAAAAAGAGAACCTTATGAGAATGAACCTTTCAGATGACGTAAAAGAAAAGATAGCATATAAAAACGCAGAAAGATTATTAGGTCTTTCAATTTAAGGAGAAGCAACTATGTCTAAATGGGACAAGGATTATCTTGATTTATGCAAAAGAATACTGTCAGAGGGTGTCCGTGTTGAGAACAGAACGGGCATTGACACTATAAAGGTTCCCTCACACCATTTCCATTTTGATTTAAGTGAGGAATTCCCCGTACTTACAACAAAGCAGCTCTTCATCCGACAGGCCGTTCTTGAAATGCTGTGGTTTTATCAGGCACAGTCAAACGATGTCCGTTGGCTTCAGGAAAGAAACGTGCATATATGGGATGAATGGGAAATTAATGAGGACGGCTTCTGGTGTGCTACACAGATGGTGCCCGATGAAAGCGGAAAGCTTGTAAAGAAAGAGATAAAAAAAGAATTCGGTAAAGAATGGGCACATACCATCGGTACTGCCTACGGCTGGATTGTAAAAAAATTCGGACTTACCGAAAAGCTTATAGATACACTTAAAAACAATCCCCGTGACAGAAGAATGATAATGAGTCTTTTACAGAATGATTATCTTGACACTGCGGTACTCCCGTCCTGCGTATGGAGCAGCGAATGGGACGTAACTGACGGCAGACTCAATGCCTGGGTGCATCAGAGAAGCTGCGATGTGCCTTTGGGCCTTCCCTTTAATGTCACACAGTACAGCGTTCTTCTTATGATGCTCTGCCACGTAACGGGACTGAAGCCCGGAACTATTGACTGGAGCATAAAGGATGCTCATATATATGTAAATCAGATTGACGGCATAAAGGAACAGATAAAGAGATTTGACGAAAACGGCTCTTACCCTGCTCCGAAATTATGGCTCAATCCCGAGGTAAAGGATTTCTTCCAGTTTGACAATTCAAAGGATCTCAAGGATATAAAATTAACTGATTATCAGCATATGGGAAAAATTTCATTCCCCATTGCACAGTAAAGGTGAATTATGACAGTTTCAATGATTGTAGCAAAAGGCACAAATAACGAAATAGGAAAAAACAATGACCTTCTGTGGTATATTCCCTCCGATCTGAAGTTTTTTAAGGCGACCACAATGGGCAAAAGTATCATTATGGGAAGAAAAACCTTTCAGTCGCTCCCCAAGGCACTACCCGGAAGAAAGAATATAGTAATTTCATCCGATAAGAATTTTGATGCTCCCGGAGCCACGGTTGTAACGGATATTGAAACAGCTCTCAGGGAAAGTGAAACCGAAGAGGTTTTCATCATCGGAGGCGCCAGTATCTACAAGGCTTATTTCCCGCTGGCATCAAAGCTCTATATAACTGAGGTCGAATTCGAGGATAAGGATGCTGATGTATATTTCCCCGAGATAGATTTAACCTGTTGGAACAGAGAAATTCTCGACGAAGGCGAGGAAAACGGTCTCAGCTACAAACATATCTTATACACAAAGGCGTAAATTCAGATGACTATAAAAAATTTATTCGGCGATAAGGCATTTTACAAAATGACCTTCACGGTTGCAGTTCCCATAATGCTGCAGAATTTCATAACCAACCTTGTTAATATGCTTGACAACCTGATGGTAGGTTCAGTCGGCACTGAGCAGATGACGGGTGTTTCGGTTGTCAACCAGCTTGTTTTCATTTTCAATCTTGCCATATTCGGTGCAATAAGCGGTGTGGGTATTTTTACCGCACAGTTTTACGGCAAGAAGGACAACGACGGCATAAGGCACACATTAAGATATAAGATTTATATCTGTATAGTACTCTTCCTTATAGGTCTCGGAATTTTCCTTTTATTCAACGAAAATCTTATTTCCCTTTTCCTGCATGAAAGCGGAGACGGTGTTGATATTGCAGCAACTCTCGGTTACGCAAAAGAATATCTGGGAATTATTCTCATAGGTCTTCTGCCTTTTGCTCTTGCAAATGCCTTTGCAGGAACACTCAGAGAAACAGGCGATACCTTCACACCTATGATAACGGGACTTATTGCAGTAGTTGTCAACTGTGTTTTCAACTATCTGTTCATATTTGATAAGGTAGGTCTTCCGCAGATTGCAGGCGTAAAGGGTGCAGCTGTAGCAACAGTGCTTTCCCGTTATGTTGAATGTATTATTCTTGTTCTGTATGCGGTACGCTACAGAAAAACAAAATTCCCCTATGTAAGATATCTCTTTGACAGTTTCAGGGTGCCTAAGGATCTCACAATCTCCGTCACAAAGAAGGCTCTTCCCATTTTCTGCAACGAGGTTTTATGGTCAACGGGAATGTCTCTTCTTTCCGTTGCTTATTCACTTCACGGCCCAATGGTCGTAGCAGGCTACAGCATTGCAAGCACAATCAATAATCTGTTTATGATTGCCTTCCTTTCAATGGGCTCTTCTATCGGCATCATCGCAGGAAAACTCCTGGGTGCCGAAAAGCACAAGGAAGCCGTGGATGCGGTATATAAGCTTATCGTGTTTTCTCTGATTTTAAGTGTGATTATGGGAATTCTTCTCTTTTCCGTAGGCTCACTTATCCCCTCCCTTTATTCGGAAACCGATGATGCAGCAAAGGAGCTTGCCGTCTATTTCATAAGAGTTTTTGCCTGCATTATGTGGATGGATTCCATTGCAAATGCCGCGTATTTCACACTGCGCTCGGGCGGAAAAACCTTCATCACCTTCCTTTTTGATTCAGGTGCATTATGGGTGCTTTCAGTTCCTGCTGCATTCATTCTTTACTATGCAGGTCTTTCAATTTACTGGGTATTCCCCATTATTCAGGCTATCGGCATAGTCAAGGTCATTATAGGACTGACACTTGTACTGAAAAAAGTCTGGGTAAGAACATTAATATAAAGGAGATAAATTATGCTTATTCCTGCTTTTTCAGAAAATAAAGATAACTCAATGCTTTTATATTTTGATGCTCAAGGCGCAGATGTAACAAAGATGTACAACGAGCTTGAAAAAACCTATGTGTGCTTTCAAAAGATGAATCAGACTGTAAAAGACGGAAAGAAATATGTTGTCCTCACAATAAACAGCGAGGATATGTAAAAAATGAGGGTATCAACCATATTGGACTGTTCCAATGGCTGATACCCTTTTTCTTATTTGTTTTTTCGGAAATTAAGCGGCGATGTGCCTGTTTCCTTTCTGAAAACTCTGTAGAATGTTTTTATATCCGAAAAGCCCGAAAGACTTGCGATTTCTTCTACAGGTAAATCTGTCTGCTTAAGAAGACAGCAGGCATTCTCTATCCTCCTTGCATTAAGGTATGCGTGAAAGCCCATTCCAACGGCATTTTTGAATATTGTACAGAAATTTCCGGGAGAAAGGGAGGTTTCACGACAGGCATCCTCAATTGTGAGATTATCCGTATAATTCAGTCCCACAAGACGCAGTGCAGGAGCTATCCTTTCAAGCTCGGTCTTTCTCTCTCTTGTCTCACCTGCACTCAAATCACGCAGAAGACTGCCGCACAGCTTATATATATGTCCGATAAGGTCGAGGCGGTTATTTTTTTCAGGATTTTCAAGCACAAGTGCAGTGCTTTTCATTTCGGCTGTCACCTCGCACTCATCCTGATACTTTTTATAAAATCTGCCCTTTGATGCAAATTCAAGAAAATCATCTCTTAAAAGTGCGTGTCCGAATTCCACAAGCACTACCGTTGTGTTTTCCTGCGCCTCATAAGAATGAGGTGCAAAAGATCCCACATAAAGCATTTCTCCGGGAAAAATCAGAATATTATCTCCGTTAACCTGAGCATTGACTCTGCCCTTAAGGCAGAAAATCAGCTCTACCTCATAGTGCCTGTGCAAGGGAAACGAATCCATACGGATTATATGAGCAGCATAGGATGTGCTTCCCTCAAGGGGCTTCTGATAAAACATACAATCACTCTCCGCCAGATATTTTAATTCCTTATGATCGGATATGTCAACCGTTTTCTGAATTTTTGAGAATAATATAGTATAAAATTTGGGAGAAGCTGTTGAGTTTATGCGACATATTTAATACAAAGGAGTTGATTTTATGAGTCTTTCTCCGACATTGCTCTCCGGATCGATAAGGCGTTTGAGAAAACTTACAAGGATCATATCCCCGATTACTCTTTTGATGTGTGTCCGAAAACTCTTCTTTCAAAGAACTGATACATATCTGCAAATCCCCCTAAAGTAGTCTTGAAACTTTTTGTCATTTCAAGTGTCTGCTTTAAGGGGATTATATCAATCTAAGGTAGTCTTGTGCCTTTTTGTAAAATTTATTCTTCCGCAAGCTCTTCCGCAGCCTTTTTCATTGCCAGCTTCTTTTCTCTTGCAACTGTTGCTTCCCTTAAAAGCACATAGAGCGTTGATGCAGAAGGTACACTTAAAAGCATACCGAGCGGTCCGCCGATGCTGCCGCCGAGGGTTACTGCCGCAAGTATCCACATTGCAGGTAAGTTTACACGCTTACCCATAACCTTGGGGTAAATGAGATTTCCCTCAAGCTGCTGAAGCACAACCAGGAAAATAACAAATATGAGAGCCTTTAAGGGATCCTGTGTAAGAATCATCACAGCACCGACACCGGCACCGATAAAGCCGCCGATTACGGGAATGAGTGCGGTAACACCTACAAGAGCACCCACCATAGGAGCGTAGGGTATCCTTAAAATAAGCATACCTATCATACAAAGACCGCCGAGAATCATCGCTTCAAGAGTCTGTCCTGAAATAAAGTTTCTGAAATTCTCACTTGCTACAAGGGCTGTATGGCGAAGCATCTCCCCTGCCTTCTCGGGCAGCCAGGCATTCATAAGGCGTGTTATCTGACAGGAAAGCTTATCCTTACTGAGAAGTATATACACGGCAAATACAAAGCCGATACCGAAATTCACAACGGCACTCACAACGGAGCCGATTGTTGTAAATGCAGTATTCACCAGCATTCCGCCCTGATCCTTAAGCCAGTTCTGTGCTGATACAAGAAGATTCTTCCAGTCTGTTCCGAGAAGGTATTCTCCGAAGGGCAATTCGAGGATTTCCTCCTCACTCATAGCAAGAAGACGGTTTACAAAGTCGGTTACGATACCTACAATGACCTTTATGGCATCCACCAATTCGGGAATAACCAGCATTATCACGCCGAAAAGTATTCCGAGAATAATAAAGATGGAAATTCCGAAGGACAGAGGTCTTTTAATCTTCAGCAGAACCGTCTTTTTTGTTTCAGAAAAAAGATGTCTTTCAAAAAACCGCAAAGGAACATCAAGCACAAGTGCAATACCGCAGCCGATGACAAAGGGAGAAAGGAGCTTTATTACCCATTTTACCGCACTTGCCACGGTGCCGATATTCTGAACTCCCAGGAATATAAGAGAACAGACGGCAATTATACCTATTATCCACAAAGCAAGCTTTTTTCTGTTTTCTTTTGAAAGCTCCATTTTATACTCCTTTATTCGGGCTTGATTATATAGCTGAAGCTGAAGTGCTTCTCAGCAAATGCTCTTTCAGGCTCGAGATAAGCGAGTCCCTGATTTTCTGCGTGATACTTATAGTCAATGTTTACTATTGTTTCGTCAAGCTCCTCTAATTCATCGTGATGCTTCACGGTGTCCATTTGAACATCGGAGAAGTGAAGTGCCTTAAAGGAGAAGCCCTCATCACTCTTGTCCCAGAAGCAAAGCTTCTTTCCGTCAGCGGATGCAACCTCAGCATACTTTGTCTTATAGTGTGCGGAACATTCTCTGGGGTTCACATAGTTTTCATATTCATCCGTAACAGTTGAGCTGAATCTTGAAAGATGCATCGCCTTATATCTGTCAGAATAGCTTTCCTTGGGGCCGTAGCCGTAATATTCAACGCCTTCAAAATCCTTCTTAAGGGACATTTTTATACCGAAACGGGGAAGAGGCTGTGCATTGTGGGTAACATCTCCCTCAAAGCTTATTTCAACTCTTCCGTCATCGAAGAATTCATATACTGCCTTTGCCTTCATAGCAGGAGGCATCGCAGCAGCGGCAAAGGAAATATCAGCAGTGATTTTTATACTGTCATTCTTTTCAATCTCCACACCGTAGGTTTTCTGATATGCATGGAAATATCTTGCTCTGTCAATATCTTCCTTATGATTAAAGCTCTGGCGCCATAAGTTAAACTCAACAGGAGAATTAAGGTAAGAGTATTCACCGTTTCTGATATCGGTTATTTTACCCGTAACCTTGCTGAAGACATAAGAAACCTTACCATTTGTAATATAAACATTACATTTGTCCTCGTTTACTGTGAGAGCAAATTTTTCTCCCTCGGCATATTTTACGGGAGCATCAGAAAGAATCATCTGAATAAAACCGGCTATGAAGCCCTTCTGAGCATAATACATATCACGGTTAAGGGACAGCACAACAGTAAGTGTAACATTGTCCCCTGTTACATCAAAGGGAAGATTGAATTCTTTATCAGTACGGGGAGCAATATCCCCTGCGCCGAGATTTATTTCATCCTGGAGTTTTCCGTCCTTCAGAAGATAAACAATAATATCCTGCTCGGAAAGATCCTTGAAGTATCTCTTATTGAATACGGTAAGCTTTCCGTCATTGTATGAAGCCTCTATGGGAATATAAGTCTGCTTCATATCAAAGAAACCGGGATGAGGCTTTCTGTCAGGATAAACAAGGCCGTCAACACAGTAATATCTGTCATTGGGATAGTCACCGAAGTCACCGCCGTAACGATATTTGGGCTCTTCTTTTGTACCGATGTTTACTGCGTGGTCACAGTATTCCCACACACAGCCTCCTGTGTACTGATCATACTTTTCAAAATCCTTCCAGTGAAGGGGAATATCGCCCGTACACTTGTCGGAAACATATTCACAATAGTAGAAGGGCTTGGTCTGCTTTTCATCATTGAGAAATTCGTGAAGATAGGTAAGCTCCGCATACATACGGCTTTCAACATCGGAGATATCCTTGAAATCTCTGCCGCCTACTCTGCCCTCATATTCAAGTCTTGCATTTTCATAGTGGATAATGGCTTTTTTGTCTCTGCTTCTTATCCAATTTGCCATAAGACGGTGGCTTTCACCGCAGCCCGATTCGTTACCGAGACTCCACATAACAACGGCACCGTAATTCTTGTCTCTTTCAAAAAGACGCTCTGCTCTGTCAAGACAGGCATCCTTCCACTCGGGAGCATCTGCAAGATATGCCCAGTAATCCCAGTACCAGTCACCGTAGTTATAGCCCATACCATGGCTTTCAAAGTCTGCCTCATCAACAAGCATAAAGCCCATTTCTTCACAGAGGTCGACAAAACGGGGGTCATTGGGATAGTGTGAGGTTCTTATCATATTGACATTTGCACCCTTAAGGATATAAAGGTCATTCCTCATATCCTCCATTGTTACACTATATCCCGTTTCGGGGTTTGAATCGTGTCGGTTTATGCCGTAGAATTTAACCTTTTTTCCGTTTACAAGGAAGCACTTATTCTTTATTTCGGCTTTTACGAGAGCTAAGGGGAAATTTATTACTTCTTCGCCATAGGAAAGCACCAGGCGGTAGCGAAGAGGAATTTCGGAATTCCACAGCACGGGATTTTCAACTTTTATTGTAAAATCACCCGAAGCAGTCCCTGTGTGTACCTCTTCACCTGCAGGTGAAATGAGAGTCCATGAAAACTCTGTGTTCCCGGAAAATTCTGTCTTTACCGTAATATCTGCCTTTGCAAGATCGTCACTTATATCTCTTAAAATATGGATATCCTTAAGATGCTTTTCATCTCTTTCGAGAATATACACATCGCGGAAAATACCTGAAAGACGGAAGAAGTCCTGATCCTCCATATATGAGCCGTCGGTGTGCTTTATAACCAGTGCTTCAATTACATTTTCTCCGTTTGTGAGCTTTTCTGTAATATTGAACTTGCTTTCTGCGTGGCTTACCTGTGAATAGCCTGTAAACTCACCGTTTACCCAAAGGTAAAAGCCTGCACTGACACCCTCAAATGAGAGGTAATAAGCCTTTTTGTCCTTCTTATTAAAGCTGAAGCTTCTTCTGTAAAGAGCAGCAGGGATAATATCGGGGAGATGAGGAGGATCAACAGGATAAGGATAATCCTGATTGATGTAATTGGGCACATCATAGCCCTTATCAAGCACTAACTGCCAGTTGAAGGGTACCTTCATTTTATCAGGACAGTTTTCGCAGGTAGGATAACCCTCTGCGGTAAAATCAACCTCTCTTACATTGGGATAAAACTTAAAATCCCAGATGCCGTTAAGGAGTGTGAAACGAGAAGATTTTTCTCTGTCGGCTGCAGAATCCTCACCTTTTCCGAAGGGAATAAAGTAAGAGGCAGGCTTTTCGCAGCCTATATGTAAATATTCGGGAGAAAGATAATATTTTTCGATCATGCTTTTCTTTCCTTTATAAGTATTTTAATATTAACAGCGAGAACGAGAATTGATATATTCCTTTGTAAAACCGAGAGTATCACCCATTGAAACGTATATCATAAGGTGCTTGTTTTCATAATGTTTTACTTACCTTGAAATCAATACCGAAAAAATTTATTCGTCAAATTTTTCCTTGAGCTTTGCATATACTTCATCGGGAATTTCGGGATTGCCCTTTGAGTAAGAGGGAATGTACATATCCCCTGCCTTTTCCTTAACCGTGCAGGTGGTATCGTTTCTCCACTTGTCTCTTTCGCTCTTTTCTCTGAGGTTGGGAATATCGTAGGACTGATTGTTGTTCATAGCACTTAAATATCCGAAGTGACCGGGAAGGAACATATCCATTGCTTCATATACGTCAACAATCTCGGCATTACGGTTACCCTTTATTGCCTGAACAAAGTGATACATTGTGTAGAAGTCGGAGCCGCCGTGGCCTGATTCCTCAGCAAGCTTGGAAAGAGAGTCATCTGTTCTCATTTCCTTTGCCTCAAAGGTGTTATCACCCTCGTTTTCATCGAGATTTCCGTAAAGAGTGCCTACTCCGCCCTTTTCAGCATCCTCTCTTGCACTTTCAAGTCTACCCTTTGAGCCGTAAACCGAATACCATACGGAATTCCTTGCAGGACCGACACCGTGAACACTCTTGAGCACTGCACCGTTTTCAAGAGTTACCATTTCAACAGCCATTGCACCGGCATATGCACCCATACGGTACATTCTGTCGTTAAAGGGAATTTCAAAACCTGATACCTTTACGGGACGAAGACCTGTTATGTGAAGAAGAGGTCCAAGTGAATGAGTGCAGTAATAGAATGCACTCATAGTATTTCTCCAATGATTGGGGTCGCAGTTTGTATAACCGTGCCAGCCGGGTTCACAGTTATGAACATACTCGCCCTCGCCGTATTCGAATTTGCCGAGATTTCCCTCTTTGTACTGAATTCTCATTTCACGGGGTGCAGGCATATAGCAATAGTTTTCTGCGTATGCATAGATCTTACCTGTTTCTTCAACAGTCTCGATAAGCTCAACAGCTTCTTTAAGGTGCTGACAGGGTAAAACCTCACTCAGTACGTGCTTTCCTGCCTTCATTGCCTTTATTGCAAGAGGAGCGTGCTCATTTGCAAAGTTAGCAAGCACAACACCGTCCATATCGTGCTTTATAAATTCATCAAAATTGTCATAGTAAGCAATGCCGTCTTCTCCGTATTTTTCCTTTGCCTTATTAAGGAAATCGGGGGCATTATCACAGATGGCAACAACCTCTGCATTAAAGCCAGTCTTACAGTAATTAAGCATTGTCTGGCCACGTCTTGAGCCTACAACACCGATTTTTACCTTTGTTGCAAGAGATTCTCTGTAAATTCTCTTGTAGGGTGTGCAGTCCTCATAAAGCATCTCCACACTGTCAATATTGTATTCCTCAAGAACCTTCTGCCAGCGCTCCTCCATACCCATTTCATACTGAACGGGAACGAAGCCTGAAGTAAGATAGCTTTTTACTGCACCCTTTCTCCACTCGTCAGTGGTAAGACGGATGAATTTTACACCCTCCTCGGAAAGCTTATGAATACAACGGTTATTGAGATATTTTCCCAGTCCCTTTCCTCTGAACTCAGTTTTCATACCTACCATATGCATATTACCCATATTGAGATCCGTATGGTTAATAGCGGTAATTGTACCTATATGCTCGCCGTTATAGTCAAGGAAGAAAACGTCATCATAAGGATCACATGCTTCAATTCCGAGAATACTGTCATCAAACTGAGCCTCGGTTGCGTCATCGCCGACAAGACCATTTCTGCAGCATTCTACCCATGCCATTTTGTCTGCCTCCGAAGAATACTTTGAAAAAGAATATCCCTCCGGAAGGGGCAGAAGCTCAACCTTCTTGTCATTTATCCAATACATTTTTAACTGTGCCATAGTACCACTCCATTTACTTGTATTAATGTAATAAGAATAACATACCGCAAAACTACAGTCAATTATTTTGTTTCATTCTGCACATTTTTTCTTTTATCTCAGCAATAATTTGACAGATCGTTCAGCTTATGGTATTGTTATATCATAAAAAATAAAGTGAGGAATTTTTATGAAAAAAATTTTAAGCATAACTCTCAGCATTATAATGATGCTGTCACTTTTTGCAATCACATCCGTAGTGTTTGCAGCAGATACGGGCTATACCTACTATGTAGACTCAATTGACGGAAACAATTCCAATGAAGGTACTTCTCCGGAAGAAGCCTGGAAGAATCTTGACGGTTTTGTAAACTGCAAGGAGCCTCTCAAGGGCGGAGACACCGTACTTTTCAGAGCAGGCGGTACTTACGACTGTGCAGCCACACTTGAAGGAATAAAGGGCACAAAAAATGCTCCCTTTATAATTTCCTCCTACGGCGAGGGCGAAAGACCCCTTCTTAAAACAGAGCTTGCCGATGAAGTTTTTACATTCATCGATTGTTCTTATATTACCGTATCAAACCTTCAGATTACAGCTCCCAACGGCGGCGGAATATGGGTTGATACAATAAACTCCGAGAGTGGGGGCATTACAATTGACAATGTTTACTTCTACGGGCTCCCCAACGGCAAGGTAACCGGCCGTGACGATTTTTCAAGAGGGGCAGCTCCCGCACGTGCTGCCGTTATGGTTAAGGGACTTCCTTCACATTCCCGTTATCCCGTAAACGATCTTACAATAAGCAATTGTGAGGTTTATGACTCAGCAAACGGCTTTATGATCTGGGGCTCATGGAACGATCAGCAGGATCCCTGGAGCGAAAATGCAGTAAAGGATCCCATTTACAATACAGGTGTGCTTGTTGAAGGCTGCTACT
>JAZRNB010000085.1:0-23674 GCA_045647985.1 Acutalibacteraceae bacterium
GCAAGCTCTGACTTTCTGTTGTTTCTCTTGATAGTATGCTGATTTGTAAGTGTACCTCTGTGAAGCTCAAGATATAATTCACCGCGGTATGTATTGGGATTCACGCAGTCTCTTTCAAGCTCCTGCATAAAGTCACCGACACGAGAATAACGGGTCTTGGGCACACCGTCAAGATTTTCAATTCTTCTTGCCATCTCAATCATTTCAAACTGAGGTCCGCCGCCACCGTCACCGAAGCCGAATGTAAGCATACGCTTGTCAGTTACACTCTTCTGCTTGATACCGCCGTTTATGTTAGCGGAAACATCAAGAACATCGGGATGATGATGAGTTGTATTGAAATGGGTGAATACCTTAGTGCCGTCAATACCCTGCCAGTAGAAGGTATCATAGGGGAATTCATTTGTATCGTTCCAGCTGATTTTGGTGGTAAGGAAATAATCAACCGCACAGCCCTTCATAATCTGAGGAATTGCAGCAGAATAACCGAAGGTATCGGGAAGCCAGAAGCAATTCGATGTATAACCGAAGTGCTTTCTTGTGAATCTCTGTCCCCAGAGGAACTGTCTTATCATAGATTCACCAGAGGTGATATTACAGTCACACTCAACCCATACACCGCCGTTGGGCTCATATCTGCCCTCAGCAACAGCCTTCTTGATATCCTCGAAAAGCTCGGGATAATGCTTTCTTATCATATCTCCGTGACAGGCGGATGACTGAATGAACTTATATTCGGGATACTGCTCCATGAGATTCAGCTGATTTGCATAGGTTCTTGCGCACTTCTTTACGGTTTCGCCTACATGCCACAGCCAGGCTGTATCCATATGAGAGTGACCGATGATGGCAGCCTCGGGAGCATTGTCACCGTTCTTTGCAGACAGAGCCTCCTTAATAACGGGCTTCACTGTACGAAGAGCCTCAATTACCTTTTCAAAGGGTACGTCATCTGTTGCTGTGGGGATGTTCTCGTAAATCTTCAGAAGTGCATTTACAGCCTTTGCTCTGCCGAAATTATCTGCAGGCAAAACCTGAGTCAGCTGATGAAGAGTTTTAAGGTCAAAGTAGAATTCCTGAGCCTCGTAATCCTTGACGCAGATATCAGCACCCTCATAAAGGAATCTGAATTCTGTTCTGCCGGAGTTTTCAAAGGGCATACAGCCGGGAACAAAGTGACCTGCATAATATTCAAGAGCAATATTAAGCTTCTCCCCTGCCTTGGGATTGAACTTAACCATATCGCAGTAATGGTTTCCGTGTGCGGTAACAACGATTTTTGATGCAAATGTACCGAAGGGCTTACCGTTTACAAAAAGAAGTGCCTCGTAGCCACCGATGTGGGGCTTGATGAAAAGAGTCTTGCCGTCAAGCTCAGCAGGTACCGTGAAGTCACCTCTGAACCAGCAGTATGTACCCTCGCCTTCCCAGTATTCACCCTTTATTGCAGGTGTAAAGGGAAGCTCGGGCTCTGTATGATATCTCTTGTCCACGTGACATTTTTCCACGTTTTCAAGCTCGCCTACTTTTACAAAGATATGGGGCTCCATTCTTTCAATGAAGGTTTCCATCTTGGAAAGAAAGCGTTCAATCTGTTTGTTATTAAGCATATTGACTTCCTCCGTTACGGATTTATTTTGTTATATATTTTATTATATATTTACAATATTTTCAAGAGCTACTTTGAAAATATACTAAAAATTCCCGAATTTGATTTTTTACAGACCGTACAGGAGGAAACATTCTTTACCAATATTGTTTCATCGCCCATCACCACAATATCACTCCAGCACACACGGAAGATATCAGGTTTCTTAAAAGAAAAGCCCGGTGCTGCTGAGGAAACAATAATAGCTGAAATCTTACCCGAGCAGACTTCAGCCTCAACATCCGTAACATAGCCTATTTTACAGCCGTTTTCAATGCTTATAACATCCTTATTCTGCAATTCTTCAATAAGACAGCTCATACACACATCACCGTGGTATTTATATGCACGCGGAAGTGAGAATATGAAACTATCCGGATTGGTATTATTGCTTACTCCTTAACCTTCCGCTTTATGCTTTTTTCTATCCTTGACACCTGTGCCTGGGATATGGATAATTCAGCGGCTACCTCAGTCTGGGTTTTTCCCTGATAAAAACGCATATCGAGTATCTGCTTTTCTCGGGGAGACAGATTTTCAATTGCATCCCTGATTGAAATCTCCGCTACCGAATCTTCATCCGAATGAGAGTCCGACAGCTGATCAAGCACATAAAGCTCATCACCGTTATCGGAGTACACGGGCTCATAAATCGACACGGGGGTAACAACCGATTCGAGGGCTAAAACAACGTCTCTTACTGGTAAATTAAGCTCATCTGCAATTTCCTCTACTGTGGGCTCACGATTATTCTCCTTCATAAACACATCCTTTACAACCATTGCGTGATAAGCGGTATCTCTCATTGAACGGGAAACTCTCAGATATGTGTTATCCCTAAGATATCTCTTTATCTCGCCGATAATCATCGGCACCGCATAGGTGCTGAAGCGGACATTCATAGTAAGATCAAAATTATCGCAAGCCTTGATAAGCCCTATACAGCCCACTTGAAAAAGATCATCGGGATCCTCATCACGATTGCGGAAGCGCTGCACGACAGAAAGCACTAACCTTAAATTCCCGTTTATAAGCCTTTCTCTTGCCCTCTTGTCCCCCTCCTGTGCCTTTTTCAGCAGTTCAAGACATTCATCTCCCTTAAGCACCTGCAGACGGGAGGTATCAACTGAAGAAATCTCAACCTTTTTATAGTACATCAGCATCTTTCCTTTCGTCTCAATTATTGACTGAGAGAAAGGAATTTTATACAACCGGAAAAAAATAGTAATCACACAAAAATCAGGCTATGATATAAGCATTTGCTTATACCCTCAATAAAATGTGTTAATTACCAAAAAAATATATGTGATTTATTATAACTTTTAATCAAAACAAGGTGAATTTAAGCATATTTTTTCTTGACAACGGAGCATAATTGCAGTATTGTATTGAGTATATTCTTAAATTCAGGGTACATATATTGTATAATTAAATTATTTTATACCTATACCTTGCATCCATAAATTTTTTTTATACCATCGGAGGTAATTCTATGAATCCCTATATCGAAAGAGTTATAGAGAATGTAAAAATAAGAAATGCACACGAGCCTGAATTCATTCAGACCGTTGAAGAGGTTTTCACTTCTATTGAGCCCCTTGTGAATGCTCATCCCGAATATGAAAAATATGATATTCTTATGAGAATGACTGAGCCCGACAGAGCTGTTTCCTTCCGTGTTGTATGGGTTGATGACAACGGTAATGTTCAGGTAAATCGCGGCTACCGTTATCAGTTCAATTCAGCAATCGGTCCCTACAAGGGCGGTCTTCGTTTCCATCCCAGTGTTTATTCGGGTATCATCAAATTCTTAGGCTTTGAACAGACCTTCAAGAATGCACTTACAGGTCTTCCCATCGGCGGCGGTAAGGGTGGCTCAAACTTCGATCCCATCGGCAAGAGTGATGCTGAAATTATGCGCTTCTGTCAGGCATTTATGACAGAGCTTTACAGATATGTAGGTCCTGATGTTGACGTTCCTGCAGGTGACATCGGTGTCGGCGGCAGAGAAATCGGCTACCTCTTCGGTCAGTATAAGAGAATCAAGGCTACTTTTGAAAACGGTGTTCTTACAGGTAAGGGACTTTCCTACGGCGGCTCACTTATCCGTCCTGAGGCTACCGGCTACGGTGCAGTTTACTATCTTCAGGAGGTTCTCAAGCACTATGAGGACACAATTGAGGGTAAAACAGTTGCTATTTCAGGCTTCGGTAACGTTGCATGGGGTGTTGCTTCAAAGATGGCACAGCTGGGCGCTAAGGTTGTAACACTTTCCGATCCCACAGGCTACATCTACGATCCCGACGGTGTTTGCACCAAAGAAAAGCTTGACTTTATGCTCAAGATGCGTTCCGAAAACCTTACAATTGACGAATATGCAAAGAAATTCGATGTCGAATTCTTCCCCGGTCAGAAGCCCTGGGGTGTCAAGGCAGACATCATTATGCCCTGCGCTACACAGAACGAGGTTGACATTCTTCAGGCTAAGAAAATCGTTGCAAACGGTGTTCAGTATTACATCGAGGTTTCAAATATGCCCACAACCAACGATGCACTCAAGTACTTACAGCTCAAGTGTAAGGCAGTTGCACCCTCAAAGGCTGTAAATGCAGGCGGTGTTGCAGTTTCTGCTCTTGAAATGAGCCAGAACTCCGCACGATATATGTGGTCGGCTGAAAAGGTTGACAATAAGCTCCACGATATTATGAAGCATATCCACGATGTTTCCGCCGAATGTGCTCAGGAATACGGTCTCGGCTATGACCTTGTTGCAGGTGCTAACATCGCAGGCTTCAAGAGAGTTGCCCAGGCTATGCTCGAGCAGGGAATAATTTAACAGATTTTTTCAAATCAGCATCTAATAAAAAATAAAGGTATCAACCGGAACAACGGTTGATACCTTTCTTCTTGTACCTGAAATTCAGTTTGCGGCAAATAAATAATCAATTAATCCCCGAGCCATACTGCCATATCGCTTTCACCTCGGTTGGCAAATGCGAAATAGGGAATTAATTTCACTCTTACGGGGATATCCGTATAATTTTTCTCTGAGGAATAGAGGCTGTCCGTGTACTGTCTTCTCACACCGTCAATTTCGAGCGTATTTGCAAAAAGCTCTTTACTGTATTCAACATTATAATTGCCGTTTTTAAGAACCTTTATATTGAAAAGCTCCTCATTGTTGTCAACAGCCTCGGCACAGTAAAGCACGGGGCCGTACATAACCGCAGTTCTTCCTGCACAAGCGCGGACTCTTGTATCAGCGTGATAGAATTTCACCTTCATATTCATATCCGCACTGAGATTGAACACATCCTCATTAACATCGAAGCAGGCATAGCCATTTTCTTTAGTGAAAGCCTTATCGGCAGAGAATTCATCACACCAGAAGGGTATTCTTACATAAAGGCGCTTACCCTTAAGCCCCTTTGCCTCAAGAGTAATTCTGCCGTTTTTCGGATATTCTGTCTTTACTGTAATCAGTGCATCTGCCGCTTCAACGGTTGAGGCGATAAACTGATGCACAATAAAGGCATCATCATTATAAGAATATGCCCTCTCACCTATTGTTTCAATAAATCTTGTAACATTGGGAGGACAGCAGCTGCAGGAGAAAACCTCCTGACGCTGAGTTATGGGCAGATGCTCGGGCTCATTTGCAATTGAGGTATGTCTGCCTCTGTCGGAAAGATTTATTTCAAGGGGATTTTCGTAGAAAAAGCCCTTTCCGTCAAGGGAAAGCCCCGAAATGAAGCCGTTATAAATCTCCCTTTCAACAGTATCCGCATAAATACTGTCAAATTCAATGTCCTTCATTCTGTCAGCAAACATCATAAGTGAAATTGCAGCACAGGTTTCCGTATATGCGGTGTCAGGCTGTAAATCGTACGGCACCGTGAAAGCCTCTCCGTGATGGCTTGAGCCTATACCGCCTGAAATATACATTTTTCCCCGTACAATATCATTAAAAATTGCTTTACAGGCTGTAAAAAGCTCCTTGTCACCCGTCTCTCGGGCAGCATCCGCCATGGCAGAATACAGATAACAGGCTCTTACACAGTGTCCCATAGCCTCTCTCTGCTGCCTTACGGGCATATGGCTCTGATTATAGCTGCTTGTGTTCCATCCGGTATCATGCTCATCGGGATGACAGCCTCTTTCATTTATAAAGAACATACAAAGGTCAAGATATTTCTTATTTTTTGTAAGCCTGTAAAGCTTAATGAGAGCAAGCTCGATTTCCTCATGACCGGGTGTCACAAATGCAGCTGAACCTTCTTCAACAAAGGTCTTTATTACAAGATCAATATACTTGTCAACTATCCTGATAAGTCTGTCACAGCCCGTATGTATTTTCCAGGCAACAGCAGCTTCAATAAAGTGTCCGAGACAGTAAAGCTCGTGATTATCCCTTATCCTGAATCTGTTTTCAGGAAAAACAACAGTGTGGGCAATGTTGAAATAGCCGTCCTGAGCCTGATTTTTCTCCATAAGAGAAATTACCTCTTCAACATCAGCACGAAGCTCAGCATCATCCCTTGAAGCAAGAATATATGCAACACTTTCTATCCACTTTGCAATATCGGAATCCCAGAAAATATGGGGCTTAGGGATATCACTTCCCTCTTTCCAGTTAAACTTGAAGGCTTCAAATCTGCCCGTATCACGGAATCGGTCACGGACAGAGAATATTGTAACATTTTCATTTATATCGATACGGTTTCTCCAGAAGCCGTCAGCGATTCTCACGTTGGTAAACGATACAGGATTAAAATATGCCATAGTCCTCTCCTTTATTTTATTCTGATGATTTTATCTCCCTTTACCTGATAGGCATTTTTTGCCATCTCAATAAGAGGAGCATCGTTTTTCGGTGAATCGGTATAGAAATTCTCAATTTCCGCATCGGGAAATGCCTCAAGGAAGGCAGGCACCTTTCTTGATCTCATACAAAGCCTTGTGATTTTACCTGTCTTTTCATCGAGAATACTGCCCACGCAATGCTTTATACCGAGTCTTTTACAGATTTCATCCATAGTACACTCAGGAGATGCGGTAACAATTACATCATCCTCCTGCTGAATATCCTTATAGAATGACTTTATATTCTTTTCGTGAGCATCCCAGAAAACAACGGAATCTGCTCTTATATCCTTTATATTCTTAAAGTAGTCCTCAACAAAGGGAGCATATTCCTCAAGAGCCTGCTCAACGGTAACCTTACCGAGCTTATATTTGAAAAGTGCGTAGAACACCTTCGGAATATATTTCAGCAGATAAGGATCCTTTTTTATGTAAAAGAAAAAGAAGTGAAGCACACTCTCTCCCCTGTAAATGGTGTTGTCAAAATCATACACATTCATCCTACAGTAAAACCTCCGAAATTATAGCCTGAAACATCAATAAATACATCCTCATCCTTCAGAGTACCTGTTTCAAATGAGGTAAGACGCCACATAACCGTCATCATATTGCTTTCATTGTAAGCCTCACACTTTGCAGCAAAACCGAATTCAATATCAACCCATACATAAACGGACTGAGTAAGCTTACCGTCAGAATAGGCTCTCTGGATATATTTTCTGCAGGGACGTCCCGCAACCTCTTCATCATACATATAAAGCACATTGCTGAGAGTGGGAAGCTCGGGAGCAAGCTCAGTCAGCTTCATAAACATACTTGAAAGAGATGAAAAGGGCTTATTCTCAAGAACGGAATATGCCTGCTCCTCCTGATTTTCAATAAGAACATAATAATCCGTATCATTACCGTTTGCTTTATAGTAAAGAACGGACTTTGTGTCAAGATATTCCACGGTAAAGGCATTCTGAGATTTTTTCTCTTTTATACGCATAGTCGAAGGACTCTGCTCGGGATTATAATATTCATATTCTGCGGTGAAATTTTTCTGCCAGGACTTATTGACCTGAATCTCCTGCTTTGCAGCCTCAGCCGAATCACCTGAAACAGTGGTGCCTGCCTGACCGCCGGGAGTATATGCGTAATTAGTAGTGGTTTCATCCTCCCCCGCTTCATCCTTACAGGAGCTGAACGAGAAGACAAAAACAAGCAAAAGAATTGACAATAAAATAATAACAGACTTTTTCATAAACGCCTCCGATAGTTTATACATATATAATTATTATACAAAAACCCTCTTTTGTCAAATAAAAAAATTATGATAAAAGTATTGTTATATTACGGTGTTTATGTTAGATTATATATAATTATAAATACGGAAAGGATGAAAACCGTGAAATACAAAATAATAAAAAACATTCACAACAATTTTTCAGTTTTCGAGAAAAACAAGCTCACACCCCGTGCATATGCAGTTGCTTTTTCTTCCTTTGAAGAATTAGGCGGCACCTGCTTCAAAAAAGAACGATATTCTTCCGATATGGTAACAGTTCTTTCGGGTGAGTGGAATTTCAAGTTCTATAAATCAATAAATGATGTCCCCGATATGCTTAATACCGAAAAAACAAAATTTGATACAGTGACCGTGCCCTGCGACTGGCAGAGAACAGGCTATCAGGAGCCCGTTTACCTTAACTGCCCCTATGAAATCAAGACAATTGCCCCCGAAATACCTGCAGATATGCCCGTAGGTATTTACAGAAAGACAGTTGAAATCGAAAAGCTTTCCTCTAAACACATCATTTCATTCCTCGGTGTTTCCAATAACCTCTCCCTTTATGTAAACGGCAGATTTGTCGGCTACTCCGAGGGCAGCCATAACACCGCAGAATTTGACATAACAGCTCTTCTCTCAGAGGGTGCAAACGAAATTGTTGTTGTTATGTTCAAGTGGTGCAACGGCACATTCCTTGAGTGTCAGGATATGTTCCGTGAAAACGGCATCTTCCGTGATGTTCTTCTCTATAACTACCCTGAAAATTACTTATATGACTTTGAAACAATTACGGAAAAGACAGAAAAAGGCTATGATCTTACCGTAAAAACCGTTCTCGGAGAAAATAAGGACTGCAAGGTAACAGCCCGTATTTTTGATAAGGATAAGAAGCTCATCGCCGAAAAGGAAGTGTGCGGTGAGAATGAAATCGTATTCTCCGATCTCGAGGTTTCCGAATGGAATGCTGAAATTCCCGTGTGCTATGCTCTGTACCTTACTGTATCAGCTGACGGTAAGGAAATGATGAGCGTAAGACAGTTCATCGGTTTCAGAACCATTAAAATTGAAAACGGTATTTTCTATGTAAACGACCGTCCCATCAAGGTAAAGGGTGTAAACCATCACGATACAGACCTTATGAAGGGCTATTCAATGTCACTGGAGGATATGGAAAGAGATATCCGACTTATGAAGGAGCTTAACTGCAATGGTGTAAGAACCTCCCATTATCCCCCCGATCCCTACTTTATTACCCTTTGCGATATAAACGGTCTTTATGTTATTGACGAGGCAGATATTGAAACTCACGGCTGCGGCGAAATGTTTGACAATATAGATCAGATAAGCCACGACCTTAAGTGGGCAAAGCACTATGTTGACCGTGTAAAGAGAATGTATTTCCGCGATAGAAACCACCCCTCAATCATTATGTGGTCCTTAGGTAACGAGGCCGGCGGTTACAAGTGTCATGACAAGTGCTATAAATTCCTCAAATCAACAGGCACTCCCATCCCCGTACACTATGAAGGCGTCGTAAGAAACAAGCGATTCCACTATGATGTGATTTCCGAAATGTACACTTCAACCGAGGAAATCGAAAAAATGATAGCAGGCAAGAGAATCCGTGAATATGAGGATAAGAAGTATCTCTGCCGCGAATACTCAAAATATCCCTTCTACCTCTGCGAATACGCACACGCAATGGGTGTGGGCCCCGGTAATCTCGAGGAATACTGGGATTTATTCTACAAGTGGGACAATTCAATGGGCGGCTGCATCTGGGAATGGGCAGATCACGCAGTATACCACGGACCCGATGACAAGAAGTATAAGTATATGTACACCTACGGCGGCGACCACGGTGAAAAGCAGCACGACGGTCACTTCTGCGTAGACGGTCTCATGTATGCAGACAGACGCCTTCACACCGGTGCCAAGTGTATGAAGGTAGTTTACAGACCTCTCCGTGCAGAATATAAGGGTGACGGTATATTCACCTTTACAAATACAAACCGCTTCCGCGACTCCTCTTACATAGCAATAAGGTATGATTATCAGATAAACGGCATCACAGCTTCAACAGGTGACATAGCTCTCAATATTGATGCTATGAAAACTGCAGATATAACACTTTCCGATGTCAAGATCACTGAAGGTGCAGACTGCTACATCAACTTCATTTATACTGACAAAAACACAGGTCTTGAAATTGCTCTTGAACAGGTAGAGCTGGCTGTTTCCGACTGTGAATATGACATCGAAATCGGCTCAAAGATTTCCGCCCAGTCCGAAAACGGAATACTTTCTGTTATTTATGATAACGGCAAGGCTGTATTTGACGGCACAACCGGCGAGCTTGTTTCCTACACTGCAAACGGCAAGGAAATCCTTAACACCAAGCCCTCTGAGGGCAAGGGCATCAACCTCAATCTCTACAGAGCTCTCATTGATAATGATGCAAGAATGAGGGATGCATGGGCAGAGGGCGGACTCAATAAGCTTAAAAAGTCACTTGAGCACTTCTCCGCTTCCGTAGAGGACGGTGAAATCGAGGTAGATGTTCTTTATACAATGAAGCACAAGAGAAAGGCTATGTACAGTTGGTTTATCAAGTATGTCATCTCCTCTCTCGGTGCAATGGAGATTAAGACGGTGCTCAGAAAGCTTTCTCCCGACGCAGTAACGGATGTACCCCGTTTCGGTATTACACTCGAGCTGGACAGAAGCTTTGATGCTGCAGAATATTTCGGCAGAGGCGAGGCAGAGAATATGCCCGACTTCAAGGCACAGTCCCCTGTAGGTATTTACTCTGCAAAGGTAGCGGATATGTACGAGCCCTACGTATTCCCCCAGGAAAACGGCATGCACTGCGATACCCGTTGGCTCAAATTAACAGACGGTGACAATACAGTAGCCGTTTACGGCGATGCACCCTTCAATTTCAGCGTACATCATCAGACACAGTCTGCTATAGATAAGGCTCAGCATCAGGAGGATGTTAAAGATATGAACACCACATATCTTACAATTGACGGCTTTACAAGAGGTATCGGTTCCTCCAGCTGCGGCCCCGACACAAGAGAGGAATACCGTCTGAATGCTGACAAGGTTATGGAATTCAGCTTCACCATAATCCCCACGAAAGGATAAAACTATGAGTTCTGAAATTTTCAATAATTCAGTATGGCTCACTTACCCCGGTATGGATGCAGTTCTTACGAGAACTGCATTCACCGCTGAGAATGTAAAGGAGGCAACCCTTTATATTACCGGTCTCGGGTATTTTGAAGCATATATAAACGGAGAAAGAGTATCGGACGAGCATTTCATTCCTGCTATGACAGACTACGAAAAGCGCGATCTGTCGGGAATTCATATGCCTATATACGATACTCTCTCCCACAGAATATATTATTATAAGTATGACATTACTGCCTCTCTTTCAGAGGGTGAAAATATACTTTCGACACATATAGGTGCAGGCTGGTACGGTCAGCACGAAAGTCCCAATGAGGGGATGCCCTACTGGGGAGATAATACTCTTGTATTTTCAATTAAGATTACTGACATCAATGGAAATACGGTATTTATAAATTCTGCTCCCGAAAACACAAAATTCAGGAAAAGCTACATTCTCGAAACAAGCCTCTACTACGGAGAATATCACGATGCACGTCTTTATCCGGAAGGCTGGAAAACCGCAGATTTTGATGATTCCGACTGGAAAAATTCCGAGGCAAGAACAGCCCCCGATACGGTTTTGGAGGAATGCTTCTTCCCCTCCGATAAGGTGATAAGAACAATCACTCCGAAGCTTATTTATGAATTCGGAGATATGAAGATTTACGATATCGGAGAATTGGCTGCAGGCTATGCGGTTTTACGCTTTGAGGAAAATGCAGGCAGCAACGAAAGAGCAGTTCTCCGATATGCTGATGAATTAAACGAGGACGGCAGTCTGCAGTTCCATTACACGGGCGGAACCTTCCGTATGCAGAGAGATCAGTTCATTTATGACAAACGTGCCAAGGGACAGGATTTTCATCCTCATTTTACCTGGCACGCAGCAAGATATATTGAGGTTACCGGCATCTGCCATTTAACCGAATACCGCGTAATCCAGACTGACCTTGAAAAAACCTCCGATTTCACCTGCGACAACGAAACACTTCAGTGGATATTTGATGCATATGTCAGAACTCAGAATGCCAATGTCCACGGCTGTATTCCCTCAGACTGTCCCCACAGAGAGAGACTCGGATACACAGGTGACGGTCAGCTTACCTGCGGTGCCGTTATGTCTGTCTTTGATGCAAGACAGATGTATAAAAAATGGATGGCTGACATAAGAGACTGTCAGGACAAGGTTGGCGGCCATGTTCAGCATACAGCACCCTTCTACGGAGGAGGCGGCGGCCCCGGAGGCTGGGGCGGTGCTGCGGTAATTGTCCCCTACCGCTACTACAAATTCTATAATGATAAATCAGTTCTTGAGGAAAGCTATGCTTCAATGAAGGCTTACCTTAAATATATGGTAAATCACTGTGAGGACGGAATTGTAACAAGTGAGGAAAAGGGCGGCTGGTGTCTTGGTGACTGGTGTCCTCTGGGAAATAAGGTTACTATCCCCGAACCGTTCATAAACACTTACTTCCTTGCGAAGTGCGCCGATATGACTGCTGAGTCTGCTGAAATTTTAGGCTTTACAGATGATATTACAGCTTACAGAGAATTAGCCGAAGCTTCAAGAAATGCCCTCATAAAGCACTATTACGACGCAGAAACCTGTTCTTTCTGCGAAGGAACTCAGGGCGCAGATGCTTTTGCACTTGATTTAAATCTCGGCAATGAAATCACAAAGAAAAATTTCATCGAAAAATACGAAAAGCTGGGAACCTTTGACACCGGAATTTTCGGAACGGATCTTGTAATAAGAATGCTGTTCGCCTTCGGCAGAGGCGACGTGGCATATAAGCTTCTCATAAATGAGGATATCACATCCTTCTATAATATGAAAAGCCAAGGAGCTACAACCCTCTGGGAAAACTGGGACGGCTGCGACTCCCGTTGTCATCCTATGTTCGGTGCAATTGTTGAATACTTCTTCTCGGGTATTCTCGGCATACACCGGGCAGATGATAAGGCAGGCTACAAGGAAATAACTGTCTCCCCTGCAAATATCCCCGGTCTTTCATTCGTAAGCGGAACAATGCGCACCGTGTGGGGCGATATTACCGTTGAAATCACAACTGACAAAGACGGCAACAGAAATGTTGTCACCGATGTAACAGGTGAAATTACAATAAAGAAAGGATAAATATTATGCTTGAAATTTTCAGAGGTCTGTTTACATTCATAACAGCTATTTCAATTTTTTTCACCTCATTCGTGTATCCTGCATCAATAGGCGAAAATTCCGAAAACCTCAGCTTCGATGTACTTAAGTACCCCGAAGAAGCGGTTCTCACATTTGAGCAGGCAGGCATATCCGAAAAGGATTATGTTGCACGTGCAGATGCCGATAGAGAAGAATATGTTGAAGCTGCAGGCTACCGCGATCACTTAGGTGTTATGGTATCCCCCTACTACACTGCAAAAATTGCAGGTAAGGATATACCCGTATATTCCACAACGGTTTTCTCAGGCGAAACCCAGAAGGGACTTCTTCAGTCCTTCTCCGAAATTTATCTTGATAAGGATACGGCATTTTCGTTCAATATTGAGCTTACATCGCTCGGCTTCAATATGAAGAATGCCATCTGCCTTCCCGAAAAGCTTAATATTGACTGCCTTACATCAAACGGCAAAATGACTGCTACAATTACCGATTTCGGTATTTACACCTTCCTTTTCAATAATGCTTCCCAGGACTATGCCTTCACCCTCTTCGTAAGAGAAAACTTCGATGACGAAGAAGAAATTGCAAAGCTTCAGGCTCAGCTTGGTGAGGAAAATGTTATTGTAGTTGAAGGCTACCTTGAAACTCCCTGGGCAAATATCACAGATGACAATATGGCTATTTACCTTAAAAGAGGCTCTTATGTTGTAGCCCAGCATATGTATGATATAAACAGTGCAGAGGACGAAAACCGCTATTTCGAGGCTGAAGCCTATGCTTCAAACTCATTAGGACTTACCCGTATGCCCTTTGTAAATGTATATAACTGTGATAATTTCACAATTGCCGGTAACGGTATGATTGACCTTACCCGTCTCGACAGAAGAGAAAGACGCGGTGTTGTATTCTCGAATGCGACAAATGTTAAAGCATCAGGCTTCAAGATTGTAAACTGCCCCGAATGGTCATTCATCACATATGACTGCGAAAACGTAGAAATCAGCGCAGTAGACATCTTCGGCTACCGTCTTAATGCTGATGCATATGCAATCTGCTCTTCAAGAAATGTCACCGTAACCGATTCCTTCTGCAGAACGGGCGATGACCTCTTTGACGTTAAGGGACTCGGCGGCAGAGAAGGTATTGAAAGCAAGAACATCGTTTTCTCCGACTGTGTAGCCTGGGGCGGCAAAGCACGCTGCTTCGGTATCTGCGGTGAGGTTCACTCCCCCATATCCGATGTTACCTTCAAGGACAGCGCAGTTATCATAAGAGATGCTATCTGGCACGAGGACAGAATTGCTTCACTTGCAATTATCGTTGAAGAGCAGGGCGGCAGCATTAACAATGTAAAGTTCGAAAACATCGAAATCTTCCGTGATGACGGCAGAGCTATCGGTGTTGTTATTCTCGGCGAGGATATAGAAAACTTTAATTGCGAAAATATCTTCTTCAAGAACATTAAATATAAGGCATGCAACCCCTCAAAGATTTCCTCCAACGGCAAGGAAAATACAATCAGCGTAAAGTTTGACGATATTTTCTACGGCAACATGGAAATCAACGACACCACTCCCTTCGCTTTCTCCGTTGACAGCAAGGCAGATGTAATATTCAAGTAAAACATACACAAAGAGCAACGGCTCAGGATTTTTCCTGAGCCGTTTTATATTTTTTTATCTTCGGAAAATTATTCCTCTATAAATCCGTAATATCTGCCCATCCAGTAGTTAAGAAGCCACTCAGAGGGCTCTACATATCTTGTGTCATATCCGCCCTTGAGACAGAAGGCTTCATATGAAAGACAGCCAAGAACTCTTTCATCAGCAGGAAGTGCATAACGTGCCTGGGGACCGTCGCCGAATTCAACAGGACCGTAATTTACTTCAACATCGGGACGCATTGTATGGTCAGTCTTATAATCAAGAAGGTCGAGAGAGTAATCCTCAAGTGTTTCAATACACTCCTCAAGATTTGTGTGACCGCCCGTATAAAGAGAAAGGGTGAAGGCAAAGAGAGGATAATGCTCTATCTTTTCATAGTTATAATGACGTCTGAGAGCTAAGAGAAGATATCTTCTCATATCGGGATTCTTTTCATACTCAAGAAGAGGCATAATCGACAGAATACCGAGAAGGTCGTCAATGTGATTTGCCCAGCTGTCATAGCGCTTGTACATAAGAAGATTCATACCGTAATGATGCTTCTTAATAAGCTCATCAGCAATATCACCATACTTTTTCTCGCCTGTCAGATGCTCTGTTATTCTCATAAAGGCAACAAGCTCAAGTGAGTTTATTCCCTTTTCCCAGCACCACATTTCCTCGTCATTCAACTCCTGCGGCCCGAAATGCGCCCAGGTGGTGGGAAGACCGTCTGTATCACAGAGTGTGTAGCCGTTATCAATAAGATGGTCTGTTACTCCCTTGATTGATTCTGCTATTTCCTTTTTCTCCTCTTCACCGGCTATCATATCACAGTAATATGCAGCAGCAAAATAATGACCTACAAGCTCATCGGATGATGTTTCGCCCTTCCACTCAAGCTCACCGATTTCATCTGTCACCCTGTGCCATTCGTGATGTCCGTCACCGAAGCGGTGCTCACCGGGACGGCGGTATGAACGTGCAGGGAAACCACTGACACCGGTAATATTCTGCAATTTAAGCAGAGCCTTCATTGTCTTTCCGGCCTGCTCCTTTGCAGCCTCATCCCCTGTTGTCTTATACTTGAAGCACAGTGCTCCGAGATAAAGTGCAGACCACAATCCGTCATTATCCGAAATCTCATTTGTGCTTTCTTCAAGAGGTACGGAGATATCAGACATATATGCACCTGCGTGGTAGTTTTCTCTTGTGAAATACTTCATCTTGCTTTCATAATATGCAGCCTTTTCGGAAAGAGACATCTCCTGAAGCTCAATTCTTGAAAGCCCCTTATCTGTTGCTATCCAGTATTCCTTATTATCATCCTTTACAACCACATCAACAGCCTTTTCTGAAGCTAAATATCTGCCCTTACCGAGGAATCTTGTCTTCCAGCCGTTTACAACATAAAGACCGATATCAGTTGCAAAATAGAAGGTGCCGTCTGTACCGAAGGCTATTTTGTTAACGGGACACTTAGGGAAGAAATCAAAATCATCTGGAGTAAGCCACTCACTTCTGCCGTCATAAAGGTATACACCCTCATCTGTACCCAGCCATACATTGCCTAAGGAATCACTTTCAAGTGTTCTGATGCCCTTCGGCGCCTTACACATACCGGGAATAAGTGTACTCCAGCGAGGACGCTTGCCGTGAAGCACTAAAAGCGCCTTGGGACAGGCAGCAAATACCTCTCTGTTGCCGAATGCAGTCATACAGTGAGTGCTTTCAAAATCAAAGCCCTGAAATCTCACAAATGCTCCGTCGGCAAGCTTATAACAGGTAGAAACTGTTGCAAGCCATATATCACCGTTACCGTCAGCATCTATACCAACTGCAGCATCAGAAAGATCCTGCTTTTTGATAACTGTGAAATCCTTAATAAAGTAGACAGCCGAAGGCGTGCCTGCATATAAAATGCCGTTTTCGGCAAAATATAAAGCTGTAATTTCCTCAGCTATACCTTCAATTACTGCAAATTCACTACCGCAGAAATAAGAGAGTCCCTTGTCCGTACCTGCAAACAGCACTCCGTCACTGCCGTAGCAAAGACTCTTTACATTGTCAGAGGGAAGTCCCTTTCCGATTGTATAAAGAGTTCTTATTTTCTGGGGAGTTTTCTTGGTCTTTACAGAATAAACATTCATATTCTCTTCTCCTTTTTACAAAAAGCACCTATCCGAATGTAATTCAGACGGACAGGTGCATTTATTTTTATTTACCGAGGAACTGGGGAAGGAATTCTCTGTGAGCATCCTTCATTTCCTCATAACAATCTCTTGACTTCTTGAAGTCACCGATAAGAGGATGTACCATCATAGCATTGTAAGCAGCCCTGTCATCACCGTTCATACCGGCTTCAACAGTGTACTTTTCATAGGTCTTTACAACCTGCATAAGTCCCTCAATGTGACGGTTCCAGGTAGGTCTTACCGGTACGGGCTTAGCTCCGTCTGCACCGATTCTTGCAGCAACCTCAACAACATCGTCATCCTTCATAAAGGGAAGAGTTCCGTTATTGAGAACGTTTACAACGTGAACATCGTTCTTATCGTTTGCAATGGAATCAATAAGTGAGCAGGCAGCAAGTGAATACTTGTGACCGCCGCGCTTATCAAGGAGAGCAGGCTTTATACAAAGCTCCTCATCCTGATACATCTTAAGAAGCTGCTCCTCAATTTCCATACAAACCTGAGCACGGCTCTTCTTGTCTTCCTTAAGGTGCTTTATCTTATCCTCACGGTTGTAGTAGTACTGAAGATATGATGAAGGCCAGCCGCCGCAAGCACGGAGGCAATCGGGATCAAAGCCGTCATCAACGATGTTAGCCATAACCTTGGGAGCAAAGCCCTCGTCAAAGAGCTTGTAAAGAACATCCTCGCCGTCCTTCACAACGGAGGTAATCCAGCTTAAGTGGTTAAGTCCGAGATATGTAACGTCAGCATCCATACCTACTGCTTCCTTGACATCATCAATCATATCAATAGGCACATTGCAAAGACCGATACACTTGACATTTGTATTGTTAAGAACAAAGTCTGTTATGATACCCGAGGGATTTGTGAAGTTAATAAGCCATGCATCGGGACAGAGCTCTTCAATCTTCTTACAGATGTTGCCGATTACGGGAATTGTACGGAGTGCCTTAAAAAAGCCGCCGATACCTGTTGTTTCCTGACCAATAAGACCGTACTTTACGGGAATTGATTCGTCAAGATAACGGCAAGGAAGCTTGCCTACTCTTATCTGTGTAACAACAAAATCTGCACCGGGAAGAGCCTCATCAAGGTTATCTGTCATAACAACCTCTGTGTCCATTCCTGCTGCCTTAATCATTCTCTCGCAAAGAGAGCCTACAATATTTCTCTTTCTGTCGTCAATGTCCATAAGAACAAGGCGCTTTAATTTAAGAGAATCCTGTCTCTGTAAAAATCCGTCTACGAGCTCGGGGCAATAGGTGCTGCCCGAACCGATTACGGTTACATTAATTTCTTTCATTGTTATATCCTCCTTAATCGTTCTCGAGCATCCAGTTGATGCAGCCCATAACGGGAGCTACCTGAAGCTTTATGAATTCAAGGTTCTTGCCGCTGATTTCTTCGGTTTTCTTCATAAGCTTATTTACATATACATCGGAAGGAAGCTTGCAATGCATTGAGCCCGAAAGTACAACCTGAATTCTTTCGCCATCAAACACCTGATTTCTGATATGAGCACAGATGAACTGTGCACCTCTTTCAGCCATTTCATCTGCAATTTCTGTTGCAGCCTCATCGCCGTTATTAAGAGCCTCAAAGAAAATGTCAAGAAGGTCTCTTACAATCTCGTCGCCCTCTTCCTCCATAGGAGCAATAAGGGAAAGAACACCGTCACGGTCCTTTGTGATTCCGAATTTTGCGACAATCTTATCTGTCATTTCGGTTTCCTTGATCTTAAGGCAGACATCATCATAAAGCTTACCGAAGGTCTGACGTGCAATCCAGTGACCGCCGCCGACATCCCCCGAAAGCTCACCGAAGCCGCCTACCTGAAGAAGCTTGCCGTCAGAGCCAACCGAGTTACAGCAAGTACCCGTACCGCAGTTATAGCCGATACCTGCCTTGCCTGTAAGACCTGCCTTTACAACAATAAAGCCGTCATTGTAAATTGAGAAGGGCACATTGAGACCGAGCTTTTTAAGCTCATCTGTCATCTCATCACACTGATACTGATGGTCAATACCGGCAAGTGCCATAAGAATATGTGAAATATCGGAAAGTACAAGCTTATTCTCCTTAAGAAGCTCGTTTATACCGCCCATAATAATTCCTGCTGCCTCGGGGATTGCCCCCTCCAGGTTTTCGTGGTTGCTTCCCGTAGTCTTAACTGATGAGAGCATTTCCTTTTTTTCGTTGAAAAGGGCATACTGTGTTTTTGTACCACCGCCGTCAACACCTATGTAAAAGCTCATATTTATTCCTCCTCGTTATCAAAGAAATCTACACAGACCTCTTCAAGACAGTAAACACCGCGTCTGTAGTCCTCGCGGTCAATCCACATACCGTTTGTGAAATCGGGTACGGGTACGGGAGCGCCGCCCATTGCCACACTCTGCTCTGAAAGACAGGTGATTGCCATCCATGCTGCAGTGTCATATACGTCAATGGGAGGCTGAGAGCCTACCTGACAAGCCTCAACAAAAGCAGAAAGCACAAGATAGTCCATACCGCCGTGACCTGCCTTAACGCCAGCCTTTTCATACTGAGCCCAGAGAGGATGATCATACTTTTCTCTGATATCCTCAAACTTTGTCCAGTCGTGAGTTGTTTCGGTAACACCGTCAATTGCACAGGCTGCTGCATCGTCAATATCAGAGAAAATACCCTTTGTACCCTGAACAAGATAGTTTCTTGTGTAAGGACGGGGCAGACAGCAGTCATGTGTAAGAGTGATTGTTTCACCGTGAGCACACTTGATAATTGTTGTTACAACGTCACCGCAGGCAAAGTCATAGCCGTAAAGGTCATAATCCTCACCCTTATTGTCCTTGATCCACTGATTAAGTCCTCTTGACTTACTTGCAATTGAAACAAGAGAAAGGAAGCGGTTGCCTCTGTTTATTCCGAGAACCTTGGAGATAGGTCCTAACTGATGAGTGGGATATAATTCACCGTTTCTGTTCTGAAAATTAAAGAGTCTGCCGTGTCTGTTTTCGCGTCCGAGAGAAATCTCATCACGAAGGTCGTGTCTGTAGCCGCCCTCACAGTGAACGATCTCACCGAAAAGCCCCTTCTTTACCATATTGAACACAGCCATTTCATTTCTGTCATAGCAGCAGTTTTCGAGAAGCATACAGAATTTGCCTGTTCTTTCGCTTGTTCTTACAAGCTCCCAGCACTCTTCAATTGATGCAGCGCCACCGACTTCCATTGCAACATTAAGACCGTGATTCATACCTGCAATTGCAATTTTTGAATGAGTAATCCAGGTAGTGAAAACAACGAGAGCATCAAGCTCCTCCTTTTCAAGCATCTCCTCATAGTCAAGGTAGCTTTTTACCTCATAGCCGTCATAATTTTCGGAATTTTTAACTATTTCAATACCGTTAGCAGCTCTGTCCTCATATTTGTCACATACACAGGGGCATACAACACCGGGAACCGCAAGAAGAAGCTCGAGCATACCTGAGCCTCTGCCGCTGATGCCGACAGCACCGATTCTTACTTTTTTTGCTTCGCTCATAATAATAACCTTCCTTTTAAGCATTATACAGACACATTCTATCACAAAGAAAATGATATTTCCATACTTAATTTATATTTTTATTGAATTTTCTCACGAATTTTGATAAAATATCATAAAGAGAATTCAGGTGCGTGGGCTCCCCGCCTCCCCTTCTTCTGAAGATTAATTCTTTATCGGAACAATTTTAATAAATGAGAGGAAACATTATGAGATACTACATAAATTCAAGAATTATCACCCCCGACACCATAGTTGAAGGCAAGGCAGTAGCCTGTGAAAACGGAATAATCGTTGACATTACCTCTGATATTCCGCAAAATGCCGACTGCGAAATCATTGACTGTAAAGGCAGATACCTTTCCCCCGGCTTTGCAGATATTCACGTACACGGCGGCGGCGGATATTCTGCAATGGGCAGCCCTGAAGACATTGTAAAAATGTGTACCGCACACGCACTCCGCGGCACAACCTCCATTCTTCCCACAACCCTTGCCGCACCCATTCCTCAGCTTAAAAATGTTATCAGAAATATTGAAAAGGCTATGGAAATGTGTGAAGACTCCAACATTTTAGGTGTCCACCTTGAAGGTCCCTTTATTTCAATGAAAATGAAGGGCGCACAGAGTCCCGAAAACATTCTTGTCCCCACAAGAGAGAATGTCGCAGAGCTCCTTGACTCCTCCGATATCATTAAAATCATCGGTGCAGCACCCGAAATCGAAAACGGCTTCATTGTAGGCGAGGAAGCAAAGAAACGAGGAATTGTGGCTTCCGTTGCACACTCTGACGGAGATTTCAGCAACACAGAAGCAGCTCTGGACCACGGCTACTCTGACGTGACACACATATATTCTGCATGCTCGGGTATGAGAAAAATAGGCATTTTCCGTCACGCAGGTGTTGTAGAAGCCGGTCTTTCCCTTGAGGGCTACACAACTCAGTTCATTGCTGATTTAAGACATCTTCCCTACGGAGTGCTTAAGCTCATTTATAAGGCAAAGGGAGCAGATAAAGCCTATGCTATCACTGACGGACTTGAATACTCCGCCCTCGATATGGATGAAGGTACAGTAATTATGCAGGAAAACGGACTTGAGGTTTTGTATGAAGACAATGTAATGAAGCTTTCAGACCGATCCTGCCTTGCAGGCAGTGTTGCAACAAGCAATATACTTGTAAGAAATATGGTAAAAGGGGCAGGCATTCCCCTTACTGATGCAGTTAAAATGGCAAGTCTTACTCCCCTCTCTGTCATCGGCTGCAATAAAACAAAGGGAAAAATCGAAAAAGGCTTCGATGAAGATATCATTCTCTTTGATGAGGATATAAATGTATCATTCGTTTGTGTAAACGGCAGAATCATAAAAAGCTGATCTTAAGGAAATCTTAAGGATTAGTACAGTTGTTTATTAATAATCTTTGTGTCATAATTAATACAGCAAAGAGAAAGCGAGGTTTATTATGTATACTGTACTTGTCTGCGATGACGAAAAGGATATAGTTTCCGCCCTTAAAATTTATCTTACATCTGACGGCTACAACGTACTCACTGCATTTAACGGCAGAGAAGCAATAGAGATAATAGAAAACAACGAAGTACACCTTGTTCTGATGGACATTATGATGCCCGATATGGACGGACTTACCGCCTTAATGAAAATCAGAGAAAAATACAACACTCCCGTTATTTTCACAACTGCAAAGAGTGAGGACAATGACATCGTGTTAGGTCTTAATCTCGGTGCCGACGATTACATCACAAAGCCCTTCAATCCCGTTGAGGTTCTGGCGCGTGTACGTTCGCAGATAAGACGGTTTACAAGACTCGGCGGCAGCACCTCTCCACTGAACATTGTTGTTGCAGGTATCACAATAGATGATAACGGTAAAGCTGTTTTTGTTGACGGCAAGGATGTTGCTCTCACTCCCAAGGAATATGAGATATTAAAGCTTCTCGCGCTTACTCCCGGCAAGGTTTATTCGCCTGCGGACATCTACCGCCATGTGTGGAAGGATGAGCCCTTCGGTGCTGATGCCACCGTTGCCGTTCACATAAGACATCTCCGTGAAAAAATCGAGATTAATCCCAATCAACCCCGGTACATAAAGGTAGTATGGGGGCAAGGGTACAAAATAGACGAAAATCTGAGGTGATTTTATGTATAAACTCAGGCGTTCCCGTTTTGCAAAATTCATTGCAGGTATCCTTATAATCATCCTCTGTGCCGCAATTGTGGGTAACATTGTGGGCACCTACATTCTTATGGATGAAAATCTTTACTATGCCTCCCGTCAGCAGATTCAACAGAAGGTATATTCCTATATTTACGAATACACCGCCTCGGACCTTATGCGGTATCTGAAAACAGCCGAAAAATACTATTCCAATGCCGAAGACTACCGCAATTACAACCTTTCGGAGCTTGATTTATATAAGGAAAAATATAACAGTAAAAACACCAATATAAGCTTTGAAATCACAGATGATTTCGGTAATCTCATTCTAAAAAATGACAATGAGCCTGTTTTTTCAAATGATGTACTGCAGTTCAGCTCGTTCTTCGGATGGGATAACTCATGGTATAATGACGGCTATTACGGCATCGGCGACAGCGATGTGGCTGAAATTCTTACAACTGCCCTTCCCGAAACCTCAGCCCCTTATGAGGATGAGGTAACGAAATATGAGAATGTCACAAAGGAGCAGATGTCAACCGTTACCGACACGGAAACAACCACTCTCAAAAAAGCCCCGAGCACCGGACCGATTGCTGAAACAGACATAACCGAATATCTCGAAACCACCTACAGCGTGTCAAACGAAGCTTCGGGAAATACAACAACACTTATATACAAATATACCGGTGAGCTCAATACTGAGATTGTCACCTTCGCAAAGAGCTATGTACGAAGCTTTCCCGTTGACATTACGGAAATTACCGTAGTTCAGGATGATTTTTATGTAGAATATTACGGTGAGGATGCTAACGCCCCCTATGATGTCCGGGCTCTTTACAATCCTCTCGATACAAAAATTCCCACAAAAGGCTTTACCTCAACTGTGCTTACAGGCGGTAAAAAGATAACTCTCAACTACTCCTACAACGGAACCTTCAGCTTCGCACAATTCATGTCAAGGCTCAAGCATATTTCCCTTGCAGCTCTTCATTCCGATGAACCCC
>JAZRNB010000086.1:0-17327 GCA_045647985.1 Acutalibacteraceae bacterium
GTAGCTGCCTGGGAAGATAGGTCGTCGCCGACATTTTTTTCATTGGGGAATACCCCGGTGATTTGCCTTAATAGCTCAGTCGGTAGAGCACGCGGCTGTTAACCGCGGTGTCACAGGTTCGAGTCCTGTTTGAGGCGCCAAACAAAGAAACCATCCGTTCAGGATGGTTTTTTTGTTTTCTATGGTACCTCTCACAGCCCTCTCACCTGTTCCACCTTGAGTTAATCGCCACGTATGCGGCTGTTAACTGGCTCAGACACTCCCGCTGCCTGTGGCAGAAAAAGGGAGTGTCTGAGTAGGAAAAAACACAGAGCCTTGCGACCGCCCCAAGGAAAGCAAGGCGACAATGTTTCTGACCGAACGCACTTTCCGTAAGAAAGCGGTTGTGAATCAGCAGAAATAAGGGAAAGCTAAAAACATCGAGTTCTGAGTAGGAATTTTAATTTACTAATAAGTATTGCAAGCAATACAGGGCACAAGCTCCGCTTGTGTCGGTTTGTGCTTCGCACGATTGTGTCAAAACGGCTAAGAGGTATGTGTAATCACGCTTCAGCGTGTATTTCCTTCATATTGATTACATACAACACTTCGTGTTGATTACATTCCAAAACAAGTTTCGGATTACATACAATGCTTCGCATTGATTTGTATTACTTGAATTTGCTGTGTTTTTGTAATATATTATTCACTAAAGGTGAGCTTATGAAAAATAATCCTTTGATGAAATATTCTGAAGAATTAGCAGTCGAGATTAAGAAACTTAAAACATCAGAGAATACAGATAATTCTAATACTATATTTTAAATCCGTAAATTTTCATCAAGTGTTTTTGCGAATATTTCAGAAGCCAATACCCTCAAAGCTTACCTGATATGCTCTCTAAATTTAAAATTGTCCGTAAAGAATGTGTTGAAACTGAAAGCTGGTTAAAACTTTTATATTCTTCTCATGCGATAGATGAAAAAACTTTTAAGAAAAACAGAAATCTTAGTGGTAGAAGACTGAATCGGTTTGTGTGGCTTCGCACGATTTATATTATTATGATCACCCATTTTGGGTGGTTTTCATACTTTGAAAGATATATTTCAATAGAAATATTATTAATTCTGATAGGTACAACATAATTGAATGTCAAAAAAATATCTGCTATAATTTTAACAAATGGGGTGATGCAGTGGCTTTATCGGATATATTTAAAAAAATTCCTGATCTTAACGAAATAAACGGTAGCTTTGGCGAATGGTTGGCAAAGGTTTATTCTAAAACTATGCCTGATGCTCTTGTTATACCTGATGTTTTAATTAATGGTGCTGACGGATATACATCTCAGATTGATTTGATTTTAATCGGCGGTAAGGGTATTTATGTTGTTGAAGTGAAAATGTTTAATGATGCAAAAATTTACGGTGACATAAAAAAATCCGAATGGAATTATTATAAGAACGGGAAAAAATATGAGATTTACAGTCCGCTCAAACAGAACGGTAAACACATCGATTATCTGATACAATTTTTAAAAGATTTTGGAGAATTGCCTTTCTTTTCAATCATTATAATGATTTGTGCTGATTTTAAGATCAGTGGTGAATATGACGGTAGAACAGTAATTTGTAATTCCTTGCCTGCGATGGAACGAGGGATATATAAACTTGCAGAAAATAAGCCGATTGTTTTAGATAAAATAAAAAAGCAAGAAATTTTTGACTATATTAAAAATAATCAACATATCGGCAAAGAAGCCAGGGCGGAACATAAAAAGAATGTAATTGCATATAAAGAAAAATCAGAAGAAATGAAGCAACAAAAAATATGTCCCTATTGCAAAAAACAACTTGTGCTTCGCAACGGTAAAAGCGGTGAATTCTACGGTTGCATAAACTTTCCCAGATGTAGATATACATTAAAAATGTAATTAATTATTGAAAACAATGATAGAAGGCTTGTGTTTGTGTGTCAAATTCCATTAACTATTGCATTGAATACATTGCACAAGCAAGCTTGTGTAGTATGTACTCCGCACAATTATATAATTTGCATAACTATAAAATCAATAGTATTCTTTTGAGAAAATAATATGGATTTAATTATTGAAATACTTGCAGAAATAATTTTTGGACCGATAATCGAAGGCTATTTTCTTGCAATGACATATTTTTCGCATGGTTCAAAAAGGGTGGATAATGAAAAAATTAAAGTGATTGTTGTATTTGAATGTATAGCTTTACTTGTAATGTTTGTGGTTGGTGGTATAATGCTGCTGGAAACAAGTGGAGAGAGCCTTACAGGTAAAATCTTATTAATAACCTCAATTACAGTTTCTCTTTCTCAGTTTTTATTTGGAATTATATTAAGAATTGTTAAGAAGAATAAGAAATAACGAGTTCAAATTCAGGAATAGTACAAAAAAGGTGCCGTAAAAAAACATTCGTTTTTTACAGCACCTTTTTTCAAGGGGATAGGAAAATCAAGCAGAATGAACAAACCGAGTAAACACACACAAGTTTATTGGGGTGTCATTGCGTCCTGTAAACGCAAAGTTGGTACGGGAAAAGTTACTAATAATGTGATTAAAATCACACTATTGATGCTGATAATTAAAATTTCAAAGGCTGCATCAACAACATCTGCTTACGATGTTTTGATACAGCCTCTTTGGTTTTTAAGGTGAAGATTCAGCGTGAAAGATTAACAGATGTTTTTATACTGTCTGCTATTGTTGTTATTTAGAATTGTATAAATTCATATAATACTTGTAATCATCCTCGTCTTTCAGAACAGGATCATTCTTAAATATTTCGGCAAGGCAGTAATATGCTTCTTTTGTTCCGGCTTTTTCAAACCAGGCGGCGGCTTCAATAACATTTTTGCGCAGTCCGTATTTGCCCTTATAGTAACCGTATCCGATGTTGAAGGGTTCAGCCTGTTTAACCGAGGAAAACCAGCACTTGAAAAGAATGTATTTGTTGTTACTGAGCAGCTCCGCATAATATTTCCATTGACCTGATTTTTTATCGAAATATTTTTTGCGTTCAATAACCTTATGAGCTTCAATATCAAGAATAATTACACCGTGTTCATTTGCACTGTAGCGTACAACGGATTTGTCTTGTCTGCCGGATATTTTTATTTCCTGAATCTTTGCAGGAGTATTGCTGATTTTTAATGTGTCACCGTCAAGAAATCCCATGCTCCATGTTACAATATTTTTTTCATTGTCTATGGTTGCAAACAGAAGCGGATTGCCTTCGTAATCGGGATTGTCAATGAAGAAGCACACAGCCTTGTCACCGTCATCTCTTTCCTTTGTTGATTTTTCAAGGGGTGTGATTACCAGGGTGCGTGTGTAATTTTCTTCGTTTATTACATAGCTTAATAAAAAGGATAAGGTATCATTGTTTTTTGCTTCATAGCAATAAAAATAACAGCCGTTTTCATCGGTATCAGCTGAAGAGTTATCGCCAGATGCAGTTTCCGTGCTTTCGTCTTCATCAGAAAACTCTCTGATATTTTCCTCTTTGAACATACTCTGTAATGTGGCTTCACCTGCTCTTCTGATAAGCTTCTCCCTGAAGGAAGTGTTTTCTTTCTTTGTTTTTGCTTTGTTTTGTGCGGCGCCCAAAGACAGAGTGAAATTTGGACGCAAGGATTTGAATTTTTCATCAATATTTATCGTTTCATCGATAGCAAGATCGAGGTTTTCAAAATATTTATTGAAAACGGTGTCTGATGTGTAATCGACATCATTTATAAAGAGTGTGATTCTTCTTGCAAGCTCTGTCAGCTGCTGGGATGTGCAGTCTTTATCAATCTGTAACCAGTGATAGAGGGAGATAAAATAGTCAAGAGAAGGGTTATAATCCTTCATAGAAAGACGGATAGGAATAATTGTAATTCCGTTTTTTATTGCCTGATGTATTTCTCTTATAACCTGATCTGATTTGTTATTGGAATTTTCTGAATAAATGAAAAGCATAACCTTGGATTTTGAAATTGCAACAGGTATTTCCTCGCACCATTCATTGCCGTATGGAATATCCCGTGGAGCAATCCAGCAGAAAAGATTGTTGCTTTCCATAATAGTACAAACCTTCTGTGCGAAGGCTGCATCTTTACTGCTGTGGCTTATAAATATAACCTTATTGTTCATAAATACACAACCTTAATAGTATCTTAATTTCATTATAATATAAAAAGACTGAAAGTCAAATCGAATTCGGAATACACCTCTTGCCGATATCAGAAATATGAAAAAGCTTTTTAGAGCCGCAGCCGGCTTTATCTGTTTTTGTTTATCCATTCCTCGGAGATTTTCTTTATTCCGAATTTTGTGAAGTCAACATCCAGTATATTTCCGTTAATTCCTACAATTGTGCCTTCGCCGAATCTGGGATGGACAATTTTTTCGTTAAGTGCAATTGAACAGACATTTACCGAGGGCTTTGGAGTGACCTCTTCCTTTTTGTATGTCCAGTAGTCGGTTATCTTTCTTGATGTACTGTCCCAGGTATCCTGAATTTTGTATACATAAGTGCCGTCATCCTGTTTTATCGGCAGAATTGCAGCACAATGACTTGAACCCACAAAAGCATATATTCGTTCTCCGTTAAAATAAGTGTGGGACATCAGGTCACAGAATTCCTGACCGTTAAGAAGTTTGCCGTTTCTGTATATTTTCTTGTGATGCACAAAGCCCAGAGTGCTGAGAGTCAGGTTAATGTTTCTTGTTCTGTTTATCATCGGCTCTGTATAATCCGATGCTTGCGCAAGATAGTCTATTGCCTCGTCCCAGGTACAGCCGTTATAAGCCGCTCCCAATGCTCTGACGGCACAATCTCCCACAAACTTGTCCTGAGGATTAATGTTTTCGGCATGAAACTTTTTGTTGTCGGCAGGCAGTGTGCGTTTATATGTTTCCCCTGAACGCCCCGTCCTGTTGTCAGTGCCGTGGTGATATTCCCATATTTCATCGGGAGTACGGGGGATATGTCCTGAACGGAACCTTGAATATCCCTTTAATGTATATGAAGCTGATTCATCAGGCACCAGGGCAAAATATCCTGCCCCCGCCATTTTTACAATATATCTGATTCCGGTTCCCTGAGCTGCTGCTTTTTCTGCCAGCTCATCTATATTCAGGTACTCGTTTATCTTGCTAAAGCCCGATGCTCTTATCATATCAGTTATGCAGGTATGATAATCAGGCATGTTTGAGCGGATGTGAACCTGCTCAATAAGAGTTCTGACAGCATCCTGCCATGAAATTTCTGCAGCAATTGCTACTGCATTAACTGCGGTATGATTTGTCCAGCTTATTTTTTCTCCCGTGGGGTTGAGATTTGCTTCTTCAAAGACGATATTGCTCATATAAACAGCCTCCGTTTTATGATGTATCTTAATTATATGACGCAAAAAAATATGACAATTAAGGGGAAGAGGAAAATTATATTAATATGGTAAAGCTTTTTATAATAAACAGATATAATGTAAAATATAAAAAATACAGTATAAAAAACAGTTAAAAAGCAATATAAACAAAAATGCATAGCAGCAGAATTTTTTAGCCGGACAAAACATGTCCGGCTTTTTTTTTTGCTTTTTGTCTTCCCATTCAGATGTACCTTGTACCTTATATCTTACTAAATAAGAGGGAGTATCAGTATGTTTCACGATGCAGGAAAGATTAAAAATCAGCAATATAAAAAATTTTTTTCAAAAAAATGCTGCAGAAAACGGCCTCCCCTTAAAAACACAAAAAACACCGTTTTACAATAGGTAATGTAATCAGCAGAAAGGAGAAAAGCATATGAAGCATGCACGAGACCGGCCTTTTGTACTGAAAGGCCCATACAAAAAAAACAAAAATCAGAAAAACACGGAGGAATATGCTATGGCAAAGAAAGTTATTTCAATAGCCCTTGTTATTATAACGATTTTCAGCACGATGATTATTACAACGAATGCTGCTTCCTATTCTACAGGTGAATACGAGGTCGCAAGCAGCAGCGGTCTTAATATAAGACCAAGTATTAACTCCTCTTCCCGTTACGGTGCTGCATCAAAAGGCACAAGGTTTAAGGTTACACAGGTCAGTGGAAATTGGGGATACACTCCGTCGGTGAAGTGCGCTAACGGAAAGACTGTTTCCGGATGGGTGTGTCTTGATTATTGTTCTTATAAAGGTTCAGGCAACAGCCAGAGGGCAACATATAATGATATTTTTACATCCCTTAAGGGCTCAGGCTATTCTCTTTCTCAGGCAAGAAACTATCAGGCAACAAGCTTTAAAAAAGGAGATTTTGTTTATCTTTGGGCATATCTTCATGATGCAAACGATAATCTCTATAAGACATACGGCTCAGGCACCTGCAATATGACTCTTTCCATTTACCGTCCTGACGGAACTTGTGCTTATACATATACATACAAAAACTGCGATAACAACTGGATCGGACAGCGACTGGATCAGACCGGAACGTGGACGATTCAGTCAAAGATTACAGGCTCTCTTTCAGGTACAAACACTGGAAAAATTACGGTAAAGGAAAATACAGCGACTAAGTATTACACTCTGACATACAATATGAACGGCGGATCGGGAAGCATAGCATCACAGAGAGTAAGTGCAAATACAAGCTTCAGGCTCAGCTCAACCAAGCCTACCCGCTCAGGCTATACCTTCCTTGGCTGGTCTACAAGCAAGAGCGCAACAACAGCGTCATATGCCCCCGGCACAAGCATAAAGCTCAATGGTAATGTAACACTTTATGCAGTCTGGAGAAAGAATGCTACTGTGACCTATACTCTTACATACAATCTTAACGGTGGTTCAGGTAGTATTGCCTCTCAGAAGGTAAATGCCAATACAAGCTTTAAGCTCAGTTCAACCAAGCCTACCCGCTCGGGCTATACCTTCCTTGGCTGGTCTACAAGCAAGAGCGCAACAACAGCGTCATATGCCCCCGGCACAAGCGTGAAGATCAGCGGTAATGTCACATTATATGCAGTCTGGAAAAAGAATCCGACAGTTAATAATGTGTCGTATTATGCAGAAATTACAGCAAACGGCGGTCTGATTCTCAGAAGCGGTATAGGCACATCATATTCAAAGCTTCTCACTATTCCAAAGGGAACAGTAATCAAGATTACTCAGGAGAGCAACGGTTGGGGAAAGACAACCTATAACGGAAAGACCGGATGGGTATCATTAACCTATATAAGAAAGACATCGACCAATTCCTCTGTGAAAATAAAGCTTAATGTGCCTCATTTCAAGCAGACTGACAGCAGATGGAAGAATGTCTATATAGGAAACAAGACAATAGGTAATGTAGGCTGTCTTACAACCGCTATTGCTATGGTTTATTCCTATAATACCAACAAGACTGTATATCCTAATACAATGAGAAATATGCTAAGCTATTCTAATAATGATTTATACTGGAGCTCATTATCAAAGGTAGGACTTACAAGCATTACCTACAATTCAGCTGTATCAAACAGTATGTTATCAACAATTTACTCAAAACTGAAGCAGGGCAGACCGGTTATTATCGGAGCAAAGACAAGCTCGGGCGGTTCTCAGCACTGGGTAGTAATTACAGGCTATACGGGAAATAGTACAACAAGCTTTTCAACTGCTGATTTTACCGTAAATGATCCCGGTGTACAGGGCAGCACAACTCTTAAAGCCTTCCTGGCAAACGGAAGCAAGACAGACAGAACCCGTATTATCAGAATCATTTATTAAAAAAGGAATCACAGCTCCTTTCTCCGGAGGAAGCGGTGTCTCATAAAATGAAAAAATGATAAACTGATAAAGGAGGAAGATTGTAGTGACGCACGCACGAGACCGGCCGCAGCAAATAGCGGTACAGATAAAATGAAAGAAAAGCATCAGAAATGCTTCGGTTTCAGATGCATTTTGTGATGGTGTATAAAAATAAGTCAGCCTCCAAAAACTGAGTTATACGGCTCTTCGGTCAATCAGCCGGTTGGCTGAAGAGTCGGTTTTCAATACTGCCTTCAAAGACAAGGATAAAAGCCTTGAATGTGCAAAGCAGATTAAAAGAATTTCAGATTCAGGTTGTCCCGATAGAGTAGTTGAATAAATTTTTTTACTATAAAGTAATGATATGAGGTTAATGATATGGTTTATGTTACATCTGATCTTCACGGCTTTTCATTGGAAAAGTTTATTGAATTTCTTGATAAGGCCGGTTTCGGAGAGGATGATTTTTTATATATTCTCGGGGATGTTATTGACAGAGGCCCCGACGGAATCAGAATTCTCAGATGGATTATGCAGCAGCCGAATGCAGGGCTGATTCTCGGTAATCATGAGGCGATGATGCTCAATTGTAAAATTCTTTTTGATGACATTGAGAGGGATTCCGATTCAAAGCTGACCATTGCCGAATGGCTGTCGGTCAGGACCTGGACAGACAATGGCGGATCACCAACAATTTATGCCCTTGCAGAATTACAAAGAAAAGAAATCAATGATATTATAGCATATCTGTCGGCAGCACCCTTGTATAAAACCCTGAGTGTCAACGGCAGAGATTTTGTGCTGGTGCATAGTGGTCTTGGGAACTTCAGAAAGGATAAAAAGCTGTCTGAGTATACTCCTTATGAATTGCTATGGACAAGACCCGGCCTTATTACGCAGTATTCTGATGATTTTACGGTGATATTCGGACATACACCCACAGCGTGCTATGGGAATAAGTATATGGGAAGGATTGTCAAGTCAGAATCGTTTATCAATATTGATGTGGGGGTGGCAATGGGACAGGAGCCTGCATTGTTAAGGCTTGATGATATGAAGGAGATTTACTATAAGGATATTATCAATGTCACTTAATAAGTGAATGTACTTTTTCGCTATATTTCAGGAGGATGGTTGAATAATACCAACAAATTGCCAAACGGCAGCAAGAAGCATTACAGAATCAGCGTATAAACAAACATATGAAGGAGAAAAAGAAAATGTCTGAGAAAAAAGAACAGTCTATTATGGAAAAGCTTGAGGCTATGTTTGATGAGCTTTTTGAAGAATCTGAGGATACGGTTAATGAGCCTTCCGGAGAATCGGATGCGGTTGATTCCGAAGGGGGGATTGGCACAATAATCCTTAATGATGAAAACGGAGATGCTTTTAAGTTTGAATTTCTCGATCTAATTGAGTATAAGAAAAATGAATATGTAGTTCTGCTTCCCGTTGAAGAGGAGGAGGATTTTTACAGCGGAGAGGTTGTAATTCTTAAGGTGGAGGATAACGGAAATCCGGAACAGAAAGAATATACAAGTGTGGAAGATGAAAAAACTCTGAAGGCTGTATATAAAATCTTCAAAAAGAAATTCAGGGATATGTTCTTTTTTACAGATTAATAAGGAACAGAGTATTCAGTAAAAACAATATGTGCAGTACAAAGTGTAGCAGATTTTCTTGACAAGTCCGACGGTGAAGGTATAATGGAAATACAGAACTTTTACAGAGAGGTATTTTTATGTTAGGTGCAATAATCGGTGATATAATAGGCTCTCCTTACGAATTTGAATCGGACAAATCCAAAGATTTTGAGTTATTTGTCCCTGATTGCAGACCGACAGATGACAGCATTCTCACAATTGCAGTTGGATGTGCATGTGCGGAAGCTGATAGCAGCAATGAATATGAATTCAAAAATATTCTCGCTGAAAGGATGAGAGAGATCGGATTGCAGTATCCCGATGCAGGCTACGGTAACAGGTTTTATCAGTGGATGATTCTTAACGAGAATGAGCCCTATGAAGGGTACACTAACGGTTCTGCTATGAGAGTATCTCCCACAGCATGGGCGGCAGATACACTTGAGGATGCCCTGCGTCTTGCAAGGTGGAGTGCTGAAATAACTCATAATCATCCTGAGGGAATCAGAGGTGCCGAGGCGGTTGCTGCTGCAATTTTTCTTGCAAGAACAGGCTCGGGTAAGGCAGAAATTAAAAATTACATTGAAGAGAATTTTTATGACCTGGATTTTTCTGTTGAGGAAATAAGACCGTATTATGAGCACGATATGACCTGTGAGGGAAGTGTTCCACAGGCAATTGTGTGTTTTCTTGATTCTGAGGACTTCGAGGATGCCGTCAGAAATGCGGTTTCTCTCGGCGGAGACGGGGACACAATTGCAAGCATTGCAGGTGCTATAGCCGAAGCATATTACGGGATTCCCGATGAACTGCAGGAGGAAGCACTGGAGTATCTGGATGATACTCTGCAGGACTATTATTTTGAATATGCTAATCAGCTGTATGACAGGGAAATATAAATCATAAAGCAGACAGCTTGAAACAGAATAAGAAGTGTCGGATATTTACTTTGTGAAATTATAAAATAAGCCACCCGTCGGGTGGCTTTGTTGATTTTCGGTTTATTGCATAACGGCAGGTATTGTGATATAATAATTCCTGAAAGTAATAATTAATTATAAGGGAAGATGAATTATGAAATACCGTGAGGATAAGTACGGAAATCGGCTTTCAGTTTTAGGCTTCGGCTGTATGCGCTTTAAGAAGAAGCTGGGCAGAATTGAGACGGAAGATGCCGAGCGTCAGGTTATGACAGCCTACAATAAGGGTGTCAATTACTTTGACACCGCCTTTATATATCCCGGCAGTGAAGCCGCAATAGGCGAGATTTTCGAGAAAAACAATATCCGTGACAAGGTGTATATTGCTACAAAGCTCCCGCCTCAGCTTATGAGAAGTATAGATATTCTTGATAAGCTTCTTGGGGAACAGTTAAAGAGACTCCGCACAGATCATATTGATTACTTCCTTTTTCATATGATGGCAGATATCAGGGTATGGGAAAGACTTAAGAGTATGGGTATTGAAAAGTGGATTGAAGAGAAAAGGGAAAGCGGTACAATCCGTCAGTTCGGCTTTTCTTACCACGGAAAATCCGATATGTTCTGTAAAATTCTCGATGCATATGATTGGGATATGTGTCTTATACAGTACAATTATATGGACGAACATACCCAGGCAGGTCGCAAAGGCTTGAATCACGCATATGAAAAGGGTATTCCTGTTATGATTATGGAGCCCCTTCGCGGCGGCAGGCTGGTAAATGATTTGCCGCAAGAGGCAAAGGAAATATTTACATCTCATTCCGTGCAGCATACTCCTGCACAGTGGGCGTTCCGATGGTTATGGGATCAGCCCGAGGTCACGGTTGTGCTTTCGGGAATGAATTCAGATGAAATGGTAGAGGATAATATAAAAACTGCAGATGAGACCGTAATCGGCGAGCTGACAGAGGCTGATAAGGAAATGCTGAAAAATGTTGTGGGAGTCATAAATGCAAAGATGAAGGTTCCATGTACAGGTTGCGGTTATTGTATGCCCTGTCCGCAGAAGGTCAATATCAGCGGTACATTTTCAGCCTACAACAAAAAATATTCCGATAATGCCTTCTCGGGGCTTAAGGAATATATAAAATGCACAACCTCTGCCGGATCAGCTCCTGCATCAGCCTGCATCGGCTGCGGAAAATGCGAAAAGCACTGTCCCCAGAGTATTGAAATAAGAAAACAATTAAAGGAAGCCGAAAAAGAGCTCGAAACTCCCGTATACAGTGCTGTCAGCAGTGTTGTGTCGGCATTCAGACGAAAATAATAAAAATTAAGGTGTACTATGGTCGGAATTTTAGACGTTGGCGGCGGAATGAGAGGCGCATATACAAGCGGAATATATGATTATCTTCTTGATAATTCCATTGATATTGAGTACTGTCTCGGTGTGTCTGCAGGCAGTGCAAATCTCATAACCTATGTTGCGGGGCAAATGGGCAGGCTCAAGAGATTTTATTTTGAGTATGCTTTTGAAAAAGAGTATATGAGTGTTGGCAATCTCCTGAAAAAGGGTATGTATATTGATCTTGACTACATATATTCGGGAATAACAAACCGTTCGGGGAAGGATCCCCTTGATTTTGATGCGGTGATGAAGTCGGAAAAAACATTCATTTCCGTGACAACGGAGGCTCATACGGGAAAGCCGCGGTATTTTTCAAAAAATGACATAGGGGTTGATGAATTTACACTTCTTAAGGCAAGCTGTGCAATTCCCGTTGTTACCAGAGAGCCGATATTTTTCAAGGATGAATACCACTTTGACGGTGGAGTAGCCGATCCGATTCCTTATGAAAAGGCATTTCTCGACGGCTGCGACAGGCTTATTATCTGTCTGACCCTGCCTCTTGATTACAAAAAGTCAGCAATGCCTCCGCAACTTGTGAGTCCGCTTCTTAAAAAGTACCCCGAAATAGCAAAAAAGGTCATTTCGTCACATACAGATTACGAAAACAAATTAAGAGAAATTCTTGAGCTTGAAAAGCAAGGGAAGGTGCTCATATTAAGTCCCTCGGACTGCTTCGGTATAAAAACCGCAACACGGGAAAAAGAAGGTCTTCAGAAGCTTTACCGTCTCGGATATGATGACGGACAGAAAATTGCAGATTTTCTTTCAAAAAAATGAGAGCAAAGAAGATGTAAAAAATGATAAGCTTTTACATCTTCTCTTTTTTTGTGGAAATTTTAATATTTTTATGTTATATTAAGTTAATAAATCTAAAGGAGTGTCGTATTTTGGCAAACAAAAAGGCTAAAAAAGTAATTAAGGGACTGCTGATAGCCGTTTCTGTAATAATTGTTATTGCAGGTCTTACCGCAGGGGCAAATTATCTTGCACTTAAAAATCTTATTGAAAAGGGTGCTTCATATTCAGCGATTGAATATGATGAGCCCGTAATTCTTGTAAAGGATGAAGACGGTAAGGAGTATTTTGTTTCCGACAGAGATTTTAAGGTAATGCACCTGACCGATATTCACATCGGCGGCGGTTTTCTTTCAAAGACAGTTGACGAAAAGGCACTTAATGCAGTAGCTGCAATGATTACAAAGGAAAAGCCCGACCTTGTTATTGCAACTGGTGATATTGCTTTCCCTGTTCCTTTTATGGCGGGAACATTTAATAACTACAGTGCTGTTGCTGCTTTCGCAAATCTTATGGAAACTCTCGGTGTATATTGGGATGTTACCTTTGGCAATCACGATGCAGAGGCTTATTCGTATTTTAGCAGAGAAAAAGTAGCAGAGTTTTATGAAAATGAAGAATACAAGCACTGCTTATTTTCTTCGGGTCCCGAGGATGTTGACGGTTTCGGTAACCATGTGATTGAGGTTAAAAATTCTGACGGTATCATCACTCAGGCTATGGTGCTTATTGATTCTCTTGATTATGTTAAAAATGATATTATTACAAGTATTTTAGGACATTATGATAATATTCACGATAATCAGGTAGAGTGGTACGAAAACGAAATCAAGAGAATGAATGAAGAAAACAAGGCTGTTATAAAGAAGCTTCAGGGCGATAAAAACGGCGGTCTTTATAAGAATTTCGGTACCGTAAAAACTCTTGCATTTTTCCATATCCCCTTAGTAGAAATGGCTGATGCCTGGAGCGAATTTGAAGAAAATTCCTTTAAGGATACAAAGAATTTTAAGTTTATTGAAGGCTTTCTGGGTGAAAGCGGCAGAAGATTTTACTGCGGTCTCGGTGAAGACAATATGTTCGAAAAAATGCTTGAGCTGGGTTCAACAAAGGCTATGTTCAACGGTCACGACCATTTTAACAGCATTACATTCGATTATAGGGGGATTCTGTTCAGCTACGGCTATAGTATTGACTATCTGGCTTATAAGGATATAGATAAGCAGGGTTCGCAGAGAGGCTGTACTATGATCGCCTGCAAGCCTGACGGAACATTTACCATAGAGAAGAATAGCTATTATTCCGACAGATATGAGCTTGACGGCTTTGACCGCGAAGAGGTTACAATGCAGTTTGAGGGTATGACATATCAGATAACAGCAGAATAAAAAATTAAAACCGTCCTTCGGGGCGGTTTTTTTTGATATGATACGAAAAGTATCGTATATTTTACCTTAAGTTTCTGTACTTTTGCTCTTTGTCTTTTCTGAAATTTGTAAAAGCAGGAAAGAGAGTGTCGCATTGATTATTGGTGAAAATTATGGTATAATGGGCGGTAACTTAACGTGTGAGGTGGCTTTATGACAGATATTTCAGTATTTACAGATGAATTTTTACATGAATTAAATAAAAAATTCGGTGACAGAGTGTGGTTTTTCGGGCTTCAGGGAAGCTATGCGCGAAATGAAGCCACAGAAACAAGTGATATTGACTTAGTTGTAATTCTCGATGAGCTGACACCGTCAGATATCAGGGAATATAATAAAATTCTTGATACTTTGCCTGAAAGAGAGCTTCTTTGCGGCTTCATTTCAGGTAAAAACGAGCTTCTTAACTGGGAACCCTCTGACCTTTTTCAGTTTTATTATGACACAAAGCCCATCAAGGGCAGTCTTGATGAATTAAAGTCACTTCTTACGGAAGAGGCAGTTGACAGAGCAATAAAAACAGGGGTTTGCAATATTTACCACGGCTGTGTACATAATATGCTTTATGAAAAAAGCGAGGAAATTTTAAGAGGTCTTTATAAGGCGGCTTCGTTTACTGTGCAGGCAATATGTTTCAGGGAAACGGGTAAATATATAAACCGTCAGAAAGATTTGCCTGAGACATTATCCCCTGAAGAAAGGGAAATTTCCGATACATTTATTTTTCTTAAAAACGGCGGCAAGGTTGAATTTTCCGAAATGTCCGAAAGACTTTTTAACTGGTGTAAAAACAGAATATAAAAGCATTAGCTGAAAAGAGAAGCAGGAGAGCACCGTCTGATCTGAGCTTCAAAAGCTTTTTATTGATTATATATCATTTGCCCTACAAAACTCTCATATATTTTTATTTGATTAATGTTTGAAAATATGGTATAATTATATGCAATTGAGTTTTCTGCTTTGTGCAAAAAATATATATCTTAAACGGGAGTTTTGTAAATGTCGCATATCTTTGCTTCAATAAAAGAGTCGCTTACATCGGTGCTGCCTATTGCAATCATCGTGCTTGTACTCTCTGTTACCCTGGTATCTCTTGCTGCAGGTGTTCTTGTATTATTTCTTTTCGGTACAATTATGCTGATACTGGGAATGAGCTTTTTTACCATAGGCTCGGGAATGTCAATGGAGCCTCTCGGTGACGGTATAGGTAAATCTCTTAGCAAAAGAACAAAAATATTAATTCCGCTTCTTATTTGTTTTGTGCTCGGCTTCCTTATTACAGTTTCAGAGCCTGATCTGACAGTGCTTGCAGAGCAGGTGCCGACTATTCCGAATGCAATGCTTATAAACTGCGTAGGCGTGGGTGTGGGAATATTCTTAAGCATTACTCTTATAAGAAACAGGAAAGATATTCCTTTGAGAAGGCTGTTGCTCCTTTTCTACGGTATTATAATCGTTGTGGCATTTTTTGCTCCCGCGGATTTTATTCCCACTGCATTTGACTCCGGCGGTGTTACTACAGGTCCCATTACCGTTCCCTTTATAATGGCTCTCGGTGCAGGTCTTGCTGCATCCAAAAAAGGTAAGCTTACGGGTGAGCACAGCTTTGGTCTTGTAGCTCTTTGCAGCATCGGTCCTATTCTGTCAGTGCTTCTTCTCAGTATTTTCTATAAGCCTCAGCCCACAACCTCTGTTTACGAAATAGCAGATGTGTTGACGACAACCGATGCATTCAGACAGTTTACTCATGCACTTCCTGAATATGCAAAGGAAGTAGCTCTTGCCTTTGTTCCTATCGTGCTTCTTTTTGTTATATTCCAGCTTATTACGAGAAGATATCACATCCATAATATTTTCAAGATGTCTGTTGGCTTTGTTTATACTTATGTGGGACTTGTGCTGTTCCTTACGGGTGCGAATGTGGGCTTTATGCCTGCAGGAAGACTTATAGGTGCAAAAATTGCAGAAAGCAATTTCAGCTTCCTTCTTATTCCCATCGGTATGCTTATGGGTTACTTTGTTGTTTCCGCAGAGCCTGCAGTACATTCTCTCAAGCGTCAGGTAAGCGAAATAACAAAGGGTGCAATTTCACAGAAATCCGTTGCATTGGCTCTTTCAATCGGTGTTGCCGTGTCTGTGGGAATTTCAATGCTGAGAGTCCTTACAGGTATCTCTATAATGCCCTTCCTTATTGCAGGCTATGCAGTGTCACTTCTAATCAGCTTTTTTGTGCCCAATATCTACACGGGTATTGCTTTTGACTCAGGCGGAGTTGCAAGCGGCCCTATGACATCAACCTTTATGCTTCCTTTTGCAATGGGAGCTTGTGAAGCAATAGGCGGAAATGTAATGAAGGATGCCTTCGGTATTGTGGCTCTTATTGCTATGGCTCCTCTTATCACTATTCAGATTCTGGGACTTTTTGAAAGAAGCCGCCGTGCAATAAAAATCAAAAAGCTTCATGTGGAAATCAGCCAGATTGAAGACGATATAATGTTCTTTGACGAGGAGGCGGAAATATATGAATAAAAGACTTATGATGATTTTGTCCATTGTTGAACGCGACAAGGGTGCAAGACTTATAAAAGAGCTGAAAAAAATGAACATCAGGGTCAATTTCCAGACTGTAGGCTTCGGTACGGCACCTACGGAAATGATGGATATCTTCGGTCTCGGCACAAAGGATAAAGATATTGTTATCAGCCTCGGTGCAGAGAATGATGTCAAGGATATGATGGCGAATTTCGGCACAACATTTTCCAGCCATTCAAAATACGGCGGTCTGATGATTGTTCTCGATATCTCCGCCGCAAGCAGAGTCCTGACGGAAATATTGAATTTTGATAATATTAAGAATACCGAAAAAGGAAACGGCACCATGAAAAATGAACACCACAACAATCTGATTATTATATCCGTCAACGAAGGATATTCAGAAGATGTTATGCACAGCGCAAGAAAAGCCGGAGCAACGGGCGGCACGGTTATCAAAGGAAGACTTGCGGATATCGAGCAGTTTTCCGATTTTGTTAATACCGATGTTGATGAAGAACGTGAAATTCTTTGCATACTTGCTCCTCTCAAGGTAAGCAAACAGATTATGGAAGAAGTCAATAAAAACTTCGGTTTGTCTTCTGCAGCAAACGGAATAGTATTTGCGATTCCTACTGAAAAGGCTTATAAGATATAAAAGATTTAAATGCGGCGGTGCTTGATGCTCTGCCGCTTTTCATATTAAAAACCACTTCATCAATGCTTTGTGCATAGGTGAAGTGGTTTTTGTTTATTAAGATGCAGTGACTTCGCAATATTTTCCGATGTTGAACAACATCTGCGGAAAGCGCTGATGTTTACCGTAGG
>JAZRNB010000087.1:0-32012 GCA_045647985.1 Acutalibacteraceae bacterium
GGTAATAGCGCGAACTTCCTTAGCTCTTGTAACGGTGGTTTCAATTTTGCCATTTTCCAAAAGGTAAGTTACCATAGCTCTTAACATAGCTCTACGGTGATCAAGTCGGAGGCCAAGCGGTCTTAGGAAGACAACCAACCCAGACAACTCCTTGGCTCACAGAACGACATGGCTACGATCCGACTTGGATGAATAATCCTTTCATAATCTTGACCTATAAGGTATTAAGGAGTGATTTAAATGCCCGGAACCAGAAAGCTTGGTAGACCTACTGATCACCGTAGAGCTATGTTAAGAGCTATGGTAACTTACCTTTTGGAAAATGGCAAAATTGAAACCACCGTTACAAGAGCTAAGGAAGTTCGCGCTATTACCGAGAAGATGATTACTCTCGCTAAGGTAAACTCCCTTCACAATAAAAGACAGGCAATGGCTTACATCACAAAGGAAGACGTTGTTAAGAAGCTCTTTGACGAAGTTGCACCTAAGTATGCAGACGTTAAGGGTGGTTATTGCCGCATCATCAAGACAGGTCCCCGTCGCGGTGACGCTGCTGAGATGTGCATAATCGAACTCATCTGAGTTTATTCCAAAAAGCAAAGCATATAAAAAAAGACGGAGCACCGAAAGGTGTTCCGTTTATTTTTTGTATAAGAATTATGTCCCGGCTTAATCGAAGGCTGAATTAATAAAAAATAGTATATATTAACAGAATTTACAAAACAAAATGAATTAAAACGAAAGCTTAATGAAACATAATCTTCAAAAGACTGAAATGCGTGAAGGAAATATCAGCAATGAATTTTTATAATTTTTTGATTAATATATACAAAAACACTAGATTTCAATTGTGAAAAATCGCTTAAAAATAGTTGATTTTTTGTTGACTTTCTGATTACAATAGATTATACTGTTATCTCGGTGCGGTAAATGTACCGACTTTTTTTGTACGGAGATATGAAATGACAAGGGTAATTGAATTTGTAAAAAAGAATGTAGTAATGGAAATTGCATTTGTTGCCGCAGTTATTACAATGTTTTTTGTTCCTCCTGATAAGGAATATCTTGGTTATTTTGATCTTAAGACTATTTCCTGTCTTTTCTGCGTCCTTGCTGTTGTGTGTGCACTGAAGCATATAAGATTTTTCTACATTCTGGCAAGAAAAATAGTTGAAAGCTTCGGTAATATAAAATACTGTGTGCTGTCACTTGTGTACATTACCTTTATCGGTTCAATGCTGATTGCAAATGATATGGCACTGCTTACATTCCTGCCTCTGGGCTACTTTATTCTTGATGCTACAAAGCAGCAGAAATACATGGCATTTACATTTATAATGCAAAATATTGCTGCAAATCTCGGCGGAATGCTTACTCCCTTTGGCAACCCTCAGAATCTCTATCTATATACAAAGTTTAATATACCAAACGGTGAATTTATAAGTATAATGCTTCCGCCCTTTGTTATCTCAGTTCTTATTATAACCGTATGCTGCCTTATATTTGTAAGGAGCGAAAAGCTTGAGATTGAAGACAGCCCTGTAAAGCTCGATATAAAAAAGGCAGGAATATATCTTGCATTGTTCGTTCTTTCAATTGCAATTGTATTCCGTTCAGTACCGTATGTAATCGGTCTTATTGTAATTCCCGCTGTTCTTCTCATTATGGACAAAAAAGCCCTTAAAGAGGTTGATTATCCGTTACTTCTGACCTTTGTATTCTTTTTTGTATTTGCCGGAAATATGGCGAGAATAGATGCAGTAAGAGAGGTCTTTTCATTTCTTCTCAATAAAAGTGTGCTTCTTTTCAGTGTTCTTTCCTGTCAGTTTATCAGCAATGTACCTTCAGCAATTCTGCTTTCTCAGTTTACGGATAACTATCACGAATTGCTTTTAGGTGTTAATATCGGCGGTGTCGGTACACTTATTGCTTCACTTGCAAGTCTTATTACATTCCGTGAATATCATAAGCATAATCCGAAGAAGACTCTTTATTATGTCGGAATGTTTTCAATATTCAATTTTGCATTTCTCTTTCTCCTGTCCGGAATTGAAATGGTAATAATATAAGACGAATCATACAATTAAACAACACCTTGCTCCCGATCCCGGGGACTGCTGGTATTTCTTGTTAAAGCGAGCAATTTTTTATATAATAAAGAGAGCTGTAAAAAACTTTTGTTTTTTACAGCTCTTTCAATATTATGAAGGATAATTAATCAAGTCGAGATAAATGCAGGATAAATGAACGGTGTCCTGTATGGTGGAGCAGTTTGCACTGCTGGAGAGAATTTCTCCGTTTTCATCCATGCATGCGACAAATGCGTCAAAACGCAGCTTATAAGCCTTAGTGAGATTTATATATATATCTTCGTATCCCTTTATTCCCTTGCAAATTTCAGCCGCTTTTTTCAGATTTAACGCTGAATCCTGGACAAAGCTGAGAAAATCCGCCTTTTTGTAGTTGGCAAGAGATTCATCTGCCAGCAAATCATATGTACGAATCTCATCTATAATGGGAACAAGCTTACTTTTAATATTTTTTAATTCCTTCTTATCGGCTCCGCAGACACTACAGATACCCATATCATTATAATCGTGGTTAATGACATCCTGCACCTTTTTGCTGCAGATGATGCATTTACCTGAATTGTAGCATTTTGTTTCCGGGCAGATATGACCGCCTTTTTTTATTTCCATATTAAATGTTTTGCCTGTAAGCTCGCAGTAAAATGTATAAGTTCCGCCTTTTTCGCAGTTTTTCTTTTCACCGCCGAGAATAATGATAAATCTGTGCATTACGGGAATTTCAAGACCGACAGCCGTTCTGAGGGCAAATCTTGCATCGGCTGCTGTCACTTTTCCGTCATAATCAGTGTCTGCAAAGGGATATTCATTAAGCTTCAGAGAATCAAGCCCAACAGAAGCACGAAGAATAAGCCTGGCATCATCCGAGCTTGTTTTGCCGTCACGATTAACATCGCCCATTGGGTTTTCGTAATTGACGGTAGCTTCATCCTGAGTTTTTTTTGCGGGATAATATGTTATGCTTCCCGAGGACAAGCCATCAGCACCGTCAATATTATACTCAAGTATAATGGTGTCGGTTTTTTTGAATTTACCGTCGTTAGAGATGATTATATCGCAAAGATGAAAATTCTTGTCAGTTGTAAGAGCTTTGACGAAATAGCCTGTTAAGCTGAGCTTATTGTCCGATTCCGTAGTTGTATATACAAAATTCTTCTTTTTGTTGTATTTGTTATCTTTATTTTCAATGTCAAATGCAAGCTTTTCAGTGTCTGTATCTTTAGTGCTGAATTCCACGATTTCAGCCTTTTCTGCAGAAAGGATAAGATCAAAATCAACTGTCTCAGCTTTTTCGGCACCTGTGAGAATTACCGAAACAACAGTATAATTATCGTTATCCTTTTTGACAGTCAATGACATTCTGTTTATATCAGCTGCAGAGGCAGTAAAGGAGAGTGCGGAAAGGGACAGTACCGCACAGAGAGATATTGACAGTAGAATGCTTAATAAATTTTTCATATTCTGCCTCCGTTTAAGAAAAGCCTCCTATACACCGAAGGCATATAGGAAGGCTTGGATTATTATCAGGCTACAGCTCTGATGAGCTCCTGGATAAGAACATAAAGTAATGAGCTGGTAAATGTGTCAATGAACTTTTCAATAAAGCTCTTGTCACTTTCTTTGAATTCAAGAGGTTCTTCGCCGTTGTCTATTGTGAGAGCCTGTGTAACGGTGATACCGCCTTCGCCGATGATTTCTGCACGCACATAAAGGAAATCCTCTGCACCTTCGATTTTGTCAAGGTCGAGTGTGTATTCACCGCCGGTCATTGCGTCATTGCAGATTACCTTGCCGTTTGCAATCCACTGAATGGTTTCAGCATTTTCACCCTTGACTGTGATCTTGTGGCCGTCAACTGTAACCTTAGTGAACATAGGATAGGGGATATCTGTATTAGCTGCATCAATAGGCTTGTCGGGGCCGATTTCAAAGTCGCTTGCTCTGAGACATCTTGTTGTAGAGAAGAATGCACCGTTTGTCATAGTTTCTCTGATGTGTTCAACATCGTTTTCTTCCATCATAAATGTCATAAAGGAAGTGTCAACAGTATTGGGAGAGTGTGCATCTGTGTTAGCGTAGCCGAGTATTGTCTTGCCGTAGGGAAGAGCATACATAAGCATATTGTCCCAGAGAACTCTGTCGTAGCCTGTAGGACCGTTATCCTCGTTGAATACCTCGATGCCGTAGCAGGAGTCATATTTAAGGACGATGTCTGTAAGGAACTGGATGTTCTTGGGGTCGTTTACTGCCTCGGGATTTGAGTTGGAATCAAGCCAGTCACCGGGATGGTTGATGTGAGAAATACCGCCGTTATCGTGAGCAAACTTAACAGCTGCTTCGAAAGCATTTTCACCACCGCGGAAGCCCGTGCCGACACCTTCGGGAAGGAAGTAGCCGTTAACATGGCACTTTGTGAGAGTGAGATCGTTGAGCTCGTTAGCGCCGACAACGCAGGTCATTTTCTTGCCTCTGTTGTCATATGTGCCGGTAATCATACCCTCGTACTCTTCATCAGTAAGAACTGTCTGCTTGTTGCCGATGATGAACTGATAATTGTAAAGGAAGGGATATTCGGGTTTCTTGTTCCATTCAACGCCGGTTACACCGTGGTCTGCGTTAGCAAGGAAGTCGTAGCCCTGCGCATAGTATTCTTTAACCATTGTTGCAAGATCATAGTCTGCATCGGAGTAGGTTGTGTGGGAATGAAGAGTGCCTCTGTATGCACCCCATGCACCGTCACCTTCCCAGATTACATTTTCATAAGGGGAGTTAATTGTGTAATCAGCTGTTTCTGCAGCAGAAGCACCGAGAATACCCAACTGCATTACAAAAAGTACACTAAGAACAATTGCAAGAGCTTTTCTGAAATTTTTCATTTTATTTTCCTCCAATCATTATTAATTCAATAATACTAAAAATGCCGACAAATGTCAACAAAAATGCCGTTATTCTGTAATTTCTTTATCGGGATCGGGCAGATCAACAACAGTGTAGGTTCTTCCGAGTGCCGGTATTACTTTGTTTATCAGCTCATCAGAAGAAAGCTTTAATGTAGAGGTGTTGACGCAAGGATGAAATCCGATTTCGGAAATTGAGAGCAGATCTTTATCTATAAGAAGATTTACCTTCTTGTCCTTATCGTTCATAAGTCCCATTATGCTGACGGAGCCGGGGGTTATATCAAGATATTTTTCCATGTTTTCGGCACTTCCGAAGGAGAGCCGTGAGGAATTAATCTGCTTTGAAAGAAACTTTGTTTTGAAAGCCTTTTTCCCGGGCATAAGAAGAAGATAAAAGCTTGTTGCCTGTGCATTGCACAGAAACAGATTCTTACAGATATCTGCTCCGAGAGTGCCCTCAATTTTTTCACATATTTCCATAGTAGCGGCTTCATCGTGGTCAATGCCGTATATGGGAATATTGTTTTCTTCCATAAATTTATAGACTCTGATTTCCTTTTCTGCTCTGCCGTTTATATCGGGGATTGATGTGAAGGGTGCCGATATATTCATTTTTTTAACTCTCCCGCAATTTTAATCAGTTTCTGAAAACGGTGATTTACACCTGAGACAGTAAGAGGCTTTGACAGCATCGAAGCAATTTCTGAGTTGCTGGACTCCCTGTTAGTGAAACGCAGCTTTGCAATTTCCCGAAGTTCGGGAGGGAGAGCATCAAATCCGATGCTGTTGTTTATTTTTTCTATAGCTTCATATTGCTTATATGCAGCTGCAACCGTGCGGTTGATGTTTGCCTGCTCAAAATTAACCTTGCGGTTAACCTTGTTGCGTATATCCTTGACAAGCTTGGCATGCATATGCATCATTGAATTTTCTGTAGCTCCCATAATGGACAATACATCTTCAATATCAGTTGAATTCTTGAAGTATACAGTGTATGCTCCGCCTCTCTGCGTAACCTTAGGGGTGGGTTCGAATTCGTCAAAGATTCTGAGAAGATCATCACATAGCCCCTTTGATGAAACGGAAAATTCAAGATGATATTCCTTTTCGGGGCTGGTTACGGTACCGCATGCAAGGAAAACACCTCTTAAGAAGGCATTGCTGCAGCAGGGCTCCGCAATATTTGCAAAATTAATTCTTTTCTTTACCGCCGTGTCGGAAATTCCAAGTTTTTCAAAAACCGATGAAATAACCTTAATGTCGGTAATGCTTGCCTTGAATATTTTGCCGTCGCCTGTTTTTTCATATGAGATTTCAGCTCCGGAAAGCCGATTTACGGCATCGCAGAAATTTATCGCAATAGACTCGTGCTTTGTAAGGATAGATATCTCATCGGAGGAAAATGCTCTGCCGAAAAGGAGAAAAGCATAATCCGAGGCAAGCTGACAGCAATTATTCTGTTCGATTGCCAGTAATTCGTTTTTTACATCTGCTGCAAATGACATAGTCTTAATCCTTTAATATTTCCACTTCGGGTTCAAGTCTTATCCCGTGTTTTTCGTATACGGTATCCTTAATTATTTCCATCAGCGCTGTTACATCAGCGAAGGTGGCACCGCCCTTATTTATTACAAAGCCTGCGTGCTTTGTGCTCACCTCGGCACCGCCCACAGCAGTGCCTTTAAGACCGCTCTGATCTATAAGTGCTGCCGCATAACCGATAGCAGGTCTTTTAAATGTGCTGCCTGCACTCGGGAATTCCAGCGGCTGGGAGCTTTTGCGTTTTCCCATAAGCTCATCCATTTTTGAACTGATCTCATCAGGGTTACCTGTTTCCAACCTGAAAAAGGCGCTGGTTATTATTCTGTTGTTATTCATAAAGGGTGTGTTTCTGTATGAAATTTCAATATCGGAGGCAGGAGTTTCAGTGATGTCTCCGCCTTTTGTATTCATACTTCGTACAGAATAAAGAACATCCTTTATTTCACCGCCGTAAGCACCTGCATTCATATAAACAGCACCGCCGACACTTCCGGGGATGCCGTATGCGAATTCAAGCCCCGTAAGGGAGTGCTCTTTTGCAAAATTGCAAAGACGCGTAAGGGATACACCGGCTCCCGAGACGATTATTCCGTCTCCGAGATACAGTAAATCACAAAGACCGCCCATAAGCTTTATTGTAATTCCGCTAAGACCATCATCTGAAATAAGAACATTGCTTCCGTTGCCTAAAATATGCACGGGAATGCTTCTTTCGTCAGCATATTTCAGAATTTCAGTCAGCGTTCTTTCGTTTTTAGGGACCGTAAGAACCTCAGAAGCGCCTCCGATTCTGAAGGCGCAATGATTCATAAGGGGTTCATCAAAGTAAAAAGTACAATCCTTGTTATTGAAATTTGCGGAAAAAGATTTCTGCAAGTCTGTCATCAGGATTCTCCTTTAATTAAGATTATTCGTCAAGAAGTGCAGCACCTATGATGCCTGCATCGTTTCCGAGCTCTGCAGCAAGAAGCTGTGTCTGCTTCTTTGCGTGAATACTGTAGATTTCGGATTTGAGAAGCTTGCGAACGGGGCCGAGAAGGTTTTCCTTTTCGTTACCTACACCGCCGCCGACACAAACAATATCAGGCTGGAAGATGTTGATAATGTTACCGATACCGCAGGTGAGCATTGCTACATAGTTATTAACAACTGCCTGAGCTGTAGCGTCGCCCTTTCTCATAGCATCAAATGCTGTTCTGCCGTTTACCTTGTTAAGATCCTGACCTGCAATTTCCCACATAAGAGAATTGTAGTTCTTTCTCATAGCATCCTTTGTCTGTTCAATAAGTGCGGTAGCGGATGAATATTTTTCCCAGCAGCCTTTTCTGCCGCAGTTACACTGAAGACCGTTATAAACGAGAACTGTATGTCCCATTTCGCCTGCAGCATAGTTGACACCTGTAACGAGCTTGCCGTTAACGATGATGCCGCTGCCGACACCTGTGCCAAGGGTGATCATTATGAAATCCTTTACGCCCTTACCGCAGCCTGCAACTGCTTCACCGAGAGCAGCACAGTTAGCATCGTTATCAAAATATACCTTCTGGAAGCCTGTTCTTTCTCTTAAAAGCTTGTAAGAGGGAACATTATCAAAGCCGAGATTGTTTGCAAATTCAATGAGCTCCTCACCCTTATTTACAGAGCCGGGAGTGCCGACACCTATTGAAATGACATCGTCATTTGTAATATGTATCTGACTCATAGCCTCTTTGATTGCATCAGCCATATCATCAAAAATAGCCTCTGCTGCGCGGGGAGAATTTGTCTTTCTTGATGCCTTGGCAACTATCTTGTAATTTTCATCGATAATGCCGACAACAATGTTCGTTCCTCCGAGATCTACACCTATTCTGTACATAATATTAACCTCCGATTATAAAAATCCAATATTTTTTTAAATTAATGCCAAACTTCAATAACTTTGGGTTTATTGTCTTCTTCATCTTCATCGTCTGTCATTCCGAGTCCCTGAAGAAGCTCCTTTGTTGCATTATAACCCATTCTTTTCTGACGGTTATTCATAGCCGCACATTCAATTATGATTGAAAGATTTCGTCCGGGTTTTACGGGAACGGTTATTGCAGGAATTTTTATTCCCAGAATCTCCATATACTCTTCTTCCAGTCCCAGACGGTCATATACCTTGTTTTCATCCCATAATTCAAGGTTTATTATGATGTCGATTTTTTCTGTCATCTTGATAGCACCGACACCGAAAAGATTCTTTGCATTGATAACACCGACACCGCGAAGCTCCATAAAATATCTGATGTTATCGGGAGCGGTACCGACAAGACTTTTTGATGAAACTCTTCTGATTTCAACGGCATCGTCAGCTATAAGACGGTGTCCGCGGTTTATGAGCTCGATTGCCGTTTCACTCTTACCGACACCGGAATTACCTACTATCAGAACGCCTTCACCGTATACCTCAACAAAAACGCCGTGACGTGTGATTCTTTCTGCAAGCTCAACTCCCAGGAAGGAGATGAGTGTTGACATACAGCCTGATGTGGAGTCTGCCGAGCGCAGTACGGGTACCTCGTTTGTCTTTGCAAAATCCATAAAATCTGCCGCAGGCTCTATGCTTCGTGAGCATATCACACAGCTGGGTTTGTATGAAAAGAAATGTTCGAGGCACTTTGCTCTTTTTTCTCTTGTCAGAGAATCAATAAAACCGAATTCGGTAAGACCGAAAAACTGTATTCTTGTGGGGTCGAAAAAATCGTGATATCCTGCCAGAATAAGTCCGGGACGGTTTACATCCTTTGATTTTATGTAAATCTCCTCAAGACTTTTGGGTGAGTATAGAACCTCAAGTGCATTGTTTTTTACAAGCTTTTGTAATGAAACTGAATATTCAAGTGCCATAAAAACTTCCTTTCGGTATTCCGGGCGCTTTATCTGACAAATAAAAGCCGGAGAAAAAATCCTCCGGCCTTGAAACTATATTTACTTAAGCTACAGTTGTCTCTTCGGAAGCTGCCTTTGTTGTGTCTTCTGTTAATGTTGTTGTTTCAGCTGCTGTTGTTTCGGCTGCAGCTGTATCTGCTTCAGCTGCAGTGTATTTGAATTCATAGCTTGTGTTGAGAGTAAGATTGAATACTACTTCAATTTCACCGTACTCTGCAAGTGCACCTACACCCTGAGCCTTTGCAGTAACCTTCATATTCTTCTGGAAGTTTACAAAGCTGAGTCTTCCTTCCTCAAGGTCTGCATCGGATGTGATGAGGCAGTTTTCATAGGAAATGCTGTAGTCGGAAACTGTTATGTAATCCTTTACAACATCGAAGTTCTTGAGGACTGTTTCCTTATCTTTGAGTGTTCCGAAAACGCTTTCAATAGTCTTGTCCTTAGCATAGATAACTGTTGTCTCTTCAACAGCTTCGCCGTTTTCATTTGTTACAGCTTCATCGGAAGCCTTTGCCTCTTCCTTGAAGAAGTTGAAGGTAAGGTGAAGAATGTTGTCGCTGATGCGGGTTTCTGTAACTACATTACCTTCAGCGTCAGCCACCTCGTGTCCCTTTTCGTTTGTAACATTTTCACTTGCTATATTTCTGTTGAAATCAAACTCGAGAACGGAAGCCTTCTTGAGAGACTTAAGAAGTGACTTTTCAGCATTCTCAAGAACTGTTGATTCGCTGCCGGGATTTGCTGACATAATGAAATTTTTCAGCTGATTTGCTGCTGCATCAAGAACACCTGCTTCTTCTCCTGCCTTGAAAACATCGGGGTTACCTGCTGAGTAGCTGATGTTTTCCTTGATTTCGGAAGCTTCCTTGAGGGAATTTGCAAGAAGAGAATTGTACTCTTCAATTATTTTACCTTTTTCGGGTGTTGCATATATTGTTGTCTTTTCTGCGTTCATAGCATTCTCACGCATGCTCTGGAAAACGGAGCATGAAGAGAAGGAAAGTGCAAGAAGTGTGATTAAAACAAAAGAAATTACTGTTTTGATAGATTTTTTCATTACATTCTACTCCTTTTAAGTTGTACGATGTCAGTATAGCAGAAAAATACGGCTTTTGCAATATAAAAATATATAAATATTTAAAAATATAACAAAATAAGTAAGAGCTGTAAAAACCACGGTTCTTACAGCTCCTGATTAATTTTATTTTGACTGTTATCAGTTGTAGCTCTTTTTAAGTCCCTGCTCATCAAAGAGGAAGGTTGTTTCAAGAGCAATTTCAACACCCTTTTCAATGGTCTTGAGGTTAAGGATGTCTGCCTTGTCGTCACGGGTATGATAGTACTTGGGAGGTCCGGGATTCATAGCAGCAAGAGTAGTTGCATGAACACCTGCCTGAGTCATAGCCGCAGCATCGGATGCACCTGCAAAAACAACAGAATACTTAATTTCAACTCCTGCATTTTTACCTGCCTGCTTTACAAGAGCACATGCTTCTTCGCTGTGCTTTGTTATACCTGACATATCTCTGTTATATATGAACATGTCCTCATAATCAGTCATTGTATCAACTGCTACAAAAACAGTTTCAATGTCATTGCCCTTTTTAAACTCGGGATGAAGCTTTGCAGATGCCTTTGCGCCTCTGAGGCCTTCTTCTTCGGAGCCTGAGAACATAGCAATAACCTCTGTGTTTTCAAAACGGATGTTGTTGTCACCGAGGAACTTGAGAACTGCTGCACCGGTCATACAACCTGTAAGATTATCGTTTGCACCGTCTACGCATACTTTGTAGTTCATAAATATGAGAAGACCGATATAACCGGGAATGAAGGCACAGTCTATAAGAATAAGAGCAGGATTGATTTCACCTGTAACCAGCATATAGATTGTTGAAATGAGAGTGTAACCGAGACCTACTGCAGGATAAATGTAAGCTACATACATAAGAGGAGCTCCGCCTATGTGTGTGGGACGCCATTCAATGGATGAGTCTGCGTGTCCTGCAAAAATGATTCTTCTCTTTGTTTCGCCCGAGGCTTTTCTTATACAGTATGTATTGTGAGATGTAAGCTTCTTGAAGAAGGGGTCGATAACGGGCTTATAGAAAAGAAATTCGCCGAATATCATTATTGCTGTAAGTATACAGCATGCAAGTGCGATGTAAGGAGCAAAGAAAACTGCAGGAATAAAAATGTTTACTATGCCGGAAATGAGAGCAATAAACATCAGGATACCGGCAAGTCTCAGCCAGTAAAGGAATGCTCTGTGGGCAATTGTAAACGATTCCTGCTTTACTTCGTCAGCGGCATCGCCTATCTGCTTTGCCATAAAATTCTGTGCATCAAGCTCCGCCTGTGTGCCGGCCTCTCTGGGACCAATTTCCTGGCACACCTTTTTGATTGTGCGTGCCGCAAAATTTGCATACATACGAAGACCTGAACGGTAATTAGGTATGCTTTCGGATGCTTTCATAAAAATTCTCCTCCAAAATGGGTTTCAATTGCTAAAAGTCTATCATATTTTCCGACACTTGTCGAGAATTAAAACAACTGAATATTTTGCAATTTTCTTGTAAATAATTAACAAAATATTCACAAAAGTGTACACTATATAAAAAAATAGAAGTAATATGCTTCCCATAAAGAAAGAATATTACTTCTTATCATAAACAGAATATCAGGACTTAAAGGATGTTATTTCATACCCTTTTCATAAGCCTCGATCATCTTCTTGACCATCTGACCGCCGACAGAACCGGCCTGACGTGAGGTAAGGTCACCGTTGTAGCCCTGCTTGAGGTTAACACCTACTTCAGAAGCAGCCTCCATCTTGAACTTGTTGAGAGCCTCTCTTGCTTCGGGTACAAGACTTGAATTACTACCCTTCATTTTATTTCACTCCTTCTGCAAAAGTTTAGTTTTGCTTGCAATAGTATTTTGCACGGAACAGATAAAATATTACCTGACAATTATCGGAAAAGCTTTGTCTGAAAGCTGTTTTCGCCGTGCGATAGTATTGTTTACTGCAGTGAAAAAAATATTATTGGAAGTTTTATGAAAAAATAAAAAAGTGCCGTAAAAAACAAAAGCTTTTCATGGCACTCATTGTTTTATTTTAATTCTGAATAAACAGCTTTTACTGTCCTTGTTGTCTTTTGTTTGATATGAAAACAAAAAGCTCTCTGCATTTTACCTTTTAACCGTAAGAATTTATGATACTCAGGGCTATTTCATTTTTTGTTTTCCGCATTTCCATTGCACGGCGCTCTATGTATTTGTGCGCCTGTTCCTCTGACATACCAAAGGAGCTTATCAGAATGAGCTTTGCACGGCTTGAAATTTTCAGATCCTCTGCACGGGAGAGCTCTTTTTCCTTGTCCTTGTCAAGGGAAGACAGCTTCTTTGCCGTTGACATAAGAACCAGAAATGCCTCCGAAAGTGTTGCAGAATCTGTTCCCTCGGGGAGAGTCAATATGCCGTGAGGGGAAGCCTTTTCCGTTATTTGTCCGAAAAGGTCTTTTTTGGCAAAAAGAAGCAGGGCATAAAACTTTTTATCAGCACATTCTGTTGCAAAATTAAGACCGAGGCCGTCGGAAAGGGGAGTGTTGATAATTATTGCGGATATGCTTTTTGTCATAATCAGCTTTTGTGCCTCGGAAATACTTGAAGCGAGAAAAATGTTATCCGCCCCGAAGCCTTCAAGATATGATTTCGTAACGGTGAAGAAATTCTTATAGCTGCTTACAATCAGAGCATTGAATTCTTTTTGCATACCGCAAAACACCTCCCTTTTCGTTTTAATTCTTTACAACATACGGAATTTATTATATTATATACTAAAAGTCCGATAAATTCTACTACAATTTTATCTTAAATGAAAATGAGGATGCAAAAGTATGAGTGACAGGCTTTCAATGTATGTGCTGACGGATACGCACTATCTTTCAAAAAAAATGTGGGTAGAGGGTACTCCGATAAGTAATCGTGAAAAGGGCGACCAGATAGCAATTAAATGTACGCCCGAAATTCTGCGATCTTTCTTTAAGAAGATTCTTGAGGACAAAGAGTCGGAATATGTGCTTATAACGGGAGATCTTATAAACAACGGTGACAGAATAAGCCACGAGGATTTCATCAATGAACTGAAAATCCTGACGGATGCAGGTAAAAAGGTGCTTGTAACAGCGGCTACGCACGATTATGCAGGGCTGGGAGATGATGAGAACATTTTTCATCCTGTTTATTACCGTGAAAACGGCTGCGAGGAGGCGGAAAGAGTTTATAAAACCGAGCTTCCGTCACTTTATTATAATTTCGGACATTGCTATGCAGACAGTATTGATGAGGAAAGCGGCTCCTATTCCGTGCTTCTCGCAGACGGTGTGCGTCTTATTGCAATTTACGATAACGGAAACGGCAGAAGCCATTGCGGTCTTTTTGAAGAGGGCTTCAGCTGGCTTGAAAATGAAATAAAAAAGGCAAATGAGAGGCGAGAATGGGTATTTCTTGCAGTGCATCATCCTGTTGTTCCTCCCTGGCCGGTGTATAAGGGGATTGCCGAATTTGAGCTTTTCGGCGGTTATGAAAAATTGAGCAGAATAATGTGTGAAAACGGAGTAAAGGTAATCTTTACAGGTCACACACACGTTCACGGTATAAAGAAATATGAGGACAGTGAAGGCAGATATTTTTATGATATCACCACTTCCGCCCTGCCGTCTGCCGCGGGCAGAATGAGAAAGGTTACCTTTGACAGAGAAAAAGGAACCTGTGCTGTCAAGAGCATCGGAATTGAAGTAATTGACGGTATTGATACAAAAGGAATGAGTGCAAGGGATTATATATATTCTATTAACTTCATCGGCCTTGTTGAAAAGAGTCTTCCTCTTATGGATACGGATTGGGCAGGCTTCTGCGATAATATGGACAGAGTTTGCAGTGTGCCGTTTTTTAAGAAACATCCCTTTATTTCAAAAAGCGCAATAAAGCTTTTTCTTAGGCTGAGAATGAGTTTTATAGGACGCTTCGGCAGAAAAACGGGAAATGTTACAAAGGAAGATATAAAATATCTTAAAAACATATATTTTGCAGATGCCCTTATTAAGATTGTTTCAGCCGTATTCGGCGGTAACGGTCCCTATCCGCCGGATACTCCCGAATACAGGGCACTTACAGGCGGGGCAGAAAGAGGTATAAGACTTCTGAGGCTTTTCGGGGTTGACATTGATAAGCTTATTCCCGGCGAAGAAACAGCCCTTGAAACTATGAAGCATTTTCTGTATAATGACCGTACAGGCGATGACGATTCAATAATAATAGATATGGAGAGAAAATAAAATGATAAGATTTGACTGTGACTATCTTGAAGGTGCGCATCCCAGAATACTGGATGCGCTTGTAAGGACAAATTTTGAACAGACTCCCGGTTATGCTGTTGACCACTACTGTGAGGAGGCAAGAGCCCTTATAAAAAAGGAGTGTAATGCTCCCGAGGCGGATGTGCATTTTATTGTGGGCGGAACAGGAACCAACACAACGGTAATTGCTGCTTGTCTTCGTCCCTATCAGGGAGTTGTTTGTCCCGTAACGGGACATATCAATGTGCACGAAAGCGGTGCAATTGAGGCAACGGGACACAAGGTTATCGGTCTTCCCTCCGATGACGGTAAGATGGATGTGGATATTTTTGAAAAATACATAAGCGGCTATTGGGCAGACGGCACATATGAGCATATGGTACAGCCGGGAATGCTTTATATCTCGCAGCCCACTGAAAACGGAACTCTTTATACTGCTGCCGAGCTTAAGAGGCTTCGTGAGATCTGCGATAAGTATTCTATGCTTTTATATGTTGACGGGGCAAGAATGGGCTACGGACTTATGGCTCAGGGTAATGATGTCACGCTTCCGCTTCTTGCTGAAATCTGCGATATTTTCTATATCGGCGGAACAAAGGTCGGAGCCCTCTTCGGCGAGGCTCTGGTTATTATAAATGATTCTCTTAAGAAGGATTTCCGCTATATGCAGAAAAGACATTGCGGAATGTTTGCAAAGGGCAGACTTTTAGGTCTTCAGTTCAGAGAAATGTTTATGGACGGACTTTATTATGAGATGGGAAGAAACGGTATTGATACTGCCTACAGAGTCCGCGATGCCTTTAAAAAGGCAGGCTTCCCATTCCTTTATGAGTCAAATACAAATCAGCAGTTTCCCGTGCTTCCCGATACGGTGCTTGATATGTGGGCAGATAAGTTTTCCTGGGACTACTGGTGCAGAGTTGATGAGGAGCATTCCTGCGTAAGATTCTGTACATCCTGGGCAACAACGGAAGAATATGTAAAGGCACTTGAGGCTGAACTGGAAAACTTCACATTCAAAAAAGAATAAAAACGCAGGAGCTGTAAAAAACAAAAGTTTTTTTACGGCTCCTTTTTTGATGGGACAGAAAAAATGATGAACAACGGACGAGCCGGAAAAAAACAGGATTTCTTTCTTGTTTTATGCGTTTTTCGCTTTTTTGTCCCTCTTCTTGTTTTAAACGAAAAAAAGATGTACCCCTTAAAGGTACATCTTTCCGATTGTGATAAACTATTTCTTAGTGCACAGTAAAAAAATACAGCCGATAAAGCCTTCGAACACAGCGGTACCCACCGTTATTTATATAGTTGTGCGGGCGTTTGTCATCAATCACGGACGCTTGTGAACTTAAGCTCTGGACTTTGCAAAGCATTCGCTGCAAAGAACAGCTCTGTCATCACGGGGCTTGAAGGGAACCTTTGCCTCGCCGCCACACTGGCTGCAAGTTGTTACAAAGAATTCTCTTTCGCCTTTAGCAGCCTGCTTGCGTGCAACACGGCAATCCTTGCAGCGCTGGGGTTCGTTTACGAAACCTTTTTCTGCGAAGAATTCCTGTTCGCCTGCGGTGAATACAAATTCATTGCCGCATTCTTTGCATGTGAGAGTCTTGTCTTCGTACATTTCGCTACCTCGCTATAAATTTTTTTACCATGACTGATGGAGTCCGGTATATATCAAACAGTTAAACTGTTATGACCGGTCGCTGCTCAGAAAATCCCTGAGCTTTCCGCGGATGCGCTGAATTGCATTATCAACGGACTTTACGGAAATGTTCAGACTTTCCGAAATATCCTTATAGGACTTGTCCCGCAGAAACAGCCTTATAACCGAAAGCTCAAGAGGGGAGAGCTCATTATTAATGAAGCTTTCCAGTGCTTCCTCGGTTTCATTGAAAATGAAAGTGTCTTCAACGGATTCTGTTGCGGGAATTGATGTATCGTCAATGGAGAGAAGGCTGCCGAAGGGCAGATTCTTTTTTGAATTAGCTGACTTTATTGCTGCCTTTATCCTGTTTGAGATGCACACGGATGCGTATGTTCTGAAAGCGGCATTCTTTCCGGGAATATATGAGTATACTGCTGACAGCAATCCCAGAAGTCCTTCCTGATAAAGGTCGTCCTTTTCAAGGATGCCCGATTCGCAGAGTGAACGGCATTTTGAGAAAAATACCGAGGCTGTTGCCTGCACTGAGGATCTGAACCTTTCAAGAAGGCAGGTTTCTGCAGACGTATTTCCCGACTGAGCAAGCTGCACAAGCTCTTCATCAGTCATTTGTAAAAAGCCGTTTGTTTGTGAGAACATACAGTCTCCTTCATATGATATGCAAATTCACTATACTTTAATTTTTTTTGTTTGTCAAGTAAGTATAAGTAAATTTTGCCTATTTTTTACTATATTTTGCTCAGAATTGTGCATAATTTTATGAAAATCGCAACTTTTTAACAAAAATGTTAAAGAAATGTTAAGCGGATGCCGGTTTTTTTGATAAAAAGAAAAAACCCGTAAAAGCCGGGCTTTTACGGGTTGATATCAGATGTTATCAGAAAAGATTGTTGAAAAATCTTGTGATGATTGCAAACCAGTTGTTGAATTCAGCAAGAAGGAAATCGAAAATTCCGCGATCGCTGTATGATTTTTCTACAGGATCGGATGTGCCTGCTTTTGCTTCTGCATCAAGAAGGAAAGCCTGAGTATAAACTATACCGCCTTCACCGAAAACCTCTGCTCTCACGTAATCGCCGAGAACATCTGCATAATCGTTGAGATCAATTGTTGCTTCGTCTGCCTTCTGGGTGCAGATGAGCTTACCGTCAGAAATCCATCTTACGATAAGAGCATCTGTTGAGGAAACTGTGATTTCATCTGTTGCTTCGTCTACAGCGATTTCAGTGATTCGGGGATCCTTTTCAGCTGTGTTGAAGCCGTTTTCGAGAGTTGAATATGTGATGCCGATATCCTCGTCAGCAGCCTCATCACCGTTTTCGATTGCTTCAATCTTTGCAAGCATTTCATTTGCTGTGCCGTTTACTTTGTTGTAAAGCTCTGTTTCACCGTAGAATTCTTTAAGAGCTGCTGCAATGTCACAAAGCTCGTCATAATTTCCGAGACAGTGGCTTGCTGCAAAGAATTCACCGTTTTTAAGGCTTGAACGGAGAGCTTCAGATGAAAGCTCAGGCATAAGAGCAAGTGTGTAGCCTGTATCGATAACATCAAGCTGATGAGCATCAGAGGAAGCGATAGCATAAACATTTTCGCCGTTTGCTGCGAATCTCTTGAGAAGGTTATCCCAGAGTATTCTGTCGAAACGGGTTCTGTTGTCGCCCTTGGAGTTCATATCGATACCGATACAGCTATCATATCTGTCGATAAGAGAAGCAAATTTGTTGATGTAATAGTTATATACATTGTTGCTTTCGTTATAAGCGTTTTCGGAGCGGATTTCGTATCTTGCCTTTGTGTATTCGCCGGGATGGTTGATTACACAGATGCCGCCTGCTCTGTCAATACCCATTACAGCATCCTCGTAAGTGGTGATTGAGTTGTTTGTGAAATCTGCAAACCAGCCGTTTACATGAGCATTTACGGAAAGAGCATTATTTTCATTGCCGAAGGGAACTCTGAGAATCTTCGAGCCGTCCTCAAGAACGAGGTAGTCATCGTTGTTTTCAGTTATAACAGAGTATGCAACACCGTTGTCAAATGTACCTTCCTTATCAAGGGTAACGATTGCACCTTCTGTTTTGCCGATAAGGCTCATAGCACCGTAAACAAGCTTGTTTTCGCTGTTTTCTGTCCATGAATAGTTAACTGTGCCGTGATCGGTTGTTGCAATGATGTCAAAGCCTGTTTCTGCATGGCGCTGCAGAGAAGCTCTGAGAGTGTCGTCACCGTCACTTGCATTTGTGTGGGTGTGGAGTGCCGTTTTGTAAACAGAAACTGCATCCCAATCTATATTTTCATAAGGATTGGTGATTTCATAAGAGCCGTCTTCCGCAGCGGCAAATGAAACAACTGCAAAGGGAATTGTCATTAAAACTGCCAGTATAACGGCAATTGCGGACTTGAAATTTTTCATATTATTACTCCTTTTACATTTTTTATGTTGTCATTTTAGCACATTTTTTTCTTTTCTTCAATATTTTTTTTAAGTTTTTTTGCATTGCAGACTGCGGAAAAAATCTCTTCCGCGCCGAATATGAGAAGTGTTTTTGCTGCTTCGTTTAGTGTATTCCCCGTAGTGAATACATCGTCAATAATGAGTATTCTTTTTCCCTTTATGTCCGAGGTATATTTCTCACGGGGTTCAAATACTCCGAGGAGATTTCCGCTTCGGGCGACTTGTCCGAGCTTATGCTGATTGCCCGTTGAAAATTCCTTTTTAAGTATCGGCAGACAAGGGATTTCTGTGTGAAGGGATAATCTTTTTGCAATAAGCTCCGATTGATTGTAGCCCCGCAAAAGCTGAGCATACGGGCGCATAGGGATAAATGTTATAATGTCTGTTCTGCCGAGAATATCTCTTTCTTCAAGCTGAAGAATTATTGCTCTTGAGTAAGCATCCGCAAGATCGGGGCGGACGTGATATTTAAGACGGAAAATGTTTTTGCGGGGTTTTCCCTCGTGATAGAAAACGGCAGAAAGTGCTGAGTAGTAAATTCTTTTTCCGCAAAGGCATTGAGACAGATGAAGACCGCATACTTTACAGCGTCCTGTGTTTGCGGCGGGCTTTATTACAAGCTTCTCGCAGTCCTCGCAGAATGGTGACGTATTTCCCGTAAGTCTGTCACAGCCGCAACAGCGGCGAGGGAAGAATATATCCCTCAGGGGAGTATTTTTCATATAAGCGAATTTTCCTTCAGAGCACGGTTGAGTGCCGAAACGGGAAGCCCTACCACATTATGGTAATCACCGTTTATTGATTTGACAAGAAGTGAGCCCTTGCCCTGGATGCCGTACGCACCTGCTTTATCTGCAGGCTCATTCGTTTCAATATATGAAAGGATTTCTTCTTCGGAAAGCTCATGGAAGGTTACTTCCGTTTTTTGTGCAAAGCAGATTTTTTTATCTCCGCAAATTATACAGACTCCTGTGAAAACCTCATGTGTTCTGCCTGAAAGTGAGGACAGCATTGAAAAAGCATCTTCGGGATTTTTCGGTTTCCCGAGGATTTTTCCGTCAAGCACGACTACCGTGTCAGCAGAAATTACCGTATCTCCGGGGCAAATGGCAGCTACCGCATCGCCCTTTATCCCCGCAAGACTCTTTACTGTTTCCTCGGGAGAAAGGGAGGGATCGGTTGTTTCGTCAGCATCGGAAACCTTTACTGTAAAATCTTCTGTTATAAATCTCAGAAGCTCTTTTCTTCTGGGAGATGCAGATGCAAGAATTATTGCCATATCTTATTCTCCGATGATCTCTTTAAGTGCCTTTGACAGCTGGTCGGGGCAGGATGTGGGCTTGAAGCCGCAGCGGATACCTGAAAGTCTGTCAATTACATCCTTTGCATCCATTCCCTTGACGAGGGCGGATATACCCTGGGTGTTACCCTTGCAGCCGCCGATGAAGCGTACGTTTTCAATGATGTTGTTTTCTGAGATGTCAATTTCAATTGCTCCTGCGCAGGTGCCTTTGGTTTTATAGGTATGTGTCATTTTTTTGCCTCCTTATGATGCTTTGTCTTCCGTATCTGTAAATAAATTCTTTATATCATTCCAGATGTCTTCAATTTCGCTTATTGTATTATCAACCGAATTTCTTATTGTGCCGTAAAGTGAAAAAATACGATTGGCAGTTTTATTGTCGGCAGTGAAATCCTTTATTGTTGTGCGGATATCTGTGTACTGCTTTGTTAATTCTTTTCTGAAATCCGAAAGCTTGTCGGAGCTCGCAAGAAGATCCCCATATCTGTTTTCTGCTGCATCCTTTATGATATCGGCTTTCTCGCTTATTGTGTCCTTCAGTGCCGAAAGCTTCTTCATAAGCTTATTGATATCTGCAGCCTCTTTTACGGTAAGTGTCAGGTCAACAGCCAGAAGTGCCAGAATGACAAAAACAGCAATTGTTCTTACATTCTGCGGAATAAAGCTCATGGCATACTGATACATCGGGGCTATGAGATAAACATAGACAAAGGCAAATATTGCCCAGTAACAGGTATGCTTGAAGCAGATTCTTCCGTGGAGATTAAGAAAATTATTCGAATAATCCCACCAGCGGGCATTGAAAAGCTTTTCCATTATGTAGCTTGTTCCGTATTCTACAATATCAGCAAGAAGCATACCGAGAAGCAGCACGGGGATAAGTCTTTTTTCAATCGGCTGTGAGATGGGAACCAGTATCAGCTGGAAAACGAGACAGCCCGTGCCGTATATGGGACACATAGGTCCGTAAAGAAATCCGCTGTTTATTATCTTTTTTTCACCCAGTGAACGGTAGGTGCATTCAATTGCCCAGCCTATTGCACTGAAGGCAAAAAACATAAATACATAATTTATTACAGTATCAAACATTGTGGTACTCCGTCAGTTATTCATTGAGGAATTGATGCTTCTAAGCCTGTTCTCAAATTTCTTTTTCATATTTTCGTCTTTGCTGAGCTTCATTTCTCTTGAAGCACAGTATTTATCCGAGAATGTCACAATCATACCCTCTCTTGATGAAGGAGGAAGAAGGGTGAGTGGCCACATATGGCGCAGAATTATCCGTTCCTCTTTTTTTGTGATATCGGGATTGAGAAGCTTTGCATTGAACGCAGCAAAGCGGGGATGTCTGAAGCCGTGGGGACGGTGGGAATAATCAGGATCGTGCCAGTCATAATAAACAAGATCGTGCAGAAGCGCTCCCCTGGAGGCGGCTTTCACATCAAGAGCAAAGCTCTTTGAAAGCACGAAGCTCATATATGTTACTGCTCTTATATGGTCAAGGCGGTTGCAGGTGCTGTGCTGGGGATACTGCCGCATTGACTGTACCTCATCCGTTGAATAAAGATCGCCGACATAAGAAAAAAACTCGGAATCCTTTTCGGGGGAGAGGGTATAGGATTTTACAAATATATCAAAAAGCTTTCCCATAATTTCTGTCCTTCAAAAATCAAAATCACAGTAATAATAACACATATATGTTAAAATAGCAATAAACAAGGTTGACATTTTTTGTATGATGATATAGAATACTTACTGCGAGTAGGACGGGCAGTTACGCTCGATTTTTTCGGGTGAGGAAAGTCCGGGCTCCACAGAGCAGGGTAACGGCTAACGGCCGCCGAGGGTGACCTTAAGGGAAAGTGCAACAGAGATATACCGCCTGCTTTTTTGCAGGTAAGGGTGGAAAGGCGAGGTAAGAGCTCACCGGCATACAGGAGACTGCTATGCCCTGTAAACCCTATCCGGAGCAACACCGACAGAAGTGGCTTGCTCGGCCATAACTTCGACGGGTGGCGTGAGTGCAGAAGCAATTCTGCGCCAAGACAGATGATTGCCTTAAATGACAGAACCCGGCTTACAGGCTTACTCGCAAAATCGGCAGGATTATGACCTGCCGTTTTTTTATATAGGAAATTGCTCGCGTTGTGAGCAATTCAGCTTATAACCAGAAACACCTGCAGCCCCCCCCACCGGGATTGGGGGCAGGGAGTTGATAAATTGTAAATTTTTTATTATTGTGTAGGAAATTGCAGATATCGGAAGTCTGAAATACGGAAATCCGCACAGAGATTAAGTCTTCTCCGTATAATATTACGGGGTGCTTTTTTATGATAGATACTATACTTCTTTTTGTGTTTGTTCTGTTCAGTGTTCTGGGTTTTTTTGTTTTGTCCGTATTTCTTCTTCTGAAGCTTTCCGCCCCTGCAGGGAAGGATAAAATTTTTCTTGTAGCCCTTCCCGGGGAAAATGAGAAGGAATATTTCCTCAGGATAAGATGGCTTGAGGCAGTGCTTACCTTTACGGGGCTGAGAGACAGAATAACCGTAATATCCTGTTTCGAAAAAACAGAAGACAGGGAATTTCCCGATGAAGAAAAGTCGGAAATCGGATAAAAATGCTTCGGAAATCAGAAAAAATCAGAAAAATACCGGCTTTTTAATCAAAGTGTCCCTTGCATGGGACATTTTTTATTATATAATGTAGTTAAAATAAAGTGCAGAACACGGGAGTGCTGAAATGCTGAAGTTTATAACGGGAACATATTTTCCGGCAAAGAAGGAATATATAAATTCGGAAATCCGCCGTCTTCTTGAAAAGGGGGAAAGGGTGTATCTTATTGTTCCTGAGCAGTCAAGCTTTGAAAGGGACAGGGATTTTCTTTTCACCTATGGGGAAAGACTCAGCAATATGCTGACGGTAACAAGCTTTACTCACCTTTCTCGGGATATTCCCGAGGAATACGGCTTTCAGACCAAGCCTGAGGCAGATGAGGCGGCACGAAGTGTAATTATGAGCCTTGCAGCAGGAGAATGTGCGGATTATCTCGACATATATAAAAAATATACGGGTAAGCCTGCTCTTGTAAAAAGTCTTCTCGGTGAATACGCGGAGATAAAGCAGGCGGGGCTTACTACCTCTGAATTGTTTTCTGTATCCGATAGGCTTCCCGACTCCTCACTTAAAAACAAAACGCAGGAGCTTGCACGGATTTTTTCGGCATATGAGGCACTGATAACAGACAGATTTTCGGATTCTACCGATAATATTCCCGTAATGACGCAGTATCTTAAGAAGAACTCTGTATTTGACGGAGCTTATGTTTTCTTTGATGATTTCAGAGGTTTTACGGGGGCTCAGATAAGGCTGATTGCAGAAATCTGCGCCCAGGCAAGGGAAAGCTTTGTTTCTGTTTATGCTCCCGATACGGTAAATGCTTATGACAGCGAGGCTTTCAGACACGCGGTTTCTAACTGCAGAAAGCTTCGTGCAGCAATGACACTTAAGGGAATCAGCTGCATAGAGGAAAAAATTGAGGAGGAAAATCCCGATAAAGCTCTTTCGTTTCTTGCTTCTTCACTTTTCTGCGGAGAAAAGGACAGACTGGAGGAAAAGACTGACAGTGTTACGGTAACCTCTGCGGAAAATATGTATAAGGAATGCGATATCGTGGCATTGCAGATTAAAAATCTGCTTGAAAACGGATATCGCTGTAAGGATATTGCCGTATATGACAGAGACGGCTCATATGTAAGAAGCCTGACAGCATCGCTGAAGAAATATTCAATTCCCGTATTTCAGGACAGAAGAGTGTCACTTTTTGAATATCCTCTTGTAAGAATGATACTGGGGGCTGTGTCAATTGCCGCATACGGCTTCAGGACAGAAGAGATTTTTACCTTTATAAAGACGGGCATTACGGGAATTTCAACAGAGGAATGTGCCCTGCTTGAGAATTATGTTTATGTGTGGCAGACGGAGGGCTCCTCCTGGACAAAGCCGTTTGCGGGACACCCTGACGGATACGGTGAGAGGGAAACTCCCGTGACGGCAGCACTTCTTGAAAGAATAAACGGAATAAAGGACAAGGCTGTTGAGCCGCTTCTGAAGCTTAAGAGGAATCTGGAGAAGTGCACAGACGGCTCTTATTGCAAGGCATTGTTCAGATTTATTCAGGATATAAATGCTTCGGAGAACTTCAGGGAATATGCTCGGTTTCTGTATGAAAACGGCAGGGAAGCCACTGCAATAGAGTGCTCTGCCGTATGGGATACCGTTATGGAGTCACTTGATGCTCTGAACGGAGCAATAGAGGGAAGGGATATAAGCGTTGCCCGTTTTTCGGAGCTGCTGAAAATTATTTTCTCTTCGGTTGATATAGGAAGAATACCTGCGGGTATTGATGAAATTGTAATAGGACAGGCAGGAAGAACAAGACATCTTGAGCCCCGTGCTGTGTTTGTGCTGGGATGTAATGACGGAATTTTTCCGCAGCCACCCCGTACTGCGGGACTGTTTTCGCCTGCGGAAAAAAGAGCTCTTTGCCGTGACGGCTTTCTTCTTGAAAATATTTCCGAAAACATATACTCGGAGGAGCGTATGATTGCCTATTCTGTACTGACGGGTGCAAAGGAAAGGCTTTTTGTGTCATATTCTGAAAATTCGGCAGATGGTGTTAAGGCGGAGAAATCGGAAATTATAAATGAAATAAAGGAAATTCTGCCGTGCTCGGCATCGGTAAAAGAGGAAGAGCTTACTTCAATTGAAAAAATAGGAAGCGCGGAAAGTGCCTTTGAGGAATGTGCCTCGCTTTTCGGAGAGAATACCGTATACAGTGAATCTCTTAAGGAATTTGTTGCATCAACAGACTATTTCCATAAGCTCTGTGCTGTGGAAAATGCCGCAGAAAACCGTCCATTCAGAATTGAAGACAAGAAAACGGCAACAGAGCTTTTCTCACGGGATATGTTTATTTCTCCTTCAAAGGCGGAGGTGTACTACAGCTGTGCATTCCGATATTTCTGTCAGTACGGAATGAGAGTAAAAAAGCTGAGACCGGCTGACCTTGATGCGAGAATAAACGGTCTTCTCATACACCATGTGCTTGAAAAAATTCTTCTGTCAAGGAAGAATAAGGAGCTTACTCTTATGAGCCGTCCGGAGCTTATAAAAGAGGTTGACGGGATAACCGAGGACTTTATAGCAGAGTTTATGGGCGGACGTGAGGACAAGAGTGTGTTGCTGGGAAGAAGCCTTGATAAGGCAAAGGAGACTGCGGTTGCAATTCTTCTCCGTATGATTGAGGAGTTCAGGGTCAGCCGCTTTGAAACCGTGGCTGTTGAGCTTGAGATTTCCCGTGACGGTGATATAGAGCCTTATGTTATAGGGCTTCCCGACGGGGGCAGTATAACAATCAGCGGTAAGGTTGACAGAGTTGATGTGTATAATGATGAGGGCAAGGCATATTTAAGAGTTGTTGACTACAAAACAGGCGGCAAGGATTTCAGACTGGGAGATGTTTTCTCGGGACTTAATATGCAGATGCTTATATATCTTATGTGTCTGTGGGATAACGGCAAGGAGAGCTTCGGAGATACCGTGCCCGCAGGTATTATGTATGTGCCTGCAAATAATTCGGGTGAGCAGCTTTCAAGACGTGCAACTGCAGAGGAAATTGAAGCACAGAAGCTTATAAACGGCAGAATGAACGGAATGATTCTCGAGGATGAGAAAATTCTTGATGCTATGGAGGAAGGCTGCGAGGGAAGATTTATTAATGCCTTCATCAATAAAAAGGGTGAGCTTCAGGGGACGCTTCTGTCTTTGGAGGGCTTCAGGCTTCTTCACGGAAAGATAGATGAAATGCTGACGGAAATGGGACTTGGACTGCATTCCGGTGAAATTGCGGCTGTTCCCGTGTCGGGCGGTTCCTCTTACGGGGACACTTGTAAATACTGTGACTATAAGGATATATGCAGAAGGACTCAGACCGATGAAGTGAGAAAGCTGCAGACCATAAAGCACACGGATGCGGTAAGAATGCTGAAAGGAAGTGAGAGCAATGGCTGAAAGACAGTGGACCGAGGCGCAGAAAAATGCAATTGAAGCAAGAAGCGGCACTGTTATTGTTTCCGCGGCTGCAGGAAGCGGTAAGACCAGTGTTCTTACGGAAAGAATTGTAAGAAAGCTTACCGACACACAAGCCCCCGTGAAGCCCGATTCGCTGCTGGTCGTAACCTTTACGAATGCGGCGGCGGCAGAAATGAGATCAAGGATTTATTCAGGAATATCTGCCGTTATGGCGAAAAATCCGTCCAAAAGAAGTGAATTTTCTTCTCTTCTTGCCCTTCTCGGTGAGATGCAGGTATGTACAATGGACTCCTTTTCAATGAATCTCGTAAAGGAGAATTGCCATAAGCTGGGAGTTGAGGCGGATTTCAGGATACTTGAGGGCGGAGAGTGTGCATTGCTGAAAAAGAAAACTGCCGTCAGTGTGCTTGAAAGAAGATTTTCCGAATGTGCAGACACCTTTCTGCCTCTTGCAAGAATGTTTGAATCGGGAAAAAATGACACCCGTCTGATTGAAACTGTAATAAAGCTTTCGGATTTTTCGATGAGTGAGCCCGAGCCTCATATGTGGCTTGAGACTCTTCATACGAAATTTGAGGATTGCGGTGCAGGTGACAGTGTCTACGGACAGTATATCATCCGTGAGCTTATGTCCGATATTGATTACTGCATCGTTTTATCTGACAGTGCGGTAGCGGAAATACTCACAGATGAGGAGCTTGCCGCGAAGTATCTGAGTGTATTTGAAGCTGAGAACGCACTCATAAAAAAATACCGAGGATATCTGGAAAATGCTTCGTGGGATGAACGGATATCTCTTATATCATCTCTTGCGGATGCAATAAAGAATACGCGACTTCCCAATGCACCCAAGGGGTATTCGGATAATCCCGTGAAGCTTTCGGCTCAGGCAAAGAGAGATGCCGTAAAGGATGTTCTTAAGAAAACTGCCGAGTATATGAGTATCACCGAGACGGAAAATGCACAGGATGTTCCGCTTCTGAGGACTGTTGCCCGTGAGCTTACTTATACTGTTCAGGAATATAATGAAAGGCTTCTTGAAACAAAAAAAGAGATGTCCGCATTTGATTTTTCGGATATTGCTCATTTTGCCCTGAAGCTTCTTTATGATTCCTCTGCCGATGACGGGAAAACTCCTCTTGCCAGGGAGCTTACGGAGAAATATTCAGAAATACTTATAGACGAATATCAGGATACAAACCGTGCTCAGGATACACTTTTCAATTGTGTTTCAAGGGACGGCAGAAATATGTTTTTTGTAGGGGATGTCAAGCAGAGCATTTACCGCTTCAGACTTGCAAGTCCCGAGATATTTATCGAAAAATGTAACGAATTTCCGTATTATGACGGTAAAGCGGAAAAATCAAAAATTGTACTGGGGCACAATTTCAGAAGCCGTAAGGGTGTGCTTGACTGCGTGAATTTTATGTTCTCCCGTCTTATGACGCCCGAGTGCGGAGATATAGAATATAATGATGATGAAAGACTTAATTTCCCCGAAAAGGCAGACTATACTCCATCCTGTGATGTTGAGGCCGTTATTCTTCAGGCTGATGAGGACGGCATTGATGCTACGGAGGCAGAGTACATTGCAAATAAGATAAAGAAATGTCTGTCTGACGGAGTTTCGGTTCAGGACGGAAAGGGGGAGAGAAGGGCTGTTCCCTCCGACTTCTGTATTCTTTTGCGCTCGCCCTCAGGAATTGCTCCCTCTTATATAAGGGCATTGGAGAAGCGGAATATTCCGGTATCCTCCGATGTGAGTCTCAGCTTTTTTGAAGCACCTGAGATAAAAACCATTATGTCTTACCTCAGGGTGCTTGATAATCCCGTAAGAGATACTGATATGCTGGCGGTAATGCTCTCTCCTCTTTTTGGCTTTACTGCCGATGATGCAGCTTCCCTGAGGCTTTCATATCCGAGGGCTTCGTCCTTATACTCTGCCGTGATTTCTGCCGCAGCAGAGGGAGACGGAAAATGTATCGAGCTTCGGGATAAGCTTTCATATTTCAGCCGCATTGCTGCCTGCTGTCCCGTAGGAGAGCTGCTTCGTGATATATTTGACAGTACCGCTTATCTTTCTGTTGTCAAGGCTATGAAGGATGGGGAAAACAGAAGAAAGAATCTTCTGAAACTGCTTTCAAGGGCTGAGAGTATGGCAGAAAATAACTCGACTCTCGGGGGCTTTGTACGGTATATGGATATGCTTCGCGAAAACGGTGCAGATATATCCGGTGCCGCAGGAGGAAGCGGAGTAAGGATAATGAGCATGCACAAATCAAAGGGACTTGAATTTCCCTTTGTGTTTATTGCAGGTACCTGTAAGCAATTCAATAAAACCGACCTGTATTCGGGCCTTGTTATTAATCATAATACAGGACTGGGAATGAAGGTCAGGGAGCCTGAAAATATAAAAAATTACGAAACCGTTTCCTCTCTTGCGGTGAAGAGGATAAACAGTAATGAAATGCTTTCTGAGGAGCTTCGTGTCTATTATGTTGCTCTTACGAGAGCAAAGCAGAGTCTGTTTATTGTTATGGCTCCGAAAAACAGGGATAAGCTTATTTCGGAAACAAGAAATCTCTTAAGCGGTATGACTTCGCTGCATCCTTATATTGTAAAGCATGCGGGAGAGGCATCAAGGTGGCTTGTCGGTGCTCTTATGCTTCATCCTGACGGACGTCTTCTGAGGGATTCTGCCTTTGAGGGTAAGCGTGAGAAGGAGGATATTCATATTGAGCTTCCTTGCTGTGCTGAGGAGGAAGAGGCGGATTCCGCAGCAATTGAGACTGCAAAGGCTGATGAGAGCGTTATTGAAGCCGTGAGGGAACGGGCTGCCTTCAGGTATAAATGGGAGGCTGTGTCCCGCAGCCGTTCAAAACACACGGCATCTTCTCTTGACGGGGAGCGCTTTGACAGCGTGAATTTCGGTAAAAGCGTACCTGCTTTTATGTTCTCGGATGCAATGTCGCCTACCGATATCGGTACTGCTACTCACAGATTTCTGCAGTTCTGTGACTTCTCAGAATGCAGAAAATCGGTTGAGGCTGAAATATGCCGTCTTGTGAATAACGGAAGACTGTCGGAAAAGCAGGGTGAGTGTGTTGACAGGACTTCCATTGACTGCTTTGTCAATTCGGAAATTCTTATAAGAGCCGAAAAAAGCAGGGGAATCTTCCGTGAAAAGCAGTTTACTATGTCGAAGAGCGTAACAGAGCTTGACGGCAGTATTCCCTCAGAATTTGCAGATGAAAAAACAGTCATTATCGGAAAAATTGACCTTCTGTTCATTGAGGATGACGGGGCTGTTATAGTTGACTACAAAACAGACAATATCAGAAATATCTCCGAGCTTTCCGAACGCTACCGTGAGCAGATGAGGCTTTATTCCGAGGCTCTGAAAAAATCTATGGATATAAGAGTAAAGGAATGTATTCTCTACTCGCTGAAGCTGAGAGACGGCATATCTCTTGAAGTCTGATTTTTTTCAGTATTTTTTTAAATAATACTTGCAATTTTTATTGCGGTGTGATAGAATATCTTTCGCTATTTAAGCGGAAGTATGTAAAAAGTATATTTCGACTGTTTATTTATGCTGTTACTATATTGAAAGAGGTGAATCGAATTATGAAGCAGGGAATCCATCCCAACTACAATCCCACCGTTGTAAAGTGTGCTTGCGGCGCAACTATCGAAACTTCTTCTACTAAGGAGAATCTTCGTGTAGATATCTGCTCCAGCTGCCATCCTTTCTTTACAGGTAAGCAGAAGCTCGTAGATACAGGCGGACGTGTTGACAGATTCAAGAAGCGCTTTAATCTCGAAACCAAGTAATAGCTGACATATTGGCATTCTTTAACGGCATTTTTTTACAAAATGCCGTTTTTCCCTCTTGTGCGGAAAAATACTGTTTCTGACGGCGGTGATGTGTATGAAGGAATATATCACGGTTGAACACCGTTATGATGAAGAATATATTGTTAATAAGTCGAGATTTATCGGCTATGCCTGCCCTGTTACAACCCAGGAGGAGGCAGTGGAGTTTGTTAATGAAATAAGAAAACGGCACGCAGATGCTACTCATAATGTTTATGCCTATCAGATACGGTCTCCCGAATATTCGAGATATTCCGATGACGGTGAGCCTCAGGGAACAGCGGGTATGCCCGTCCTTGATGTTATCAAGAAAAACGGACTTACCGATGTGTGTGTGGTTGTCACCCGTTATTTCGGCGGAATTCTTCTTGGTGCCGGAGGACTTGTAAGGGCATATTCTCACAGTGCAAAAATTGCCGTAGAGGGTGCGAATATTATAAAAATGAGCCCCTGCTGCGTGCTGAAGGTCGTTTGTGATTACGGCTTTTACGGCAGACTTTCCACATTTGTCCCGGAATCGGGAGGAATTGTTGAAAGCACCGATTTCGGTGAAAATGTCACTATGGTTTTCCGTCTTCCGCAAAAGGACGAGGATTCCTTCAGAAAAGAGCTTACGGAGTTGAGCTTCGGAAGGGTTGAGGCCGTGAAAATCGGTGAGAAATTTGACAGTATAAAGTAAATAAAAAAAAATTAAAAAAAATAAAGGACTTTCAGCCTTTTTTTCATATATAGTATTTGAGACTTTCGTTTTTTGGAGAAAGAGGGTGTGAAAATGCGATTTAACGATAATTTTCTTTCAGAGCTTCGCGCAAGGACAGATATTGAGGAGCTTATAGGGAAATATACGGAAATCCGACACAGAGGGTCAAGGACTCCCGTTGCACTTTGTCCTTTTCACACGGAGAAAACTCCGAGCTTTGTAATTTACAGAGATACAATGTCTTACTACTGCTTCGGCTGTGGAGCAGGAGGAGATGCAATAACCTTTATCAAGAATATCGAACGACTTGATTATACGGATGCCGTAAGATATCTGTGTGAAAGAGCCGGGATGAATATGCCTCTTGATCCTGTTGACGATGAGGCAAACAGACTGCGGCGACGGTGCTTTGAGGCTAACAGAGAGGCTGCACGGTTTTTTCATAATGCCCTTTTTACCGATGATGCAAAGGGGGTAAGGGCATATCTTGATAAAAGACGGCTTGCTCCCGAAACCGTGAAGCACTTCGGTCTGGGATTTGCTCCGGATCGATGGGATTCCCTTATAAAGCATATGAAGACCAAGGGCTTTACTGAGGCAGAGCTTGTTTCCTTTGACCTTGCAAGAAAGACATCAAAGGGAGGCACAATTGATAATTTCAGAAACCGCCTTATGTTTCCCATAATAGACCTCAGAGGCAATGTTATTGCCTTCGGAGGACGTGTGCTTGATGATTCGAAGCCGAAGTATCTGAACTCCTCGGATACTGTGGTTTACAAAAAAAGCCAGGCGCTTTATGCACTCAATCTCGCAAAGAACAATCCCGACAGAAGGCTTATTCTCTGCGAAGGCTATATGGATGTTATAGCTATGCATCAGGCGGGCTTTACCAATGCCGTGGCAGGTCTCGGAACGGCATTTACCAAGGAGCAGATTTCTCTGCTCGTAAGATACTGTGATGAGCTGACCCTTTGCTTTGACTCGGATGAGGCAGGTAAGAAGGCAACGAAAAGGGCGCTTTCAATGCTGTCGGAATCATCACTTAAATTAAAAATTATGCACCTTGCAGACGGCAAGGACCCTGATGAGATTATTAAAACCCAGGGTAAGGAAAGAATGAAAAATA
>JAZRNB010000088.1:0-65390 GCA_045647985.1 Acutalibacteraceae bacterium
GTGCAAACATCATCCTTATCGGTGCGCTCATCGGTGCAGAAGCCGGCATCATCACGGAAGAAGCAATGCTAGGTTCTCTTGAAGCAAAGTTCGGCTCAAAGAAAAAGGAAGTTCTTGAGCTTAACAAGGTTGCACTTCAGAAGGGCATTGAATACGGCAAAAAGGCATTGGCATAATAAAAAGAATAAAGACCGTTGTTAGCACAGCGGTCTTTAATATTAGGAGAGAATATGTACAGTATAAGAAAGTATAAACCGTCGGACAGGGAAAGACTCCGTTTTATCTGCAAGGAAACCACCTGGGATGACAACAAAACAGATAAAAATAAGCTTGACAGCATTGCCGTGATTTATAATGACTATTTCACGGAATACGAGCCCGAAAATATTTTTGTCGCAGTAGACGATGAGGATATTCCCGTGGGTTATGTTATCTGTTCAAGCAATTTCGGCCTTTTTAAGGATAAAATGCTACATGACATACGAAGCAGAGTCAAAAGCATCTATTCCCCTTCCCTGCTTATGTTTTATGCATCACTTATATCCGTAATAATTACAAAAAAAACATACAGAACTCATCTTCACATTGATATTCTCCCCGAGGCACAGAGAATGGGGCTTGGAACAAAGCTTATTGACGCTCTTTGTGCTCATCTGAAAAGCAAAAATATAAATAATGTCAGCGTACTTACAATAAGCACCGATTCTATGGGATATAAATTCTATAAGAAATATGGTTTTTACACTATAAGCAAAATTACTCCAACAAGAATTTCAATGACCTATGATATAAAATGAGGGAATTATGAAAATAAAAGCAGTTCTCATTGATATAGACAATACAATACTTGATTTTGATAAATGTGCAGACGCATCGATAAAAAAATGTGCCGATCATTTTAATGTTACGCTTCCCGAAAATTACTATAAGGTATTTTCAGAGTGTAATGATAAGCTGTGGCATCTTCTTGAACAGGGTCTTATCACTAAACAGGACATCTATGACAGGCGCTGGGTGGAAATCTTCAACAGACTCGGCATTGACGGTGACGGAACCGCTTTCGAGGAAATGTTCCGTAAAACAATACGGAATATTACTATTCCCGTCGACGGTGCAGAAGAATTACTTAAATATCTTTCGGACAAATATCCCGTATACTGCGCAAGTAATGCGTCCCGTGAGCAGCAGGAAATAAGGCTTCGTTCAATAGGCTTTCATCAATACATCACAGGATTTTTTATGTCCGAGGATATTGGCTTTCAGAAGCCTGCAAAGGAATTTTTCTTTGCCTGCTGCGAGGGTATTTATCCCGTAAAGCCTTCAGAAATCGTAATGATAGGCGACTCTGTCAATGCAGATATCATAGGTGCAAAAAACTTCGGAATAAAAACAATATGGTTCAATTTCAGAAATGAAGAATATAACGATTACAATTTTACCGATTACACAGTAACCACCCTCGATGAAATAAAAAACATAGTATAACAAAAAACCGACAGTCTCTGCAAAAAGCAGCTTCTGTCGGTTAATTTTATTTAACAGGTGTAAGAGTTACTTCAATCACAGCCTCACTTACATTCTCAAGATGCACGGTAAGCTTTCTCATATTATCATAAGAATCGTCAAATTCATACTTTCCTTCCAACTTTTCGGCTTTCATTATGGAGAATATACCGTCACCTGAAAGCACAGCTTTCAGCTGTTTTCCGTTTTTTGAAAGTATTGCAGACTTTCCGTCTTCGCTTATTTCGATCTCAGCCTTCGTGTGCATAAACCAGTAAATTTCACTGTTTATTCTGCAGCTGATATTATCTTTGATACGAAGAGACGAGAAATTATCAAAAAGCTCAAATTCACGGGTAACACTCTTTGCCATATTCATAGAATAGGCATCTGTCATATCAAGGACACATTCTGCTCCTTCCACAGAGCCATCTAAAGAATTAAAAGAGGCTCGTGCCAATGCATACTGATCATCTGAAGTAAGCTCCGGATTGATAACAAGAGTATTCTGCCCTTCGGCTCGCTTACAATAATTCTTCCATCTGCCTCCTGCAGGAAGTCCTAAGAAATAGCCGTCTGCATCATAGTTACCGGGGCCTAATTCCTCTGCCCATCGTTCACCCATAGAATCAAACACAAAGGTGCCGATATCAAGATCTCCGTGGTTTATGTAGTTATATCCGCCCTTAATTGCTGCATAGGTTGCATTTTTATCCTGATATGCACTTCTCATAACTGTCAGTGTCTGTCCTGCATCGGACTGAAGCTGAACACAAAGAGGCACATCAGAAAAATCTGCACTGTCGGAGGTATATTCTCTGTTATGCCATAAAAGCGAGAGCGCATTTTCTTTCCCCTCTCCGTTTCTTTCAACATTTGCAGATAAATCGGGGGTGAATTTTTCCGGAAAATCTCCTGTCTGATAAACAGCAAGAAGAGGGGTATTATATTCCGAAGCATACCAGTGAAGCACGGGGGAATAGAGCATTCTGTCCTTGTTATCCCCAAAATTGAACATTGCGGTACTGCCCGTTATATATACGGGGAAAAGTCCCAGCTCCCGGAAACCGTCAATTTCGGACATCCCGAAGTCCGTACCAAAGAAATTTCTTGAAGTCGAAATAAAATATACAATAGAATTCATACCGGACTGACAGTAACCGGGGCCCTCCGCATATACTCCGTCGGGAGTAAAGCCCGAAAATGCAATAGGCATATTTTTATAGCACATTGCAAGAAATTCCGCTGCCTTTTCCGGATTGTGCTCATAAAAAGTCATACATGCTATTCCGATACCGCTGTAACAGATACTGTTCCAGTTGTTTTTTGACCATGTAAACCAGTTTTTCAGATAGTTTTTTGAAAGTGCAGGAGTAATGGCATATTCCCATGTCTTTTCACAGAGAAGATCTTTCATATCATCAGAAAGATAGTCAAAAAACCAGTCGTAGCCGATTGATACAGCAAGTGCCATTTCTGCCGTCGCAAGAAAATGAGAGGAACACCAGTCATCATACCCGCATACTTTTTCAAGCTCCTCAACTGCTCTTGAGGCATACTTCTCTTCACCCGTCATTCTGTAAGCAAAGCCGAGAATTATCATTCTGTTAATTACTTCACGGGATATCGGAAGAATACTGTCCTCCTCATCAAGAACATATTCCATAGGCGGATACACCGATTTATCAAGAAGCCCATCGGCATTGGAAATTACATATCGGGACAGCTCTTTTACATAACTGCCCTTCTTTCCTTTTCCGAAATCCTTTTTTACATCATTAAAAAGTTTATTATCTCCTAAAATAAAAGGATGTGAACTTTCAGTTTTATTAAGACTGTCAAGAATCTCCGACTTGTCGGGAGCATCAGAAAATCTATCAAGAGAAATGTATTCTATTCCTACCTTCACCATATCGGGAATAACCTGAAGCCACGGAATAATATCCCCTGCGCTCACCCCAGAAAAGAAAAGTGCAACAGAAGCAAAAACGGCAGTTATTTTTGAAAACATACTTTTCCCACCTTTATCTGAGTCTATCAATAAGACTTAAAAGATCTGAAGGTTTTCTTGTTGTAATATTATCACAGCCCATTGTAAGAACCTTTGCCATATGAAACTTTTTGTTTACCGTCCACACGGAAACCTGAAGACCGGCCTTATGAAATTCTTCAACCATCTGCTTTGAGCAGGATTTATAGTGAATATTAAGTCCTGCCGCCCCGACAGACCTTACCTCTTCAATAAGTGAATTTATATAAGCAGCATCGTTGATTTTTGATTTATCAATGCCCCTATTATAATAATATAAGATACCGGGAGTCTGATTTTTTACATCCTCAACAAACTCAGCGGTGACACCGGTAAAGAATATTCGGTCAAGGATTCCGTGCTTTTCAGCAAGGAGAACAACCTGCTTCAGGTCAAGAGTATTCTTTACATCAACATTTGCACGAAGATTTTTATAGCCGGAAATAAGCTCAAATGCCTCATCAAGAGTATACTCTCCGCCCTCCGGTTCATTATGTGACAGCACGGCTATACCGTCCTTGTTAAAATTAAGGTCAAACTCAACTATATCGACACCATAGCCCCAACCGAGAGTTATGGCATCAAGCGAATTGTCCTTTGTTTTCTCACATCCCGTGTGTGCGGTTACCGTAAAACCATCGGGAAGCACGGCATTATTTATATTTCTTTCACTAATAAAATTAGTTACGGCTATAGTTGCCGCTCCTGCTAAAGTTGCAGAAAATAGAAATTTATCTGTAAGCTTCATAACAACACCTCTTAATATCTGTTATACCAAAACATTACTTTAAGGTCAACAAAATTATCTTTCAAAAGCAAAAAAGCCCTGCTTAATGCAAGGCTTTTGATGTTTTGTTTTTAGTATTTGAATTCGTTTTCTACAATTTCTGCAATTTCTTCTGCGGATGCATTTGTCATAATTTCAGCCTTCTTGCTTCTGCGCTCATAAAGCTCGGTGTACATCTGTGTACGCTTTTCGGCAGAAAGAGGATAGAAGAACTTAGGAATGATACCGAGGCTGGAGGAAATAATCGGAATACCGGTACCGAGAGCGAAAATCCACCACTTTGTAGCATCTGTCTGTGTACCGATTTCCTTACCCTGAACATATCCGATCCTTTTCATAACCATGCTGTTTATACTGCCCATAACAGCCTGCTGAAGCTTCTGAATAATGGACATTGTAACACCGGTCATTGCCTCTGAACGGTAGCCGTTTTTCCATTCGCAGTAGTCCATAGTTTCGTTATTGATTTCGGCGGGAATAACTCGTCTTAAGCCGTAAACACACATTTCAAAAATCTCTTCCAATCCCATAAGAGGCAGAATAATGTGCTTTTTCTGGAAATTGTTATTAATTGAGCCGATACCAAAAACAAGCATCCACAGCATATCCGTCCATGCATCCTCGAATATCCAAAGAGCCTTTGTGGAGAATCTCTTTCTCAGGGGCTTAACAAAGCTGTAGCTGATAAACTTCACAGGGAATGCAGGAATACCGACTATAGTCTTCCATGTAATTGAGCCTATAACATCTATGTAGAAGTTTGTTCTGCTTTGTCCTATGGAGAATCCGCCGAGGAATGAGGACACAAGAGAAATAAGCATAGGCTTATTGTTGATAACAGACCTTATACTGTGCTTGAACTTGGGCTTCGAGATAGTCTGCGCAACACGCTCCTTTGATGTCCAGAAGAAATACACCGCAAGACCTGCAGAAATCAATGCACAGGCAGAACCGAAGGTAGAGAAAAGCACAGGAAGCTTTATGTTGATTTTCTTACTTATTACAAGGTCATAAATAATACCGAAGACCTGCTTGGGAATATCTTCAAAGATATGGGTTACAACATTTGCCAATGCAATAAGCCGCGATCTCTCCATAGGAGAAGGGGTAATTGTTGACAGGAAGCCCGACTTTGCAATTGCCGTAAATGTACCTACAGTTTCGGTAATGATTGACATTGCAAAATACATAATAAGCTTAGGTACATAGTTATCAGGAGTATCGGGAAAAATAAACGGAATAAACCAATACCAGAGTCCCAGAATTGTAAGAGGAAATTCACCTAAAAGAAGGTAAGGTCTGAATTTACCCCAACGGGTTCTCGTTTTTTCAACAACAGTACCGATAAACGTATCATTAACAGTATCCCAAACTGTAGCAAAAATATTCTGGAATGCAAGAAAATCAAAGTCAATTTTCACAACGTCATAAATATAACGATCCTTGAAATCGTTGATATTAAGACTATATGATGCATCATTAAGCACGTAAGCTATTGTTTCCTTCTTGCTGACAAAACGTCTTTCAGCAAAAGAATTCATAGCCGTAAGTTCAGCAAACGCACTTTTGTTTTCAGCCATTATTACACCGCCTTAACATATTTTCGTATGCATTATAACATAAAATTTTTCATTTGTAAAATACTTTAACTATTTTTTAGTAAATAATTTTCTGGAAATCTCATAGGTATCCTTCTGTGAGCAGCCTGCACGTCCTCCCCCGGCGCAGGCACATGCGCACGCACATGCACATGCACAGCCCGAGCCGCCTCCTCTGTGATATCTTCCGTAATGACCTGAATTACCGGAATAATAAGATTTACGGACTATGGGATTAACTCCGCCGTAAATATGCACATGCCGACCGTTGCTTCTGAGAAAACCTCTGCCGTTTATGAAAGAAACATAGCTGTCAACTATATGTATTTCCGCGAGCACAAGAATTGCAGCAAATAAAAATAACATAAATCTGAAAGCATCTGCATCTGCCTCCGGCTGGTTATATACGCCGCTTGCATCAAAGTGAATATACGGGCTTACTCGAGCTGCTGCATCAAAAGCAGTAGCATTATACTCAACAAACACTTCGGTAAATTCCCCGCAGTCAAGACTTCCCTGCCATAAAACAAATCCGTCTTCATTTACCTTATATTTTGTACAATCAAGTCCGTCCGATGCTGCCCAACGGATGTTGTAGTTCTTGACAGGAATACTGTTGAACCAACCGGGAATAAATTCATAAAAATACCCCGTCTCATTTTTACACAGCATATCCTCCTGGAGTACCGAAAAGGAAAAATTGAATTTTTCTCCGTTTTTATAAAAATCCCTGAAATGAAGCCTTAAAGCAGAATATCCTTCTTCACAAAGGGGCGAATATGTAAGAATATTATCAGAAACAGAGCCTTCAATAACAGTGTAGCTGTTGTTTGCCATACCGATATCAACCCATGTAAGTGCTTCATATTCATCAACCGCTATCCAGGTAATGTCATACTTTATTTCAAGTGTACCGTCATTCTGCGGAATAACGGTAATTTCATAATTATCAATAATATCCCGGGGAGCAACCGATATTCCGAATATTGCAAACAGAATCAGAAAAATCTGCACACATACAATACAGATCAGAAAAACCGTATTTATTACGGGAAATTTTCTTTTTTTCATAACGGTTTCTTTTGAAAAGGGATTTTGATCCGGCTTCTTTTTGTTTTTTTTCTTAGGCATAATCCCCACCCCCTTCTCGGAACGGACAGTGTGCCGCCTCAGAGTCTGTCATATTTCTGAGTTCAATACATTTTTTGCTGTTCCATATCAGGCTGAAATCATCTGTCAGAATGTTTCCGAGACCGGCATCCTTATCAAGCCAGCTCTGGCAGGGCACAACAGTGCCGTCGGGACATACCGCCATATTGCTGAGTGCAGCTCCGCACATAGGTATCTTCATACCGATGGTTTCTAATTTTTCTGAGCTGACAAGTCCCGGTGAAGTAAAATCAATTTCCATGCCGTTTTTATCACAGTATTCCTTTGCTTCTCTGAGAATATCAAAAAGCTCGTCCTCACTTAAGTCCGCAGACGTATGATGTCCTTCTGCAAAGCCCGTACATATCAGTCCGCTTACTGTTACAAAACGTACTCCTGATGCCGCGATGAATTTCAAAGTATCAGCATATCCGGAATTCATTCTGCACAATGGAGTATTTATACTGATATCCAGACCGGCTTCAACCGCATTTTTAATTCCTGCCACAGTGTCCCTGAAATGCTCTCCACCCACAAGAGAATTGTGTATAGATTCATCAGAGGAATAAAGAGTAATCTGAACACTGTCAAGTCCTGCCATCTTCAGCTTTTCGCAAAGCTCTCTTGTAAGTTTTATGCCGTTTGTATTCAGCCTTGTCACAAACCATTTTGAATAATCAATAAGCTCTGCGATATCTTCCCGCATTGTCGGCTCACCGCCTGTAAAAGTAAGCATAGGCACTCTTGCATTATAGAGACGGTCAATCACTTGCTTCCATTCATCAGTTGAAAGCTCCTTAAGATTGCTCTTACACTGTCCTGCTGCATAACAGAATGCGCATTTCTGATTACATTTCCATCTGCCATAGCTGTCCGTCATGGCACTTACCATCAGATCCGTTCTGTGAGGTGCCGTCATACTGTTTTTATATGCTCTCAGCGACAGCTTTTCTATTTCTGCATCGGGAGTGCTTCCCGTAGCTACCGCAAAAATAACGTCCAGTATTTCACAAAGATCTTCCTTTATATACTCTGAAGGCATCATGGGGTAAGCACGGCGTACACTTTTTATTGTATTTTTCTCAATAACAGCTTCGTCCTCTTCAAGTATGGGCTTCCCATCAAATTTATTTACCTCTCTCATAAAGGCAGAAAGAATAACCGCCCAAGAATACCCCAGAGGAAGAAGATAATATCCGTTCAATATCACAATATATGCATCAGAAGAAAAAAGCCGGAATTTTGGAGGAATAAGATGAATTCTGACAACTCCGGGACCTTCAGGATTGAAGGTGCAATGCGTTATACCGTTTTTATATTCCCTGTACTGTGCAATTTTATTAAAAATTCCCATTGAAGCCACCTCCGCTTACAAAAAGTATATCACATATCAAAGTCCTGTGTAAACATAAAAATTCTGTTGCGAAATGTCATAAAATAGGTTATTATATATGAAACAAATCATTTGACGGAGAGAACAATGTTTAATTTTTTTGCATCCGAAAATTCAAGGCAGGGAGACTGCTTTTTTATCACGGGCAGTGACCTGAATCACATAAAAAATGTATTGAGAATGAAGCCGGGAGATACTCTTCTTGTAAGCGAATACGGAAAAAGCCATCTGTGTGAAATTGAAGCTCTCTCTGAAGACACTGCTGTTGTGAGAATTACCGAGGAGGATTTCAATAACACAGAGCTTCCTGTAAAGCTCTATCTTTTTCAGGGACTTCCTAAAAGCGACAAAATGGAGCTGATAATTCAGAAGGCTGTTGAGTTAGGTGTATTCGCCATAATTCCCACGGAAATGAACAGATGTGTGGTAAAGCTTGAGGATAAAAAGAAAAAATCAAAGGTTGATCGCTGGCAGTCAATTTCAGAAAGTGCAGCAAAACAGAGCAAAAGAAACATTATCCCGGAAATTATGAATGTAATGACATTCGGTGAGGCTCTGCAGTTTGCAGAATCACTTGACCTGATTTTAGTTCCGTATGAATCAAAGGACGGAATGATCAGCACTGAGAATGCCTTGAAAAAAATTAAAGCAGGTAAGCGCATAGGAATCTTTATTGGTCCTGAAGGCGGATTTGACGAAAAAGAAATAGAAAAAGCAACCGCTGCAGGTGGAGACATAATTTCTCTCGGCAAAAGAATTTTAAGAACAGAAACAGCTGCCATCACATCACTTTCTATGTGTATGCTTTACACTGAACTGAATTGTAACGGAGAAAACCAATGAAAAAACTACCGGAAGAATTTGTCAGGCGGATGAAAAGCCTTGAGGGTTTTGATTTTGATGCTTACGAAAAAGCTCTTACAAAGGCTCCCGTTAAGGGCTTTCGTGTGAATACTGATAAGATTTCCCTTGAAGACTTTGAAAAAATAAATATCTTCGGGCAAGAAAAAATCCCCTATGTTGAAAACGGATTTTATCTTGAGTATGAAAAAGCAGGAAATCACCCATATCATCATGCAGGAATGATTTATATCCAGGAGCCCGGTGCTATGGCTCCTGCAGAATGTATTGATATTGAGCCCGACTGGAAAATACTGGATATGTGTGCCGCCCCGGGAGGGAAAAGCACTCAACTGAAAAACAAACTGGGTGAAAACGGACTTCTGATTTCCAATGAAATTATTTCCTCACGATGCCGTATCCTTACGGGAAACATTGAAAGACTGGGACTTATGAATACAGTAACCACCTGCATGGATACAAAAAAACTCATTAAGTTGTTCCCGGGGCTTTTTGATCTCATAATGTGCGATGCGCCATGCTCGGGCGAAGGAATGTTCCGCAAGGATGACATTGCCATTGATGAGTGGAGCGTGGAAAATGTAAAAATGTGCGCTGAAAGACAAAAAGAGATTCTCGAAAATGCAGTACATCTCCTCTCCCCTGACGGCTATATCATTTATGCAACCTGCACCTTTTCTCTTGAAGAAAATGAAATGCTGATTGACTCATTTTTACAGGCATACCCCGATTTTGAAATCGTACCCGTAAAGACAGCTGTAAGAAATGCCACGGCTGACGGAATTTCTTTTGAGGGCTGCAAATGTGAAAACATTCATTTTGCAAGGCGCTTTTATCCATATATTTCAAAGGGTGAAGGACAGTTTATGGCATTACTTCACAGAAAAGGAATGGCAAGCAATCATAAAAAATCGGCTCCTCTCCCCAAGGAAAAAACCGATAAGATTGTTACGGATTTTCTTGACAGCACACTGGTTTCTTACAACATAAATGCCGTAAAAACGTATAATATGAATCCCGTTTATTTTTCAAGTAATATTGAAATACCGAAGGGCAGTGCATTTTCATGCGGAGTGACAATAGGAGAAATCAAGAAAAACTACATTCAGCCCCATCATCAGTTTTTTATGGCAATGGGAAAATATTTCAAAAGGCAGATTGACCTTTCTCCCGACAGTGATGAAGTGAAAAAATATCTTCACGGTGAGGAAATAGATATTGACTGTGAAAACGGCTGGGCGGTAATTACCGTAAACGGATGTACTCTCGGCGGTGTAAAGGTTGTTAACGGTAAAGCAAAAAATCACTATCCGAAAGGTCTTCGGACAAAAATTTAAGGCAGGTTTTACCCTGCCTCTTTTTTATTCTATTGTATCAGCCACAGATTGCATATCCTCTGGAAGAGGCGCCTCAAGATACATCTCCTTTTTGGTGACGGGATGAAGAAACTTCAAGCTGAAGCAATGAAGGGCAGCACGGTTGATTGACAGATCCTCTGAGCCGTACATGTCATCACCTGCTAATGGTGTGCCCATTGACGCGAAATGAACCCTTATCTGATGAGTTCTGCCTGTTTCAAGGTTAATCTTCAGAATACTCCGCTTGCCGTCTGTTTTCAGGCTTTTCCAATGGGTAACGGCATACTCACCGCCCTCCCCTACCCAACGGTAGGTTTTTCCCGGATCGGGACGGATAATCGGCTTATTTATTGTCCCCTCACCGTGATATTCTCCCCCTGCAATTGCAATATAATGCTTTTCCACATTCTCCGAAAGAATATTGGCAGAATGTGCATTAAGTGCAATTATAACCAGACCTGAGGTACACTTATCAAGCCTTCCCACTGCACGAAAAACTGTCTGTTTGTTTTTCTCAGAGAGGTATGCGGATATTTTATTGGCAAGCGTATCCCCCTGATGATTATGTGTGGGGTGCATTGCAATATCGGGAGATTTATTTATAACGAGAATATCCTCATCCTCATAAATAATATGAAGATTCTCCGTGTCACTGGGAGGAATTGCATTTTCCTCGTCGGGAAATGTCACTGTAATTATATCCCCCGTAAATACACGGTCAATTGTTCGTATGTGTTCTCCGTTACGAAGAAGCCCCCGGGGATCATTTTTCAGCTTCGGCAGGAGTCTTGCTGAAATTTTAAGATGACCTCTCAAAAATACAATAAGCTTTTCACCGTCAAGCTCCGGAGGAATTTCACAGATTATACTTCTGGGCATTATCCTTTTCCTTTATTCTTCAATTAAAGCCTTTTCGTTTTCCGTAACTGCACTTACCTTCACCACAGGGGTAAAATTCACCACAAACAACAGCACCTGAAGCATTGCAAGAGGAATCATTTCCATAAGCGCACTCTTACCTACACCTGCAAAAATCACAACAAAGGTGAGAAGAATTGCAACAGTGCACCCGGTAAGAACGGCAAAACCCTTCTGCTTCTTTATGTTCACAATAAAGAAAAGCACCACTGATGCCATACAAAGGGCAATAAATAGTCCCGTTGCTATCCAATGAAGCACTCTCTTGGGATTCCAGTCCTCAATACTATGTCCGAGCGTCAGTGCAACAAGGCAGATACTTACAAATGACAGCACACAAAGAACATTCATAAAGCGACTGTTGTAATTAAACTTTTTATACATATACTGAGTATTGATATTTATTCCGCCGATAACAAGAATGCCCCACAGCCAGAACCATAGCTTTCTGTCCTCACATAACAATGAAAGTGTGCCGAATTCAGATGCAGGATTATTCCCCCAGAAAAACGGCAATGCCAGTCCGTAAACAAAGCCTAATGCAAGAATGCCTATGCAAAAAGGCTTATTGAGTATTTTGTTCATTTTCGTTTATTCCTCCGTAAATTATTTAAGCAGCTTTTTAAGATAATGTCCCGTATAGCTGTTCTCACACTCTGCTACCTCTTCGGGAGTACCCTCGGCAATAATACTGCCTCCTCTGAAGCCGCCTTCAGGACCAAGATCGATAATATGATCGGCGCATTTTATAACATCAAGATTGTGTTCTATAACAATAACCGTATTTCCCGTATCAACAAGCTTCATAAGCACATCAATAAGCTTATGAACATCGGCAATATGAAGACCTGTTGTAGGCTCATCAAGAATATACATAGTTTTTCCGCTGGGACGCTTTGACAGTTCCGTTGCAAGCTTTACCCTCTGAGCTTCACCGCCTGATAGCTGTGTGGCAGGCTGTCCGATGCTGATATAACCGAGTCCTACATCAAAAAGTGTCTGCAGCTTTCTTTTGATTGCAGGCTGATTTTCAAAAAACTTAAGTCCTTCTTCGACAGTCATATCAAGCACTTCACTGATATTCTTACCCTTATATTTTACTTCAAGAGTTTCGCGGTTATATCTTGCACCCTTACATACCTCGCAGGGCACATAAACATCTGCAAGGAAGTGCATTTCAATTTTTACAATACCGTCACCCGAGCAGGCTTCGCATCTGCCTCCTGCCACATTAAACGAAAATCTTCCGGGAGCATAGCCCTTCATTTTCGCATCGGGCGTTTCAGAAAACAGCTTTCTGATATCGGTAAATGCACCGGTATAGGTTGCAGGGTTTGAGCGCGGCGTTCTGCCTATAGGCGACTGATCAATATCAATAACCTTATCAAGATTCTCAGTCCCCTCGAAGCCTTTGTTTTTTCCGGGGAATTTCTTTGCACCGTTCAGCTCATTTGCCAGCTGCTTGTACAGTATTTCATTGATAAGAGAGGATTTGCCGGAGCCTGAAACACCCGTTACAGCAATAAACTTACCGAGAGGGAAGGTAACATCAACATTTTTAAGATTGTTCTGCTCAGCACCGTAGATTTTAAGGAATTTACCGTTACCCCTTCTTCTTTCCGCGGGCAGCTCAATTTTCTTTTTGCCGGTAAGATACTGTCCCGTAATTGAACGGTGGCATCTTTTTATATCATCCAATGAGCCGGCTGCTACTATTTCACCGCCGTGAACACCTGCGCCCGGCCCGATATCAACAATATAATCGGCACTTTTCATTGTATCCTCATCGTGCTCAACAACAATAAGGGTATTTCCCAGATCACGGAGATTTTTAAGAGTTTCAATGAGCTTTTCATTATCCCTCTGATGAAGACCGATGCTGGGCTCGTCAAGAACATAAAGAACACCCGTAAGAGCAGAGCCTATCTGAGTTGCAAGACGTATTCTCTGGCTTTCACCACCGGACAGGGTACCTGATGACCGGGAAAGAGTAAGATAATCAAGTCCTACTCTCTGAAGAAATTCAAGTCTTGATCTGATTTCCTTTATTATGCCGTCAGCTATGATATGCTCGCGTTCACTGAGCTTCAGAGAATTAAGAAATTCAATTTCCTCAGAAATCGACATCCTTGTAAATTCATCAATATTTATTCCGCCGACAGTGACTGCAAGAATTTCATCTTTAAGCCTTGCTCCCTTGCACTCGGGACATTCGTGATCCGTCATAAAAAGCTCTATTTCCCATCTGGACCAGTCGCTTGTTGTTTCTCGGTAACGGCGTTCAAGATTAGTTACAATACCCTCAAAGGGAGCCTCATATTCGGTAGTTCCGGCATGGAAGCTTCGTTTCAGCTTAATTGCTGTGTCCCCCGTACCGTAAAGAATTGCATTGATTCCCTCTTCAGAAACAGTATTTATAGGATCATCCATTGAAAAGCCGTAATGCTTTGCGACACCCTCAAGATACATTCTTGCAATAGAGCCGTATTTTTCGTTTGACCAGCCGCAGCCTTTTATTGCACCCTTATTTATTGAAAGCTTCTTATCGGGAATAATAAGCTCGGGGGCAACCTTCTTAAAAATACCGAGGCCTGCACATTTGGGACAGGCACCGAAGGGATTATTGAAGGAAAAAAGACGGGGACTTAACTCGCCTATTCCGACATTATGATCGGGACATGAATAATTCTGCGAAAACAGCATTTCCTCTCCGCCGACAACGGATACGAGTACAATTCCTTCACTTAACTTAAGTGCAGTTTCTAAAGAATCAGCTATACGGGATGCAATACCATCCTTAAGAACAAGACGGTCTACAACAATTTCAATAGTATGCTTATTTGTCTTCTGAAGCTTGATTTCCTCTGAAAGCTCGTGCATTTCTCCGTCAATGCGGGCACGCACAAAGCCTGCTTTTCTTGCGTCATCAAGAATTTTTACGTGCTCACCTTTTCTTGCCCTTATAACAGGAGACATTATCATAAATTTTGTACCCTCTGGCAGTGTCATAATTCTATCGGTCATTTCATCAACACTCTGAGGACGAATTTCCTTTTTACATACTGGGCAATGCGGAATACCTGCTCTTGCAAAAAGAAGTCTTAAATAGTCATATATCTCCGTTACCGTACCTACAGTTGAACGGGGATTTTTTGATGTGGTTTTCTGATCAATGGAAATTGCGGGAGAAAGTCCCTCAATAAACTCAACATTGGGCTTTTCCATCTGTCCTAAAAACTGTCTTGCATAAGAGGACAGAGATTCGACATATCGTCTTTGTCCCTCTGCATATATGGTATCGAATGCAAGAGTGGATTTTCCCGAGCCTGAAAGCCCCGTAAACACAACAAGCTTATCACGGGGAATTTCAAGAGAAACATCCTTTAAGTTATGTTCTTTTGCACCAATAATTCTTATTTTTCTCTGTGCCATATTTTATCCTTCTTGTAAAGCTTTGATTTTGTCTCTTAAATAGGCTGCATTTTCGAAATCCAGTATTTTTGCAGCTGCCTTCATTTCCTTTGTCAGCTGATTTATGAGAAGCTCCTTTTCCTTCTTTGAAAGCTTCATACCGTTCGCCTTTTTAGCCGCCTTGTGTGTATTGGAAATCTCAATTATCTCTCTTATACCCTTAACAATGGTCTTAGGAGTGATTCCGTGCTCCTCATTATATCTCTGCTGCTTTTCACGCCGTCTGAAGGTTTCCGTAATTGCCCTTTCCATAGAATTTGTAACGGAATCTGCATACATTATAACCTTTCCCTCTGCGTTTCGTGCAGCTCTGCCCACGGTCTGTATAAGTGATGTTTCGGAACGAAGGAATCCCTCTTTATCAGCATCAAGTATTGCAACAAGTGATACCTCTGGCAGATCGAGACCCTCTCTCAGGAGATTGATTCCCACAAGAACATCAAACTCTCCGAGTCTTAAGTCTCTTATTATTTCCATTCGCTCCATTGTGTCTATATCATAATGCATATAACGGACCTTTATTCCATAGTCCGTCAGATAATCGGTAAGACTCTCAGCCATAGCCTTTGTAAGAGTGGTAACAAGCACCCTCTCTTTTCTTGCGGTTCTTTCGTTGATTTCACCTATAAGATCATCTATCTGTCCCTCAACGGGGCGAACCTCAATTTCGGGATCGAGAAGTCCCGTAGGACGGATAATCTGTTCGGCAGTATGGGAGCTGAGGCTCTTTTCATAGTCACCGGGAGTAGCACTCACAAAAATTTTCTGTCTTGTTTTATCGTAAAACTCATTGAATGTCAGAGGACGGTTATCGTAAGCCGAGGGCAGACGGAAACCGAATTCAATAAGGCTGTCCTTCCTTGATTTATCTCCGCCGAACATTCCTCTTACCTGCGGAAGAGTAACATGTGACTCGTCAACAAAAAGAATATAATCATCGGGAAAGAAGTCAAGAAGCGTAAAAGGTGCAGAACCGGGCTCTCTGTCTGCCATAATTCTCGAGTAGTTCTCAATTCCCTTACAGAAGCCCGTTTCAAGAAGCATCTCCATATCATATTCAGTACGCTCTCTTATTCGCTGAGCTTCAATAAGCTTGCCCTGCGATTGGAACCAGGCTTCCCTTTCCTCCATTTCGGCAATTATTTCATCAACTGCCTTCTGAATCTTTTCGGGTGCTACAACATAGTGGGAAGCAGGATATATTGCAACATGAGAAACTGTATTTTTTACTTCCCCCGTCAAGGGATTTATTTCACATATTCTGTCAATCTCATCACCAAAAAATTCAATACGGATTGCATTTTCATTATTATAAACGGGGAAAATGTCAACAACATCCCCCTTGACACGGAATTTGTTACGGATAAAATTTATATCATTTCTCTCATACTGGATTTCTACAAGCTTTTCTAAAAGCTCATCTCTGTTCTTTTCCATTCCCGTTCGGAGGGAAATCACCATATTCTTATAGTCTATGGGATTTCCGAGAGAATATATACAGGACACACTTGCGACTATGATAACATCCCGTCTTTCGGAAAGCGCAGATGTTGCAGAATGTCGTAAACGATCTATTTCGTCATTGATTGCAGAGTCCTTTTCGATATAGGTATCCGTTGAAGCAATATATGCTTCAGGCTGATAGTAATCGTAATAGGAAACAAAATACTCAACGGCATTTTCGGGAAAAAATTCTCTGAACTCGGAGCATAACTGTGCCGCAAGCGTCTTATTGTGTGCAAGCACCAATGTGGGACGGTTAACCTCGGCAATGATATTCGCCATAGTAAAGGTTTTACCTGACCCTGTAACACCAAGCAGGGTCTGCTCGTTATATCCCTTGTTGATACCCTCAACAAGCTCTTTTATAGCCTGGGGCTGATCACCCATCGGCTTATACTCTGAAACTAATCTGAATTTTTCCATAAATGCTCCGCAAAAATGTATTTCATATAATTATACATCATTTCTTATAAAAAGTAAACACAAAAAAATGAACAAATGTTCTTAGAAACACAAAAAAATTACCGCTTTTACAGCGGTAATTTTTCTTTATGAAATCTTTTTAAGCTTCAGCCGCAGCTTATCCGCAATCATCGCAATGAATTCGGAATTAGTAGGCTTTCCTCTTGAATTCTGAATAGTATAACCAAAATACGCACTCAGCACATCAATATCTCCCCTGTCCCATGCTACTTCTATCGCATGTCGTATTGCTCTTTCAACACGGGAGGATGTTGTATTGAAGTGTTTCGCAACGGTAGGATACAGCACCTTGGTAACTGAGTTCATCATTTCGGGATTATTTACGGAAAGAATTATGGCATCCCGAAGATACTGATATCCCTTTATGTGTGCAGGAACACCTAATTCATGCATAATTTCGGATACGGTAATCTCCAGATCAGGCTCACGTGAGGCTTTCATCTTTATAACATTGCCTCCCTTTCCGTCCCAACCTGAAAGCTGTGCGATTCTTTCACAAAGCACACTTACATCCACAGGCTTTATAAAATAATAATCGGCACCGCTTCCAAGAAGCTGCTGTTCAAAGCCTGAATTATCAGTATTCGAAAGAACTGCTATGTAAGGCTTCACTGAAAGCTTCATATTGGCGACAAGCTTCAGCACGGCAAGAGCATCAAACCTTGCCATAAATGCTTCCATAATAACTATGTCAGGATTGTATTTCTCGATGGCGGAAAGAGCTTCTTCTCCGTTTTTCGGGACACTTATGCATTCAAACCCGAAGCCGCGCAAGGCAGACAGCATACTTTTGAGGAATTCTCCGTTTTCCTCTGCAATCAATACTTTTTTCTGTTTCATTATACACTTTTCCTTTCATTTTTACGGAATAATAACCTGAAAAATGTTATTTTTTCCTATTTCTTCCATATATTAACATAACAAAGGTAAAATTTCAAGCATTTTATGATATTTTTACCATAATTTTCCATTTACATTTTCCGACAAAAGCATCCGACATAAAAATTGAAATACCCCCTAAAAAGAGCAAGTACAACAGAAAGCAAAAATGACATTAAGGCAAAAAAATACGGGAGTACACAACTCCCGTTCAAAAGTATTAATAAAAGTAAAGGGGGTACGCCTGCGGCAATCGTTTTCGAATAGTCCGGCTCCGAGGAAAACTTGCTTTCCATTGGGAGGGACATTTAATCCTTTTACTTCGCAGATAGAAATTTTCAGCAAAGCAAAAAAATACAGGCACAAGGCTGAAAAAGCCTTATGCCTGAACCGCATAAAATGTTTAATTAATATGCATTGCCCCAGACAACCATATTGATTGCATTCTTGCCGCAACACACACATGTATCGGAAAGGTTTTCCTGCTCAAAGGGAATACATCTTGAGCCAACGCCTGTAAGCTCTTTTACCTTATCCTCACACTCTTCTTCGCCGCACCACATAGCCTTAACAAAGCCGTCGCCGTTTTCTGCAAGTGCAGTCTTTATTTCATCAATTGAAGTACATCTGTATGTCTTCTTTTCAATGTTTGCAAGTGCCTTATTATAGAGAGCAGTACCAAGCTCTTCGAGAAGCTTTGCAATTTCTTCTTCAAGATTATCAAGAGAAACAAAATACTTTTCTCTGTTATCACGGCGAACAAGAACACACTGATTGTTTTCAATGTCCTTGGGACCGATTTCAAGACGAAGAGGCACACCCTTCATTTCGTATTCAGCAAACTTCCAGCCTGCGGAATTGTCTGAATCATCACACTTTACTCTGAATGAAGCAGCAAGTCTGTCCTTTAATTCCGCTGCTTTTTCCTTAACACCGGGCTTATGAGCTGCAATAGGAATAATTACAACCTGAGTAGGAGCAACCTTGGGAGGAAGCACAAGACCGTTATTATCACCATGGGACATAATAATGGCACCGATAAGTCTTGTTGTGGTTCCCCATGAGGTCTGGTGAACATACTGCTGCTTATTTTCCTTATCAGTATAAGTCATATTGAAGGCTCTTGCAAAGCCGTCACCGAAGTAATGAGATGTACCTGCCTGAAGTGCCTTACCGTCGTGCATAAGTGCTTCAATAGCATAAGTAGCCTCTGCGCCGGCGAACTTGTCACTGTCTGTCTTTCTGCCTTTTACAACAGGCATATTGAGAACATCCTTGCAGAAATCCGCATAGAGATTAAGCATACGCTCTGTCTCTTCAATAGCCTCCTGTGCAGTTGCATGTACGGTGTGTCCCTCCTGCCAGAGGAATTCTCTTGAACGAAGGAAGGGTCTCGTTGTCTTTTCCCAACGAACAACATTGCACCACTGATTGTAAAGCTTGGGAAGATCTCTGTAGGACTGAACAATGTTTGCATAATGCTCACAGAACAGAGTTTCCGATGTAGGTCTTACACAAAGACGCTCCTGAAGGGGCTCGCTTCCGCCGTGAGTTACCCATGCAACCTCGGGAGCAAAGCCTTCAACGTGATCCTTCTCCTTCTGAAGAAGTGATTCAGGTATAAACAGGGGCATATAAATATTCTCGTGGCCTGTAGCCTTGAAGCGCTCATCCATCTGCTTCTGAAGAAGCTCCCAGATAGCATAGCCGTAGGGACGGATAATCATACAGCCCTTTACACTCGAATAGTCAATAAGGTCTGCTTTTTTAACAACATCTGTATACCATTTGCCGAAGTCCTCTTCCATAGATGTAATGGCTTCGACCATCTTTTTGTTTTCTGCCATAAAATAATGTCCTTTCGTTTTTTATCAGAAAAAGAAAACAAGGGGCGCATAAACGCCCCTGATAGGTTAAGTTTTTAAAAGCTTTTTTTCAGAGACAGCTATCAATCCTTATTCTTGAAGATATTGAAAATATCCATAAGGCTCTCGTCTACACCTGTTGAAGCATCTGCTTCAGGTGCCTTTTCAACGGGCTCTTCAGCCTTCTTTGCTTCACTTACGGGGGGAGTATTCACATTACCGTCCTTGCCGAAGCCTGTAGCGATAACAGTAACTATCATTTCATCATCAAGTGAAGGATCAACAGATGCACCGAAGATGATGTTTGCATCAATATCAGCTGCGTCCTTAACGATTGTTGCAGCAACATCAATATCATCAAGAGTGATGTCTGTACATGCAGATATAAGAATGATAACACCCTTTGCCCCCTGAATGGTTGTTTCAAGAAGAGGACTGGAGATAGCATCTGTAGCAGACTTTTCAGCCTTATCCTTACCACTTGCTCTGCCGACACCCATATGTGCGTGACCTGCATCCTTCATAACGGATGTAACGTCAGCAAAGTCAAGGTTAATGATACCGGGAACCTTGATAAGCTCAGCAATGCTCTTTACGCCCTGACGGAGAACATCATCAGCAATAGAGAAAGCATTGAGGAATGTGATCTTCTGATCGGAAACTAACTTAAGTCTTTCATTGGGAATAACAATAAGGCTGTCTACGTGCTGAGCAAGCTCTGCAATACCTGCTTCTGCCTGAGTCATACGGCGTCTGCCTTCGAATTCGAAGGGCTTTGTAACGATGCCGACTGTAAGGATACCCTTATCCTTTGCAAGCTGTGCAATAACGGGAGCAGCACCTGTACCTGTTCCGCCGCCCATACCTGCAGTGATGAATACCATATCGGTACCTGCAAGAACTTCGTTGATTGCTTCCATGCTCTCTTCTGCAGCCTTCTTGCCGATTTCGGGCTTTGCGCCTGCACCCTGGCCGGAAGTAACCTTTTCACCTATCTGAATTTTTGTTGATGCCTTGGAATTGATAAGAACCTGCTTATCAGTGTTAACAGCAATAAACTCTACGCCCTGAACATTTGATTCAACCATACGGTTAACGGCATTACCGCCGCCTCCGCCTACACCTACGACCTTAATCTGAGTGACAAGATCATATTCATTTGACATTTCGAAACCCATATTTATATCCTCCAATAGTAATTTACACAATAATCACTATATATCTTAACATACATATTTATAAAATTCAAGAATAAAACAAAAAAAATATTACAAGCTGTTACAAAAATTTTTGTATTATTTCCCGTTTTTATCCAACCGCAACGACATTGTCGGGAGTTTCAGTGGTTTCTTCAGGCGAAGCCGTATCTGCTGCTGATGTTGTTGTTTTTTCTGCAGATGATTCTTCAAAGCTCACGTTATTGTCATCCTTGCGTCTTGCATATGCCTTACCGTCTGCCGTTATGTTTATTACCATAGGATGCTTTGAATCTGACGCAATAGTCTTATCTATTACAGCCTTACAGAAGGCAAGCTTATCTGCAGCGCCCGCAAGGGTACCGAGCTGTACCTCAATTCTGTGTCCTATCATAACCTTTATGCTCGAAACGATTGTAAGATCATATTCAGATATATTTTCTATTCCGTATTCACCGAAAGCCTGACAGAGTCTGACAAAAGCCTCCGTGCTGATGTCACCGGAAAATTCAGCAATTTCTCCGGGTACGGCATTTTCCACCGTAACACCCTTTATAATAGCCGAGCTGCTTACAACCGCGGCACTATCATCAAGAACCTTACAGGAATCATTCATAAGGATGTAGCCGTTTCCCGTGTCAAGTGCGAGTGTCGGCTCGGCATCCGTAAGATTCACAATTACACCGTCAGGCCAGTCTCTTTTGATTTCAGCATTTTCGATATAAGGAAGCTTACTTTCGATTTTATGCTTGATTGAAGCGGGATTCATAAGAAGGATACTGTCTCCTTTTTCCAGCTTTGCTGCCTCAAGTACAGTTTTTTCTGAATATCTTTCGCTGCCGCTTACCTGAATTGTGTTTATTGTCATAGCAAAGCATGCAAAAGCACCGATAACGGCAAGAGCCACTACAAGCAGCATAACAATTATCAGATTATTCTGCAGCTTTCTTTGCTTTTTTCTGTTTTCGGAGCTGTTCCTGACTCTCTGGTTTCTGCTGACAGCTGCGGTATCAGTCTTTTTTCTGTTCTTGTCCTTTGAGGCCTGTTTCACAGTTTTTTCAGTTTTTTTCTTTTCCGTTTTTACAGAATCTGAAGAATGGGCAGCCCTTTTTACTTCTGCCGCATTTTTTGCTGCAGAACGGTATTTTTCATTTTCACGTGCCATTCTTGCTCTTTCTTCCGGAGAAAAACGGCTGTCCTTTACTCCGTAAATTTCACTATTCTGATTATTTCTCTCCATCTTCTCCATCAATCCTTTTTATTTTTGCGGAAAGAGCTGAAAGAACCCTCTCCGGACTCTCATAGCCTCTTTCTATATGCTTTATTTCAGTTATGCGGGTTTCCCCCTCAGCTGAAAGAGCAGCCACCATCAGCGCGGCACCGCCTCTTAAATCGGTAGCACGGACACCGACGCCGTGAAGTCTGTCAACACCTTCAATAACAGCCATCCTGCCGTCTACTCTTATTTTTGCGCCGAGTCTTATAAGCTCTCCTGCATATCTGAATCTGTTTTCGAATATAGTTTCAATGATAACAGATGTGCCCTTAGCCCGTGTAAGAAGAGCCGCCACAGCCGCACCTGTATCTGTGGGAAAGCCGGGGTACGGCATAGTGCGTATAAGCTTTACAGAATTAAGCCTATGCGGAGCATTCAGATAAAGACTTCTGCTGTCCGTCCGTATACAGCAGCCGGTTTCTTCAAATAACTCTATCTCAGGACCTATATGCGCAGGGATAATATTATTGAACTTTACTTCTCCGCCGGTAATCGCCGCGGCACACATATATGTAGATACGGCAATTCTGTCCGGAAGCACGGTATGCACGGTACCGGTCAGTTTTTTTACCCCTTCAATAACAATTGTTCCCTGTCCAGCACCTGATATTTTAGCACCGCAGGAATTCAGAAAATCTGCAAGATCGCTGATTTCCGGCTCTCTAGCCGCGTTTATAACAGTGGTAGTCCCTTTGGCTGTGCTTGCGGCAACCATAATATTTTCAGTTGCCCCTACACTGGGAAAGGATAAGGTAATCGACGCACCTTTTAGTCCGTCGGGAGCAATACACTCAATATTTCCGAATTCTTCTCGCACCCGGGCTCCGAGCTTTTTCATAGCATCAAGATGCAGATCTATAGGACGAAGCCCTATGTCACAGCCTCCGGGAGTTGAAAGGACAACCTTCTTGTTTCTTGAAAGAATAGCACCGAGAAAAATTACCGATGACCGCATTTCTCTCATAAGGCTTTCGGGAATAATATACTCAGCTGCATTCTCAGAGCACACCGATACACTGTGACCTTCCCTTTTTACGCTACATCCCAGATGCTCAAGTATTTTTGCAGTAGCGTCTACATCCAGAAGACGCGGACAATTTTTTATAACACTTGTTCCGTCACAGATAAGTGAAGCGGCAAGTATCGGCAGGGCACTGTTTTTCGCCCCTTGAACGGTACACTCACCCATCAGTCTTGTACCGCCGTCAATAATGTAGGATTGCATAATCTCCACCCTTTCAACATGAACTTACGCTTCATTCTATGGAAATGAATTTGTCCGTGTTACAAGGTGAAAAACAGCTTATTTTATAAGTGAAAGCACAATATCACAAATCCTTCGCTTTGCATTGCAGATTGCCATAGCCCGTGCATTTTCACCCATTCTTATAAATTTTTCCTTGTCTTTAATAAGCTCTGAAATTACAGTTTTCAGCTTATCGGGTGTAAAATCCTTCTGTTCGCAGACCATAGCCGCATCATTTTTCACAAGTGCCATGGCATTATGATACTGATGGTTTTCTGTAGCATAAGGATACGGCACAAGATATGATGCCTTTCCCAGCACTTGAATTTCCGCAAGTGAGCTGGCTCCTGCTCTGCTTATAACAAGATCAGCAGCAGCCATATACTTTGCCATATCGTAGATATACTCCGAAATATGTAAATTTCTGTTATTATCCGTATCTATGCCTGCTTTTTTAAGCTTTTCAGGAATATCCTTACCGTTCTGTCCGTAGCCGTGAACAAAGATAACACCCGAATCTGAAAATTCTTTTAAAACCTCAAGCATACTTTCATTTATTGCTGCAGCACCGAGACTGCCGCCGGTTGCAAGAACAACTGTCGCATCACGGGGAAAGCCCAGTGAATCTCTCGCAATTCCCTTATCTGCCGTGAGAATTTCTTCTCTTACGGGAAGCCCCGTTACAAAAGGCTTGCTGCTGCATTTAAGAAACTTCTCAGCATCTGCCGTTGTGAGCATAACCGCATCGGCATATTTTGAAAGCGCAATGTTTGTTTTCCCGGGAAATGCATTCTGCTCGTGAATAGCTGTTTTTATTCCCATTCTGTGCGCAGTTCTTATCACAGGTCCGCTGACATATCCGCCGAAGCCTACTGCCACATCGGGGGTAAATTCATTGATTATTTTTTTACATTGTCCCGTAACAAATACAAGCTTTTTCAGTGTGCGGAGATTTTCAAAAATCCCGGAAGGGGAAAATGAGCGCTGAAAACCGCTTATGTCAATAGTTGTAAAGTCAAAACCTGCTTTAGGAACCAGAGTTGCTTCCATTCTGTCGGCAGTTCCGACAAAAAGTATTTCGGCTTCCGGATGACGGCTTCTGATTTCCTGTGCAAGAGAAAGCGCAGGGTTTATATGTCCGCCCGTACCGCCCGCAGCAATAAGAACCTTCATAAATCTTCTCCTTAGCGACTAAACTTTTTTCATACGAGAGGAACGGGAAATACTGAAAAGAATTCCCATTTCGATGAGATTTACAATAAGCGCAGTTCTTCCGTAGCTGAAAAACGGAAGTGTTATACCTGTATTGGGAATAATGTTTGTAGCAACTCCGATATTCAGAATAACCTGCAATGCAAGCTTAAAGGTAATACCGAATGCCGTCAATGCACCATATCTTGTCGGACAGTTAACACCGATTACAATACCTCTCCATACGATTAGAGCAAAGAGAATAATTATCGCAGCACCGCCGATAAAACCTAATTCTTCAATCACAATTGAAAATATCATATCGTTCTGAGGCTCGGGAACATAATTATACTTCTGCACAGACTGTCCGAGTCCCCTTCCGAAGAAGCCGCCGGAGCCGATAGCATATAACGCTTGTATGGTCTGCCAGTCAGCACCCTGCATATCCTTTTCCGGACTGAGGAAATTCGTTATTCTGTCAACCATATAGTTACTCAGAACATCAGTTGACAGAAGAATGGGCAGTGCCAGAATTACGACAATAATGAAAAACAGTATCCATGTGGGACGTATCTCACCAAGATAAAGCATTACTGCAGCCACCGCAAGCATAATGACCGCACCGGAAAGATGTGAACCTGCAAAAACAAGGCCTACATACAATCCGATAACAAGAATACTGCCCATTACAATTATAAAAGATTCGTTAAGAACAGGTTTACCGGCTATATGATTGATTCCGTCTGTCACACGATTAATAATCTGAAATCTTTTTGATCTGAGAGGCTTTTTGCTGACCATAAGATGATGCCAGCGATGGAAAAGGTAGGCTAATGTAAGAATAAGTGTAAATTTGGCAATATCGGAGGGCTGAAAACGAATACCCGCAATAGTAACCCATCTTCTGATATCGCTTCCGTCATCTGAGCTTCCGATAAACAATGCCAACACCAGAAAAACCACTGAAACAAGTGTACCTAAAATTGCACCGGCTTCCATAAAAAGCATATGGTTCATTTTGCCGATTATAATCATAAGCACAATTCCGAGAGCTGCGCCTATAACCTGATTTTTGAAATAGTAAGTGGGCTCAAAGCCCTCGGTATAAGCCTTGGGATAGCTTGAGGAATAAAGCATTACAAGGCCCGTAAAAAGAATAATTGCCCAGAATACAAACAATAGCACATCAAAGGAGCCCTGAGCAAAAAGACCGCCGCGGGATTTTATATAAAGACTCAGCAGATTACTGCTGTTTTTTTTGTTATTATTTTTGTTTTTCGTAGCAGAAGTCTGCATAATTTCCACCTTTCAGCTGAACAAGCAGCATAATATGTAATTAGTTGACTTTATCTATGTAAAGCATTTTACCTTTACTGAAGCCTGCCGAACCAGCTGAGTGCAACAGCTGCTGCTGTGCCGATTGCTGTGACAAGGGTAAATACTTTACAAATCTTTTTTTCACTCCAGCCGCCCATTTCATAATGATGATGAATGGGAGCCATTCTGAACAGTTTTTTTCCGTTATGGGTTTTAATGTATGCAATCTGCAGAATATCTGATAGAAATTCAAGAACATATATAAAACCTATAAGTACAATAAGCCAGGGAGAATCGAGCGAGAAAGCAAAGGTGCATACCATACCGCCGAGGAAGAATGAGCCAAGGTCGCCCATTATAACCTTTGAAGGATTCCAGTTCCACATAAGGAAGCCCATAAGGGAACCAAAAAGAGCAGCGGCAAGAATTGAGAGTCCGGAAAAGCTCATAATCACAGCACACACAGCAAAGCCGATTGAAACAACCGCAGTAACAGATGAGCAAAGTCCGTCAACGCCGTCTGTAAAGTTAACTGCATTTACAGTAGCATAAATTGCAATAAAGCCGAGAACCCAGAAAAGGAAGGTGTTTTCATATATTCCGAGATAGGGAATAAAAATAAAATTCACGCCGCTTTTATATAATGTAAATAAGTATACAACAATGACTACAATCTGCAGAGCAGTTTTCTGCATTTCCGTAAGTCCCAGATTTCTCTTTTTGACTACCTTGATATAGTCATCAATAAAACCGATAAACGCAAATGCTGCCGACATAAGTATACCGCCGAAAATCTTCACATAAACAACATCCGAAGGACGGGAATTACCAAAGGTAAGAATATCTCCTCCGAGAAGCTTATCTGTTATAAGTGCCACTGCGACAGCAGCAAAGAAGCCGGCTATAATTATAAAGCCGCCCATTGTCGGGGTTCCCTGCTTCTTTTTGTGCCAGGACGGACCGATATCAAGAATTGCCTGCCCGAACTTCAATTTACGAAGCCACGGTACAATAGCAAAGCCCGACAAAAACGCTGTCAGAAAGCCTGTTATTACGCATAAAAGAAGTGCAAGCCACAATTCCATAATCATCTATCCTTTCAATCAAGACCGAGTATATTTTTTACGGTCATTTCATCACTGAAGCTGTATTTTTTTCCGCAGATCAACTGATATTCTTCGTGTCCCTTACCTGCAACAAGGACAGCATCGCCCGGTTTTGCTTTAGAAAGCGCAAGCTCTATTGCCTTTTGCCTGTCGTTTTCTGTAATAATATTCCTTTTATTTCTTATTCCTCTTCTGATATCCGCTGAAATTTCGGCGGGATTCTCAAAACGGGGGTTATCACTCGTTATTATAACGGTATCCGCATAACGGGCAGCAACTTCACCCATAAGCGGTCTTTTACTTTTATCTCTGTTTCCGCCGCACCCGAAAATACAATATAACCGTCCTGAAGTAATTCTTTTGAGAGCCTGCAGTACAGCCTGTAAAGCCTCAGGAGTATGGGCAAAATCAATATATACCCTGATGCCGTCTTTTTCAAGCCTGCTTAATCGTCCTTTTACAGGCGGAAGATTTTTTGCAATTTCAGGGAAGGAATACGGGGATAAGCCGAGTACCTCTGCTGCCGAAAAAGCGGCAAGAGCATTATAAACACTGTACTCCCCCGCACCGTCAAAGAAAAGAGGAATAATATTCTTTTTGTCGAAGAATATACAGGATATTCCGTCTTGTGAATATCTTATATCCTTTGCAGAAAAATCCGAAAATCTGTCTTTAGCGGAAAAGGTATAAACAGTGCCGCGGCATTTTTCAGCCATTTGGTCCGCATTTATATCATCTGCATTGATAACAGCTTTCTCCGATTGGGAAAAAAGTAAGGACTTTGCAGAGATATAATTCTGAAATGTGCCGTGTCTGTCAAGGTGGTCTGTTCCGATGTTTGTAAAAACCGCAGTATCAAATACTATCGGAGCAACTCTTTTCTGTTCAAGTGCCTGGGAGGAAACCTCCGCAATACAGTATATACAGCCGTTTTTTACTAAGCTGTCAAGCTCTCTGTAAAGAATCTCAGGGGAAGGTGTTGTATAACCCGTATCAAAGGAATAACCTTCACATCTTACCCCCAAGGTACCTATAACACCGCACTTATATCCCGAGCAGTTAAGAATATACGAAAGATATTCGGCAACCGTAGTTTTTCCGTTAGTGCCCGTAATACCTACTGTTTTAAGCTTTTTCCACGGATGTCCGTAAAAAGCACTGCACAGCATTGCAAGAGTATATCTTGCATCGTCGGTTTTTACAACAAGCGGATTCTCACTGTCTTCTTCTGAAAATACACAAGAAGCCCCCTTCAGCAATGCTTCTCCGATAAAGCTGTTTCCGTCAAAAGAAGCACCCTTCACGGCAACAAAAATGTATCCGTCCGTCACATTTTCAATATGCTCGGTAATTCCCGTTATTTCTCTGTCCGGTAAAGTACAGGAAATTCCTGTCTGAGCAATTAATTTATAAAGATTCAAAATAATACCTCCTGAATTTGAGTAGAGCCATTATTCTTCCTCTTTTTTACACATCCTAAAGGGCAGAAATACTTTCTGCCGCATCATCAGTCGGATATACCGCTTGTTCTGAAATAAACGGTAATAACACTTCCGAGCTCAAGCTCTGTGCCTTCCGCATATTCCTGTTTATACGCGACAACCGAATCTGTCGAGAAGGAGCTGCCGGAGATTCTGATATTAAAGCCTCTGTTCACTGCCATCTGATTTGCCTGTGAAACAGTAAGTCCGTTGAAATTCGGAACTATTGCTGTTTCCTTTTCGATGTTGTCTTCCGTATAAAGCACAATAACACCGTTTGCGGGAGTAGTTCTTCCGGCCTCGGGGGACTGCGAAACTACCGTATCACCTTCTCCTATTACTCTTACAACATGCTCTGTACCTGCAAGCTCTGCTTTTGCGGAGGAAATGCTCTTACCGACCATATTGGGAGTTGCCTCTGAAAGCTTTGCAAGTTCAGAATCGGAGTATGTAGGTTCAATGCCCATAGTGGGAAGTATTCTGCTGAAAACCTCACCTGCAACGGGAGCTGCAATATCACCGCCCGAATAAACTGCCCCCTTGGGATTGTCGATTACAATTACAACAGTAATTTCAGGATCATATGCAGGGGCAAAGCCTGCAAAAGAAGCGATATATGCCTTTGTATCCTTGACACCTGTCTTTTCACTGGTGCCGGTTTTTCCTGCTACATGGTAGCCTGCAACATAAGCATTGGCACCCGTACCTCTTTTTACTACCTCTTCCATATATGATGTAACAGTAGCAGCAGTTGACTCGGAAATAACCTGACGCTTTACCACAGGCTTTGTCTCTGTAATGGTGTTACCCGAATCATCAATAGTCTTGCTTACGATATGAGGTGTCATAAGCTTACCGCCGTTGCCGACAGCACTGATTGCAGCAGCTACCTGAATGGGGGTCACCTGATTAGACTGTCCGAAGGATACACTGACGAGGTTTGAATTTGTAAAGGATATCTCGGGAGAGTGGTATGTAATACCTGCCACGGGCTTTCCTTCACCGGGAAGATCAATACCTGTTTTTTCTGCGAAGCCGAATGCTTCAAAATACTTATAGAAAAGGTCTACACCAAGCTTCTGTCCTACATGCACGGAGAATGTATTGCAGGAATTGACAAGAAGCGTTAAAGGAGTTTCCATACCGTGTCCGATGGGATTGTAGTCCTTTACGGTTCTGTCCCCTACCGTTATTGTACCGTGACAGCTGTAAGATGTATTCTCATCAATTACACCTTCCTCAAGCGCACCTGCAACAAGAAACACCTTATAAACAGAGCCAGAGTAATAAAAGTCTGCAATAGCTTTGTTTTTCCACTGCATCTGCTGAGCATTGGAAAATTCCTTATTTTTTTCCTCATCTGTTTCAAGTGCATCAATTACCGCCTGAGCCTTTTCGGAAATTTCAAATGGTGAATTGGAATTATAGTCAGGCACATTACACATACCGAGAACAGCACCGGTCTTGGTGTTCATTACAATACCGTAAACATTATCGGCATTATTATCCTCAAGAGCACTGATGCATGCACCGCGAAGCACTGTCTGAACCTCATTATTAAGTGTCAGAACATGATTTTCTCCGTTTTTAGCATCATAAATTATCTTGTTATTACTATCCAGCTCATTGGATCTCGCATCACGGTGGGTAAATATCTTGCCGTCAACACCTGTAAGCGAATCATCATAGTAATATTCAAGTCCGTAAAGTCCGTTACCGTCGGTTCCCGTAAAACCTATAACCGTGGAAGCAAGTGTACCGTCGGGATAATATCTCTTGGTATCGGGCTCACTGAAAATAATGTCTGCAACCTTATTGTCCTTTGCATACTGAAGCATTGCCGACATTTCCTTATACTCAACCTCACTCTTTATGACAAGGTAGCCGTATTTCTTGTTATTTTCTATTTTTTCTCTGAGCTTCTGAGCATCCATCTGAAGCACCGATGCAAGTCCGTCAACGACAACACCGAATTCCTCTTCATCCTCAATCTTGCTGGGATTTATCTGTATTTTCCATACGGAAGCGGTCTGAGCAAGAACATTCATCTCCGAGTCATATATTGTTCCTCTTAATGAAGACAGCACCGAATCACTATACTGCTGATCCTCCGCAAGACTTCTGTAATGATCGCCCTTTATAATCGTAAGATATCCCAGTCTGCCTACGAGAACCACTATAAACAAAAAAAGTACAATAAATAAGCCAAGAACCGCACGTCTTGCACTTAAAGAGGTACGCTTCATTTCATCTTTTCTTTCTGTCATCAGAAATTTCTCCCTTCCTGTTATTATGTATAAATATTGACAAGGGCGAAACTATATCCGCCCCTGTTTTCGCATTTCTGTAATGTAAAATAGTCTTTCTTATACAGATAATTATGTATATGCCTGACAGTACCGTTTATATTACAGTCACTGCTTATTCGCAAGAGAAGCTGTATAAAGAACAGTATCTCCTACCGAAAGATCTATACATTCAATCTGATAATTCTCAACCTTTGTCATACCGAGAATTTCCGTTGCATAGTTGTCAATAACCGCAATACCGGTAATTCCGTTGAGAGTTGCCGAAAGACGGACATTTTCAGACTGCTCAATTGCAATCTGCCGCTCAATCTCCTGGATCTCACGCGTAATACCGTAATTATTCACACCTGCAACAACCTGCATAATCAGCATAACAAACATCACTGATGCAAAAGCGAAAGCACGAACAGATTTTACGAGTCCTGCAATCTCCTGCCGCTTTAATTCACCCTTTGTTCTGGGGGCAACACGTTTAATTGAAGGCTTAGTCTTCTCATCGGCTTTTCTCTGAGGAGCCGCAGAGTAGCCTGTTTCAAAGTATTCAAAATCGAAAGCACTTGTTTTATTTTCAGACATTTTCTTCTATCTCCCTTTCCCTTATATTCTTTTTTATATTTACTTTAACTTTATTATACTTCTGAGTCTTGCACTATGACTACGGGGGTTTCGCTCCAACTCTTCAGCCGAAGGAGCAAGTGACTTGAACTGCAATTTTCCCCTGGGAGTCTTTCCGCATACACACACAGGAAAGTCCTTGGGACATGTGCAACCCTCCGTAAAACATTTGAAGGCATTCTTTACAGCCCTGTCTTCAAGTGAGTGGAAGGTGATTATTGAAAGCACTCCGCCCACCTTAAGAGCATCAAACATTTTTTCAACAGACGGAGTCAGATCGGGGTACTCATTATTTACTGTCATCCGGACAGCTTGGAAAATCCGGCGCGCGGGGTGTCCCCCTTCCCTTCTTGCTCTTGCAGGAATACCGTCCTTTACCGTTTCAGCCAACTGAAATGTTGTTTCATAAGGTGTCTTTTCCCGTCGTGCAACTATAAGCCTTGCTATACTTTTTGCAAATTTTTCCTCACCGTAGCAGGTAAAAATTCTTACAAGCTCCTTTTCGGAGTATGTATTTATGATATCTTTTGCGCTTATACCCTCTTTGCTCATACGCATGTCAAGAGGTGCATCATGATGAAAAGAAAAGCCTCGTTCAGGTGTATCAAGCTGAAAGGAGCTGACGCCGAGATCGGCAATTATGCCGTCAAATGCTTCAATGCCCATTTCAGTCATTCTTTTGTCAATTTCACAGTAATTACTTTTTACTATGGTTATGTTTTCTTTTCCCCGGAATCTCTCCGTGAGATTTTCTATTGCATCAGGGTCTCTGTCAAAAGCAATAAGTCTGCCGTTTTCTGAAAGTCGTGAAAGAATTTCCGCAGAATGGCCACCGCCGCCTGCGGTGCAGTCTGCATAAATGCCGTCGGGATTAATGTTCAGCGAATCAACTGTTTCATAAAAAAGTACCGGTATATGATTAAATTCCATTTTACAATTCCCTCATTAAAATCTGATCGGAGGATACATATCAGGAGTAAAGCTGTCGCTGCCTCCCATAGTATTGTATTCTTCCTCATTCCATACTTCGATCTTATTTCCCATGCCGATGAGATAAACCGTATCTCCGAGATCGGCATGCTCGATATAATCGGAAGGAATTGTGAATCTTCCCTGCTTATCGGGAGTGATAGGCCTTGCTGCACGCATAGCATTTCTGTATTTTTTTCTGTCATCAATTGAACCGGCGTACTCTCTCAGCTGTTCAGCTACCTCTTTGAAGCCTTCTCTGTCATAAATAAACAGACAATGTTCCGGGGCTTTATAAAGAATTAATTCCGGAAGAAGGAAGCTTCTGAAACGAAGAGGGACAATAAGACGGCAGCCGTTTTCAAGAATATGTTTTGACTCGCCGATAAATCTGTCACTCATTCTGCTTCACTTCCTTTCTGACTCCAATTAACTCGATTTGGCCCCAATTGGCTCCAAGTTATTTTTATTATAAATGAAAGTTTTATAGAAATCAAGCAATTTTTTCTTTATTTTGGCTACTTTTTCAAGTTTTTTCCGGCTTTTCAGAAATTTTTTTTACAATCGACAAAAATGTATTGTTTTTTTTCGCACCGGAGGCATAAATTTAGCATGACGGAGCCATTCCGCAATAACATAATTCAGGAGGCACACAAAATGAAAAAAACTGCAATTCTGCTTGCTTTTCTTCTAATTTTTTCCTTTGCTTTCACGGCCTGCTCAGGAGCATCGGCAAACGAGGATTCAACAGAAGAAAACACAACAGCAGCTCCCGTCGCCGGCGATCAGGAAAACCTGACAGAAGCTGTTTTTGCAGAGAAAAACACCGCAGAATCCACACAGGAAAATGCACAAGAAAGCATATTCTATGTAGGATAAATTGCACAAAAAAGCACCGTTTACCGCTGTTGCCGCAAACGGTGTTTTTTTATCTTTTAAACAAAATTTTCTTCCTGTAACGCACACAAATTGCTTATTATAAGAAAGTTAATAATTATACTAAAATCAAGTTGACAAACGGAAGTCTTCGTGATAAACTATTTAACAACATAATGAACTGTTTCCGGCATACGGGAAGCCGCAAGGATATTGCGAAAATACAAGGGTGTTTTCGCAGTTGTTTTATGTCCCGGTATTGTGTGTCGGATTATGAAAGGAAACAAAATGACGAAGGTACTGAAGGCAAACGTAATAGGCTCATCATTCCTCCCCGGTATCGAAACCGGTGCGGGTGATTTATTCTCTCTTGCCGGCACCCTCGAGAAGTACAACGACTTTAAATATACTGTTTTTCCCGGTTTCTGCGATGTGCATGTGCATTTTCGTGAGCCGGGTTTTTCTTATAAAGAGGGTATGAAAAGCGGAAGTCTTGCTGCTTCTCACGGCGGATACACGGCAGTCTGCACTATGCCGAACCTCTCCCCCGTTCCCGACAGTGTTGAGAACATAAAGGTACAGCTTGATGCAATAGAAAAAGATTCACTGATACCTGTGTTCCCTTACGCGTCTATCACGGTCGCTCAGCAGGGTGAGCAGCTTTCCGATATGGAAGGACTTTCCCCTTTCTGTGTTGCGTTCTCCGATGACGGAAAAGGTGTACAATCTGATGAGATGATGAAGGAAGCTATGCTCAAGGCTAAAAGCCTCGGAAAAATAATAGCAGCTCACTGCGAAGTAAACAGCCTGCTTGAAGGCGGATACATTCATAAAGGCAGCTATGCCGAAGCTCACGGGCACAAAGGAATATGCTCGGAAAGCGAATGGCGGCAGATTGAAAGAGATCTGGAGCTTGTCCGGGAAACGGGCTGTGCTTACCATGTCTGTCACATTTCGGCAAAGGAAAGTGTTGAGCTTATAAGACAGGCAAAAAAAGAAGGTCTTGACGTAACCTGCGAAACAGGTCCCCACTACCTTGTAATGGATGACTCCTTCCTGCAGGAGGACGGCAGATTCAAGATGAATCCCCCATTAAGAGATAAAGAAGACAGACTTGCTCTCATTGAAGGAATAAAAGACGGCACAATAGATATGATAGCAACGGATCATGCGCCCCACTCTGCAGATGAGAAAAGCAGAGGACTCAGCGGAAGTCTGTTCGGCATTGTAGGACTTGAAACCGCATTTGCCGTTATGTACACACATTTTGTAAAAACAGGTGAAATAAGCCTTCATAAGCTTATTGAGCTTATGTCAATAAATCCGAGAAAGCGCTTTGGTATCCCCTTTGACGGAAGCTTTACCGTGTGGGATCTTGAAAAAGAGTTCATTGTAAATCCCGACCACTTCTTTTCTAAGGGCAAAGCAACTCCGTTTACGGGAGAAAAGCTGTCAGGTGTATGTATGCTGACAGTTGCGGACAATAAAATCGTTTATGAACATCAGAACATATAAGGAGAGAAATTTATGGCTAAAAGAACAGACATCAAAAAAATTATGATTATCGGCTCAGGCCCCATAGTTATCGGTCAGGCTGCAGAGTTTGACTATGCAGGCACTCAGGCTTGTCTTGCTCTCAAGGAGGAAGGTTACGAGGTAGTTCTTTGCAACTCAAACCCTGCTACTATAATGACCGACACAATTATTGCCGACAAGGTTTACATGGAGCCGCTTACACTTGAATACATTGCGAAAATTCTCCGTTATGAGCGCCCCGATGCAATTGTTCCCGGCATCGGCGGACAGACAGGTCTTAACCTTGCAATGCAGCTCGAGAAGAAAGGTATTCTCAAGGAATGCGGTGTTGGGCTTCTCGGTACAAGCAGCGAAAGCATTGAAAGAGCTGAGGACCGAGAGCTTTTCAAGGAGCTGTGCCAGTCCATCGGCGAGCCTACAATTCCCTCCGAAATCACATATTCTCTTGAAGAAGCAAAGGAAGCTGCAGCAAGAATCGGTTATCCCGTTGTTCTTCGTCCCGCATTTACTCTCGGTGGTACAGGCGGTGGCTTTGCAAACAATGAAGAGGAGCTTGAGTTTATCGGCACAAATGCATTCAAACTCTCCCCTGTTCATCAGGTGCTTATTGAAAAGAGTGTTAAGGGCTATAAGGAAATTGAATTCGAGGTTATGCGCGACTCCAATGACCATGCAATCACAATCTGCGGCATGGAAAATATCGACCCCGTCGGTGTGCATACCGGTGACTCCTGCGTTGTTGCTCCCATTATGACACTCAGCAAGGAAGACGAAAAAATGCTGAATGATTCAGCAATCAAGCTCATTAAGGAGCTTAAGATTGAAGGCGGCTGCAATGTTCAGTTTGCTCTTAATCCTCATACATCTGAGTATTATCTTATAGAGGTTAACCCCAGAGTTTCCCGTTCATCTGCACTTGCATCAAAGGCTTCCGGTTATCCCATTGCCCGCGTAACCGCAAAAATTGCAGTAGGTATGGCTCTTGAAGAAATCCAGATTGCAAATACAAATGCAGCATTTGAGCCCAGACTTGACTATGTTATTGCAAAATTACCCCGTTTCCCCTTCGATAAATTTGTTTCCGCAACAAACAAGCTCGGAACTCAGATGAAGGCAACCGGTGAAATCATGGGTATCGGTTCAAATCTTGAAGAAGCGCTCCTCAAGGGCATTCGTTCTCTTGAAATCGGTGCAAATCATTTACACCTTCCCAAATTCGACAATATGAGTGTTGAAGAGCTTCTCGAATACATAGCTGATTTCCGCGCTGATAATATCTTTGCTATCGCAGAGCTTATGTATCACGGTGTTTCTGTTGAAAAGATTCACGAAATCACTATGATTACACCTTACTTCCTTGAAGCCTTCAAAAACATTATCGATATGGAAGAACAGCTGAGAGTCCGTAAGGATGCTGAAATTCTCACAACTGCAAAAAAGATGGGCTTCGGCGATAAATACATCTCCCGTCTCTGGGGATGCACAGAGCTTGATGTTTACAATATGCGTAAGGAGATTAATCTCTTCCCCGTATTCAAGATGGTTGACACCTGTCATACCAATGCATATATTCCTTACTTCTACTCCTCTTACACAGGTGAAAATGCTTCCCGTCTGACTGACAAGAAGAAGATTATTGTTCTCGGTGCAGGTCCTATCCGTATCGGTCAGGGTGTTGAGTTCGACTACTCTACCGTTCATGCGGTTATGACAATCAAAAATGCAGGTTATGAAGCAATCATAATAAACAATAATCCCGAAACAGTTTCAACCGACTATACAACAGCGGACAAGCTTTATTTTGAGCCTCTCACTCCCGAAGATGTTATGAACATCATCGAGTTTGAAAAGCCCGGAGGTGGTGTCGCCTCTCTCGGCGGTCAGACTGCTATAAACCTTGCTCAGCCTCTCTTCGACCGCGGTGTTAAAATCATCGGCACAGACTGTGCAGCTATTGACCGTGCAGAAGACCGTAATGCTTTCGAAAATCTTCTTAATGAGCTTAATATTCCCCGTGCAAAGGGCAAAGCTGTTACAAAGCTGGAAGACGGTATCGCAGCAGCAGCAGAAATCGGCTACCCGGTTCTTGTCCGTCCCTCCTTCGTTCTCGGCGGACGCGCAATGCAGATTGTTGCAAATGAAGAGCAGCTCAGACACTATCTCAAGACTGCCGTTGAAATTGACGAGGACAAGCCCGTTCTTGTTGACAAATACATCCAGGGCCGCGAGGTTGAGGTTGATGCTATCTGTGACGGTATTGACGTATTTGTCCCGGGCATTATGGAGCTTATTGAAAGAACAGGTATTCACTCCGGTGACTCAATAAGTGTTTACCCCACTTTCTCCGTATCCGACAAGGTTAAGGGTACAATTTTACAGTATGCAAAGAAGCTGGGACTGGGCATCGGAATTATCGGTCTTTATAATATTCAGTTTATTGTCGATGACAATGATGACGTATATATCATCGAGGTTAACCCCCGTTCTTCAAGAACAGTTCCCTTCCTTTCAAAGGCAACAGGCTACTCACTTGCAGACATTGCAACTGAGGTAATTATGGGCAAATCCCTTAAAGAGCAGGGTATCTTCGGAATTTATCCCGAGGAAAAGAAGAGATGGTATGTAAAGGTTCCCGTATTCTCATTCTCAAAAATCAGCGGACTTGATGCTTATCTTTCCCCCGAAATGAAGTCCACCGGTGAAGCAATCGGCTACGATGATAAACTCTACCGTGCGGTTTATAAAGCACTTCAGGCTGCAGGCATGAAGCTTCAGAACTACGGTACCGTATTTGCTACAATCGCAGACAAGGACAAGGAAGAGGCTCTTCCCCTTATCAGAAGATTCTACAATCTCGGCTTCAACATTGAGGCAACCGAGGGAACAGCAGAATTCCTTAAGTCCCACGGAATAAGAACACACGTTCACAAGAAGATAAGCGAGGGTAGTACAGAAATTATTGATGCTATCCGTCAGGGACACATTGCTTACGTTATCAACACAAGAGATATCGGATCATCAGGTCCTCTCAGCGACGGTCATGAAATAAGACGCTATGCAACAGAAAACAATATAACCCTCTTTACTGCACTTGATACAGTTAAGGTTCTTCTTGACGTTCTTGAAGAAACAACACTTTGCATCTCCACAATCGATGCTTAAGGAGAAAAAATGAAACAGAGTTTATTTAAGATAACAGAGAATCAGCCCCTGACAAAAGACGTGTATCTTATGCGTCTTCAGGGGGATACCTCGGATATAACCTGCCCCGGTCAGTTTGTGAACATCAAGCTTGACGGTCTTTATCTCAGACGCCCCATTTCTGTGAATGATGTTGAAGGTGATATTCTTACAATCATCTACAAGGTTGTCGGCACGGGCACAGAACAGATGAAGGAAATGAAGGAAGGTACACTTGATATACTTACAGGTCTCGGAAACGGCTATGACACTTCCCTTTCAGGCGCAAATGTGCTTTTAGTCGGCGGCGGTGTAGGTGTTCCTCCCCTTTATATGCTTGCTAAAAAGCTTCTCACCGAAGGCAAAAAGGTCAGTGTAATTTTAGGCTTCAACACCGAAAGCGAGGTTTTCTTTGAGGAAGAATTCGCTTCTCTCGGATGCGACGTAACGGTAACCACAGTTGACGGAAGCCGCGGAGTAAAGGGCTTTGTAACAAATGCTCTTAAAAAATACCCCGATGCGACATATTTTTACACCTGCGGTCCTGAGCCTATGCTGAAGGCACTTTATAACGCAACAGCAATTGAAGGTCAGTTCAGCTTTGAGGAAAGAATGGGTTGCGGCTTCGGTGCTTGTATGGGATGCTCCTGCAAAACACTTTACGGCAACAAGAGAATCTGTAAGGACGGCCCCGTTCTTAAGAAGGAGGAGATAATATGGGAAAAATGAGTGTCAATCTTTGCGGAATAACCCTTGACAATCCCGTCATCCCCGCAAGCGGCACCTTCGGCTACGGCTATGAATTTGCCGAGCTTTACGACATCAATATTCTCGGAACATTCTCCTTCAAGGGAACAACGAGAGACCCCAGATTTGGTAATCCTACACCCAGAATTGCAGAATGTACAGCAGGTATGATAAATGCAGTAGGACTTCAGAATCCCGGTGTAGATAAGGTAATTTCGGAAGAATTACCTAAGATGCGGAAGGTTTTTCACAAAAAAGTAATGGCAAATGTCAGCGGCTTTTCAATTGAAGACTATGCTTACACCTGCGAAAAGCTTGACAAATGTGAAGAAGTAGGCTGGCTTGAGGTTAATGTCAGCTGTCCCAATGTACACGGCGGCGGTATGAGCTTCGGTACTTCCCCCGAAGCCGCGGCTGAAGTAACAAAAGCCGTCAAGAAGGTTACAACAAAGCCTGTAATCATAAAATTATCCCCCAATGTAACTGACATCGTAAGCATTGCAAAGGCTTGCGAGGAAGCAGGTGCAGACGGAATAAGCCTTATAAACACGCTTCTCGGAATGAGAATTGACCTTAAAACCAAAAAGCCTGTCATAGCCAACAAAATGGGCGGTTTTTCAGGCAGTGCGATATTCCCCGTGGCAGTAAGAATGGTTTATCAGGTTGCTAATGCAGTAAATATCCCCGTTGTGGGAATGGGCGGTGTTTCAAAGGCTGAGGACGTAATCGAGCTTATGCTTGCAGGTGCTACGGCTGTTGAAATAGGCGCACAGAACTTAGTAGATCCCTTTGCCTCGAGAGATATAATAAATGATCTTTCGAGAGTAATGGAAAAATACGGAATAAATTCACTTTCAGATATTATAGGAGGAGCAAAATAATGGGTAAAGATGTAATTATTGCCTGCGATTTTCCGAGCAAAGAAAAGGTTATGAGCTTTCTTGATCTCTTTACGGAGGAGAAGCCTTTCGTAAAAATAGGAATGGAGCTTTTCTACGGTGCAGGTCCCGAAATTGTTAAAGAAATCAAGGCAAGAGGACACAAGATTTTCCTTGACCTCAAGCTTCACGATATTCCCAACACAGTAAAAAAATCAATGGCTGTTCTTTCAGGCCTTGATGTTGATATGACAAACCTTCACGCATCAGGCACAATAAGAATGATGGAGGCTGCAATTGAAGGTCTCACCAGAGAAGACGGCACACGTCCCATTCTTATTGCTGTTACTCAGCTTACCTCCACTGACCAGGAAGCTATGGAGAATGACCTTCTCATCAAAGAGCCTATCGACAAGGTTGTTATGCACTATGCACAGAATGCAAAGAAAGCAGGTCTTGACGGTGTTGTATGCTCTCCCCTTGAAGCAGAAAAGGTTCACGGAGTATGCGGTAATGACTTTGTAACGGTAACTCCCGGTGTCCGTTTCGCTGACGGCGAAATCGGTGATCAGAAGAGGGTTATGACACCTGAGCAGGCAAAGCTTATCGGTTCTGACTACATCGTTGTGGGAAGACCCATTACAGGTGCAGAGGATCCCGTTGCTGCTTACAGAAGATGCGTAGCTGAATTCGTAGGCTGATTCAAAAAAAACACAACTTAAGGAGAATTATTATGGAAAGCTATAAGAGAGAATTTATAAAGTTCCTTGAGAGTGCAGGCGTTCTCAAGTTCGGTGATTTTACAGCAAAAAGCGGAAGAAAGATTCCCTATTTTATAAATGCAGGCGATATCAAGACAGGCGATCAGATTTCAAAGCTCGGCGAATTCTATGCAAAGGCTTATTTTGAAAAGGTCGGCAACAAGAAAACTGTCCTTTACGGTCCCGCTTACAAGGGTATTCCGATAGCAGTTTCCGTTGCCTGCGCTCTTTCAAAGGAAAACCTTGATGTTCCCTTCTTCTTTAACAGAAAAGAAGAAAAGGATCACGGTGAGGGCGGTGTTTTCGTAGGCTACAAGCCTCAGGCCGGTGAAGAAATCGTTATCGTTGAAGATGTTATCACTGCAGGTACCGCAATAAGAGAAAGTATGGCAATTCTTTCCTGCCTTAAGGATACAAAGGTTGCTGCCTGCTTCGTTATGGTTGACAGAAAAGAAAAAGGACAGACAGAAAAATCCGCTATGGCAGAGGTAGGCGAGGAATTCGGCTTCCCCGTATACTCCGTTGTTGATGTATATGATATCATCGAATACCTTGAAGAGGATCCTGCAAACAAGGAAAATGTTGACCGTATCAAGGCTTACCTTGAAATAAACGGAGCAAAAGCATAAAAGAAAGGAAACGGGTGTAAATGAGAAGTCTTATAAGCATTTTTGATTTATCCGTCACCGAAATAGACGAGCTTATTGACTGTGCTAAGGATATTATAGAAAATCCCGACAAATATGCAGAAAAGTGCAAAAGAAAGAAGCTTGCAACACTTTTCTATGAGCCTTCAACAAGAACAAGACTCAGCTTTGAGGCTGCAATGCTTGAGTTGGGCGGTTCTGTTCTCGGATTTTCAGAGGCAACAAGCTCCTCTGCTGCAAAAGGCGAAAGTGTCGCCGATACAGCAAAGGTTATCAGCTGCTATGCGGATATAATTGCAATGCGTCATCCCAAAGAGGGCGCTCCCTTTGTTGCGGCTGAAAACGCAGATGTTCCCGTAATCAATGCTGGCGACGGAGGTCACAACCATCCCACACAGACTCTTACCGACCTTCTCACAATACACCGTGAAAAGGGCAGCTTAAGCGGATTTACAATCGGCTTCTGCGGAGATTTACGTTACGGCAGAACAGTTCATTCGCTTATAGAGGCACTGTCCCGTTATGAGAACATAAATGTTGTTCTCATTTCTCCCACAGAGCTTCGCCTCCCGGGAAATATCAAGAAAAAGTATCTTAAAGAAGGCAGCTTTAAGGAAACACACAGCCTTGAAGAAGCACTTCCCGAGCTTGACATACTTTATATGACAAGAATACAGCAGGAAAGATTCCCCACCTTCGAGGAATACCTGAAGCTCAAGGATTCCTACTGTCTTGACACGGAAAAGCTTTCCCTTGCAAAGGAAACACTTACCATTATGCATCCCCTTCCCCGTGTAAATGAAATCAGCGTAGGGGTAGACAAAGACCCCAGAGCCTGTTATTTCAAGCAGGCGCTCAACGGCAAATATATAAGAATGGCTCTGATTCTCAAATTACTTGAAGAAGCTCAGAAGGACAGTGTATACCGCTCTGATACAGATTATATTGTGGACAACACACTGCGCTGTGACAACAGCAAATGCATCACATCAATAGAACAGGAGCTTGAACATAAGTTCCGTCTGACAGATCCAGAAAACGGTATTTACAGATGTATTTACTGTGAAAGACAGACCAACAAAAACTGACACTTATATATCTTTCGTGCCTTGACTGAATTCAGTATTTATGTTAAAATATTTACTGTTAAACAAAAAGCGCTTTGCAACTGACGGAATAATGTGGAGCACCACAAAGGAGTAAAGCGTATTCAAAGCCGACCGTCTGGGCACACTTACCTTTAAGGTAATTGTGCCCTTTTTGTTTTTTCATTAAAAAAAGGAGGTAAAAAAATGAAGAAAGTCGGAATTGTTATGGGAAGCGACTCAGATCTTCCCATCATAAAAAAAGCAACAGACATATTAAAAGAGCTTAAAATCCCCTTTGAGGTACATATATATTCGGCTCACCGTACCCCCGAAGAAGCAAGAGAGTTTTCTCTTAATGCCCGTGAAAACGGCTTCGGTGCCATAATCTGCGCTGCAGGTATGGCTGCCCACTTAGCAGGTGCGGTTGCCGCCAACACTACCCTTCCCGTTATCGGTATCCCCTGCAAGTCATCCGTTCTCGACGGAATGGATGCACTTCTGTCAACAGTTATGATGCCTCCCGGTATTCCTGTTGCAACAGTTGCAATCAACGGCGGTGCAAATGCAGCACTCCTTGCTGCACAGATAATCGCAGTTGAAGACAAGGCTCTTGCTGATAAGCTTGATGCAAAAAGAAAGTCCGCGGCGGCTGTAGTACTTGAAAAGGATAAAAATGTTCTTTCCCAGCTTTAATTCGCAAAAACACAACCAATGAAGGAGGAATATTATGGGCGGTTTTTTTGGTGCAGCCTGCAAAGAGGATGCAATGAGCGATGTGTTTTTCGGTACAGACTACCATTCACATCTCGGCACAAAAAGTGCAGGTATGGCAGCATTTGATAAAAAAATCGGTCTGCAAAGGGTAATTCATAACATTCAGAATTCTCCCTTCAGAACAAAATTTGAAGACATATTTGATGAAATGGAGGGCTCATCGGCTATAGGCTGTATAAATGACAGCGAACCTCAGCCTCTGCTCATCCGTTCAAATCTCGGAACTTATGCACTATGCATTATCGGTATCATAAATAATGCCGAGGCACTTATAAAACAGTATCTCACATTCTCAAGCGGTCATTTCGGTGCAATGACAGGCGGTGCCGTAAACTCAACAGAGCTGGTAGCTGCGCTCATAAATCAGAAAAGCAACTTTGTGGAAGGTATTACTTTTGCACAGGATTCAATTGAAGGCACCGCAAACATTATGCTTCTCAAGGATGACGGTGCAATTATCGCAGCCCGCGACAAAATGGGAAGAATTCCCGTAATTCTCGGAAAAAGCGAAGATGGTTACTGTGCGGCATTCGAGTCCTTTGCTTACAAAAAGCTCGGCTATTCCGACTACAAAGAGCTGGGTCCCGGAGAAATTGTTGAAATAACCGCAAACGGTGTTACACAGCTTGCTCCCCCGAGAAAGGAAATGCGAGTATGCTCATTCCTGTGGACATATTACGGATATTCAACATCTACCTACGAAGGTGTGAATGTTGAAATAATGCGTTATAAAAACGGTGAAGTTCTTGCAAGAAACGATGCAACGAACGAGCTTTGCAAGAATATTGACTATGTCGGCGGTGTACCTGATTCGGGAACTCCCCACGCAATAGGCTATGCAAATGAAAGTGATATTCCTTTTGCAAGACCATTTATAAAATACACACCAACCTGGCCGAGAAGCTTTACACCTTCAAATCAGAAGGAAAGAAACAGAATAGCAAAAATGAAGCAGATTCCCGTTCACGAGCTGATTGAAGAAAAGAATCTTCTTTTTGTTGATGACTCAATTGTAAGAGGAACACAGCTTCGCGAGACTGTTGATTTCCTTTATGATAACGGAGCAAAGGCGGTACATATGCGCTCTGCCTGTCCGCCAATTATGTACGGTTGTAAATATCTTAATTTCTCAAGAGCTACAAATGATATGGAGCTTATAACAAGAAGCACCATATATGAGCTTGAAGGTGACGAGGGACTTAAGCATCTCGATGAATATTCCGACCCCGGCACAGATAGAGGTAAAAAGCTGAGACAGACAATAAGTAATAAGCTTCACTTTGCATCTCTTGAATTCCAGACAATAGAAGGTCTTATTGAAGCAATCGGTCTTCCGGCAGATAAGTTATGCACTTATTGCTGGACCGGTAAAGAATAATAAAACAGTACAGGAGAATATAAAATGGATCACAAAAATTCTTTTTCTGCCAGCTATGCAGCTGCAGGTGTTGATATTACAGCCGGTTACAAATCGGTTGAGCTTATGAAAAAGCATGTTGCAAGAACCCGTAACGAGGGTTGTCTTGATGAAGTAGGCGGCTTCGGCGGTTGCTTCGATCTCAGCTGTATTGCCGGTATGGAGCACCCCGTTACTGTTTCAGGTACAGACGGCTGCGGCACAAAGGTTAAGCTTGCGATACTTATGGATAAGCACGATACAATCGGTATTGATGCAGTTGCTATGTGCGTAAACGATATTATCTGCGTCGGTGCAAAACCCTTATTCTTCCTTGACTATATTGCCTGCGGTAAGAATGTTCCCGAAAAGATTGCCGAAATCGTAGGCGGTGTTGCTGAAGGCTGCGTACAGTCAGGTGCTGCTCTTATCGGCGGTGAAACTGCTGAGCATCCCGGTCTTATGCCTGAAGAGGATTATGACCTTGCAGGCTTTGCTGTAGGTGTTGTTGACAAGCCTAAGATGATTGACAACAGCAAAATGGCAGCAGGTGACGTGGTTATCGCGCTCCCCTCAACAGGTATTCACTCCAACGGCTTCAGCCTTTGCCGTAAGGTTTTTGATATTGATAACAACAATCCCGAGCTTTATGTACCCCGTGAAGAGCTTGGAGGCAAGAGCATTGCAGAGGCTCTTCTTGTTCCCACAAAGATTTATGTAAAGCCCGTTCTTGCTCTTATCGAAAAGGTAGCAGTCAAGGGCATTTCTCACATCACAGGTGGTGGCTTCTACGAAAACATTCCGAGAAGCATTCCTGACGGACTCTGCGCTAAGATTGACAAATCTGCAGTTAAGGTGCTTCCCATCTTTGATGTAATTGCGAAGTGGGGCAACATTCCCGAAAGAGATATGTACAACACCTACAATATGGGTGTCGGTATGAGCATTGTTGTTCCCGCGGATGAAGTTGATCTTTCTCTCTCAATTCTTAAAGAAAACGGCATTGATGCCTATGTTATAGGTGAAATCATCGAGGGTGAAGAGAAGGTGCTTCTGTAATGAGTAAGAGAATTGCAGTTCTTGTTTCAGGCGGAGGAACAAATCTTCAGGCTCTCATTGATGCAGGCAAAAGAGGAGAACTGGGTGACGGCGAGATTACCTGCGTAATCGCATCTAAAGCCGATGCCTATGCTCTCACCCGTGCCGAGGAAAACGGCATTAAAACAAGAACTCTTATAAGAAAAGATTTTGCGGATATTGCTTCATACAGCTGCGCTATGAGAGATCTGCTTCTTGAAGAAAAGGCTGACCTTATTGTTTATGCAGGCTTTATGACCATCCTTGATGAAAATGTCTGTGATACTTTTCAATATAAAATGATAAATGTGCATCCGGCACTCATTCCGTCCTTCTGCGGTAAAGGATATTACGGCTTACATGTTCACGAGGAAGCCCTGAAAAAAGGTGTCAAGGTATCAGGCGCTACAGTTCATTTTGTTACGGCTGAATGTGATGCAGGTCCCATAATCTTACAGAAGGCTGTAGAGGTTATGGAGGATGACACTCCCGAATCACTGCAGAGAAGAATAATGGAGCAGGCTGAGTGGAAAATTCTTCCCAAGGCTGTTCAGCTTTTCTGTGACGGAAAAATAGTTGTCGAAAACAACAAAACCTATATTAAATAACCGGAGGATTTTTAAATGGAAATAAAGTCACTTGAATGCGAGCTTAATTCTCTCCCCTACCACGGAAGAGGTATAATTATAGGCAAGAGTGCTGACGGAAAAAAGGCTGTTACTGCATACTTTATAATGGGCAGAAGCGTTAACAGCCGTAACAGAGTTTTTGTTGCAGAGGGCGATGCAATGAGAACAAAGGCTTTTGATGAGTCTAAGATGACAGACCCTCATCTTATTATATACTATCCCGTAAGAGTGCTCGGAAATAAAACCATCGTAACAAACGGTGACCAGACAGATACAATCTATAATCTTATGGATAAGCAGATGACCTTTGAGCAGGCTCTTCGCACTCGTGAATTTGAAGACGATGCGCCCAATTACACTCCCCGTATTTCCGGTATCATTCACCACGAAAAGGGTGAAATGAATTATGCGATGTCCATTCTCAAATCAGCAGACGGAGACGGAAGCTCCTGCCAGAGATATACTTATGCTTACGAAAATCCCATTGCAGGTAAGGCAAAGTTCATCCATACATATAAGTGTGACGGAAATCCCCTTCCCAGCTTCGAAGGTGAACCCAAAACACTTGAGCTTCCCGATGTTGACATTGATACATTAACAGATATCATCTGGAAAAACCTGAATGAAGACAATAAGGTTTCACTTTTTGTAAGATATATTGACCTTGCAACAGGCGAAGCAGATACAAGAATCGTAAACAAGAATGTATAAGGAGATCTGAAATGAAAGAATTTGAACTTAAATACGGCTGCAACCCCAATCAGAAGCCCTCAAAGATATTTATGGACAACGGCACTGACCTTCCCATTGAAATATTAAGCGGCAGACCCGGTTATATCAATTTTCTTGATGCCTTCAATTCCTGGCAGCTTGTCAAGGAATTAAAGGAAGCAACAGGACTTCCCGCAGTTACATCCTTCAAGCACGTGAGCCCTACTTCGGCTGCTGTAGGCATAAAGCTCTCCGATACTCTCAAAAAGGCTTGCTTTGTTGATGATATTGAAGGTCTTGATGAAAGCCCCCTTGCCTGTGCATATGCAAGAGCAAGAGGTACAGACAGAATGTGCTCCTTCGGTGACTGGGTTGCACTTTCAGATGTTTGCGATGTAACAACTGCTGTTCTTATAAAGCGAGAGGTGTCCGACGGTGTTATTGCTCCCGGTTATGAGCCCGAGGCACTTGAAATTCTCAAGTCCAAGAGAAAGGGCAATTATAATATTGTCAAGATTGATCCCGATTATGTACCTGAAGAAATCGAAAGAAAGCATGTTTTCGGAATTACCTTCGAGCAGGGCAGAAACAACTATAAGATTGATGCTTCCCTCCTTAACAATATCGTAACAGCAAACAAGGATATTCCCGAGGCTGCTGCACGAGACCTTGTTATTTCTCTTATTACCCTTAAATATACACAGTCAAACTCCGTATGCTATGCTTTTGACGGCCAGGCTATCGGTGTAGGTGCAGGTCAGCAGTCAAGAATTCACTGTACTCGTCTTGCAGGTACAAAGGCTGACACTTGGTTCCTTCGTCAGCACGAAAAGGTTCTTAATCTCCCCTTCAAGGCTGAAATCGGCAGACCTGACCGTGACAATGTAATTGACGGTTACATCAATAAAAACGAAGAGGATGTTTGTGCAGACGGTAACTGGCAGAAATACTTTACTGTTCAGCCTGAGCCCTTCACTGCAGAAGAAATGAGAGCATTCCTTGACTCCCGTGACGGTGTTGCTCTCGGTTCAGACGCATTCTTCCCCTTCTCAGATAACATCGAAAGAGCAAAGAAGAGCGGCGTAAAGTATGTTGTTCAGCCCGGCGGTTCAATCAGAGATGATCTTGTAATTGAATGTGCAGACAAGTACGGTATGGCAATGGCATTCACAGGCATGCGCTTGTTCCACCACTAATTCCACGGAGAGCTTGAAATGAAAATAATGGTTGTAGGCGGTGGCGGAAGAGAACACGCCATCATAAAGAAAATAAAAGAAAATCCGCTTGTTACAGATATTTTTGCACTTCCCGGTAACGGCGGTATGGCAAAGGATGCAACTTGTGTCAATATCGGCGCTACCGACCTTGACGGTATTGTGAATTTCGCAAAAGAAAACGGCATTGACTATGCAGTTGTAGCACCCGATGATCCCCTTGTTCTCGGCTGTGTTGACAGACTTGAGGAAATCGGTGTTCCCTGCTTCGGCCCCCGTGCAAATGCCGCAATTATCGAAGGCAGTAAGGTTTTCTCAAAGAACCTTATGAAAAAATACAATATCCCCACAGCTAAATATGAAGTATTCAGTGATATGGAAAAGGCACTCGAATATCTCGAGAGTGCTCCCATCCCCACTGTTATCAAGGCTGACGGTCTGGCTCTCGGCAAGGGTGTTATCATTGCATTCACTCTTGAGGAAGCAAAGGATGCAGTTAAATCTATGATGCTTGACAAGGCATTCGGAAAAAGCGGCGACAACATCGTTATTGAGGAATTCCTTGAAGGTCCCGAGGTTTCCGTGCTTGCATTCACAGACGGAAAAACCGTTGCTCCTATGGTATCCTCCATGGATCACAAACGCATCGGTGACAACGATACAGGACTCAACACGGGAGGTATGGGTACTGTCGCGCCCAATCCCTATTACACCAAAGAAGTAGCAGATCGCTGTATGAAGGAGATTTTCCTTCCCACAATAAACGCAATGAACGAGGAAGGCAGAACCTTCAAGGGATGTCTTTACTTCGGTCTTATGATAACAAAAGACGGTCCTAAGGTTATTGAATATAACTGCCGCTTCGGAGATCCTGAAACTCAGGTTGTTCTCCCCCTTCTTGAAAGCGATCTTCTGACTGTTATGCAGGCTGTAACAGAGGAAAAGCTCGCAGAAACTACGGTTAAATTCTCTGAAAAGAGTGCCTGCTGTGTAATTACCGCATCAAAGGGCTATCCCACCTCCTATGAAAAGGGCTTTGAAATTACATTTTCTGATGAAGCACTTGAGGCTACATTTGTAGCAGGTGCAAAGCAGGAAAACGGCAAGCTTGTAACCTGGGGCGGTCGCGTTACGGGAACTACTGCAGTTGCCGATACTCTCGAACAGGCAATTAAAGAAGCTTACCGTCTTTCTGACGGTGTGAAGTTTGAAGGTGCTTACCGCAGATCAGATATCGGTCAGCGTGCTCTTCAGGCTAAATGATAATGGAGGAAATTTATCTATGGTTTATCGTATATTTGTAGAAAAGAAGGCAGGGCTTGATAATGAAGCTAAAGGGCTTCTCAGTGAAGCAAAAAACCTGCTCGGTATTGAAAGTCTGGAGGATATCCGTCTTTTCAACCGCTACGATGCAGAAAATATTACGGAGGAATTATTTGACTATGCTGTAAAGACTGTTTTCTCAGAGCCTCAGCTGGATAATGCATCTGACAGCATTGAAATCTCCGATGCTTTCGTTTTTGCTGTTGAAGCACTTCCCGGACAGTTTGACCAGCGAGCAGACTCTGCCGCTCAGTGTATTCAGATTATCTCTCAGGGTGAACGTCCCCTTATCCGTACTGCTAAGGTTTATGCTCTTTACGGTGCTCTCACAGAAGCTGATATCGAAGCTTTCAAGCATCATGTAATCAATGCTGTTGAAAGCCGTGAAGCAGCTCTCGAAAAGCCCGAAACTCTTACAGCAGAATATGCTGCCCCCGAAAAGGTTGCAACAGTTGAAGGCTTTATCACAATGGATGAGTCTGATCTTGCCAAGCTCCTTGATGAAAAGGGACTTGCTATGGACCTTGATGATCTCAAGTTCCTTCAGGGTTATTTCAGAGATACAGAGCACAGAGATCCCACTATCACAGAAATCCGTGTTGTTGACACATACTGGTCTGACCATTGCCGTCACACAACATTTTCAACACATATAGACAATGTCCGTATAGATGATCCCGCAGTACAGGAAGCATATAACCGTTACCTTGCTGCAAGAGTTGAGGTTTACGGTGAAGAAAAGGCTGCCGCACGTCCTCAGACACTTATGGATATTGCAACTATCGGAACTAAGACTCTCAAGAAGCGCGGTCTTCTTCCCGAGCTTGACGAAAGTGAAGAAATCAATGCTTGCTCAATCCACGTAACTGCAACAGTTAACGGTGAAGATCAGGATTGGCTTCTTATGTTCAAAAATGAAACACACAACCATCCCACTGAAATTGAACCCTTCGGCGGTGCTGCAACCTGTATCGGCGGCTGTATCCGTGACCCCTTATCAGGCCGTGCTTACGTTCATCAGGCTATGCGTGTTACAGGTGCAGGAGATCCCAGAAAGACCATTGCGGAAACCTTATCGGGTAAGCTGCCCCAGCGCAAAATCTGCCAGACTGCAGCAGCCGGTTACTCATCTTACGGTAACCAGATAGGTCTTGCTACAGGTCACGTTGCAGAAATGTACCATGAGGGCTTTGTTGCAAAGCGTCTTGAATGCGGTGCAGTTGTAGCTGCTGCTCCTGCTTATAATGTACGCCGTGAGCGTCCCGCCCCCGGTGATGTAATCGTACTTCTCGGCGGACGTACAGGTCGTGACGGTATCGGCGGTGCAACAGGCTCATCAAAGAGCCATAATATGAAATCTCTTACTACTATGGCATCCGAAGTTCAGAAGGGTAATGCTCCCGAGGAAAGAAAGATCCAGAGACTTTTCCGCAATGCTGAAGTTACACGCCTCATAAAGCGTTGTAACGACTTCGGTGCAGGCGGTGTTTCCGTTGCCATTGGTGAGCTTGCTCCCGGTCTTCAGATTGACCTTGATGCAGTCCGCAAAAAATATGAAGGTCTTGACGGTACAGAAATTGCTATTTCCGAATCTCAGGAGCGTATGGCTGTTGTGGTTGCTGCTGAAGATGCAGATAAATTTATCGAATTTGCCCAGAATGAAAACCTTGAAGCTTACCGTGTTGCAGTTGTAACAGAGGAAGAACGTATGGTTATGAAGTGGAAGGGCAACATCATTGCTGACCTCAGCCGTGAATTCCTTGACACCAACGGTGCTGTAAAGCACACAGACGTTGCTGTTACAGCAAAAGACCTTTCTGTATTAAGTAAGGCCATGTACGGCTCATTACGCGAAATGGCTTCCGATCTTCGCACTGCAAGCCAGAGAGGTCTTGTTGAACGCTTTGACTCAACTATCGGCGCCGGCAGTGTTATTATGCCCTACGGCGGTAAGCGTCAGCTCACACCTTCTCAGTCTATGGCAGCTGTATTACCTGTTCTTCCGGGGCAGGAAACAGACGCAGCAAGTGTATTCAGCTGGGGATGCGATCCCGATCATCTTTCAGTTGATCCCTATACAGGTGCTCACGCATCAATTTATAACTCTGTTGCAAAGCTTGTTGCAGCAGGCTGTGATTACAAGAAAGCATATCTTACATTACAGGAATTCTTTGAAAAGCTCAGAACAGAGCCCGAGCGCTGGGGTAAGCCCTTCGCTGCTCTTTTAGGTGCTCTTGATGCTCAGCTTGAATTAGGTGCTGCGGCTATCGGTGGTAAGGACTCTATGTCCGGCAGCTTCCTTGATAAGGATGTTCCTCCCACTCTTATTTCCTTTGCTATTGCGCCTATCAGAAAGCAGGATGTTATCAGTCCTGAATTCAAAGAAGCAGGAAACCCTGTATATCTCTTCGGTGCAGCAGATGAAAACGCAGAAAGCCTCAAGGCAACATGGGAAGCATTCCACAACCTTTGCAAAGCCGGTAAGGTTAAGGCTTCATGGGCAGTTGAACACGGTATCGGTGAAGCTGTTATGAAAATGTCCTTCGGTAACAACATAGGCTTCAAAGCATCAGCAGATCTTAAGGAAAACTGGCATCTCGGTATGTGGGGCTTTATTGTTGCTGAGCTTACAGAAGACGTAGATCTTCCCGGTGTAATGAAAATCGGTACAACTACAGAAGAAGCAATTATTGATCTCGGCGATGACAACGCAACAATAGAAGAGCTCTATAAGTTACACAGCGCAACTCTTGAGGACGTATATCCCACAAAGGCAAAAGAAGATAAGGGTGAAATCCCCACCTTCTCCTTTGACGGTAAGTGCAGTGCAAGACCTCAGAATAAGGTTGCACGTCCCAAGGTGCTTATCCCCGTATTCCCGGGCACCAACTGTGAATATGATTCAGCTCGTGCTGTTGAAAAAGCAGGTGCAGAGGCTGAAATCTTCGTAATAAGAAATCTTACTGCAGAGGATGTTGCAAGAAGTGTAGAAGGCTTCTCCGAAAAGGTAAAGGAAAGCCAGATAATCTTCATTCCCGGCGGCTTCTCCGGCGGTGACGAGCCCGACGGTTCCGCAAAGTTTATTACAGCATTCTTCCGCAATCCTGCTGTCAAGGAAGCTGTCACTGACCTTCTTGACAACCGTGACGGTCTTATGTGCGGTATATGTAACGGCTTCCAGGCTCTCATCAAGCTCGGTCTTGTTCCCTACGGAAAGATTATAGATACTGATGAGAACTGTCCTACCCTTACATTCAACAACATCAGCCGTCACCAGAGCAGAATTGTTCATACACGTATTGCATCTGTAAAGTCTCCCTGGCTTCAGCTTATGAATGTAGGAGATATTGTGAATGTGCCTATTTCCCACGGTGAAGGTAAGTTCCTTGCAAATCCCGAACTTATTGAAGAGCTTGCAAAGAACGGTCAGATTGCAACACAGTATGTTGACCTTGACGGTAATGCCACATCTGATATCGACTTCAATCCCAACGGTTCACTCTGTGCTATTGAAGGCATCACATCTCCCGACGGACGAGTATTCGGTAAGATGGGACACTCCGAAAGAATCGGCGACGGTCTTTATAAGAATGTTCCCGGAGAATATGATATTCAGATGTTCAAAGCAGCAGTAGAATATTTCAAATAAAAAAACTGCCACGGTGTAGCATAAAAAATTACATTAATTTATGCCACGGATAAAGTAAGTAAGGTGCCGCTTGTTTCCGACGGTTCGGCATATATATGTTTGCCTGATACCGCCGAAAACAACAAATGCGGCAAGGCCTGAACACTCTTCCGTGCAGCAAGGGGAATGTTGTGGTTTTACAATTTGAAATAATAATCCACAATATTCCCTCTCCAAATCTGTTCTTAGTAAATTATTCAATGAATTAAAGGAGAACAAAACAATGGAATACAAATCCGATATAGAAATTGCTCAGAGCTGTCAGATGCGTCACATTACAGAAATTGCGAAGTCTGCAGATGTTGACGAGAAGTATATAGAACAGTACGGCAATTACAAGGCAAAAATCGATCCGGCACTCATCAGAGATACAGAAAAAAAAGACGGTAAGCTGATTCTCGTTACCGCCATTACTCCCACACCTGCCGGTGAAGGAAAAACTACAACTACAATCGGTCTTGCAGACGGTCTTAAAAGAATCGGCAAGAATGTTACCGTAGCCCTTCGTGAGCCCTCTCTCGGCCCCGTTTTCGGTGTAAAGGGCGGTGCTGCAGGCGGCGGTTATGCTCAGGTTGTCCCCATGGAGGATATAAACCTTCACTTTACAGGCGACTTCCACGCAATCGGTGCTGCGAACAACCTTCTTGCTGCTATGCTTGATAATCACATTCAGCAGGGAAATGCACTTGGCATTGATGTAAGAAAAATCACCTGGAAACGCTGTGTTGATATGAACGACCGCCAGCTTCGCTTTATTGTAGACGGCATGGGCGGTAAGGCAAACGGTGTTCCCCGTGAGGACGGCTTTGATATTACCGTTGCAAGTGAAATTATGGCAGTTCTCTGCCTTTCAAATTCAATTACAGAGCTTAAGGAAAAGCTTTCAAATATCATTGTAGGCTATACTTACGATGACAAGCCCGTTACCTGCGGTCAGCTCAATGCTGCAGGGGCAATGACAGCACTTCTTAAGGATGCAATAAAGCCCAATCTTGTGCAGACTCTTGAAGGAACTCCTGCTTTTGTGCACGGCGGTCCCTTTGCTAATATTGCTCACGGCTGTAACTCAATTATGGCAACAAAGGTTGCTCTTAAGATGGGTGACTATACGGTAACAGAGGCAGGCTTCGGTGCTGATCTCGGTGCTGAAAAGTTCCTTGATATCAAGTGCCGTATGGCAGGTCTTACTCCTGATGCAGTTGTTGTTGTTGCAACAGTACGCGCTCTTAAGATGCACGGCGGACTTCCCAAAACAGCACTGGGTACAGAAGATCTCGGTGCCCTGGAAAAGGGTATTCCCAATCTTCTAAGACACGTTGCAAACATCAAGAATGTTTATAAGCTCCCCTGTGTTGTTGCAGTTAACCGCTTCCCCACCGATACGGACAATGAAATTGATTTCATTATTGCAAAGTGCAAGGAGCTTGGTGTAAACACAGTTCTTTCAACCGTATGGGCAGAAGGCGGCAAGGGCGGTGAAGCTCTCGCACACGAGGTTGTTCGTCTTTGCGAGGAAGAAAAGGGAGATTTCACATTCTCTTATGAGCTTGATGCAACAATTGAAGAAAAGATTGAAGCAATTGTAAAGAAGGTTTACGGCGGTGACGGAATTACCGTTATGCCCGCAGCTAAAAAACAGATTGAACAGCTGACAAATCTCGGCTTCGGTAATCTCCCCGTATGTGTTGCAAAAACACAGTATTCATTCTCCGACGATCCCACAAAGCTGGGCGCTCCCGAAGGCTTCAAGGTTACAGTAAAGAATGTTAAGGTTTCTGCAGGTGCAGGCTTTATCGTTGTGCTTACAGGTGACATTCTTACAATGCCCGGCCTTCCCAAGGTTCCTGCTGCTGAAAAGATTGACGTTGACGAAAACGGAAAAATTACCGGACTTTTCTAAAAAAATTGAAAAAGCTGCTTATTGACAATTGATAATCAATAAGCAGCTTTTTATGGTAAGTAAAAAAGCTTACCATAAAAACGAAAAAACCACGGTGAGGAGACCGTGGTTTTTCCGTTGTGGAGATTATTTTATGAAGAAAAACGAGCAAAGCAAAATTAACAGCAACCCTTCGTTGCAATATTAATATATATTCTGAAACTGAAATAAAACTTAAAAGACTTATTTTTTTCTTAATTCGAAAAAAAAATCCGAATTCGGATTTTTTTCAGACTTAAGTTTAGTTTAAGAATAGGGCTGTATACTGATGTCACAGTAACAAAGCTATCTCGTTTTCTTCATAAATATCTCCTCAAAACAGGGCGCTTCGGATTTTTCCTTCCGAAGCGCTTCTGTTTTATTGCACCAACAAAAAAAGCCATTGACTTAATGGATTTTCGGGGTATAATTATATAGTAATTAAAAAGAGGTGTTTTATAATGAGCGAAAATTGTACACATAACTGCGAAACCTGCTCAGCAAAATGCGGCAGCGCAGAAAAGAAAAAACCTATGACAGAGCCCCAGAACAAGATGTCTGATATCAAGAACGTTATTGCCGTTGTCAGCGGTAAGGGCGGTGTAGGAAAATCACTTGTCACTTCTCTTCTTGCTGTTGAATCTCAGAGAAAAGGCTTCAAAACTGCAATCATAGACGGTGACATTACAGGACCTTCGATGCCCCAGAGCTTCGGAATCCACGAAAAGGCAGTAGGCAATGACCTTGGTATCTTCCCTGCCAAAACCTCAACAGGTATTGAGCTTATGTCACTTAACCTTCTTCTTGAAAATGAAAAGGATCCCGTTATCTGGAGAGGTCCCGTTATTGCAGGTGCGGTAAAGCAGTTCTGGACAGATGTTGTATGGGGTGATATTGACTATATGTTTGTTGATATGCCTCCCGGAACAGGCGATGTCCCCCTTACAGTATTCCAGTCTCTTCCCGTTAAGGGCATAGTTGTTGTAACATCTCCTCAGGAGCTTGTTTCAATGATTGTTGACAAGGCTGTAAAAATGGCTGAAATGATGAATATTCCCGTTCTCGGTATTGTTGAAAACTATTCTTATTTTGAATGTCCCGACTGCGGAAAGCAGCACCGCATTTACGGTGAAAGCCACATCGATGAGGTGGCTGCAGCACACGGCATTACAAATATCGCAAAGCTTCCCATTAATCCCAAGCTCGCAGCAGCCTGTGACAAGGGTATGATTGAGCTGTCTGACTGCAAGGAAATAAAAGACCTTGCGGATGCAATTATAAAGTAATATGGCTTGTGAAAGAGCATTTAAGGGCAAATGCATAACAGAATTTCCCAAAAGCTTTGTCTGCATTGATATTGAAACAACGGGACTGAGTCCCCTTTATGACGACATAATAGAAGTTTCGGGAATAAGAGTGGAAAACGGTGTATCCGTTGCCACATTTTCCGAAACAATAAACATAGGAAGACCTCTTCCGCCCTTTATTACGGCGCTTACGGGAATTACCGATAAGGAGCTGGCCAAAAGCAATTCGGCAGAAAATGTGCTGACAAGATTCTGCAGCTTTGTGGGCGGTGATATACTTCTGGGGCATAATGTAAACTTTGATATCAATTTCCTTTATGACAAATGCCTTGAGAAGACGGGAATTCTCTTTGAAAATGATTTTGTTGATACACTTAAAATCGGCAAACGGCTTTTACCTCAGCTGAAGCATCATAAGCTTGATGATCTGGCAGAATATTACAGCATTCCGCCGAGAACTCTCCACAGAGCACTGGGCGACTGCGAAATGACGGTAAATTGCTATTTTAAGATGCTGGACGACATCGACAACGAATTGACCTTTTACACCGCAAAACGGCGAAAATAAACAACTGAACAAAGGGAGAGCAAAAGCTCTCCCTTGATTTTTTATTGCGTCTTTTCGTTTATAAATACTCTGAAAAGAGGCAGACAGGATATAAAGAATTTTTTGTAGGCCTTGCAGTAGTCCTCGCTCAGCTGAGTTCTTTTACAGCCTCCGCCCCGGCACATTCCGCTGATATTACAGTCACGGCACCTTTGGGGAATCACAAGGCTTTCTTTAATAAATGCCTGTGCAATAGAGGAAGTTTCCATAGTATGAAAATCTGTTTCTTTGATATTCCCAAGGAAATATTCATCAGTACAGTAAAAGTCACAGGGATAAATATTGCCGTTGGCTTCCGACACAAACTGATGTGTACAGTGTCCCCCTATACCGCATTGCTCTGTGGGCTGACAGAGAAAAAGACGTACCCAGTTGTCAAACTGACGGATACTGACGTAATTTCCTCTTACATAGTCCTTGACATAGAGATTGAATACTCTTATAAGGAAATCTCCGTACTGCTCGGGTGTCATATAAAGCTCACTTTTTTCGGTTGAACCGAAGGGGCGCAGACAGGGAATAAACTGCAGATAACGAAAGCCCTTATCACGGAAATAACGGTAAATTCTCTCACCGTTTTCGGCACAGTATCCTGTAAGCACGGTTAAAATATTAAAATCAACATTATGCTTTTTAAGAAGCTCAGCAGCAGAAAGAATCTTATAGAACGAATTCTGTCCCGAGGGCTTTTTGCGAAATTTATTTCCATCAGAATCTCCGTCAAGTGAAAGTCCCACAAGAAAACGGTGCTGAAAAAGAAATTCTGCCCAAGCATCATCAATTAATGTTCCGTTTGTCTGAATTCCGTAAAAAACGGGGCTTTTTTTTACATTATTTCTTTTTACCGTGTCAACGAAAAATCTGAAAAAGTCAAGTCCTGCAAGAGTAGGCTCACCTCCCTGAAAAGCAAAGGCAACATTATTGCCGTCTGCATACTCCAGGGCCTTTTTTATTAATATCTCTGCGGTTTCCCTTTCCATTATTCCGAATCCGAGATGCTCGCGGTGCTCTGAAACATCCTTATAAAAGCAGTATTCACAAGAAAGATTGCAAAGGGATGACGCAGGCTTTATCATCAGTGAAAGAGGCGGCAAATTACTTCCCTCCAAAGAAAAGGCGGCATAAAAACCGCCTCAAATTTTATTTAATAATGCCTCTGCGGTTATCCTTGAAATCCTTCGTGATTTCGTGAAGCTTTTCTTTGAACTCCTCGGAAATTTCGGGATAAACCGTAGTTCTGTTATAATTTTCACCGTAATCATCAGTCAGGATATGAAGCCAGTTTTTACGATTTTTATCCCAGAATGCGGAATTATCATTCTGTATTTTCTCAAAATATTTGAATGTGATGTATTTGTTGTTTTCAATTACATCAAACTTATAATCGGGATATTTTTCCTTAACTTCCTTTACGGGAACGGTATATTGAATTGCCTTGATAACCTCGCGCTTCATATGAAGGATAGGGCTTTCTTTGGTATGTATCACCTTATCATTTTTAAGCAAAGGTGCTATTGATACACCGTCAATTTCACGATCCGAGGGCAGATAGTTCTCTTTTCCGCCGCCGGTTATTCCGCAAAGCTCTACTAAAGTGGGATAAAGGTCTGTAAGCACAGCAGATGATTTTCTTTCCGTGCCCGTCTTTCCGAGTTTTCCCTGAGCATTGTCCCAACGAATCATAAACGGAACCTTCTGACCGCCTTCATAGGCAAGATATTTTCCGCCTCTGAGGTCGGAAACTGAGCCTTCAAGTGCAGGACCGTTATCGCTTGTAAATACGATAATTGTATCTTCGAGTACACCCAGTTTTTCCATTTCATCAAAAAGAAGTCCGAGATAATGATCAAACTCAGTAACGCAGTCTACATATGTACCCATTCCCGTAGTGCCGTCAAAATCGTCACCTGCATATACGGGTGCATGAGGCCACGGAGAGGCATAGTATGCAAAGAAGGGCTCGTTATTTTCAGCCTTCCCGGAAATCCACTCCGTGATTTCATCGTGAATCCACTTTGTTGCCATACTCTGATCCTTCAGCTCATTTGTGCCGTGAACAATTTCCCACTCACCGTTTTCTTCTGTAACGTGATAGAAGGGCGTCATATCATTTACATGGTGGCTTCCGTAGAAATAGTCAAAGCCCTGATTTGTGGGAAGATATTCACCGTAATCACCGAGATGCCATTTACCGAAGGCACCCGTGGAATAGCCTGCAGCCTTGAAGGTTTCGGCAACCGTTATTTCGTCACCGAGCATACCGTCAGCATTGTTACCCATTTCAATGGAATTGAATATTCTTGTCTGAGCAAAAGGAGACAATGTGTCAACCGTGGGATATATAACATTATCAGCATAGCCTCTGTAAGGATATCTGCCTGTAAGCGCGGCAAAACGAGCAGGTGAGCATACTGAATATGCCGAGTAGAAATTTGTAAGATTAAGTCCGTTTTCACCAATGGAGTCAATATTGGGAGTTTCGTAAATTGCTCCGTTGAGAGAAATGTCCCCCCAGCCGAGGTCATCCATAAGAATGAAAAGCACATTGGGAGAATTTTCATCGGCAGTCTTGTCAACACCGTCAAGATAATCCTTGTGTCCGTCCCACAGTCTTTCAGTATTAGGCTTTGAGCGCATATTCATAGTAAGAACATACACAACACTGGTACCGAGAAGAAGTATTCCGAAAACAGCAGAAAGAAGCTTCTTGATACCTGCCTTATCAAAGCTCTTTTTCGCAATAAAGAAAAGTCCCCATAATGCGACGGCTGTGGGAGATATAAGAAGAAAGTTACCGAGAAGCCTTGTTAAGAAATTTCCCTCCCCCGTCAGCAGAGGATGCTCGGCAGAGGAAAATCCCGCAAGCCCCGAGGTAAATGCACCGAAGCCTGCATCCGCACCGAAAACTGTGAAGTATGCGGCAATACCGATACCTGCGGCGGCATATGCAAAAACAAAGGGAGCATAAACCTTCTTTTTGATTATAAGCCCCAGCACAATAAGAGCGGAAACAATACACATAAATGCAACAGAAACAACAGCGACAATGTTAAGTCTCAGTATCCACAAGGAAAGCATAAGAAGGGCTCCTGCCGCCATTACAACGCAGGGAAATATTTTTTTACCCGTATCAAGTTCAATTCTCTTTTTCATAATTCACTCTCCCGAAAATGATACTTTCATTATATGATAAAGTCCCTTTAATTGTCAATAAATGCAAATATTTTAAATAAGGTTGTTTTTACATAAAATATGTAATATAATGCCATTATTATTATAAAGCATTGGAGAAAATTATGGCAGAAAAAAACGATATCACACAAAAATTAGCCTCGGCACCCGTACCGAAGCTACTGCTTTCACTTGCAGTCCCTTCTGTTATTGCGCAGATTGTAAACCTGCTTTACAACATCGTGGACAGAATATATATAGGTCATATGGATAATGCAGATTCCACCGCCCTTACGGGTGTAGGACTGTGCTTCCCCATAATATGCCTTATCGGTGCATTTACTATGCTTATAGCACAGGGCGGTGCACCGAGAGCAGCAATATTTATGGGCAAGGGTGACAATAAATCCGCCCAAAGGATTTTAGGCAGCTGTTTTTCAACTCTTATTTTTATGTCCGTTGTTCTCACGGCGGTTTTCCTCATATTTTCTGAAAAGCTGCTTTTTATGTTCGGAGCGTCCGCTGACACAATAGGATATGCTCTTGATTACATAAATATATATACCCTGGGAAGCATTTTTGTAATGATATCCATGGGGCTCAATCTGTTCATCTCAACTCAGGGCTTCACCCTTTTCAGTATGGCTACGGTGCTTATAGGTGCAATACTCAACATTGTACTGGATCCCGTCTTTATTTTTGTCTTAGATATGGGAGTCAGGGGTGCAGCAATTGCGACAGTAATTTCTCAGGCTGTATCTGCTTTATGGACGATTCTTTTTCTGACAGGCAGAAAAACAAAGCTTAAGCTTAATTTTTCAGATATGAAGCCTGATATGAAGCTTCTTCTCCCCTGTCTTGCTTTAGGACTTGCCCCGTTTGTTATGCAAAGCACGGAGGCTGTTATCAATATAGCATTCAACTCCTCTTTGCAGAAGTATGGCGGTGATGTTGCTGTAGGCACTATGACGGTGGCATCCACAATAATGCAGATTATCTGGATGCCGTCTCAGGGTATCGGAATGGGCGCACAACCCATTATCAGCTTTAACTACGGAGCTAAAAATCCGGACAGATGCATAAAAGCTATAAAAACAATGCTTTTTGCAACAGGAATATATTATCTCTTCCTGTGGTCGGTAGTTCAGCTTTTCCCGAAGGCTCTTATGGGAATATTTACCGATGACAGTCTTCTCATAGGAAACTATAATTTAATTCGTCTTTATGTAGCAGCAACAGGCTTTTTCTTCTTCCAGGTAACCGCACAGCAGGGACTTGTTGCTATCGGAAAAGCAAAGGCTTCCCTTTTCATTGCATGTCTGAGAAAGCTCATTCTTCTTGTTCCGCTCATTTATATTCTTCCCCGGTTTTTTGAAAACAAGGTTTGGGCAGTTTTCCTTGCAGAGCCCGTTTCCGATATCATATCAATTATCACGGCATCGGTAATTTTCATTATTGTTTTCGGAGGAGAAATGAAAAAACTGAAAAAAGCAAAAGGAATTTCTTGACAAGCTGTTTATTTTTATAATAATATAGAACTAAGAAAATTCAGGAGGAAAATAATATGTCCGCACTTATAGTAAGAATACTGGCAACAATTCTTGCAGCATTATTCTCATTTTTCGGAATTTCATCCGACCTTCCCGGCTTCTCGGATGACATTGTTCCCCAGACTGTCATCAGATATGTGAATAATGATAAAGGCTCTGCCGATATGAAAATATCAATAGAGACAACAACTGACGGTGAGTATAAGCTCTTCTGGGCAGATGAGAATTTTGAAAAGCTCACATACTCTCTCGGAAATACCGAAATTGAATATTCCGAATTCGCAGTTATCAAAACCTATTTCGGAGAAGGCAGCATCGACCTTCCCGATTACACGGCAATTCCAGACGGTGCTTCCAGTATCATTGTAACACTGAACGGTGAGATACTTGAAATATTTGATATTCCCGAAGAGAAGATAGCCGACAGAGGTGAGCCTGTTTACACATTCGGCTCAATCAGCGACCTTCATTTCAACAGATATGACCTCGAAGACGGATCTGATGTAGCTGAAAAAACTTTTGCCCGCGCTCTCGATTTCTTCGCTGATGCTGAGGTTTCTCTTGTTGCAATGCCCGGTGATATTTCGACAGACGGCGAAAAAGAAGCATTTGAAGCATTCAACCGTATTTCCTCGGAATATGATTTCCCCGTATATACAACAACAGGTAATCATGACCTTTATGCAGAATACAAAAAGGAAAACTGGCTCAGCTTTATGAATCCCGGTGCCTACGGTAAAGTAAAAGCAGACGGAATCCTTAATGTTTCAGAAAACGGAATGGATTTTGTGTATGAGGAAAAGAAATCCGGCGACATATTTATTTTCCTTAATCAGACCTCAAACAACTACGGACTTTTGTGGAATTCTCTTCTGACGAATGCTCAGCTTGAATGGCTTGAAGCACAGTTAGAGGCGCATAAGGATGAAGCTGTATATCTTTTCTTCCATACCTTCCTTACCTCTGCAAACGGCAATCCCTTTATGAGCACCGGTAACCTGCAGAATGAATTAGGTTGGTTCTATCCCCTTGTCTACACACAGGGCGCAAACGACGAAGCAAGACTCAGAGATCTTCTCAGAGAATATGATAATGTATTCTTCTTCAACGGACACTCTCATTGGGCATATCATATGCAGTATTTGAACCCCGATCTCAACATTTCAAAGAACGGTGAGGACGGCGCGACATTCGTTCACGTTTCCTCTGTTTCCTCTCCCCGAATCACCGGAGATTACCAGGTTCTCTGGGAGGGCACTGATCCCACAATGAGCGAAGGCTATCTTATCGAGGTTTATGAGGATACAATACTTCTTATGGGCGTTGATTTCGCAAACGGCAGAATCTTATCATACGCAACATATGAGGCAGATAAATAAGTGCTATAGCTTAAAGGGAATGTAAAAAAATACCTGGCAAAAACAGGACTGCGGTCCTGATTTTGCCAGGTTTGTACGTTCTTCAAAATTTTCCGGTTCAATCAAAAAGGAGCTGTAAAAAACTTTCGTTTTTACAGCTCCTTAGTTTTTATACCGAAAATCAGCCGAATCAGCCGTCGATTACAACCTCTCTGTGAGAAGCGGATGAATCATAAATAGCCTGAAGGATCTTTGATGTACCGACAGCAAACTTAATGTCGTTGCGGTTTCTTTCGCCCTTTCTTACGCACTCTACGAAATCGATAACCTCATCGTGATGCATACCGTTGAGCTTATAGTCAGGCTTTTCTTCAATAAGCATACCATCTCTTGCTGTATAATATGTGTACTTGCCGCAGTACTGAAGTCTTACACCGCCCTTATCGCCCATAAAGTCAATAAAGGTTTCATTTACACCGATATTCTGTGCCCAGGCACCGTTGAAGCTCAGTGTTGCTCCTTCTGTTCTTACAAGACCTGTTACGGAGTCATCAACATCATATATACCATTTTCAACATCCTTTGTATCCTCTGCCCACATTGAAATGTAAGTATAGTCCTTCATATTCTTACCGAGCTTACAGAAGGCTTCACCGCTGGCTGTAAGAAGCTTAGGATCGCCAAGGCAATAAAGAATAAGATCTATATAATGTACACCCCAGTCAATAAGAGCGCCGCCGCCCGAGGAAGCGGAATTAGTAAAGTCACCGCCAAGTCCGGGAATTGAACGGTGTGCGCGGAAGGATGCATAAACGTGGAATACCTCACCAAGGTCACCGCATGCTATCATTTCCTTGATTTTATTTACGGAATTTGAATATCTGTTACAAACACCGATGGAAAGTATTCTGCCTGTTTCATAAGACACCTTTTCCATTTCGAGCGCTTCGGAAAGTATTCTCGCAGCAGGCTTTTCACAGAGAACATCCTTGCCGTGACGCATAAAATCAATGGCAATTATTGAGTGATGGTCATTGTGTGTGCATACGGAAACTGCATCAAGCTCGGGATCATCAAGAATTTCGTGATAATCGTAAACTGCCTTACCGCAGCCGTACTCTGCTACTGCCTTATCTGCTCTTTCGGGAATGATATCGCAGAAATATTTAATTTCGGCATTTTCACTGTCCATATATGCAGGGATATGTGCACTGTTTGCAATATTTCCGCATCCGATAACAGCAACTTTGATTTTGTCTTTCATATCAACTACTCCTTTATGTTAAGCATTTTACACATTTCATTAAGACGGCTCATTCTGTTTACCGAGATTTCGCCGTCAGATAACCTCTGAGAAAAGGAGGTTATAATTCTTTCATTCCGCTTTATATCCTCATCACAGTAAACAATAAACGGAATATCTCCGTTTATTGTTTCAGAGCATCTCATAAGGTGAGCGGGTGAAAAAGGTACACCGCAGAAAAACACCTGATCGGGAGGATAAAAACAGGAGGTGGGAATATATGCCTTTGTTGCAGTAAGAATATTTATTTCTCCGTTATTGAACCGAAGTATATCCGCCTGCTGCACGGAAAAGGGCACAGATCCGTCACAATAAACACACTCAGTTCCTCTGCGCCTGAGAAATGCAGAAAAGCTGCGGGCTTCCTCCCTTGAGTTAAAATACACGGCACTTCTTATGAAGGCATATTTTTCAACAAAATTTGCCGTCTGATAAAACTTTGCCCTTTGTGACACCGTTTCAAAGAAATCAAAGGCAGGCTGTACTTTTTCTCCGAGACAAATAACATCCTTACACAAAAACAGCTTACGGCAGACATCAAGCGAATCCGAGCAGGGAGAAAAGAATGCAACAATCTGAATAAAATGAGTATTCTCAGCTCTCATTTCGCCGATCCAGCCGAAGGACTCTCTGTAGCCGTATTCGGATTTATCGGCACACTCGGAAAATAAAACAATAATTCTGCGTACATTTTCCTCTGAAAGATTCCTTCTGAAATCCTCGTCACCGAGCATTCTTATGTCATAGACAGAATTTCTCGCACCGCAATAAAAATCACCGGGCATAAACACGGCGGTCTTTATTTCATCAATAAAAAACTCATCAGCAGAAGGCGCAGACATTCTGAGAAAAACATCTGCTTCATTTTCGTAAGCTGAAATTATGACATTTTTCACAGAAAAATCAAAATTCATAATATCCACCTGTTGACAGATTCGGTAAATCTTGCTATATTTACTGCGGTTCATACCATATATTATTATATTTCTTACAATATTGTCAATGGCGGTAAAAAATTTTTTAAAAAGCAAAAAAAACACTTGAAAATCCCTTTGCCCTGTGATATAATACACAGGCGTTCTTGTGGGTGTGGGCACTCCCCTCACCGCGATTAGTGAACAGCAAACTAAGGCGGGTGGTCCTCTGGT
>JAZRNB010000089.1:0-33960 GCA_045647985.1 Acutalibacteraceae bacterium
AATGATGCTTTGACCATTATGCGTTGATAGCTGCGATTTCTACCTTTGTGTAGGGCTGTCTGTGACCGAGCTTTCTCTTCTCGTTCTTCTTAGGCTTGTAAGTCATAACAGTGATTTTCTTTGCCTTGCCGTTCTTGAGAACCTTAGCAGCAACTGTAGCACCTGCAACGTAGGGAGCTCCTACCTTGATGCCGTCATCACCTGCAACTGCAATAACCTTGTCGAAAACAACCTCGCTGTCTGCTTCAACGTCAAGCTTTTCGATAAAAACAACGTCGCCTGCTTCTACCTTATACTGCTTTCCGCCTGTTTCGATAATTGCGTACATTGATATTTCTCCTTTATAAGTCTCGCTACGCAGGGTGGGACGAACCGCTTATAACCCTGAATATGCGGCTTATGTATAATAACACACATCAAAAAATATGTCAATAGAGTATTTTATTATAAAAATGAATATCTGCGGAGGGGAAAAATTATGGAATATTTATATAAAAAATTACAAATAATTAAAATGTGCCGGAAAGTATTGTAATTTCACCTTATGAAAACTATAATGTAGGCTGGAAAAGGTGTGAGAACATTATGAGTAAGCAAAATATTGTCAGTTTCGCTCCGGGAACTGTTAAAAAAAAGCGCAGCATTCCCCGTATTGTTATTCCGGGTATATTCATCTGTATTGCTGCCTTTCTTATTTCTGTTTTTGTGATACTTTCCGTGAATGATTTTGATATAAATAAGGCTCTGGGAGCCAGAGAAGAAACAAAGCCTTCCGAGGAGACCACGACGGAAAATGCGGAGAACGGGATTCTTGCAGATATGCAGGCATTCAAGGAATCGCTTACATTTCTCATACTCTGCTCGGACGGTGATGAGCTCACCTTCTGCCAGCTGGCAGGTGTTGATATTGCCGGTAGGAAGGTCAGAATAAAGCCTCTTCCTACAGACTATGTCGTCACTCTTCCCTCGGGAGAGTCTACCGTGGAGGAGGTTTTCCGTAAGGAATCACTCAGCGTTCTTGCAGCATCCTTCGCATCAAGGAACATAAACATAAAGAAGTATATTCACGTTACGGAGGATAATTTCAGGCGTCTTTTAAGTAACCTCGGACCCGTATCGGTAGAGGTTGCGGGGAATTATGAATTCAATATTGATGCCGTAAAATATACTTTTGTCCCCGGTGAGCAGAATATGGCTCCGGATACTCTCATAAAATATATGAAGAATTCTGAAACGGGAGAGTCTGCATTAAGATTGCAGGCAAATGCATCAGCTGCTGTTTTCAGACAGCACTTTACCAAGGATAATCTTAACAAGGGGGAGAGCTTTTTTTCTACTCTCATAAACCTTGTTGATACCAATATTACAGCGTTCGATTACAACGGAGCACTTCCCGTGCTTTCAGCCCTTCTTTCCGATGCGGTTGAAATTGCTGTTGTAAGCTGAACGGAAAGGAGACATTATGGCTGTACTTGTTACGGGCGGAGCCGGATATATCGGCTCACAGACCTGCGTTCATCTTCTTGAGGCAGGTAAGGAAATTGTTGTAATTGACAATTTTTCCAATTCCTCACCGAAGTCTGTTGCGGCGGTGAAGGAAATTACGGGGAAGGAATTTCCTCTCATAGAATGTGATATCAGAGACGAGAAAAAGCTCAGCGAGATTTTTTTCGATTATAAGATTGATTCTGTTATTCACTTTGCAGGGCTTAAGGCAGTAGGTGAATCCTGCAGTATGCCCCTTGAGTATTATGACAATAACATCGGAGGTACCGTAACGCTTCTTTCCGTTATGAGAAAGTTCGGCGTCAAGTGTATTGTTTTCTCTTCATCTGCCACTGTTTATGGTGAAAAGAATGTTGCTCCCTTCAATGAAGAAATGGAAGTCGGCGGAACAACCAATCCTTACGGAACAACAAAGCTTTTCATTGAGCAGATTCTTAAGGACCTCTGTGCATCCGACAGTGAGTGGAGTGTAAGCCTTCTGCGTTATTTTAATCCCATCGGTGCACATGAAAGCGGAAAAATCGGTGAATCTCCCAACGGAATCCCTAATAATCTTATGCCCTATATTTCACAGGTTGCTGTGGGTAAGCGTGAAAGACTTTCCGTTTACGGAAATGACTATGACACACCTGACGGAACCGGTGTAAGAGATTATATCCATGTTGCAGACCTTGCTGACGGTCACGTGGTTGCACTTGACAGAGCTCTTTCCGTAAAGGGCTGTGAAATTTACAATCTCGGTACAGGTAAGGGTGTCAGTGTTCTTGAGCTTGTAAATGCTTTTGAGGAGGCTTCCGGTGTAAAGGTTCCCTATGTTATAACAGCACGCCGTCCCGGTGATGTTGCCGTATCCTTTGCGGATGCATCCAAGGCTTACGAGGTGCTCGGCTGGAAAACAAAGAGAAGCACATTTGAGGCTTGCCGCGATACCTGGAACTGGCAGAAGAATAATCCCAACGGATTTGATGACTGAGGTGCGGTATGATTAAGCTTCTCTCTAAAATTTTTATCAGAAATGAAGGTTCTGGAGAAGATATCCGCGGAAAATACGGAATGATATGCTCGGGTGCAGGAATTGCGCTTAATATACTTTTGTTTATAATAAAGTTTGCAGCAGGCTCCCTTTCGGGAGCCATTTCCGTCACAGCGGATGCTTTCAATAACCTTTCCGATTCAGGCTCATCTCTTATAACGATGTTCGGCTTCCGTCTTGCATCAAAAAAGCCCGATCCGGGACATCCCTTCGGACACGGAAGAATTGAATATCTTTCAGGTATTGCCGTTTCAATTCTTATTGTTCTTATGGGCTTTGAGCTGTTTACCGATTCCGTTGCCAAAATAAAGAATCCCGAAATGCCGGAGACAGGAGCACTTGTCTTTATTATTCTCGGTATAAGTATTCTCGTAAAGCTCTATATGTTCCTGTATAACAGAAAATACGGTAAAATCTGCAATTCTGCGGCAATGAAAGCAACTGCCACCGATTGTCTTTCGGATATGGTTTCCACCGCTGTTGTTTTTGTGTCGATGATTATCACACATTTTACAAGCGTGAACATAGATGCCTATTGCGGTCTTGCCGTAAGCGTATTTATTCTTTTTGCAGGACTTAAGTCTGCGTATGAGACAATAGGTCCTCTTCTCGGACAGCCTCCTGAAGCGGAGTTTGTTGCGGAAATTGAAAGAATTGTTCTTGCAGGTAAGGATATTCTCGGTGTGCATGATCTTATGGTTCATGATTACGGTCCGGGCAGATGTATGATTTCTCTGCATGCAGAGGTGCCTGCCAACGGAAATATTCTGGATATCCACGATGAAATTGATAATCTTGAAAGAACACTTGAATCGAAGCTGGGATGCTCAGCCGTAATACATATGGATCCCATTGAGACGGACAGTGAAAATGTGCGTGTACTGAAGGCACTTTCGGAAAAGGTCTGTAATGAAATTTACGAGGGAATGAAGCTGCACGACTTCAGAATTGTTGAGGGTAATTCTCATACAAATCTGATTTTTGATGTGGTTGTTCCTCATTCCTTCCGACTTTCTGACAGTGAAATTAAGGCACAGATAGATGAAAAAATCAAAGCTCACGATCAGACGCTTTTCACGGTTATCACCGTTGATAAGGATTTTGTCAATATGAAATCATAAAAAAGGGACTGTATCAACAACATCTGTTTCTGATGTTACGATACAGTCCGTTTTGTTTTTTATTCTAATTCTTCGCAGAGCTTTTCTCTGAAGCTGAGGAAGGCTTCGTTGTCCATGGGATAGCTTCTGAAGTTTATATCTCCGAGATTTTCTTTAATGAAATCAAGAGCATATTCTCTGGAGTATTTGTTTTCGAGGGCAATAAGAGCCGAGATGTCCTGGAAGCCGTCATAAAAAACCTTCTGCCTGAGGGATGAAAGCGGCTTGCCGTTTTCTCCGGGATATACAATGAAGGAATCTCCCGACGGGAAAGCTCCGCCCGCATCGGTTTCGGTAAAGGGATCTATTTCTCTTTTTGAATACTGAGAGTAGTAGAAATTGAAGCCCCACTGTAAAAAGCCCGTGCAGTTATACTTATAGAGAAGAACACCGAGGATTCTGTGCTTTATTGAAGGCATAGCGAAGAATCTGTTCGGCAGATTATCTCTGTACTGACCGCAGCAGTAGTATGTCCAGAGCTTATCTACGTGACCGCTGAAGGCTTCGATATTGCCTTCTTCGGGGACGGGAGTGCCGATAAGACCTTTCTTGTAAAATTCAAAATCGGAGAGGGCGTCAATATGCTCGTAGGCGCCGAAATATTTTCTTATAAGGTCGGAGGCTTTTTTGTAATTCTTTATATCATCAAGTCCCGGCTCGTCAGAGCAATGAATGAAGCACTGCCCTGAGATTCCTTTTTTGTCCGTGTATTCACGAAGAGCCTTGCCGAACTGCTTAAGGAAATTTTTATAGGCGTCGCTTGTGGCGGAGGTTTCCCAGCCGAAGATTTTCTTATATCCTGAGCCCGTATGTGCCATAATTTTCGGCGCGTGCTCGGCACCCCACTGTGTGAAAAGGTGGGAAAGCTCAAAATACTCCGCTCCTGCACTAAGGCACATGTCAACCCAGCGGTCAAGAAGAGAAAAATCAAACTCATAAATGTAATTTCTGCCTCTTTTTACACCTACAAGCTGAACTGTGGGACGCTCTCCACCTACAGCCGTATCAAGAGGAGGTGTAAAGAGGGGAGTGAATATACAGTTTACTCCGTGTGCTACTGCATTCTTTATGAAATTATCAACAATCTCCCAGTGTTCTTCGCTGAAAACCTCTTTTTTGTAGTATGTAGCAAGGCAGTCTGTATGAAACCAGTTGATGTGTATGAGCTTCTGCGGGGGAAGAAGGGTATTTTTGATTTTTACCGTTAATCCGAGCTGAATTTCTTCATTTCCCTCAGAAATCTTTACGGGAAATGTATATGTTCCGGGGGTTGCCCCTGTTGTATCAATATGTACCCATATTGAACGGGATTTCTCTTTTTTTAGTGATATGCTGCCGTTGAAATCCATCAGGAGGTCCGGATAATATCCCGGATTACCGTTGTTTTCAAGAAGAATATCTCCGCACTCATCCTTGTCTATTGCATATCCTGAATATATTTCCTTTACTTCATAAAGAGTTGCAAAGGGACAGGCGCAGGAAATCTCTGCAGAAGTATCCTTGTCGCTTTTGAGAACAATCTGGAAATTACCCTTTTCGCCCGAAAGGAAAGAAATCTCGCTGAAAGAGTGGTCAGCAGAGGATGTGCTGAAGATTTTTTCAAGTGATGAACAAAAGGCTGCTTTTATGTTCATTTGTGTCTTTCTCCTTTGTTTTTGTTAATACAATGATAACATTATGGTAAGGAATATTCAACATAAAACAGAAAAATGCACAAAAAAACTTTCAAAAATTTATCGTGCTGATATAGTACCGAATGTTGACTTTTAAATGTCTTTAATATATAATTAATGTGAATATATGGACTTTGTCCGAATTTTTTTCAGGAGGCAAAAAATATGAAAAAAACATTAGCTGTTATTCTCAGCGTTTTAATGATTGCTTGCTGTATTCCTTTTTCTGTAAATGCAGCGACAGAGGTTCAATGGACAGCGCCGGTAGAAATCAAAGAGTCTAATCCTCTTGTTTCCGGCACTAACTATACTCTGAAGAGCGGAAATCTGCTTACTGTTCCCTCGAATATCACCTTATATATTCCTGCCGACAGTGTTGTTACAATTGAACAAGGCGCAACTCTTCGCTGTCACGGCAGAATTGTTGTTTACGGTCAGCTCATTGTTAACGGTGTTATCGAAGGTGACGGCGCTTCTCATATAGAAGCAACAGGCACAGGCTCAGCTACAGCTGCTGTACGTTTCCCCTCAGTTGAAACCATGGATAAGTCAGACCTTACAGGTAAGATCAGAGTTTTATACGGTGTAACAGAAGACGGTAATGTATATGAGGATATGGAAGAGGATTTCAATTGGCAGGAGCTTGATGATCCCAATGTCAGAACAATTCCCTGTTCTCTTAATCAGTTTGTTCACATTAAGGTTGAAATCATTGAGGATGAACCTCCCTTTGATAAGTATGATGATTCCAAGATGACAGTATTTGTAAACGGTGTTGAGGTTCCCTATGGCCGCGGCTCTTGCAGCTTCCGTGTAACAACAGCTGTTGACATTGCTTTCAGAGGCTGGACAGGTGAGAATGATTTCCTCAATACATTTAATATTCATCTTCCTTCCGGTGAAGGCTATGCTGTATACGGACGTGAAGGTGAACAGAGCGCAGTCGGAGAAACCGTACAGCTCAGATACGGTCAGCCCTTCGCATTCAGAGTTGAAATTGATCCCGAATATGATATGTCTGTGTATGAAGTATATATCTATGACGGTTACGGATGGATAAGCCTTGATCCCAACAATCAGGATCTTTCAGGCATTACTCCCGCAAAGCCCGACAAGTACGGTTATTATGTAATCGACTCCGTCAAGGGCGAGCTTCAGATCCAGGTAAAGGGTGTTGTTAAGAATGAAACAATCCTTATGGTCGGCAGTATTCTTGATCTTGTAAAGAATATCTATGATATGATTGCAGGCTTCTTCCAGGAAATTCTTGCATTCTTCGGTCTTGCAGCCGGTGGCGAAGCAGCATAAAAATTAAGTTAAAAACAGTCGGCTTGAGAAATCAAGCCGATTTTTTTTAATATACAGGAAGTTGCCCGCGTGTGAGCAAATCGGTATATGTCAGAAAATGCCGCTTTCTCCGTAATCGGAGGGCATTAATAAATCATCCTGCAGAGATGGGAATTAATATTGACGATTTTTTTAAGGATCAGATTATAAATTACGTAAAATACCTGCCCTTTAATATAGTAAAATCATATTTAAAAAAGCCTTATTTCCGTGAGACTGAAGAATTCCGAAAAAACAGGCTTTATAAGCTTCCTTTTATGTGCGGTACCATAATTTATTGTTATTCGGATTTTCACCATTGCGGTTACTGTGGACAGGCAGACTGCCCCACGGAAACCTTATGGGGGCTTGTGGATGTAAATAAAAATCCGAAACTGTCTTATTATGCCGTAAAAGAAGTTTTTGAAGAGTGCAGATAAAAATATAAAGCTCAGGCAAGAAAGCCCGAGCTTTTTTTATTGAAACATATCAATAAGTAACGTAACAGCAAGGCATATAATACCTGACAGAAGAATCACGAGAATAGGGGAGCATTTTATTTTTCTTAGTGTTATGAATGACGCACTGAAAAGAACGAGATTTATAATATCAAGCGAATTTATTCCTATATCCCCGTTTGTGAAAATTGCTTGCTGCAAAAGAGAAATACCTGCAGACAGTATAATACCTATTGTAACAGGTCGAATGCTTCCCAGAACGGATTTAAGAGTATTGGCTCCCTTGTATCTGTAATATATGAATGCAATAATTGAGCTGATTATGCAAGAAGGAAGAATACATCCTGCAGTTGCAATAAGAGCACCGGGAAAGCCGGCAATTCGTATACCCACAAAGGTCGCTGCGTTTACTGCAATGGGGCCGGGTGTCATTTCCGCAATTGCGGTGAGATCAGAAAATTCAGCCGCTGTCAGCCAACCGTTTATATCAACAACCTGATCCTTTATAAGGGCAATTGCAGCATATCCTCCGCCTACGGAAAAAAGACCTATCTGTAAAAATGAAAGAAGTAGCTTGAGATATATCATTTTTTTGCCGCCCTTCTCTTGTTAAAAAGAACGATAAGGATTCCCATAATTAAGGTGCCGAGAATTATAAGAATTACGTTTACTTTAAGGACAAAAACAAGGACAAATGAGAGTGCGATGAGGACAATTTCAAAAATTTTCTTGTTCTTAAAATATGAAGAGGAAAGAGAGCATACCACATCGAGAATAACTGCGGCAACACCGGCTCCCATGCCTTTCAGCAGTATTGAAGCATAGATATTTTCAGCAAATACATTATAGAAAAATGAAATAAGGGTAATTATTGCAATGGGAGGGATTACCGTGCCGAGAGTACCTGCAATAATTCCCGGGAAACCTCCGATTTTTTTGCCTGCAATTACTGCTCCGTTTATCGCTATGGGACCTGGGGTTGACTGGGCAATTGCAATAATATCAAGCATTTCCTGCTCATCTATCCATTTATATTTATCCACAAATTGCTTTTTCATCAGAGTTACAATAACAAATCCTCCGCCGAAGGTAAATGTACTGATGTAAAGCATTGTGAAAAAGAGTTTGATGAGAATTTTTGATTGAGTGTTCTTCATTTTTTGACTCATCCTAAAAGAGTATCAGTTATCAGCATAACAGTAAAGCCGATTAAGAGAGCGTATGTTGCTCCTCGCTGACTGCCGTGTCCGTGAGTTTCCGAAAGCATTTCATCGCTTACAACATAAAGCATTGTTCCGCCTGCAAAAGCAAGGGCGACCGGAAGAACAACGGATGAAATATTTACTGCAAAGTAACCCATAAATGTGCCCACTACCTCGACTACTCCTGTAATAAGGGCAATTATAAATGCCTTGCCGGGCTTTACACCGGCGGAAAGCATAGGCCCAATAATTATCATTCCCTCGGGAACATTCTGGAGAGCAATACCGATGGCAATCATCAGAGCACCCGAGGTGTCGCCCGAGCCGAAGCCGACACCTGCGGCAATTCCTTCGGGTAGATTATGTATTCCTATGGCAAGTACGAAAAGAAGCACCTTGCTTAAATTACTTTTCTGGTGCTGCTCCATATCATCTCCGCCTACCAGATTATGGAGATGGGGGACCAGCTTATCTATAAGGTTAAGGCAAGCAGCTCCTGCAAAAAGTCCGACGATGGTTTTGATGAGACCGAAATTACCGCCGTATTCAAGCGAGGGGAGAATAAGTCCTATAACGGATGCAGCAAGCATTATGCCTGCTGCAAATGACAGAATAATATCTGAAAATCTGTGTGATATTTTTTTGAAAACAAAGCCCAGCAAAGCGCCGATGACCGTAGCACCGCCAACTCCCAGAGCTGTGAGGATGACTAATTTCATTTTTTATTCCTTTTCTCTGTTTAATTCATCAATAAAATATGCATTTGTGTCAGCAGGGAAGCCGTTTTCATCCCTTGCCGAAACTCTTACATAAATGGAATTTTCCGGTACTTCGCACTCTGCTTCCGTAAGATATCCGTCTGCAGACGCAAATCGGGTTTCTGCGTGGCGGGAACCAAAAACAAAGTCTATTTTTTTTACGGGTGAGGTTTTTATGTGAATTTTTCCGTCCTCATACCATAATGCCTCTATTGCAGGACCCTGTGAAGAATAGAAGTTACCCTCAGAAAGAGCATTTGTTATGCTCTTGTAGTCAAGAGCTTCTGCTTTGATGACAGTAAAGCCGCCGAAGGAATCGCAGTAAAGAGAGTTTTCCGGGTGTCGGTTGTGGTTATCGTCTGTTGCAAGGCAGAAAATTCTCTTTCCGTAACGCAGCATTTCATCGTAAACCATCGGTACATAGTCCTGATAGCCTACCGCAATACATCCGTAATTGCATATTTCCATAGCATCCATGCCGTCATAGTTAATATAGTCAGAAAAATCCTCAAGAGACCAGTTCGGATGATTGTAGGTGACAAAGAAGCCCTTTTCCTTTGCTTCTTTCATAATTCTTGAGATGTTTTCCGGTGTATAGGTGTCCTCATCACCGAAATCAACGTGAGGTGTGTTTTCGTTGAGGGCAATAAGACAAAAGTGACAGGTTTTTTTGTATCCGTTGGCGTTTGTCTCCCGCTGAGAAACATCTATTTCATAGCCGTCAAGGGCAAGGAAATCTTTATCGGTCAGATGTGCCTGGGAATGAAGTGTGCGGTGATCGGTAAAGGCTATTACACTGTAGCCGCGGCGCATATACATTTCCTTCAGCTCCTCCGGGGTACAGCTTCCGTCGGAGAAGGTTGAGTGACAATGAAGATTTGCTTTGTAAAAATTCCCGTTTTCGGGCAAAAGAAACTTTTTCATGTGTATTCCTCTTATCTTTTGAGTTAACTGAATAATAACATAAAAAAAAGAGTACTGCAACAATGAATTGACGGACAATTTTTTTTGTTAAAGGTTACAAAATGTAATATTTTTTTGGAATTTTCGTAAAAACTGTTTACAAGAAATACATTTTAGTGTAAAATGTAAAAAGTTAAATGTCGTAGTGCGTCAATTTGCACAAATAAATCGTCATTTACACTCACCATGTAACCCTTTTGTTAACATTACGGAAAGACGGAGGTTTTCTGCGGATGAAAAGCAAATTAAAATTAGTGTTACGTCCGGTTATATTCGGCTTAGTAGTGATCGTTATGCTGAGTATGCTCAATACTTTGTTTAACCCTGTATGGACAGATTACAACAACTATTTCACTATAGGAGGATTTTATAAGGAACCTAAGAATACGGTAGAAACTGTTTTCCTTGGAGCAAGTGTTCCTTCATCCTATGTCAGCTCCACAGAGATGTACAAAGAATACGGCTTATGTGCATACAGCCTGGCAAATCCCGAGCAGCCCGTAATCGCATCCTACTACCTTCTTGAGGATGCATATAACCGTCACGAAAAAACACTCAAAAATGTATTTTTTGATGTGTCTGAGCTTCGTGATGAGGGACGTGATCAGGTTTTTCATAAGGCTCTTGACTATATGCCGCTTTCTATCTTAAAAATCAGAGCTGTATATGACTATTGTGACGGCGATTTTTCAAAGATGTTCAATTTCATCTATCCTTTCTCAGAGTTTCACAACAGATGGCCTGAGCTTGTGAAGAAGGACTTTGAATATTTCGGGAAGGATCCTGTAAACGGTACAAGAGGCTATACATTTTTCCTTGATGCCTACAGATATAAGGTAAGCTCACTGGATGATATTGCCGTCAGATACTCAATTATTTATGAGGATGCGAAGCCGATAGAGCTGGTGGAGGATTCTCTCGCTTATTTTGACAGGATTGTAAAGTTCTGTGAAGAGAAAGGTCTTAATCTTGTTCTTACCAAGTTCCCTACAAACAACTGGAACTCAAAGTTCCATAATGCTATTGCTGAGGTTGCTGAGGAATACGGTCTTGAATTCATAGATTTCAATTTTGAGCCATATATGTCTGAAATTGGCTATAATCATGCTTTTGACAACCGTGACGGAGGCCACGGAAACTATTTCGGTGCTACAAAGATTTCAAGCTGGCTGGGTAAATATCTTGTTGATGAATGCGGTGCAAAAGATGTCAGAAATGACAAGCGCTATGCTTATATGGAAAAGCAGGCAGACAGATATGACAAGATGTACTACAGAGAATTTGAACTGTATCAGTCAGGAGATATTACTGAATACATTACTACGGCAATGAAGGATAATAACTCCATATTGCTGACAGTAAAAGAGGATGCTGCATCTGCTCTTACCGATGAACAGCGAGAATTTTTCCGTTCGGTAGGTCTTGAAAAGCTTGCTATTATTGAGACAGGCGATGCATATATCGGTGCTGTTGAAAACGGAAAGGTTTTATGGGAGCAGTTCCTTTCAAGGCCCGAGAGTGAAGAGGATGCCCAGAAGGACAATTTCCTTTCTCATTTTATCAGACTCAAGGACGGTGCAAGAATAACTCTTGTTTCGGGATTCCGTGACGGAGAATATGTTTCTTCCTGTACCATCAATGGTAAGGAACGTTCACAGAATAAGAAGGGTATGAATATTGTTGTTTACAGCAATGAGTATGAAGAGTTTATTGCAGATATGAACTTCAATACCTCATCAACTGCAACCCGTAAGTATTATGATGCTGACTTCTATAAGCTGTTTGATGATGAAAAGGCCATTAAGGAAAATTCAGATAACAAGCATTTCATGCAGGCTCTTATTTACAGTGAAATGTTCAAGGCAAAGAACAGCGGAGTTTCCGCAGAAAAAATAGATGCAGATAATGATGTTTTCAGTTATCTTGACAAGTATCTCGCGGATAAAAACAATGTTATCATATTGGCTGTAAAGGATGATGCTTCAAAGCAGCTTACCGATGCCGACAGGGAAATGTTCAAAAAATACGGACTTCAGAAGCTCTCGGGCATCAAGGGCAGAGACTCATATGTTGCAATTATAGACGGCGGTGAGATAACCTTTGAAGAAATTCAGAACAACAAAACTCCTCTTGTGTACAAGGAAGGTAAGTTTGAGGTTACGAGTGCAGGATTCACTGCAGGAAGTCTGGCTTCTATCAAGATAAACGGCAAGGAATATGCCAAGAATGTCAGAGGTCTTAATGTTGTAATTTATAATAAGAAGTACAATCAGGTATTTGATTCATACTTCTTTGAGCTCTATGCAAAACCCATCAAAACATCCGCGAAATAAGCGGTAAGTATAAAAAAAGGAGACAAAAACCATGGAAAAAATTATTGAAATTCTCAAATCAATCAGAAGCGATGTTGACTTCGCTACAGCAGACAAATTAATTGATGACGGCATTCTTGACAGCTTCGATATCGTTGCTGTAGTTGCAGAGCTCTGCGATGCTTTCGACATCACAATCACAGTTGATGATATGGAACCCGAAAACTTCAACAATGTTGCAGCTATCAAGGCACTTGTTGACCGTCTTTCTGACGAATTCTGATTTTATCGGCTGATACCATTCACCTATCAAGAATAAAGGAAAAGAGATAGATTATGGCACTGAATTCTTTACCGTTCCTTCTGTTTCTGGCAGCAGTAACGGCAGTATACTATGTTGTTCCCAAAAAATTTCAGTGGGTGGTTCTGTTAGTTGCAAGCTACGGATTTTACCTGTCCGCAGGTTTCAAGAGCTTGTTCTATATTCTCGGAACAACCCTGTTTACCTATGCTGCAGGTCTCGTTATGCAGAAAATCAAGGATGATTTCCAGACAAAGCTTTCATCTCTCGGTTCTGACATAACTAAAGAAGAAAAGCAGCAGATGAAAAAGAGTGTAACAAAAAAGATACATCAGATTCAGGTGCTGACGGTACTTGTAAATCTCGGCGTTCTCGCCTATGTGAAGTATCTTAACTTCTTCCTCGGCAATGCAAATAAGGCATTTGCATTGTTTGAGTGGGATGTTACCTTGCCGCTTGTTAATATGATTGCTCCTCTCGGACTTTCTTACTATACCTTCAATTCAATAGGTTATCTTATTGACGTAGGCAGAGGAAAGCTGAAGGCTGAAAAAAATCTCGGCAAGTTTGCTCTTTTCACATCGTTCTTCCCCTCAATTGTTCAGGGACCTCTTTTCAGATACGGAGATGTGGGTGTGCAGCTTCATACACCCCATAATTTCGATTATGAAAATGTTAAGTTCGGCGCACAGCTGATTTTATGGGGCTTTTTCAAGAAGCTCCTTATTGCAGACCGTGTATCCGTGATTTCCGCCGCTATTTTCAATCCTGAATTTACCGATTACAGCGGCAGCCACGTTTTCTTCGGTGTGCTTGCATATTCATTCCAGATTTACTGTGACTTCTCGGGCGGTATCGATATTACCCGAGGTGCTGCACAGATGCTCGGAATCAATCTGCCCCTTAACTTTGAAAGACCCTTCTTTGCAATTTCAATGGCAGACTTCTGGCGCAGATGGCATATGTCACTGGGTGCATGGATGCGTGAATTCGTATTCTATCCCATTATGCTGTCAAAGCCTGTAACTGCAGTTGCAAAAATTGCAAGAAAGCGCTTCGGCGGACATGCAGGTAAGATTGTTCCTTCCGTTGCTGCTCCCCTTGTGGTTTTCTTCCTCATCGGTATCTGGCACGGACTTACCTGGCAGTATATCTGTAACGGTCTTTATAATGCTATTCTTATTTCTGCCAGCGTTGCTCTTGCACCCGTATACAAGAAGCTTGCAGAAAAATTAAAAATCAACACAGAAAGCTTCAGCTTCCGTCTTTTCCAGATGGGCAGAACCTTCCTGCTTCTTTGTATCTCCCGTACAATCGTTAAGGCTCCCTCTATAACAGATGCCGGAAAGATGATAAAAGCAATGTTTACGGATGTGGATCTGTACTTCCTGACAGGCTTGTCCGGTGAGATTTTTGAGTTCGGTATCGGCAGACTCGAAATGTTTATGCTGTTTATTTTCCTGCTTGTGCTTCTCGTTGTAGGTGTATTACAGGAAAACGGAATGAAAATCAGAGAAACAATTGCAAAGCAGAACATTGTTTTCCGCTGGGCAATATATCTCATTGCTCTTGCAGTAATTCTCATATTCGGCACATACGGTCCTGCATATGACGCAAAGAGCTTTATTTACGGTGCATTCTAAATTAACATTTATCAGTCGGAGGAAAAAATATGATTCAGTCATCGGTGGCACTTGCTATCCAGCATTTTGCAAAAGAAACACCTGATAAAATAGCCTGTATCGCAAACGGCAATGAATGCAGCTATGCAATGCTGGCTGAAATGAACAGAAAAACGGCTTTATATCTTAAGAATAAGGGAATAAAGCCCGGTGAGAGAGTTATTGTTGAAGCAGATCATGTGCTTGATTATGTTTATTTCTGGTACGGCTTACAGCTTCTCGGCGCTTGCTTTGTTCCCCTTGAGAAGGGAACACCTTCAAAGAGAATTATTGAAATCAAGGAAGAGCTTTCCGCTTGTGCAACTGTAACACTTGCTGAACATGAGGATTTAACCGATAATCTTGTGCTCGGTACAATTATGGAAGAGATAAAGGGTATGGAGGACACATTTGTTCCTGAAAATCCCGATCCCGACAGCCTTGCCGAGATTCTTTTCACTACAGGCACAACAGGTAAATCCAAGGGTGTTATGGTTTCCTTCGAAAACCAGGTAAATATTGCTCTTGCAGGTATTGAAACCACAAACATTCAGTCTGATAATGTATGGCTTATCCCTACTCCCATGAACCACGCAGCAGGTCTGAGAAAGGTTCATATTGCTATGGCGGTAGGCAGCACAAGTGTTCTTCTTGAGGGCTTCAGAAACTTCAAGCAGTATTTCAAGACAATAGATGATTACGGCGTAACCTCACTTTATCTTCCTCCCTCTGCAATACACATTCTTCTTGCATTTGCATCCAAGAATTTTGCTGAGCTCAACAGCCAGATCCGTTTCATATACTCAAGCTCCACAGCATATCCCGAAACCGACAAGGAAAAAATGCGTCAGCTTATGCCTGATGTTTATATGTATAACTGTTTCGGCTGCTCTGAAGCAGGCGTTGTATGTACAGATGAATTCTGTATTTCCGGCGGATCCAAGTATGCGGGAAGTGTAGGTAAGCCCAACTCTCTCAGTGAAATAATAATTCTTGATGAGGACGGAAATGAAATAAAGGATTCCTCTCCCGAAAAGACAGGTCTTGCAGCTATACGCAGTAAGTCTGTTATGAAGGGCTACTGGAATGAGCCTGAGCAGACAGCAAAGGCCATAAAGAACGGTATGCTCGTTATGAGTGATATCTGTTATTTTGCTCCCAACGGTGAGCTTATTCTTGTGGGCAGAAGCAATGATACAATAAATCTCGGTGGCTTCAAGGTTGCTCCTCTTGAGGTTGAGGAAACAGTTATGAAGCTTCCCTTTGTTGATGAGTGTCTTCTTATCCCCACAACAATTGCAAATAATACGGCGTTAAAGCTTCTTGTTGTTGTCAAGGAAGGTATGGAGCTTGATGAAAAAGCAATCCGTACTCTTATTTCCGATACACTCGAGCCTTATAAGATGCCTAAGATTATTACAACTATTCCCGAAATAATCAAAACCTTCAACGGAAAAACGGACAGAAAGCAGATGATTGCTACTTACGGCTAAGCAGCTTTGTCTCCCGAAGGGGAATGAAGGTAAACAGAATAAAAGTGAAAAACAAGATGTTTTCTTTACGGAAAGCATCTTGTTGTTTTTTTACAAAAAAATACCGATGCAATGTAAAAGTTTCACAAAAAATATTTATTCTTGAAAAATACTTTATTTAACTAAAGTAAAAATATATAATATTGATTAAAGGGGGATGATATTGTTGAATATTTCTGAAATTATCGGAAAAGTAAAAGAGGCACCTGCTTATATCAAAGAGCATTGGAACAAGCCTGCCGAGGGTGAATACCTGTCACTGAAGGAAATGGCAGCTTATACCATTTCACAGGCAGGTACATATATTTACGCTACCGCAGGCGGTCTTATGACATTTTCCGCATCGTATTTCTGCGGCTCCATTATGGGACTTGCAAATATGGATTTCTATCTCATAAACCTTGTATCCACAATTATCGGATATGTATTGATGTTTATGAATCCCATAGGAATGCTCATTTATGAAAACCACGGACGCCTTTCAAAGGGTATGGCAAGATTCGCTCATATTTCATATATAGGTGAAATTCTTCTCGGCATTGCCTGCTACTTTATTCCAATGCATACCTTTGATATAATTATGTCCGGGCTTCCGCAGATTGTGGGTAATATTCTTCTTATAAGCGGTGTTACAAACTACATCACCTGGTTTATAAGGTGGAAATTCTGTGCAAAGCACGGCAGAGTTAAGCCCTTTATTGTTATCTGTGCGGTCCCCTCTGCTGTAATTGTTTCGATAATTCCGTTCCTGCCTATAGAAAATCTGTCATACTCTCTTAAGCTCATAATCTTACATGCAGCATTTACATTTATGAATTATTTCTACAATAACTTCATAGGTGTGAACAGTATGGTTACATTTATGACTCCAAACTCACAGGAGAGGCAGAAGCTTCATTCAATTGTTCCCATTATTACAGGACTTTTTCCTTCAATTATCAATATGTTTTTCCCGTTTCTTATTGCAACAACGGGCGGATATCTCAACATTACAACATACAAGGTATTTATTCCGATTTTTGCAGGTATCGGTGCTGTGATTTCTCTTGCTGCTCTTTTCTGTAAGGAAAGAGTTATTGAAGAGAATATTGAAACAAGAAAAAAGGTTAAGTTCTTTGAGGGTGCAAAATATGCACTTAAGAACAAATATCTCTGGATTGTGAACATTTCAAATATTGTAGGTCAGTGGCAGTGGCTTATGGCATCAATACTTGATTTATGGTTTATTTATCTTCTCAGAACAGAGTCCTTTATGGGTGTTGCTAAAAACCTGGTTGTTATCGGTATGACTGCAGGTAATATCCTCTGTCCCATACTTACGGCAAAATTCCAGAAGAGAGACATTCTTCTTATATCAAAGGCAGTTGCTCTTGTCATTCTTTTCGGTGCGCTTTTTGCAGTAAGATCCGAAAATCTGATAATTTACCTTATTCTGTTGTTCCTGCGTAATACAATTCAGCCTGTTGAAACAGGTGTTGCCCTGGGACTCGGTGCGGATATTCAGAATTATCATCATTGGAAATACGGTGAGCGCTCCGACTCGGTGTCAGGTGTGTTCAGCTGGTTCCTGAATCCTCTCAATATGGGGTTGGGCTATCTTCTCCCCTGGGTGCTTGAGCTTTGTGGATTTACATCTGACTGGGATGTTTATTATGATTCGACCATTCTCAATAATGTATTTTATATCTATATCTGGGGCGCAATTATTTCGACAATTCTGTTTGCTCTGCCTTACTTCTTCTATGACCTTACAAAAGAAAAGCATGATATGTGCGTAAAAGAGCTTCAGGAGCGTCTTCAGAAAACCGGGAAAGAAGAAAGTGAGGAGGCAGCAGTATGAAAAAGTTAATAACTCTTACAGTTGTTTTTGTTCTTCTTTGTACCTGTTTTTGCTCTTGTGATATTTCAGATATCGGCGGAGGAAATCTTAAAATTAAGTATAAGGCAGACGGGGACTGCTTAATCGTTACAGGAGTGCCTGATAACGCAACCTTACCCGAAATTGTAATTCCTGATGAATATGAGGGGAAGAAGGTTACGGGAATTGCGGATTTTGCAGCAGTTAATCTTGAAAATGTGACCAGAATTACCATCGGCAGAAATATCAGTGAAATCGGCCTCTGGGCGATGGAAAACAACAAAAAGGTTACTGCTATCGAAGTTGATGATAATAATGAATATTTTTGCGATGTTGACGGCGTTCTTTATACGAAGGATATGAAGACACTTCTGTTCTATCCTATGGCAAGAGACGTAAAGGATATGAAGGATTCTGACGGTAATGCGGTAAAGGGTATATCTTATGTGATTCCCGAGGGCGTGGAAGCTGTGAGGACAAAGGCTTTTTATAAATGCTCGGATTTGAGAAAGATTACACTTCCTTCAACACTTAAATGCATTGAGGAAAAAGCATTTTTCCGCTGCAGTATAACGGAGGTCATTCTTCCCGAGGCACTTGAAGCAATCGGAAAGGATGCATTCGCATACACCGGACTTACCACTGTAGATATTCCCGCAGCCGTTACGGAAATCGGCGAATATGCATTTTATAACTGTACCGCACTTCTTGAAATTAATGTAGACTCTCCCGAAGCTGAGCTTACCTTAGGGGAGAAGTGGTACCCCACAAACAACGGTCTTAATTTAGACGGACTCAGCATAAATTTCAGTAAATAAATCGTCATCCGAAAAAGCATCTGCATTGAAAAATGCGGATGTTTTTTTTGCAAAAATGAAAGATACCTCGACAAAAAGGTAAAAGTATGATAGAATGAAACAAAATAAATTACGGGAGAATATAAATGAAAAAGTATACTCTTAATTTCGGTCAGTTCAGACAGTATGACAAGAAATTCATTACTGCTGAAAACGGCATCAATGCAGAGGCTGTAAATTCTGTTGCTTTCCTCGGTGAAGTGCTTTATTTCACTGCAGAGGGCAGTCTTTATGAATATAATGAGGGCAAGGTAAAAAAGCTCGGTTCCAAGGCAGAAAAGCTTTTCGGCAGGGACGGCAGAGTTTTTGTTACTGCCGGCAAGAGCCTCGGTGAGCTCAAGGGCGGAAAAATAAAGAAAATTGCCGAGTTTGACTGCGCTGTCAAGGACGTGTCCGTAGCAATGGATAAGTCACTCTGGCTTATGACGGAAAAGACTCTTTATCTCTTTGGTGACGAGGGCTTTACAAAAGTCGTAGGTGTACCTGAGGATGCAGTGTGCCTGTGTGCAAAGGATAATTCTTCAAAATATTGTGAAACCGTATACGTAGGCGGTGTTATTGAAGGTCTCCTTTCAATGAAGGGTAAGCGCCGTCATTTTGCGGAAATTACCCCCGATATGTCAGGGGTTCTTGCAAAGAAGGTAAACTGTCTTGCTCTTGACGGTATGGGACATCTTTGGGTAGGCTCCGATGAGGGACTTAATATCTATGACGGAAGAAACTACTGGTATAACGGAAATGATTTTTATTCTGTACCTGCAGGCTCGTTTAATGATATGTGCTTTACTGCTGACGGAAAGAAGTATTTTGCCACAAATACGGGCATAATTACTCTTATTGAGGGTAAGATCAAGTATTTCTCCTACGGTTCCTGGCTTAAGCACCCCAAGGTTACCAGAATTGCCGTATCGGAAAATGGTACAATTGCGGCAGTAACCCCCGACGGTATCAGTGTTATAACAGAAAGTCTTATGACACTTGAAGAAAAGGCAAATCATTATGATGAGATGGCAGTGAAATATTTCACCCGCAATGAGGGCTATCAGGTTTGCCGTGAGCTTCGTAAATACGGTGATCTTGATTCAGGTTGGCTGCCCAATTCCGATAATGACGGTCTTTTTACAGGACTTTACTGTGCTTCTCAGTGTTTCCGTTACAAGGTAACAGGTGATGAAAAGGCAAAGGAAAATGCGAAGCGTGCTATCGAAGCGATGATAAAGCTTACTGAGATAACCGGTAAGAAGGGCTTTACCGCAAGAGCTACAAGATATTCTCACGAGGAGAATTTCGGCACGGGTAACCGCGAGGAATGGCACTATGTTGAGGGTAATCCCGATATGGAGTGGCTGGGAGAGACCTCCTCTGATGAAATGACGGGACACTACTTTGCATACGGTATTTATTTTGACCTTGTTGCAGATGAAAATGAAAAGAAGAAGATTGCCGAGGTTGTAAAGAATATTACGGACCACATAATTGACAATAACTTCCACCTTTGCGATGTGGACGGTGTACCTACCACCTGGGCAAACTGGGAGCCTGATCTTATAAATAATGATGACCGTTGGTACTATGAAAGAGGCACTAACTCTCTTGAAATTCTCTCATTCCTCAAGACGGCTTTCCATGTAACAGGCGATGAAAAGTACAATAAGGTCTATGATATGCTCATAAGCAAGCACCACTATGCTATGAACTGTATGCAGTACAAGGTAGAGGATAACCATCTTGCACATATTGACGATCAGCTTGATTTTACAAATATTTATCCTCTTATCGTTTACACAGATGATAATGCACACAAGGAAATTTTCAAAATGGGACTGACTCATCATTTTGATTATGAAAGAGTTGAGCGCTCACCTATGTTCAATGTAATCTACGGTGCACTCACAGATAATTACTGTGACATTGAAAATGCAGCAAAGAGTCTTTCCGAGATGAATCTTGACCTTATCCGCTGGCCTGTTTATAACAGCCACAGAAAGGATATAGTATGGGATTATTCACCTGAAGAAATGGGATGTCCTCCTCAGCTTAAGTATCCCGTTGAGTACGATGCCCGTGTACTTGTTCACTATGACGGTAATCAGTTTGTATGTGATTCGGGGGCAGAGGAATTTATAGAAATCAATTCCAAAACCGTTAATCGTACAGCAACTCTTCCCGGCACAGATGCAAATGGTATGAGAGCTCAGCAGCCGTATATCTACCTTCTTCCTTATTGGATGGCTCGTTACTACGGTCTTATCGGAGATTAAAAAACAGTCATTAATAAACAAAGTCAGAACCTCCGGCTTAGCCTGAGGTTCTGACTATCTTGTTTTATGTTATTTTTTGCCTTTTTATTCCTCAATTAAAGAGGCTTTGTAAGCCTGTCGGCATTCTTCGATTATTTTCAGCGCTTCTTCTCTGCCCTTATAGTCACCAACTTCAACGGAAATTCCCTGAAGTACCTTATAATTTGCAAAGAAGTTTGCGATTTCCTTTAAAACGAAGGGGGAGAGATCCTCCAGCTCATTTATGTTGTCATATCTGGGATCGCAGTCAAGGACTGTTATTATTTTATAGTCGACCATTCCTCCGTCAATCATTGTCAGATATCCGAGTATTCTCGCAGGGACAACGCATCCGGGAAATGTGGGATCCGAGCAGATAACAAGCACATCAAGCGCATCGCCGTCAGGAGCTAAGGTATTTTCGAGGATACCGTATTCCGCAGGATACATCATTGATGCATAAAGGACACGGTCAAGCACAATGCGCCCTGTATTTTTATCAAGCTCATATTTGTTTTTTGAACCCATAGGAATTTCAATGACGGTATATTCTACATTTTTCATAGAATAAAATCTCCCCTTTTTATGAAATTATAGTCTTATAAAAATTTGCTGTCAACAGAAAAAAGAAAAACCCTGTCAGTTGAAAAAAATTATCTGATAATGTGATAAGGACTTGAACCAATTCGCGCAAACTTCGTTTGCTTGCACCCGCAAAACATAGTCGTATCGGCAACTGCCGTTACCGATATTCCTTGTTTTTGCTTTTTCCCCCGTCCCTTTCATCGCCCACCGGGCGCAGGGAAGGGGGAAACTCCGTGTCATGAGCCCACTCGGGCTCATCCCCTCGGAGGGAAGTTGGGCTCAAGTCATTACCACATAAATGCAAAAAAAAAGAAAAGGAACTCCGTACGGAATACCTTTTCTTTTATCTGGTTGCGGGAGAAGGACTTGAACCAACGACCTCCGGGTTATGAGCCCGACGAGCTACCAACTGCTCTATCCCGCGATATCTTCTTTGCTTGATTAGTATATACTATATCTGTGAAAAAATCAAGTCTTTTTCATAAAAAAGTTCAATTTGATGAAAAGATATAAAAACCTGAAGTTGTATTAATGTCTTTTTGTAAGTATTTCTGTAATTATTAAAACAGGTATCTGCGGTAAGCTGCAGATACCTGTATATTATAAAGTTATCAGAAATTTACTTCTGTATCATAGTAGCAGCACTTAAGAAGAGCTTCCATCTGAGCAGGATCTATGCTTCTGGGATTGGAGCCTGTGCAGGCATCGCCTACAGCATTCTTTGCGATTTCGGGAAGTCTTTCAAGGAAAACTTCCTCGGGAACGAAGCCCTGCTCTGCAAAGTAGCTGTCTGCGCCATAGTTTCTGATGCACTGAGGAATGTTGAGAGCATCGTTAAGCTCTCTTACAAATGCGATAAGTGCAGCTGTCTTTTCTGCATTTGTATTACCGCCAAGCTTGATGTGATCTGCGATTTCAGCATAGCGTGCCTGTGCAACCTCATTCTTTGCGTTATAAGCAATAACCTTAGGAAGGTACATAGCATTTGCAGCTCCATGGATGATGTGTGCACCGTAATCGTCAAATGCAGCACCTGTCTTGTGAGCCATTGAATGAACGATGCCGAGAAGTGCATTTGAGAAAGCCTCACCTGCAAGGCACTGTGCATTGTGCATAACGGCACGAGCGTTCATATCGCCGTTATAGGAAGCAACAAGGTTTTCCTTGATAAGCTTGATTGCGTGGAGTGCAAGAGGATCTGTGAAGTCGCTGTTAGCAGTGGAAACATAAGCCTCGACTGCATGTGTGAGAGCACCCATACCTGTGTGAGCAACAAGCTTTTTGGGCATTGTTTCTGCAAGCTCAGGATCAACAATTGCAACATCGGGAGTAATCTGGAAGTCAGCAAGGGGATACTTGATACCCTTTTCATAGTCTGTGATAACAGAGAAAGCTGTAACCTCGGTAGCAGTGCCTGATGTGGAGGAAACTGCACAGAAGTGAGCCTTCTGACGAAGCTCGGGGATTCCGAAAACCTTGCACATCTCAGGGAATGTGATTTCGGGATATTCGTATTTTATCCACATAGCCTTTGCTGCGTCGATGGGTGAGCCGCCGCCGATTGCGACAATCCAGTCAGGCTGGAATTCAGCCATAACCTCTGCGCCCTTCATAACGGTTGTAACTGAGGGGTCGGGTTCAATGCCTTCAAAAAGCTTAACCTCCATACCTGCCTCTTCAAGGTAAGCTATAGCTCTGTCAAGGAAACCGAACTTCTTCATTGAGCCGCCGCCTACGCAAACGATAGCTTTTTTACCCTGAAGGGTCTTGAGTACCTCAAGAGCACCCTTGCCGTGGTAAATGTCTCTGGGTAATGTAAATCTCTGCATAATAATTCTCCTTTTTTATATTACGGGTAACCGTTAATTTACATAAAATGTTAATTTTTTAACAATTATATAATACAACATTCTGATGCTTTTTTCAATAGCAATATCTGAAAATTAACAGAAGATTCACATAAGTTTTTTATGCTTTTCGGCGCAGAAAAAAGCCCGGGCATAAGCTCCCGGGCGTTATTATATACGAGATATCGGAATAGATATGAAAAGCAGGAATGCTCCGATAAGCTGTAAAAGCTTTTACATTGCAAATGCCTGATGAACACTATCATTTTTGAGATATCTTTCAAATACATCATCAATATCAACATTCTTTTCAAATTGAACATTAAGATGAAGAGTAAGGATCTTGTTGTCGGCAGCTACCTCCGATACCGAGTCAAAAATCTGAACCTCATTTGCTCTGAGGAATGATTTCAATTCTTTTACAGCTTCGGGAGTGTTGTCAAGCTGAATGAAGCAAGGAACAAGATTGTCGTTTGCAAGCACCTTGTCGAAGCCTATGAGGAATTTGTGGAAAACAATCTGGACAAGCAGCAACAGAATGACAGCAATGAAGGAAACCGCATAAAGACCTGCGCCCATTGCCATACCTACGGCTGCAGTTACCCATATACCTGCCGCTGTTGTAAGTCCCTTTATTGAAGTGCCTTTTACAAAAATCATACCGGCACCAAGGAAGGAAATTCCTGTTATTATGTTTGAAGCAACTCGTGATGCATCTATTCTCAAAGTATCATCAAGACCTACAAGGTCAAAAAAGCCGTACTTTGAAATTATAATCATAAGCGCGGCTCCCATAGCAACAACAATGTGTGTTCTGAAGCCTGCATCCTTTTGTCTCAGTGTTCTTTCTACGCCGATTATTCCGCCGCAGACACCTGCAAGAATAATTCTTATGACAAGTACAATTGTTGAATATCCGTTGAAAAATTCTATAATTTCGGACATATCTTTCCCTCCGAATGAGTTTAATAATTTGAAATTATACGAAATTGACCGCTTAAAATCAAGTATATGTATAAAATTCAGCAAAATGCTTAATTTTTACGATTTGTGTTTTACATTTTGTCTATGAGAATCTGTCTGTGCCGGTATATTCTTTTTCCAGCTGCCGCTTACATAGAAAACTATACCTATTACAAAAGGAGTAAATCCTGCAAGAGCATCTCCGAGCCAGAAGCCGTAATATTCCATTTTAAGCAGCATGCCGAAAAGAATTGCAAGACCGAATCGCATGATGATACCGTCAAAAATTGCGGTGGCAAAATTAACCTTTGTGTTTCCGCTGCCGTTAAGAAGGGCATTCATAATTGCACGCATGGCGCTGGCATAGAAAAGAAGTGCGGCTATAAAGAAGAAATGCTCACCTATTGCAACTACCGACATATCGCCGTCAGCAAAGAAGCCTATGATTCTATCCTGAAAAAAGAAGAATATAATGCTTATGAATGTGGATACGCTGAGTGTTATCACCGCAAGTGTTTTAAGAATTTTCTTAACTCTTTCCTCTTTTCCTGCAGCAATGTTCTGTCCCACCATAGTTGAGCCTGCAGTGTTCATTGCGGCTGAAATGAGATTGCTTATTGAGGAAATTTTGTTTGCGATACCGGAGAAAGCAGAGACCTCAACACCGTAGGCGTTTATATGTGAATTTACAAAAAGCTTTGAAATCTGAACCGAAGCCATCTTTATCGCCATAGGAATTCCAAGCTTTACAAGGGATAAAAGCATTGCTTTGTCGGGAATTATAAAATCACGGGGACGGGCTGTGAGCTCGAATTCCTTTCTTTTCCTGAAAAGGAAGGCCGCACACAAAAGAAAGCTTGTTCCCTGGCTTATTACGGTTGCAAGGGCTGCACCCTTTGCCCCCATTCCTATAAAGACTACAAAAACAACATCAAGAATAATGTTCATAATTGCGGCAAGGCTGACAAAAATGAAGGGATGCTTTGAATCTCCCATACCTCTCAGTATGGCACTTACCATATTATAACCGTATATGAAAACAAGTCCGATCATACAAATAAGAGAGTATTCCGCAGCATCCTTATATGCTATGTCGGGGGTTTTCATAAATCTCAGGAGAGCATCCTGAAAAATTATACTTACGACGCTGATTATTGCCGCACTTGATATAAGGAAGAAGCACATAGTTCCGGTGAATTTGCCAAGCTTCTGCTTTTGGCCTGCACCGATGTATTTCGCAACCAGCACCTGTCCTGCGTTGGAAAAGCCTATAGCAACAAAGGTCAGCAGATTACAGAGGTCACCGCCGACGGAAACTGCAGAAATACCTGCTTTTCCGTGCACCTGGCCCACAATAAACATATCTGCCATATTGTAAACCACCTGCATAAGGTTGGAAAGAAACAGGGGCGCGGAGAAGACAAGCAGCTGTGTTGATATTCTTCCTTCAGTAAAATCTTTTATACGGGTTTTCATAGGTATAGTTCCTCAAAATCAAAACGGGCGTATGCAGAAAATCTGCACATTCCCGTTTTTTGTATTGTTTTATCCTACAACAACCGGATCATAGGATGATGTTATTCCGTAATATTCTTCAAGACAAAGACCGCTTTCATAAATGCTTGTTGCAGTGTCAATGCCTACATATCGTATATGCCAGGGCTCATACATATAGCCTGTCTGAGCTTCCTTTCCTTCAGGATAGCGGAGGATAAAGCCGTATCTGTGACAGTTTTCTGCTACCCATTTGCCTTCTGCAGTGTCCTTGAAGGCATTTGTTATTTCATTGAGGTCAATAGCAAGACCTGTCTGATGCTCTGAATGTCCGGGGCGTGCAGAGTATCTGTCTGCTGCGTCCTTACCGTCACGGTCAGAGTATCTGTTATAAAGGCTGCGCTGAAGCTCATAGGAGCGGAAGCCCGATGCATTCCAGATATTGAGACCTTCTGCTGCAGCGGCGGATTTCATCTCAGCGAATGCATCAGCACATTCATCAAGAAGGTCGCCGGGATTGTAGTTTTCGGGAAGAGAATAGGTTTTATTTGCTATGAGGACACCGTCAACATATGTGATGCCGTCTTTTTCTGTTATCGGAAAGCCCTTTAACGTATAGCCTGTTACAGGGGCAGCAGGAGCTGTATTTTCCTGAGTCTGAGTTTCCGTGGGAGCAGCTTCCGTTACACTGTCGGTGGCAGCTTCGGTTGTGTTATCGGGAGTGTTTACAGAGGTGTTTTCGGGGGCTTCTGTGGGAGTTGTCTCGGAAGCCTTGGTTGTATCCTCTTCCTTTGCTTCTGCGGTTGTTGTTTTTTCTTCATTGTTTACGGGTGCTTCAGCGGTGCTTTCAACAGCCTCAGCGGTAGTTTCATCGATTACAATAACCTGACAGGAAGAAAAAAGCATTATTGCTGTAAGAACAAGGGAAATTATTACAAAAAACTTTTTATTCATTTAACAAAACCTCTTAAGAATTTATATAATATATTATATTCATAAAAAAAACATTGTCAAATAAATAAATGTTCTTTAAAAGTCCTTATTTTTGTGATAAAATGACAATAAAAAAAGGAGGAGAACTAATATGACTGCAGTTGCCAATATTTTTAACAAGATTTTTGCCGTATTTTTCTCGATGCTTCTTATGCTTACGGGGGGACTTAACGGTATATTTACGGGGGATGTTTACCCTTATGAAAGCGAGAATGCCGTTGTGGGACTTGAAACTCTTACCCGTTCACAGGACGTTACAACTGACGGGGAATATTTCTATTTCAGCGGAAAGCACGCACTTGAAAAGGTAAATATAAACTGTGATGAAATAATTGTGCTTAATGAGAAGGCTATTACCGATGAACTGAAGGAAAAATACAATTCACAGCACATTGGCGGTATAAGCTATTATGACGGTATAATTTATGCTGCCCTTGAAGACAGCAAGGAGTGGAAGCACCCCATTATTGCGCTTTACGATGCCGAAACTCTCCAGTATACAGGGGTATGCTTTGAGCTTCCCACAGATCTTCAGACAAGAGGTGTGCCGTGGGTTGCAGTTGATGGTGAAAACGGTATCGCATATACGGGCGATTCAAGAAACTATACCGAAATATATAAGTTCCGCCTTTCTGATTTTACTTATCTTGAAACAATTACTCTTTCCGGAGAGGTACAGAAGATTCAGGGCGGTGAAATTGCAGAAGGAAAGCTATATGCCGGCACAAACGATATGACAAGAGCTGTGTTTACAATTGACCTTGAAACAGGCGATGTGGAAAAGCTTTTTGACAGAATTATGTATGAGTACAAGCTTATTGATAACTTCGGCGGTGAAGGTGAGGGGCTTACAATCCTTCCGATGGAGGACGGAACATATATCCACACTCTTCAGCTGGGCGCTTTATTCGTCGACTCATCATTAAGACATTATAAGTAAGAAAGAAAAATGCATCCGGAGCAAAACCGGATGCATTAATTTTTTGTTATAAAATCAGAGAATAACTTCCTTGCCTGTTTTAGCGGATTCGTAGATTGCGCAGAGAATCTTAATCATATCAATACCCTGCTGGCCCACGAAAATGGGTTCTTTACCGTCAATCACAACATCGTAGAAGTGCTTTAAGTTATTGGAGTGTCCGTTGTTCTCCTTGCAGTTGGGGGCTGTAATATTAATCTGTTCTCCGTCTTCCTCAGTAAACAGCTCAAGGACACCGTTTCTCCAGCTCATACCCGACTTTGTTCCGCGAAGCTCAACAAAACGGCATTCTTCCTTGATGTTTGATGCCCAGCTGAATTCGATCTGAAGAATTGCACCGTTATCAAAACGGATCATACCCATAGCAAGGTCTTCAACATCAAATGTTCCCTCTGCATTCTTGTCACCGAAATCGGAGTTTACGGAGTCTGATGAATCATTGTCGGCAAACTTCATATAGGTATTTCCCGAAACCGCAACGGGAGTGGGATTTCCCATAAGCCAGATTGCAAGGTCTATCATATGAACACCAAGGTCAATAAGGGGACCGCCGCCGGACTGTGCCTTTGTTGTGAACCAACCGCCCTTGCCGGGAATACCGCGTCTTCTCTGCCAGCCGGCACGTCCGCAGTAGATGTCACCCATCTTACCTTTTTCAATGTATTTTTTTGCGAAAACGGAAGCATCAACAAAGCGGTTGTTTCTCATAACCATAAGGGTTTTTCCTGCCTTTTTTGCGGCTTCGTTCATTCTTAATACCTCTGAAACGTCAACTGCATCGGGCTTTTCACAGAAAACGTGCTTGCCTGCTTCGAATGCTGCTACAGCGATTATTGAGTGCAGGTAGTTTGGTGTACAGATATCAACAGAGTCAATTGTTTCATCCTTGAGAAGCTCGTTGAAGTCGGTGTATACCTTTGCATCGGGGAAATAGGTGTCCTTAAGGAACTGTGCTCTTTCTTCTATGATATCGCAGACTGCAGCAACCTCAAGTCTTTCGTCGTTAAGATATGTGCTTAAGTGAGCACCCTTACAGATGCCGCCGTTGCCGATAAGTCCTACCTTCCATTTAGCCATAAAAAAATCCTCCTGAAAAATCAGTTTTTTTTAGTATAGCATAACAGGGCTTTATGTTCAACAAATTTTTGTTTATAAAAAGAAATTTCAGACAGTTTGTTGACAGTATGCTTTTTATTCTGTTATACTGTTTCCGAGGTGATTTTAATGAAATTAGGTATTATAAACGGATGGGAAGAAGGTCATTTCAAGGCTGTAAAGGCAAAAGGCCTTGATGCTGTTGAATTCTGCATCAATTACTATAACGATTCTATGGAGGTTCTGAAAAGAGCCGAGGAAATAAAGGGCTATTCCGAAAAATACGGTGTGCTTGTAGGCTCCATCGGCAGATGGGGTATGGACAGACTTGATGAAAACGGCAATGTTATCCCCGAAGCTCTTCAGCACGATAAAAACCTTATTGATCTTGCATCAATTGTCGGCTGTCCCGTATACAATGTGGGCTGTAATGAGGTTGAGGGCAAGACCTACTATGAAAACTGCCTTCTTGCAATTGAGTATTTCAGAACGCTCATTGACTATGCAAGAGACAAGGGTGTTAAAATTGCAACCTATAACTGTGATTGGGCAAACTTCGTTTTTGAAGAAAAGGCTTGGTCTGTTATCCACGGAGCGCTTCCCGAGCTCGGAATAAAATATGATCCCTCTCATTGCTTTAACCGCGGCGGTGATTATCTCAGGGAGCTTCGTGACTGGGGCAGCCGTGTTTATCATTTCCATGTAAAGGGAGTTCTTCATATTGCGGGTGATGGCTTTGATGATCCGCCTGCAGGTCTTGACGGTCTTAACTGGGGCGCAATTATGACAATGCTTTATGTTAATGACTATAACGGAGTGCTTTCCATTGAGCCTCATTCGGGCAAATGGAAGGGTGCAAAGGGACAGTGGGGTGTTGATTTCACAATCGGATTTATGAGAAAGTTCATTATGCCTGAGGATTATGAGGCATCGACAGATCCCTATATGCCCTGATAAATTAATTACAAAGAGAAAAGGTATAAGACTGTTCTGATACAGTCCTATACCTTTTTTATATAATTCTTTTTTTTATCAGAATGTGAAAAGTCCCTTGATTGCAGCAAAGAGAGTTTTGAAGAAATCAATAATATCTTTGATGCCTGTCATCGAATCCATTTCCTTGATATTTTCAAGGTTACCCTTACCCTCAGAAGCTTCTCCATTGTAGTCGGAGGTGTGAGAGCAAAGCCAGGAAATCATACCGTCGGAATATGTAAGTGTAACCTCTTCTCCCAGTGCATTGACTGTTGTCATGTGGGGATAATCGCCGTTTTCACTTGAGAACATATCGTGGTTTACAGCATACCAGGAGTGGTGTGCACTGGTGCATTTTTTTCCGTCCTCAAAGCATACCTTGCTGAGAGTTGAAAATCTTACATCCTCGGGGACATTTGTTACTTCGCAGAGCTTTTCGTAGGTTTTTGAAACACCGAAGTAGTAGTTTACAAGGGGATCGGGCTTGCCTGATGTCATCCATACGGGCATATCTGCAATGTAGGAAAGTGCATTTTCGGAGGGAGACCAAGCGGGACAGATGGGGAATGCTGCTGCGAACATCTCGGGATAGGCAATTGCCATCTTGAGAGTCATCTTACCGCCCATTGAATAACCGCCTACATAGATTCTTGTAAGATCAATGTTATCCTTGTTCTTTGCGATAAAATCGTCAATTGCAGCCTTGAGAGGTACGATTGTACCTTCATTCCAGCAGGAGCCCTTAAGCTCGTCGGAACGGGGAGCAAGAATAAATGCGCCGCCGTTTGTAAAGCGTGCCTGCATTTCATCACTTACCCAGTAAGCGACATTTGATGCTGTGAGCTGGCCGCCTTCGTTGAAGCCGTTACCCATACCGTGAATCCATACAACGAGAGGATATTTTGTTGCATCTCCCTCTTTTGCAGGGGAGAAATAGCGGTAGTCAATTGCAAGACCGTCTGTTTCGGGACCTACACCGTAGATGAATTCCTCAACAAGAACATCAATGTCTTCTTCAATGGATGCTGCAAATGCGGGAATTCCTGTGAGCACAAGCAAAGCAAGTGCAAGAATTACAGAAAAAAGCTTTCTCATTTTCTGACATCTCCTTAATTCATTTTCGAATTTATGTTACAACATATAATGTAATATATTTTTACGGAAAAGTAAATATAGTTTTAACAAAAAATTCCTTGTCAATTTCAATTGACTTGTGCGATGTTATAAGATAAAATATCCCACGGTGATAAATTATGAAAATAAGCGGTTTTCAGAAGCTGACATTACTTGATTTTCCGGGACATACTGCCTGTACGCTTTTTACATCGGGCTGTAATATGCGCTGTCCCTTCTGTCACAATACACCTCTTGTCACGGGTACGGCAGAGGAGTCTTATTCAGAGGATGAAATTCTTTCATATCTTAAAAAGCGGCAAGGGCTTCTTGACGGTGTTGCAATAACAGGCGGCGAGCCTCTTTTGCAGAAGGATATAGGAGATTTTATAAGAAAAATAAAAGATGCAGGATATAAAGTGAAGCTTGATACAAACGGCAGTAAGAGTGAAGTGCTGTCCTCTCTTATAAATGAAGGTCTTGTTGACTTTATTGCTATGGATGTGAAAAATTCACCAGGAAAATATGCTCTTACGTCCGGAAGTGAAATACCCTTTTCAGAGATTGAAAGAAGTATTGAGCTTATAAAAAACAGCGGTATTCCCCATGAATTCAGGACTACGGTTGTAAGGGAGCTGCACGAAGAAGAGGATATAATTGCTGTTGCTGAGATTCTGGGAAAAAAGGAGAAATACTATCTTCAGCAGTTCAGGGATTCGGGGGATATATTGTGTGAAGGCTTTTCGGCTCACCCCGAAGAGGTGCTTATAAAAATGGCTGAAAAAGCCTCGGATTATGTTTTTTTATGTGAAACAAGAGGTGTTTCACAGTAAATATATATTGTGTTGAAAACCTGCCATTGCCACAATATGTTGTGTCAATGGCAATTATTTCGGCTTTTTGTCAAACAAATACAACAAAAAGGCAACAAGATATTGTGCATTGTTCCGAATTTGAAAAAATATTAACACAAGATATTGATTTCTGTGTCCCTGTTGTGCTATTATTAGCAGGCACACGAAACCTGACTTCATTCTCGGGAGAACGGTTTTAACATATCGATAAAAATTGAAGGAGGAAAAATAATGGCTTACCAGGTAATTAAAAGAGACGGCGAGAAGGCAGAATTCAACATTACAAAAATCGCCTCTGCCATTCAGAAGGCTTTTGAAGCACAGAACAGAGAAACTCATCCCAATGTTATTGATTTCCTTGCACTCAAGGTAACAGCTGATTTTGAATCAAAGATCAAGGACGGTTATATTTCCGTTGAAGATATTCAGGACTCGGTTGAATCGGTTCTTGTTCAGGCAGGTTATGCTGACATCGCAAAGGCATACATCCTTTACAGAAAGAACAGAGAAAAGATCCGTAATATGAAGTCCACAATTCTCGACTACAAGGAGATTGTTGATAACTATGTTAAGGTTTCAGACTGGAGAGTTAAGGAAAACTCCACAGTTACCTACTCTGTAGGCGGTCTTATTCTTTCAAACTCAGGTGCAATTACGGCTAACTACTGGCTTTCTGAAGTGTATGACGAGGAAATTGCAGCAGCACACAAGAATGCGGATATTCACATTCACGACCTTTCAATGCTTACAGGCTACTGCGCAGGCTGGTCACTCCGTCAGCTTATTGAAGAGGGACTTGGCGGTGTTCCCGGAAAGATTACTTCTTCTCCTGCAAGCCATCTTGCAACACTTTGTAACCAGATGGTAAATTTCCTCGGTATTATGCAGAATGAGTGGGCAGGCGCACAGGCATTCTCATCCTTTGATACATATCTTGCTCCCTTTGTAAAGGCAGATAATCTTTCCTACAAGGAAGTTAAAAAGTGCATCGAATCCTTTATTTTCGGTGTAAACACACCTTCCCGTTGGGGTACACAGGCTCCCTTCTCAAACATCACTCTTGACTGGACTGTACCTGCTGACCTTGCATGCAAGCCTGCAATTGTAGGCGGCAAGCCCCAGGACTTCACATACGGTGACTGTAAGAAGGAAATGGATATGGTCAATAAGGCATTTATTGAAACCATGATTGAAGGCGATGCTAACGGCAGAGGCTTCCAGTATCCCATTCCCACATACTCAATTACAAGAGATTTTGACTGGTCAGAAACAGAGAACAACAAGCTTCTCTTTGAAATGACCTCAAAATACGGTACACCCTACTTCTCAAACTACATCAATTCCGATATGGAGCCCAACGATGTTCGTTCAATGTGCTGCAGACTTCGTCTTGACCTGAGAGAACTCCGTAAGAAGTCCGGCGGCTTCTTCGGAAGCGGCGAAAGCACAGGCTCTGTCGGTGTTGTTACAATCAATATGCCCAGAATTGCATATCTCAGCAAGGACGAGGCAGATTTCTTCGCCCGTCTTGATAAGATGATGGATATCTCCGCACGTTCACTCAAGGTTAAGAGAGAAATTATTACAAAGCTTCTTGATGAAGGTCTTTATCCCTACACAAAGAGATATCTCGGTACATTCAATAACCACTTCTCCACAATCGGTCTTGTTGGTATGAACGAAGTCGGTCTCAATGCAAACTGGCTTCAGAAGGATATGACAAACGCGGAAACTCAGGAATTCTCCAAGAAGGTTCTCAATCATATGAGAGAGCGTCTTTCCGACTATCAGGAAATGTACGGCGACCTTTATAATCTTGAAGCTACTCCTGCTGAGTCCACATCCTACAGACTTGCAAAGCACGACAAGGCAAGATATCCCGAAATCATCACAGCACATGAGGGTGCAACTCCCTACTATACAAACTCATCACACCTTCCTGTAGGTTACACAGAGGATATTTTTACAGCTCTTGATATGCAGGATGAGCTCCATACTCTTTATACTTCAGGTACTGTTTTCCATGCATACCTCGGTGAAAAGCTTCCCGACTGGAAGGCAGCTGCAAATCTTGTAAGAAAGATTGCTGAAAACTACAGACTTCCTTACTACTCAATCTCTCCCACATATTCCGTATGTCAGGAGCACGGCTACCTTATCGGTGAGCAGTACAAGTGTCCTCT
>JAZRNB010000090.1:0-3241 GCA_045647985.1 Acutalibacteraceae bacterium
GTAAAGTTTATGCACGGTCTCGGTATGGTGAATCAGTTCTGTGAAAATATTACCTTCAGAAACTGTGACTTTACTCCGAAAGAGGGCAGAACTATTGCAAGTACTGCAGATTTCTTCCAGTTTTCAGGTTGTAAGGGGCAGATTCTTATAGAAGACTGTAAAGCAAACGGAGCACAGGATGATTATATCAATGTTCACGGCACGCATCTGAGGATAATTGAATGCAACAGAGAAGAAAATTCAATGGTTGTGCGCTTTATGCATCCCGAAAGCTGGGGATTTCAGGCGTTTGATGTGGGTGACGGTATTGAATTTATCCGTTGGGATACTCTTGAGTCATATTCCTCTGCAATGGTCTCATCTTATGAAAAGCTGAATGACACAGATATCAGGGTATTTACCGATTTTATTCCTGAGGGTATCATAGTCGGAAAGGACGTCCTTGAAAACACCTCATATACTCCTGATTTGTATGTGAGAAACTGTAGCTTCGGTACTACCTCGGGCAGAGGAATTCTCTGTACCACAAGAGGTGAGGTAATTATTGAAAATAACAGATTTCAGAATCTGTGGGGACCGGCACTTCTTATAGAAGATGACTGTAATTTCTGGTTTGAGTCGGGACTTACGAAAAATATCACATTCCGCAACAATGAGGTCATCTGCTGTAATTTTTCAAATAATCACGAGGGAGCTCCCGTAATTCAGTTTACACCTAAGGTTATGGATGAAAAATTTGCGGGCTTTGTACACGAAAGGCTGACAGTTACGGGCAACAGATTTCTTGAAGCTCTGTACGGAAAGCACATTTTCTGTCTCGAATATCTGAAAACGGCTGAAATTACTGATAACTTCTTTGATGCACCCTTTGAGATTAAAAGTAAAAACCTCGGTTGCGTCATAGACAAAAACAATGCTTCGGGGGGAAATTATGAATAATAACTGGGTTCAGATATGGGGACAGGCACATTCTAATCTTTCACATTTTTATTATCCGTCTGTGAGTAAAACATTCCGTTTCGTAATTAATTCCGCTTTGTCGGGCAACAGCATAAGAATAAGGCTTTCAAATGAATATTCGGAAAATGATGTGGAAATAGGAGAGATTACTCTTTCAAAATGCGATGAAAAGGGAAGTCTTTCGGGATTTATCAAAACGGTTACCTTAAATTCAGAACCATCGTTTGTGCTTAAAAAGGGTGAAAGATTCCTGCTTGATGAATGTGAAATTGATATTTCTGAAAATGACTGTATTGCGGTCAGCATTTATGTGAAAAAAGGCGACCTCAGAAGCGGAAATCTGCTGAATAATGTAAATCTCATAACCGTTAATGGCAATGTATCACAGGAAAGATACATCGAAAATGAAAGAAGAAAAAGGGATAAGGTTATAGAAATTGCTGGAAAGGTTTTCAAGCTCTGTTTTCACAAGCCTTTACCTCTTATTGAGTCCGTAGAAATAAAAAATCATACGGGAGCGTCGGCTATTACTGTTTTGGGGGATTCGCTTTGTCAGCAGGGATTCTGGACCAAAAGGTTTGAAGAGAGAATTAGGGAGGCCTTCCCCGGAAGATATTCCGTAATCAATAAATCAATTATGGGAAACCGCATACTGAGAGACTTCAGTCCGCGCTTTCCGTGCAGGGGGCTTTTCGGAGTATCGGCAATCAACCGTCTTCAGAGAGATGTGCTTGATTTCCCCGATACAGAATTTGTTATTCTTGCCGAGGGAACCAATGACTTTGTTCAGCCGGGGACTATTGCTGCTCCCGCTTCTGAAGTTGCAAGTGCCCGTGATGTGCTGAGCGGTGTAACGGAAATTGCTGAAAGAATTAAGAATAGCGGTAAAAAGCTTGTTGTTTTCAATTCACCGATGTTCGGAGACTGTGTTGATTCAAGACCTCATAAGGAGGAAAGAGCCAAGGAATATAACAGACTTCTGAAGGAAAATGAGCATTTATTTGATTATCTTTTTGATCAGGCGGCAGTTGTTATTAATCCGGGAAAGACAAATTGTACCGATAAGCAGTATCTCGGCAAGGATTACCTTCACTATAACGAAAAGGGCGGAAGTAAGGTCGCAGACAGCATAGATTTATCTGTGTTCGGATAAGCGTGCGTTTAATCTGAACTGATTTTGTGATATATTTGCTTGAATAAAAATACCAAATTGTTATAATTTAATACAATAGAAATATTTAATCCATAAAAAGGAGATAAAAATGAAAAAGTTTACGGCAGTTTTACTTGCAATGCTGTTGTGCTGCACAGGTTTTGTGATGTCATATGCGAATGAGCTTGAAGACTCTGCGGGTACAGGAATGAATATCGGTGCAATGCTTGGTGGTTCAGTTTCGGATGAATCAGTTGATCACGGAACAAACGTAGGCTTTGGTGAGGGAGAATCGGATGAATCGGCAATCCTCGGTGATATTGACGCGGACGAAAAGGTTACTGCTGCGGATGCAAGATCAGCCCTCAGAGCATCTGTAAGACTTGAAAACCTGACAGCTGAGCAGACAATTGCTGCTGATGCAGACGATGACGGTAGGATTACCGCTGCGGATGCACGCATAATTCTCCGTACTTCGGTTGGCCTTGAGGAGATTAAGTATATTTCCGTTGATTCTTCACAGGCTCCTTCAAAAAAGATGCCTGAAACCAAAAAAGAAATTGTTGAGTTCTATAAAAAAGGTGTTGATGATATTAAGAAGGGAAAAGCAGGCTATACCAAAAAGGAATGGCAGACTGTTGATGCAGTTAACATCGGCGGTTCCGCAGTTAACAGTGCTGTTACATCCGTTCTCGGTTCTTTTATGACAGTTGAAGCTGATGCAGAAGAGCAGGTTAATGCTCTCGGTTCAGACGAAGCAAAGAACAGAATCGGTGCCTGGACTCTTACAGATCTTTCTCAGGTTGCTTCCGCTACTTGCATACAGGACGGCTCCAACTACAAGATCACTATTATTATGAAGGATGAAGATACACCCAAGAAGGAATGCTCAATGCTTGGTCAGGTAACAAGCGCTCTCTTTTACTGGGAAGATATCGAAAAGACCCTCACAGAGGATCCCACCGTTACAAAGATTCTTACAGAGTTCTCTGATATCCACGTTATCTATAAGGGATATAAGATTGAAGCAGTTATGACTCCCGACGGTAAGTTCGTATCCATCAACCACACAGCAGACATTGATATTCTCATCGGTTCTGCTAAGATTCTTGTGTTCAACGTTGAAAA
>JAZRNB010000091.1:0-2486 GCA_045647985.1 Acutalibacteraceae bacterium
TACCTTTTTAGCCTGCATAATAGCCATCATACCCATTGTAATAGCACGGCGGGGAACTTCGTCCTTAGATGCAAAAAATCTTGCATTTGCCTCGATTGTTGAGGGGTCAAGGTCTACGGGGTGAGTTTCCTTTACAAAAAACTCATCAGGCTCGTTAAAACCGATATGACCATCCAAACCAATACCCAAAAGCTGAAGGTCAATTCCGCCAAGCTCTGCAATCAAAGCGTCGTATCTTTCACCCTCTGCCTTAAGGTCAGCAGCACATCCGTTAGGAACAAATGTCTTATTTTTATCTATATTGACATGGTTAAACAAATTGTCATTCATAAAATAACGGTAGCTTTGGTCGTTGTCAGGTGTAAGACCCTCGTATTCATCAAGGTTAACCGAGGTAACTGTCGAAAAATCCAAATCTCCGGCATTAAAGTACTCAATCAGCTTTTTGTAAGTCCCAACAGGCGAAGAACCTGTAGCAAGACCCAAAACGCAATTGGGCTTTGAAATAACCTGTGCCGCAATAATATTTGCAGCTTTTTTGCTAAGCTTTTCGTAGCTGTCAACAGTAATAAAATTCATAAATTCTTCTTCCTTTCAAAAAATTTTATTCTATTCAGATATATTCCTTACAACAATATTATCCTTGCCCTTTACAATACAGCCACCAGGGTAAACTCCCCTAAGTGATGTAAGCGGATAAACAGATGTTCCTTTACCTATCACTGTGCCCGGATTTAAAACAGAGCCACAGCCTATATCTGCGTGGTCTGCAAGAATTCCGCCAATTTTGCGAAGACCTGTTTCGTAATCCTCGTCACCATGAATAACCACAGCCTTGCCATCAGATTTAAGGTTTGAGCAAATTGAGCCTGCACCCATATGTGCATAGTTGCCCAAAACCGAATCTCCTACATAATTGTAGTGCGGAACCTGAACTTTGTTAAGAAGCACACAGTTCTTAAGTTCAGATGAATTACCTATTACACAATTCTCTCCCGTAATAACCGAGCCTCGGATAAATGCTCCGGGTCTTACCTCGGTACCGCTTCCTATAATAGCAGGGGCCTCTATGGTCGCAGTGGGATAAATTTTTACATTCTCACCCACCAAAACGCCTTCTGCAATCTCGGTAAATCCGGGGATACCCTTTGCAATAAGAGCCTTGATATACTCCTTTATTTTGGGCAGAATTTCCCAAGGATATTCAGATGAATCAAACAATTCTTTAAGGTATGGGGTTTCACATTCATAGAGTTCGGAGGTTTTTACGTATTTATTCAACGCTGTGACCCCTTTCAATTATAGTATTTGCAATGAGGTCAGCATATTCAATGCATTTTGCCCCACTTTCGCTTTCTATCATAACACGGATAACAGGCTCGGTTCCACTCTGACGAAGAAGAGCTCTTCCTTTGCCGTCTATTGAAGCTTCAACCTTTTCAAGCGCTGCAATCACTTCCTTGTCTGCAAGAACAGCTGCCTTATCTTTTACACGAATATTTTTGGTGTACTGGGGATAAAGCTTAAGAGGCGCAGCCAAAGAAGCAAGCGACGTTTTGGAATCACACACTTCCTCAGTAAGCATAATTGCTGTAAGCAATCCATCTCCTGTTGTTGCATATTTTTTAAGTATAATATGACCTGACTGTTCGCCGCCCAGACAATAATCGTTTTCTTGCATACATTCATAAACAAACCTGTCACCTACGGTTGTCTGCGCACACTTGATGCCTGCTTCTTCCAAACTGTTGATAAGTCCGCTGTTTGACATAATGGTTGCAACAATTGTATTACCATTTAACATACCACGATTCTTTAAACGTTTGCCCAGGATATAAAGTATAGCATCTCCATCTACCACGTTGCCGTTTCCGTCAACAGCAATACAACGGTCCGCATCACCATCAAAAGCAAATCCCAAATCAAGATGTCTTTCCTTGACAAGGCGACAAAGCTTCTCCATATGGGTAGAGCCGCAACCATTGTTTACATTTAGGCCATCAGGTTCGTCTCCTATGACAACTGTTTGCGCGCCCAACGCACCAAAAACAGATTTTGCAATCATCCAGGATGCGCCGTTTGCACAGTCAAGACCAATTTTTAAATCTTTGTAAGAATTTGAAGCCAAAGAAATAAGATATCCAACATAGCGGTTTCTGCCCGAGGAATAATCCACGATGCAACCAATACGCTCTCTGCTGGCAAGGGGTAAATCATCACCCGAAACACCCAAAGCCTTGAGGTTGCCGTCTATATATGCCTCTATCAAAGCAGTGGTTGCATCATCGAGCTTCTCGCCGTATCTGTTTATAACCTTAATTCCGTTGTCATAAAACGGATTGTGTGATGCTGTAATCATAATTCCACAGTCAAATTCATCCTGACGTGTCACATATGAAACGCTGGGAGTGGTTGTAACATGAAGCATGTAGGCATCAGCACCTGATGCGGTTATACCCGCTACAATGGAATACTCAAGCATATAG
>JAZRNB010000092.1:0-10095 GCA_045647985.1 Acutalibacteraceae bacterium
TAATACAGAAAAAACAATGGAAAAAATTGTTACCCTCTGTAAGGGCAGAGGCTTCGTTTTTGCAGGCAGTGAAATCTACGGCGGTCTTTCAAACACATGGGACTACGGCCCCCTCGGTGTTGAGCTTAAGAATAATATCAAGAAGGCATGGCTCAAGAAATTTGTTCAGGAAAATCCCTACAATGTAGGTCTTGATTCCGCTATTCTTATGAACCCCCAGACATGGGTTGCATCAGGACATCTCGGCGGCTTCTCAGATCCTCTTATGGACTGTAAGGAGTGCAAGACAAGACACAGAGCCGACAACCTTATTGAGGATTTTGACGGTACTAACGTTGCAGGCTGGACAAACCAGCAGATGACTGACTACATCAAGGAAAAGAACATTCCCTGTCCCGACTGCGGAAAGCACAACTTCACAGATATCAGACAGTTTAACCTTATGTTCAAGACCTTCCAGGGTGTAACAGAAGACTCAAAAAATGAAATTTACCTTCGTCCCGAAACAGCACAGGGTATTTTCGTAAACTTCGCAAACATTCAGAGAACAACAAGAAGAAAGGTACCCTTCGGTGTTGCACAGATCGGTAAGTCCTTCAGAAACGAAATCACTCCCGGTAACTTCATTTTCCGTGTGCGTGAGTTTGAGCAGATGGAGCTTGAATTCTTCTGCAAGCCCGGCACAGACCTCGAATGGTTCAATTACTGGAGAGCATACTGCCGTGACTGGCTTTACAGCCTCGGTATGAAAGAGGAGAATCTCCGTCTGCGTGACCATGATGCAGATGAGCTTTGCTTCTATTCAAAGGCTACAACAGACTTTGAATATCTCTTCCCCTTCGGCTGGGGCGAGCTCTGGGGTGTTGCTGACAGAACAGACTATGACCTTACTCAGCACATCAACACATCAGGCAAGACTCTTGACTATTTTGATCCCACAACTAATGAAAGATATATTCCTTATGTTATTGAGCCCTCTCTCGGTGTTGAGCGTCTTTTCCTTGCTGTTATGACAGAGGCTTATGATGAAGAGGTTGTTGATGCAGAAAAGAATGACACAAGAGTTGTTCTTCACTTCCATCCCGCTCTTGCTCCTTACAAGTGTGCAGTTCTTCCCCTTTCAAAGAAGCTCAACGAAGGCGCAGAGAAGGTATTCCACGCACTTCAGAAGAACTTTATGTGCGAATTTGACGACGCAGGTTCTATAGGTAAGCGTTACAGAAGACAGGACGAAATCGGAACTCCCTTCTGCATTACCTACGACTTCGATTCAGAAGAGGACGGCTGCGTAACAGTCCGTGACCGTGACACGATGGAGCAGGTAAGACTTCCCATTACAGAGCTCACAGACTACATCTCAAAGAAGCTTGAATTCTGATTCAGATTAAAAAGGGTATCAGCCTTACGGTTGATACCCTTGATTTTTTATTTCCACTGTTTAAGATACTCTGCAACGCTTCGGCTCATTTCTACGGAGAAATCGCTGTTGAATTTTCTGTTGCAGAAGGCCTTCATCCAGTCCTCATAGCTTTTTTCCTTCGCCTTCAGAGAAAAAAGCTCCTCTAACTCTTCCTTTTCCATAGTCCTGTAAGTATCGGTATGGACGATGTGCTTCATATCTGCCCTTTGGGGCTTCTCTCTTCTTTTCTGACTGTCAGCAGGATAACCGAAAACAAGCATAGCCGCAGGAAAAACATACTCGGGAAGACAAAGCATTTCACGGTGAATTTCGCAATTTTCCATAATATCCCCGATGTAACAGGAGCCGATACCGAAGCTCTCTGCGGCACAAACGGCATTCTGTGCGGCAATTAAAGCATCATTTACAGCAAGCATAAGGTCACCCTCACGGAGCTGTCGGGGCTCACAGCCGGCGAACCTGAATGCATCGTACCATTTCTTAAAATCGGCACAGAAAATAAGAGTAAACTTTGAATCAGCAATAAATGGCTGATTATCACAGGTAACAGAGAGCTTTTTCAGAAGCTCCTTATCCCTTATATCAAGAATCGTATACAACTGCTGATTTCCCGCCGTGGGAGCATTTACAGCACAGAGAAGAATTTCTTCCTTTATATTTTCATCAATTTCCTTTTCCGTGAAAACTCTCACGGATTTTCTGTTTTTAAGACTTCTTGTGATTTCGTTCATTTTTTCTTCTCCCTTTTCGGTGAAATTTCATTCCATAACGTAAAACCTAAAATAAGCAATCCGCCTACAATCTGAGAAACGGTCATTGCTTCGTGAAGAATAACAACAGAACATATAACGGCAACAAGCGGGTCAATATAGCTTAATATTGCCGCTTTCTGCCCCGGAAGTTCCTTAAGCGAAGAGAAATACATACAGTAAGTAATACCTGTATGAACAAGACCTACAACTAAAAGCAGTAAGAATCCTTTTGTATCAAGACTGCCGATGTTAATTCCGTCCGTCAGAAGCACATAAGGAAAAAGCACAGCTACCGCTGACACAAACTGCATAAAGGTACGGTGAATTCCGTCGACACCCTTAATGAATTTATTGAGAAGAATTACCGTGGCATAAAGGCAGGCTGCCCCCAGACCGAAAAGAATTCCCTTGAAATGATTACTGCCCGCATCGAATGTTCCGATGCCCGTAATAAGAACGATACCCACTGTTGACATAATAAAGCATATCCATTGCTTTACAGTCATCTTTTCCTTAAAAAGCACGGGACAAAGAAGAGTAACCAGCACGGGAGCAAAATAATAGCTGAGGGTAGCAACCGAAACAGTTGTATAATTATAAGCTTCAAAAAGGAGAATCCAATTGAAAGCCATAGCCGCACCGGAGGCTATAAGAAGCGGTATCTGTTTTTTGATTTCACGAAAAGGTATTCTGCTTCTTGTTATAAGAAGGAAAAGACCGATAAAAATCATAGCAAGAAATGCTCGGTAAAAGGCGAGCTCTCCCGAGGAAATATCAATATTTCTTCTGAAAAGACCAATTGTACCGAAAATGGCCATTGCAAAAATCAACAGAAGTCTTGCATTAAAAATTTTTTTCATATTATTCTCCGCTCAAATTAAAGCTATCAGTAAAATACGCATTTGTGTCTGCTTTCAGTCCGTTTTTGTCAACTACGGTTACTCTGAAATATCCGTCTTCGGGAAAGATTTCAAATTCCGCATGAGTAATAAGCCCTGTTTCCTCGTTATAAGCTGACATACACCGTCTTTTATTAACCGTGCAGATTACCTTATCTGCAGGTGAGCAGTCAACAATAAGCCGTCCGTTTTCAAGATACAATCCGAAAATTTCAGGTCCCTGAGAGGAGTAAAAATTACCGTTTTCAAGTGCATCGGCAACACTTTCATATGAAAGTTTATCTGCTTTTATAACAGTAAAAGCTCCGAAGGAATCCCACATACGGCATAAAGGGTCCCGGCGGTTGTGATTATCATCTGCAGCAACACAGAAAATGCGCTCCCCTTTTCTCAAAAAATCGTCATATGCCTTGGAATTGTATTCATCATACCCGTCAATGAAGCTTGAGAAATTACATATTTCCATTGCATTCATTCCCTTGTACTTTATGTAGTCTTCATAATGTTCCAAGGACCAGGCAGGATGATTATATGTTACAAAAAATCCCTTTTCACGGCAGATTTCAATTGCTTTGTTGATGCAGGAAGCATCATACCTTCTTTCGAAATCAGGCTCCTTGTCATCAAAAGCTATTTCACAGTTTCTTTCAGGATTGTGATATTTTGTTCTGTGAAAGCAGGGCTGAGTAACGTTTTCTTTACTGAGAGATATTACACACAGATCACATACTCTCGCGTGAAGAAAATCTTCACATTCCTCATCAAAGCCAAGCTCAAAACCTGTCAACATAAGAAAATCCTCATCCGTCAGCTCGTGATGGGGCACCATAATCTCGTGATCAGTACAGCAAAGAATACTGTAACCGCAGGCTTTATACAATTCCTTCATTTCTGCAGGAGTCAGAGTCCCGTCAGATACGGTGGAATGAGAGTGAAGATTTGCTTTAAAAAACTGCCCTTTTTCGGGCAGAAGATAATATTTCACAGTTTTTACCTCCCGGGATAATGACTGTACAAATTATTTTATCATTATAAGATGCCGTGTGCAACTGATATTTAAAACAAAAAAACCGTATTTTACGCAATCAGGTAAAAATACAGTCCGTTTGTATGAGGCTCACTGCCTCAAATATATGTAAGCCCTTGCGGGCATTGCTGGCGGAAGCCTTAAAGGCTGAACCCGTCTCACTTAAGCATTCTGATAAGTTAAGAGAGCATTGAGTTCCATAACCTTAAGGAGCTTCTTGAAAGAAAACTTCTTCATACCTGCGATCTCGCTGATGAGTCTTTCTTCTTCTTTGCGCATTTCTCTATCGTACTTTGACATATTCAAGTACTCCTTTCGTTTCTGTTTTTTGTTTACATCCACATTATAGCCGAAATTCAAAAAAAGTCAAGTTATTTTGCACAATTGACATTATATCCTTTTGTGCATTTTGCACAATAGGTGTTTTGAACAGAAATTTTACACCCTTGACAAATCAAACAAAACAGGTAACATTTTATTGTTTATTTTGCACAATACAAATCTATCAGATTGTCGCTTTTAAACGAATAAACGGAGAGCCGCAAGACTCTCCGCCAAAAAGTTTGTACATATTTTTCAAAGAAATTTTATCAATAAAGAGGATATTTTTCAAGAAGTGTATTCACTTTACCTCTGATTACATCAATGTTGTTCTCAAAATCAACAGTTGCAAGATAAATACACTCAGCAACAACCTTCATATCGTCTTTTCTGAGGCCTCTTGTTGTAACTGCAGCAGTACCGATTCTTACACCACTTGTGATAAAGGGGCTCTGGGGATCGTTGGGTACAGCATTCTTATTTACTGTGATATAAACATCATCAAGTCTGTTCTCAAGCTCCTTACCTGTGATATTCATATTCTGAAGATCAAGAAGAATAAGGTGATTATCCGTACCGCCGGAAACAAGATTGAAGCCCTTTTCCTTAAGAGCATCAGCAAGAGCAGCCGTGTTTTCAATAACACCCTTCTGATATTCTTTGAATTCGTCCTTCAGAGCTTCGCCGAAGCAGATAGCCTTACCTGCAATAACGTGCTCAAGAGGACCGCCCTGAGAACCGGGGAAAATTGCCTTATCTATTGCCTTTGCAAGTTCTTCCTTGCAGAGAATAAGACCGCCTCTGGGACCTCTTAATGTTTTGTGAGTTGTTGTTGTTACGATATCAGCATAAGGAACAGGTGAAGGATGAAGACCGGCTGCAACAAGACCTGCAATATGTGCCATATCAACCATAAAGTAAGCACCTGCTTCTTTAGCTATAAGAGAAATCTTTTCAAAATCAATTATTCTGGGGTAAGCACTTGCACCGGCAACTATGAGCTTGGGCTTAACTTCAAGCGCCAGTTCTCTTAAAGCATCATAGTCAATTCTTCCTGTTTCGGCATCTACACCGTAGGGTACAAAATTATAAAGCTTACCTGACATATTTACGGGAGAACCGTGAGTCAGGTGTCCGCCTTCAGCAAGAGACATACCGAGCACAGTATCACCGGGCTGAAGAACTGCGAAATATGCAGCAAAGTTTGCCTGAGAGCCAGAGTGAGGCTGAACATTTGCATGCTCTGCACCAAAAAGCTTCTTTGCTCTTTCAATAGCAATTCTTTCACATTCATCAACACATACACAGCCGCCGTAATATCTCTTTCCGGGATAACCTTCTGCATACTTGTTTGTAAGAACACTGCCCACTGCAGCCATAACTGCAGGAGAAACAATGTTTTCTGAAGCAATAAGCTCCAGATTTCTGCGTTCTCTCTGAAGCTCATGCTCTACTGCAGCACCAACCTCAGGGTCACATACCTTGATATACTCTGTAACATTCTGAACGTTGAACATTTTTCCTTCCTCCGATAAATTATATAGCTTTGGGAAGATCCCATTTGAATACAGATGCAAAAATACGCAGAGCAAATATAAGTAAAATTCCCGCTACAGCGGAAATAACAACACCCTGCTCCAGCATTATGTACATAACATAGTAAACGATACCGCCTGCAATTGATGCTACGGCATAAACTCTTTTTCTTAAAACAAAAGGAACCTCACCGACAATTGCATCTCTTAAGATTCCTCCTCCGCACCCGGTAGTCATACCGAGAAAAACAACAAAGAAAAAGTTATCACTGAATCCGCTGTTTATAGCAACATTCATTCCTACAATAGTAAAAACACCGAGACCTATTGCATCAAAAATATTATTCACTTTATCAATTACAACAAGGTTTTCGGAAAACTTGTTTTTCAGTATGCTTGCAACAATAAAAGTAAGCACACATGTAGCTACGGCAAAAATCAGATATATGTAATTTCTGAACATAGCAGGCGGAAGATTTCCAAGAAGAATATCCCTTATTATACCGCCGCCCAATGCCGTAAGTATACCTGAAAAAATCACACCGAAAATATCAAAGCGTTTTGTAATGCCCAGAACCGCACCTGAAATTGCAAAAGCACAAGTACCTATAAGCTCGAGCACCAGAAGCATCGTGTCCATAAACACAACCCCTCAGACAATAGATAATAATGTAAAAAGTATAACAAGAAACACCGATTTTTACAAGATAAATATTAGCCCCTGAAAAAATTTGTAAAAAAGGCAAGTAAAGTAAATTTACCTGCCCTTAAAAATGTATAAACTAAACAAATCAGAAACTGAAATACTTTTTCATAAGCTTCTTCATTCTGCCGTTGAGAGCCTCCAGCATCTTAATTGCATCTTCCCTTTCTTCGGCTGTACCTACAGCACAGATTCTCATAAGTCTGCCTTCCTCCTTACAAAGCTCATCATGACGGGGGAAATAGTTTTTAAGAAGGAAGCAGGAATATCTTACAAGACGGTTTTCACCAACAAGCCTGAATTCGGTGCTTATAGTATCAACAGCAACAGAATAGAAGTCTTTTATCGAAGCAATAAGCGCCTTCCTTTCATTTTCGTGAGAGAAAACAATTGTCGAGCAGATAAGCGCACCGTCATTCGATTCGTAAGAAGAATGGCTGTCTGTGCTTCCTACAACAGGATAGTTTCTACCCTTTGCTTTGTCCTCATAATATCTTATTGTCTGGAAGCCGTTATGCTCATAATATCTCTCACCGCCAAGCACCTCAAATGCATCAAAGTCCTGATTTTCCATAATGTATTCGAGGAATGGAGTAGGTACATGATAGGTATCGCTTATCCAGCAGGGATGTGGGAATATTGCAAGACCGCCTGCCTTTTTAATTTCAGCAAAAGCCCACTTCATAACAGCTGCGGGAACCTTGTCAACCTTTTCAGGCACGGGAGTAGCCTCAGCGAGTGCCTCCATCTTATCCTGCCATACCTCAACGGTATCTGCCGCAGGGGGAGTTACTCCGGGCATTGCACGCACCCAGTCTTCACCTGTTTCCCCAAAATGCTCATCCATAACAAGACCGTTAATTGAATACTCACCGCCGAAATTGACAATATGTGCATCCGCCTCTTTGCCGTGAACATCGGGAAGATGCACCTCTTCACCGGGAACAATATTGAACTCGGTGGGAATATTCTTAAAGAATTCAATAGCGCGTATTGAAGGGTAATATCTGTGATGATCGGTAATAGCAAAAAAGTCATAGCCGTGGCTTCTGTACATACCGCACACAACCTCGGGAGTCTGTCTTCCGTCCGAGCAATTGGTATGCATATGAAGATCGCCTCTTAAGGGATAACGTCCGGCAAGATCATCTTCAACCGCATACACCGGGAACTGATTTATTCTTCTGCCCTCTTCATTTACAACTCTTATAAAATACTGCTGCTCACTATCATATGTATGCGTTACATCAAAACCGCCTATTTCATTGCAGACAAGAGTTTTTTCGCGGTAATCACCTGATGACGGATAGTCATATGGCTTTCCCCCCTCAAGAGCACAGATAAGTACCTTGTACTCTTTTCCGGGAATAAATTCGGGACGTCCGCCCGTAGGTCTTATATGCACGGTAACCTCTTTTCCTACAGGAAAGACAAGGGGAAACACATCGTAATTAAGTAATTGATCTGTCATGGGAAATGTCATTATTAAAACCTCCGTCTTAAATTCGGAATACGGATAACTGTTTCTGTATTATGTACCGATTCCTTTTTTGTTATTTTAGCACTTAATTAATAAAAATGGTAGTATAAAAAGGAAAAAATATGTAAAACCCGTAAAAATATATAATTCTGTTGATTTTCGGCGGTTTCGGTGCTAATATATTTAGTTGTATTAAATTTTTGAAGGTGAATTTTTTGAGCAAAAGAGAAGATATAAGAAACATTGCAATTATCGCTCACGTTGACCACGGTAAGACTACTCTTGTTGACAAGCTTCTCAAGCAGAGCGGTACATTCAGAGAAAACGAGGTTGTCCAGGACAGAGTAATGGACTCAAATGACCTTGAAAGAGAAAGAGGTATCACAATTCTTTCAAAGAATACCTCTGTTAACTATAACGGAATCAAAATAAACATCGTTGACACTCCCGGCCATGCTGACTTCGGCGGTGAGGTTGAGCGTATTATGACAATGGTTGACGGTGTTCTTCTTCTTGTTGATGCATTTGAAGGCTGTATGCCCCAGACAAGATTTGTTCTTTCAAAAGCACTGGCACTCAAGAAAACTCCTATGGTTGTCATAAATAAAATCGACCGTCCCGGAGCACGCCCCGATGAGGTTATTGACGAGGTGCTTGACCTTTTCATTGAGCTGGGTGCAGATGAGGAGCAGATTGAATTCCCCGTAATTTTCGCCTCCGCAAGAGAGGGATTTGCATCCTTCGACAAAACAGCAACCGGCGGCGATATGCGTCCCCTTCTTGAAGCCATCATTGAGAATATTCCCGCTCCCGAAGTTGAAGCAGAGGCTCCCCTTCAGCTTCTTTTCTCGGCTCTCGATTATGACGATTACGTAGGCAGAATCGGTGTGGGCAGAATTGAAAGAGGCTCTGTAAAGGCAGGTCAGTCCGTAGTTCTCTGTCAGACAGACGGAGAGAAAAGAAACGTCAAGGTTTCCCGTCTTTACCATTTCACAGGCCTTGGCAGAACAGAAACAGATGCTGCAAGTGCCGGTGACATTGTTGCAATTTCAGGTATCGAAGACCTTAACATCGGTGAAACAATATGTGCGCCCGATTGTGTCGAGCCTCTTCCTTTCATTAAGATCGACGAGCCTACCCTTGCTATGACTTTCCACGTAAACGACTCTCCCTTTGCAGGTAAGGAGGGTAAATTTGTTACATCCCGTAACATCCGTGCTCGTCTTTTTAAAGAGGTTGAGACAAACGTAAGCATGAGAGTTGAGGAAACGGATTCTACCGACACCTTCAAGGTTTCCGGCAGAGGTGAGCTTCATCTTTCAATTCTGATAGAAACAATGCGAAGACAGGGATATGAGTTCCAGGTTTCACGTCCTAAAGTTATATACAAGCAGGAAAACGGTGTTCTCCTTGAGCCCATTGAGCTTCTTATTGTAGAGGTTCCTACCGATTATGTAGGTGCTGTTATGGAAAAAATCGGTTCCAGACGCGGAGAGCTGGAAAATATGGGCACCCGTGACGGCGGCACAACTCATCTTGAATTCAGAATTCCTGCAAGAGGTCTTATAGGATATCGCTCCGAATTCCTTACAGATACAAACGGCTACGGTATTATGAATAACCTTTTCCAGGGCTATGAGCCCTACAAGGGTGATATTCAGACAAGAGAAAGAGGCTCAATTGTTGCTCACGAAACAGGTGAAAGCACAGGCTACGGTCTCTGGAACACTCAGGAAAGAGGAAGACTCTTCATCGGTCCCGGTGTCCCCGTATATGAGGGCATGATTGTCGGCGAATGTGCAAAGGCTGAGGATATCGTATGTAATGTCTGCAAGAAAAAGCAGATGACAAACACCCGTGCTTCAGGCTCTGACGATGCTCTTCGTCTTGTTCCCCACTCTACTCTTTCCCTTGAGCAGAGCATGGAATTCTTAAGCGATGACGAGCTTCTTGAGGTA
>JAZRNB010000093.1:0-43625 GCA_045647985.1 Acutalibacteraceae bacterium
TGTGATAAGCTTTGTCTTTTCATTTATTGCTTTTTTTATGTTTTCGTAGTCAAATGTGCCGTCGGGGAGTAAATCAACCTGGCGATATGAAACACCGTACTCCTTAAGTGAGCAGGAGGATTCGCGGATGCCGATAACCTCTTCGAGTGTATCGTAGGGCTTGCCAACAGGGGAAAGAAGCTCGTCCCCGGGAAGAAGATTCGCAGAAAGTGCAATTGCAAGTGCGTGTGTGCCGCAGGTTATGTGAGGACGCACAAGAGCAGCTTCTGTATGAAAAACATCGGCATAAACCTTTTCCAGCGTATCTCTGCCCATATCGTCATGACCGTATCCGGTGGTTCCCGCAAAGCACTGTGCGCTGACACGGTTTTCCTGCATAGCCTTAAGAACCTTTGCCTGATTGTATTCTGCAATTTCATCAATTTTTTCAAAACGCTCTTTGAGGGAATCAAGAATCCTTTCGGAGTAAGAAAGCACAGCCTCGCTTATTCCCATTGATTTATAAATTCCGTAATTCATATTGCAACATCCTTTGTGGTCTTGTGTAAAGCTTACAAGTAAAAATCCTGAATGTAAAAACATTCAGGATTTTCGTGGTGGGAACAACAGGGCTCGAACCTGTGACCCCCTGCTTGTAAGGCAGGTGCTCTCCCAGCTGAGCTATACTCCCAAATATTTGGTCGGAGTGAAGAGACTCGAACTCCCGACATCCTGCTCCCAAAGCAGGCGCGCTACCAACTGCGCTACACCCCGAAGCAGTGATTGTTCGCCGTCAATTTTGACTGCTCGATTAATATACCACACAAAAAAAGCTTTGTCAAGGAAAACTTGCCGAAATTTTCTGAATTTGTTTTATTCTGTTAATGTTATTTTTTTTGAAAGGTGTATTGAAAATGAAAAAAGTGTAAACAATAAGTATCTTCCGTTGACAGTATTAATAACAATGTGATAATATTTTGTTAATAATTTGTTAAATGGGGGATTTGGAATGAATTTCAAAAGGATCATTGACGATAAGAGCAATGTTGCCGATTACATAATCAAGGAAATAACTCATGTTATCAAAACCTGCGGAAAGCGTGAGCCCGGCTCAGAGGGTGAAAAGAAATCCTGCGAATATATGGCAAAGGTGCTGAGGGATGATTGCGGCTGTGAGGACGTAAAAATCGAATCCTTTGAGGTTGCACCCCGTGCATTCTACGGATATGTTTATTTCGTATGCGCATTTGTTCTTCTTGCTATTGTTTCGTTTTTCTTCTTTCCCGTGCTTGCAATACCGCTGATACTCGGTGCATATACTCTTACAATTCTTGAATTCGGTCTTTACAAAAAGGCTCTTGATCCTATGTTCAGGAAAAAAACAAGCCATAATGTTACTGCCATCAAGAAATGCAGCGGAGAAGTAAAGAGAAGAATTATCTTCAACGGACATCCCGATGCCACATGGGAGTGGCCCGTAAACTATGCTCTCGGCGGTGTAGGCTTCGAGTCTCACGCAGTTCTGGTTGTTCTCGGCGCTCTTTTCTATCTTATAATCTCAATTATCCGTCTTGCTCAGAACGGTTTCGGATTTCTTACTCCTGAGCTTTCTGATCCTCTTATCATAGCAGGTCTTATCGGATTCATCTTCATTCCTCTTACCATAGGTCTTTGCTTTATGGAAAACTATAGCATAGTTGTTGATGGTGCAAACGATAATCTTACAGGCTGCTATATGGGTATTGCCGTTCTTAAGGCTATGAAGGATGCGGGCATTGAGCTTGAAAATACAGAGGTTGGTGTTATTCTTACAGGCTCTGAGGAAATCGGTCTTCGCGGATCAAAGGCATGGGTGGATGCTCACAAGGATGAATTCAGGGATGTTCCCACCTTTATTTATTCCTTTGATACAATAAATGAGCCCAAATATCTTATGTCAAACTACCGTGATCTTAACGGTACCGTAAAATCCGACAAGGATATTGCAGATCTGTTCTATGAAGCAGCAAAGGAAGTCGGAGTTCCCTGTAAAAAGGGTTGGATTCCTCCTCTCGGCGGTGCAGTTGATGCTGCAGCCTTTACTCAGGGCGGCTTCAGAGCTGCAGGTATCACGGGTCTTAACCACAAGCTTGAAAGATATTACCACACCAGACTTGATACATATACAAATTTGAACAAGGACGGCATTGCAAACTGCTTCGCAGCAACGGTAAAGACACTTGAAATGTTTGACAACGGTGCAAAGCAGTAAGTAAACTGCATAGATCAAGGGCATCAACCGTAAGAACGGCTGATACCCTTTTTTTATTTGCTTTAATTGACAGTGAGTATCTTCCACGGAGAAAGCTGAAGTCTGCCGTTGGTAACGGGTGCAATTTCGTTGCCGAGCAGGTCTGTTTCCTTGCTTACAGGTTTGTTGTTGACTGTAAGGACTGCAGCGGCACTACTGTCCGAGAAATTACACATTCTCGCAGTAATACTTCCGTCCTCGGGATAAAGAGCAGTAAGAATAACTCCGTCATTATCGCTTGTAAGCTCTCCGAGACAGAAGGAGGAATATGCTCCGTTGCCTTTTCCTGTAACCTTACTGATGACGGGCATATTATATTCCATTGCGGCCTTGTGAATATCCGTATTACTGGTGCTTGCGTCAAAGGGGAGAATGGAAAATTCATTAATGAAGTCTCCGTCAAGGATTTTTGTTCCGCACATATATTCATTGGAATATATAAGAGGAATATAAACGCGGTTCCCATGAACGGCACTTCCCATACAGCCTTTGTTCATTATTGCAGCTCCGCCGTTTTCGTCGCGCAGAGCTATCCAGTAAACACCCTGAAGATGAGTGATGTTCTCAAAGGATTCTTCGGGGGAAACGGGAGTATCAATAAGGATGCGGTCATCAGGGTACCAGTATTCCTCGGTTTTTCTCAGCTGTCCGTCCCACTGAGCTATGGAGAAGGGCAGATCACGGAACATTTTACGATCCTTGCTGAGATTGAGATCAAAGGTAAAGCAGAGCTTATCGTGATGATGATGTCCGTTGAGTGTAAGAGGAACGGGACGTCCCTCGGTGATATCTGTTCTGCCTATTCTGTCAGTTTCTTTCACTGTGCAGGTAAGTCTGCAGTCGATTCTCGGGGATTCTCTGAAAAATGTCATAGTGAATATGCAGGGAACTGTATCCATATTACCGGTGAATTCAATTTCAGCAAAGGTTTTTTTTGCGGTTATTCTGTAGGTGCCTTCAAAAACACAGTCCTTACCGTTTATATGTCCCGTAAGAAGTCTGCCCTTTTCGTGAGTAAAAATATCCTTTGAGGTATCGGAGGATATGATGCTCTTAATTCCGTTTTTGTCGGCAGTAACCTTATAAAACGGTGTGCTGAGCGTGCCTTTCTGTTCATTTACGGTAAATGCTTTGTCTGTAATTGTCTCCTCATTCGTGAGAGAAAGACTCTTGGCAGTAAGAGGGGGCAGTGAAATCTCAGATACGAGCAGCTGCTTTCCGTTTTCGTTAATTATTTCACTGATTGCACCGTCAACATACATTTTTTCTGTGCATTCGGTTTTTATAAGTGCCTTAACGGGGAAGGAGTGGGGATTCATCACAAACAGAGATTCTCCGTCCTTGTGTGCAAAATTTTCTTCAATTATTCTGAAGGACTCTTCCTTTACTTCCTCCGAAAGGGAGAGTGAAGATGGGATAAAGCGTCTTGCAAGATCCAGAAGTCCGCAGATCGTAACATCGTGGTGCTGTGCCGCAAGAATATATTTCCAGGCCTCCTCGGTTTTTGTGTGCAGAGACTTTCCGCCCAGCATAACGCTTAATGCATTGAGCTTTTCTGCCTGCACGGCTTCGGCTTCGCCCTTTCTGCAGCCGTTGAAAATTTCGTTTCCGCAATAGCCCCAGGGCATCTGCGAGTGAAAATCGTTGTCTGTCATATCAAGAATGTGTTCGGGTTCTCCGTAAATCGTGGGGATATCCTCTAACAGCACATACTTGTAATCATCGTGCTTTTCAATTTCTGCAGTTACCTTTTCTATAGGCTGGGTAAGGTCGTCGTAACGGGATGCAAGAAGAGGGGAGTAGTTCTTGAAGGTTTCTCTGAAATCCTCAAGAGAGATATCTGTATCATCGGGCCAGCGTGAAAGTATCCAGTTGTCAAGTGTGGTGCAGTTATAGCCCCTGCCCTGACCGTTATATACGGGAACTGCAGGTATTTCCGTTTTATCCTTGCCTACCCATTTTCCCCAGGGAACATCAAAGGTTTTTGTGTAGCCGTAGCCCATAACGTGGGAACGAAGAATTGCAGCCTTATATCCGCAAAGACTTATCATCTGAGGAGTCTGATTGTTCAGAGCAAATTCCGAAATGCAGTAAACATCGGGAGTAATTCCGAAATAGTGAAGATTTGTCTTTACCGCATAGCTTAACTGTCTTATATTTGATTCCTCGGAAATGTAAAGTGAAAGCGGTTGTCCGTAGGTCGTAGCTCCAAGGCCTATTCTGTCAGGGAAGTCCTTCAGAAGTTCACCTATCATTGTGACCACCTCGGGATCCTGTCTCATAAATTCGTCAAATGTGAAGGATTCGTAATCAAGACCTATTCTTAGGCGTGGATATTTTTTCATCCATTCTCTTATATCCTTAAGTCTCGGCTTTACCCTGTCTGCCCATAAAACATAACCGCCGTGATCATAAGTCAGTATGTAAAGAGGTTCGTTTTTCAAAAAATCAGCTCCTTGTCTTTTTTTTCAGTATATCACCGTATTTTTATCTCCGCAAGAAAAATCTTGACTAAAATAATTCGTTGTATTATTATATTTAATAGAAAACTATGGAGGTTTTTTCAATGAAAAACAGATTTTCACGTATAATTGCACTTGTGCTCTGCTTTACGGTGCTTTTCTCAGGCTCGGTTATGTCCGTTTCTGCTGCTGATGCATCAGATGAAAATGTGCTCGGTGATGCAGGCGATTTAATTGCCAAGGGCTTTTACAATACACTCAATGTTGTTGTAGAAACACTTGTTAAGGCTATCTGCACAATTTATCCCAATCCCAAGTCCTGGACTGACATTGATAATTACTCCCGTGAGGAAATAGGCTTCCTTCCCGGCAGAGACACTTATGCTACAGAAGCTAAGGATGGAAATCAGTGGTCACTGGGCTATGCTTCCCGTTCTCTTGTTCCCGCTGATATTGATTGCGGAAAGTATAATCTCGGCAGAGATCTTACAAACAAGTATGCCGAAGGTGTTTATGATGATATGAGAATCCGTGTTATTGCTGTTGATGACGGCAGCGGCGAAGGACTTCTTGTTCTCGGTGCAATTGATGCTCTCGGTGTTACTTCAACCGATGCAAGAGCTATCAGACAGATGGTGCTTTCTCACTATGCCGCTTCAGATGTGAAAATTGCAAGCGTAAACATTATGGCAACACATTCACATTCTGCTCTTGATACACAGGGTGTCAGCACAGGCTTCTTCACAAAGCTCGCCCTCGGAGGCGTTTACAATCTTTTCGGTATTGAAGGTGCTTACCCCGGTCTTGAAAAGGCTGATGAATTCAAGAATCATTTCATTAATGAATCCGCTCTTGCAGTAATTGATGCTATTGAAGATATGGAAGAAGGTCAGCTTTATTATGATGCTGTTGACTGCTCCGATATCATCCACGACAAGCGTGACCTTATTGCAAAGGAAGATATTCCCGATACAGCTGTTCTTTACTTTGTTCCTGCTTCAGGCAGTGAAGCAACCTATGTTGCAGACATCAGCTGTCATCCCACATCCTTCTCCGCAAGCAACGGTCTTGTAAGCTCCGACTATATTTATCATCTTGATAATTACATCAAGGCTCAGTCAGGTGCTAACTTTATGATGGTAGCAGGTGCTCTCGGTCAGCTGTCCCGTGACATTGAGGTTGACGAAACAGGCCTTTCAGAATGGGAGGCAAAGGGTGCGTCCGCAAAGACTCTCGGTGAAGCTTTTGCAAAGTTCATTCTCGGCGGCGACTACTCTGAAGAGCTTGCTCCCGTGCTCAATATCAAGCACAGAGATCTCTTTATCACTCCCGAAAACAGCATTCTTACACTTGCTTGTGAAATCAATCTCGTAAATAACCGTATTTATACAGACGGCGCAGATGCTGTTATGGCAACAGAGCTCGGCTATATTGAATTCGGCAACCGTGTAGGCTTTGCTATGTTCCCCGGTGAATTCTATCCCGAAACCTTCTGGGGTACAGATATTACAAACAACACAAACTGGGACGGTACAGAGTGGCAGTATGACAGCCTTTTCAATTCCGTTGAAGGTGTTGATGTTTACTGCATATCTCTTGCAAATGACGAAATCGGTTATGTTCTTACCGATAACAACTTTGCATTTATGGGTCACATCATCGGCGAAGAAATTGCTGACGAGGTTCTCTCTGTAGGTAAGCATACAGGCTCATACCTTGTAGGCGAATACTTCAAGCTTCTCGGTGAAATGAAATAAGAGCTGAAGCAGCGGCTGAAGCTGTAATATAAAAAAAGGGGAATTTTTCAATGGTAGATTTTATCAAACTTCTTGTTAAAATTATCAAGCTTTTCGTTTTTGCTGATAAGGCAACAGGCGGTGCTGTGACAGATTTCATCAAGGATCTTGAAGAAAAGTACGGCATAACAGAATAAAAAGGAGAGGAGCTGTAAAAAACGAAAGTTTTTTACAGCTCCTTTTTGAGGGAATAGACAAGAATGATGAAGAACGGACAAGCCGGGCAAAATCAGGGCTTCAGTTCTGTTTTAATGTGTTCTTCACTTTTTTAATATCCTGTTTTTTAAGGAATGGTTTTATGAATATAATCAGATCTGAAACAGTTTTTTCTCCGGAAGGATATGAAAGGGTAAGAATTCCCGGAATTGTCACAACCTCTTCCGGAACACTTGTTGCATATTGTGAATTAAGGCAGGGGGACAGTGACTGGTCGGTAATTGATATCGGTATGAGAAAAAGCTCTGACGGAGGACATTCCTGGAGTGATCTGAAAATTCTTGTGTCAGGTAACGGCAGGGATACTGTAAATAATCCTCTTATGATTGCGGACGGGAAAATACTGCATTTTCTTTACTGCGTAAATTATCGTCGGGTGTTTTATATGACAAGCTCTGATGAAGGGGAAAGCTGGTCTGTTCCCCGTGAGCTTACCGACTGTATAAAGGAACAGACCGGAGATTTTTTCTGGTCCTGTATTGCAACGGGACCTGCCCACGGAATAGCATTATCAACAGGTGAACTTCTTGTTCCTGTGTGGTTAGCATATAATAAAGAGGATGCGAAAAGCCATCATCCGTCTGTTATAGCGGTGCTCTATTCCGCGGATAAGGGGAAAAACTGGAGAACAGGCAAAATTTGTGCTGAGCTTTCTGATCCCAGTGAATTTTCTCTAGCTCAGCTTTCCGATGGCAGAGTTTTTGCAAATATCCGTCACGAGGGTAAGAAAAAATGCCGTGCCGTAGCATTGTTAAATTATGAATTTTCTCTCGGAGATATTTTTTTCTGTGAAAATCTTCCCGATCCCGTCTGCTGTGCAGGATTTTCTGCTTATAAGAACGGATTTCTCTTTACAAACTGTAATTCGGAAAATGACAGAATAAATCTTACCCTGAAAAGGCTTAACAGTGATTTTTCCGTGTCAGCCAGTCTTCTTCTGAGTAAAGCGGCAGGCTACAGCGATGTTGCAATTGATATTGAAGAAAAAACAGCCTATGTATTGTTTGAAAAAGAAGAACAGATTGATCTTTGTGTTGTTGAAATATGATTTTTTGTGTGATATTATATTATTATAAATCGGTAAGGAGATGTTTTTATGGCAGTATTTTTCAAATCCATGTTATTGGTGATGATGACATTTTTCAACATTTTTACCCTTCCCGTTTTCGGTTCTTTTGCAGGTGAGGACAATTACAGAGCAAAAAATGCGGATGAGGTTCTTCTCAATTTTGCTGCAATTTCCGATATTCATATGACAGAGGAATTTGCCCGTAAGGATATGCTCAGGTTAGGACTTCTTGATATGGAGATGGCTGCAAGTGAGCTTGATGCACTTGTTCTTGCAGGTGATCTTACAGATAACGGTCAGATTGCCGAATATGAAAACCTGAAAAAGGCATTTGCGCCTTATACCCCTGCGGGGGAAATCATTATGGCAATAGGTAATCACGATACCTGGACAGATGAAGACGATGAGTATGCTCCCGCTAAGGAGAATTTTATAAAATATTCACAGGAAATTTCAGGAAGAGCTCTTGAAGAAGCCTATTACACAACAGAAATAAACGGCTATACCTTTATTGTTATGGCAAGTGAGGGCACAAGCACCGCAGCTAAAATAAGCGATACTCAGCTTGAGTGGTTAAGAGAAGAGCTTGATAAGGCTGCAGAAAAGGATCTTCCGATATTTGTTGTTTCTCACTGGCCTGTAGCTGAAAGTCACGGTCTTCCCGAAACCTGGGAGAAGGGTGAAACAGATCCTCTTAAGGGCAGCTTTGGAAAGGAAAACGATAAGGTTGAAGCAATTCTCAAGGACTATGAAAACGTATTTATGATTTCAGGACACGTTCACAACGGCTTTGTGAATGAAAGACAGAAGGATGCTTACGGTTATGTTTCAGTTGAATCAGACGGTTCCTTCCATTCAATAAATCTGCCCACATTTATGTATGTCAATTTCCGCGGCAGAATTGCAAACGGATGCGGCTACAATATAGAGGTATATGAGGATGAGGTGCTTATCCGCGCAAGAAGCTTCACTGCAGGTATATGGTACACAGATTATGATGTAACAATTCCTCTTAAATAAAATGAAAAACGGAGACTTCTTTTTATGACAGTCTCCGTTTTCTGACATATGAATATTTTCAGATGCTTTTATTATACAGGAAATTGCTCGTGTTGTGAGCAATTTGGCTTATAATAAGAAACAACTACAGCTCCCAAAATTGGGGGTAGGGTGGTTGATAAATCGTAAAATTTTTTCTTATATCTTCATATTGTGTGCCTTGAATGTGCCGTAATAGTATTTTGCTATATGCTCTGACAGAATTTCTGCAGAGATATCGCAGTCTTTTTCCACCCATGTCATAATAAGGGCAGTTGTTCCGCCTGCAACAAAGGTAAATGCCTTTCTCAGCTCCTCAGCGCGGTTTTCCTCAATAAGGGGATTGAGAACATCCTTTATTGTGTGGTAAGTTATTTTTGCAAAATTTGCGTGAACACTGTTGTTGGCATTCTGGTTGAAAATAAATTTATAAAGATCGGTATTGCTCTGAACTGTTTTGAGATAATAATAAATTATTTCATGAAAATCATCATATGTAAATTCGCTGAGAGCAGTTTTATTCCTCAGAGCTTCACGGATATGCTTTATAACAGATTTCTGTACCGAGAAAAATTCCTCTGTAATTTTCTGATGCAGATCATATATATCCGTATAATATGAGTAGAAGGTACTGCGGTTTACATCCGCTTTTTTGCATATTTCCGTTACGGAAATCTTGTTGATCGGCTTTTCCTTCATAAGCTCATAAAGGCTTTCTCTTATCATACGTTTGCTGTATCTTGTTCTTCTGTCTTCTGTTTGCTTTGTCATTGTAATCTCTTTTCTTAAACATAATGTCGGATTTTGAACACTGTATAGATAATACCACTGACTGTCAGAAAATTCAATCGGGAAATATTATTTTTTTATTTTTTGCAACACTTTTCCTGTTTTTACTATCTAATAATCGGAAGGGTTGATTCTATGGACGGACAGGAAATGAAAAATTTAATAAAATCTGCAAAAAAGGGAAGTCCGGAGGCATTCGGTGCGCTGTACATGCTTTATTCAAAAGAGCTTTACCGTTTTGCGCTGTATACACTTAAAAATACCTTTGATGCGGAGGATGCTGTGCAGAATGCTGCACTTTCGGCATTCAGAAAAATAGGAGACCTTAAAAAGGAAGAAAGCTTTAAATCCTGGTTTTTCAAGATTCTTTATAATGAATGTATGAAAATTGCAGGTCACAAGAGCAGAGCCTTTGAAGTCCCCTCGGACACGTACGCTGTTTTTCCGGGTGAAGCTGATACCTTCAGCGAAACAGATGTTATGTCTCTTCTTGATAAGCTTACTCCAAAGGAGAAGGCCATAGTTACTTTGTCCGTTTTTGAGGAATATAATTCAAATGAAATTGCTTCTATTTTAGAAATGAACCCCTCTACAGTCCGCTCCTCCCTTTCACGGCTTCTTAAGAGGCTGAGATTACAGTTAGAAGGTGAAAATGATGTATAACGAAAAAGAAAATTCCGATTTTTTAAGAGAAAAGCTCAACAGTGAAATAAATCTTCCGGAAAGTCTGTCAAAGGAAAATATAGTGAGGCTGATTTCTGCCGGAAAGACAGGAAAGCCTGAAAGCAGAAAAGGAATTATCCGCCGTTTTGTTGCAGTAGGTGTTGCTGCCTGTCTTATGATAACGGGTGTATCTTTTCTTTGGAGCAAGGGATTTTTCTCTTCTCCCGAAGGTATCAGCGATGATATCACCCATACGGAGGAAATTGCACAAAGCACAGCCGATAGCTATGATGAGCTGCTGACATTTATAAAGGCTTATGCAAAGGAGTATAAGGAAAATAACAGGTATTATTTCTACACAACTGACTATTCGGGCACAGTCGAAGGTGTTGTATCACAAGACGATAAAGCACAGAATACGGGTGTTGCTGCTCCCTCTGCGCCTGCTGCCACTCCCTCATATAACACATCCGTATCGGAAACTGTTACAGATGCCTCCGGGAGCAAGCACGGGGAAGTGAATCTTCGTGAGCAAGGTGTCAGGGAAGCTGATATCTTTATTACAGACGGTGAGTACCTTTACTGTATTGACAACTTCGGCAGGCGTCTTCGCATTATAAAGGCAGAATCAGACGGAACTCTTAAAAGTGTTTATAAGGGCAAGGAAAGCCTTGTTGATGACAGGGGCAACGGAGAACATGTTGATTTTTCCGGGCTGTATGTTTATGAGAATTATCTTGTTGTAGGCTTCAGCCGCTATAATTTCAAGGAGCACCGGACAAAAAAAGGATGCTCGGGAGTTCAGATTTATGATATTTCAGATAAATCCGCCCCCGTGCTCAGTAAGGAAATAGCCCTTGACGGTAATTATGTTTCCTCAAGAATTATTGATTCATCTCTTGTTCTTGTTACGAGATACTCAATAATTGATCAGTATGAAACAACAGAAGAAGCCGACCTTATTCCTGCAGTATATAACGGGGAAATAAAGTATAGTGTACCCTGTGACTGCATAGTATATTCTCCTGATGACAGTCCTGAAACTTATGTTAATATTGTAAAAATTGAGCTTGAAAATCTCGACAAAAAACCTTCGGTTTCAGCATATCTCGGAAATGTCAGCGATACCTATTGCACGAAGGACACTCTTTATATGACAGGAACTGAGTTTAAGTACGGCGAAGGTGTCGTATCGGGAACAAGACCTATAGGTGGCGTTATGCTCTCAGCTGACAATATCTGTACTACAGTCACAAAGGCAGATATCTCAGGTGATACGATAGATATAAAATGCCGCACCGAAATTCAGGGAAATATCCTCAACAGCTATTCGATCGATGAATACAACGGTTTTCTCCGTGTGGCGGTAACTGCCCCTGAAAATAATAACTGTATATATGTTTTTGACGAAAATCTCGGAAAGGTCGGGGAAATCACAGGGCTCGCTACAGGTGAACAGATAAAATCTGCACGCTTTATGGGGAATACTGCTTATGTTGTTACCTTTGTTCAGACTGATCCGTTGTTTGTAATTGACCTCACAGATCCCGAAAAGCCCGTGGTTAAGGGCGAAGTTAAGCTGCCCGGCTTTTCCTCATATCTTCATCCTGCGGGTGACGGACTTCTTGTGGGCATCGGTTTAGGCGGCACCGAAACAGGAACTGACGGCAGCAGTAAAATAAGTCTGTTTGATGTTTCTGATCCCACAAAGCCCCGGGAAATTGATTTTCTGAAATTCCCTACCTCCCACATAGGCACAGACTCAAAGGCTTTTTGCAGTGTCACGGAGAATTCTTTTCTGGTGACTTACTCAAACTGGACTGTTGAGGACTACGAAGAAATTGTTGATTCCTATAAGTTTTACACAGGTGCCCTTGCGGTAAGCGTAAAGGATAAGAAACTGAATCTCGATAATGCCTATATCTTAAAGGGCGGCGATTCGGCAACACGGGCAACATTCATAGATAACAATGTTTATGTTTTCGGTGAGGGAGATACGGGTGTCGCATCCTTCAATAAGGCTACGGGAGAATTGATTGATACCGTTACCGGTGACGATGAAAGATTTTCCTTTGAGGCCTCTGAAAGACCGGTAAATGAAATACTCTATTAAAGAAAAAAAGCCTGCAGTACACAGTAGACTGCAGGTTTTTTGTTGACTTTCACCGAATGTGTGTTAGTATAATAGTAATAAATTTCGGGGAGTTGAAAATATGACAAAGCTGCAAAACGGTAATATGTCACTTATAGGAAAGATTTTTTCCGTTATTACCTGCGCTGTTATGACAGGATTTATGTGGAGGGTAAGAGGAGACCACGGCTGGGGCTCTATGTGGGGTATGTTTGCTGTTGGTGTAATGCTTATTCTTTTCATTTATGCTGTTTTCGGTGAAAGAAAAAAGATGAATTATGAAATGCTGCCTTTGGCGGTATTCTTCCTCGGTATCACAAACGGCGGATGGGGAACACTTAATTCTCAGATGGAGGGCTATCTTACAAGCACAGCACCCTTTACGGGCGAAGAGGCTGCAAGAATAGTTGAAATAAATCCCGTTCACGGACTGTTTATGATGCTGTTTCTGGGCTTTGGCTGGATGCCCCTGTTTGCGGTTATCGTAGGCTCACTTTTTTCAAAAAAGCAGTATAAGATAAAGCACTACATAATACTTATTGCAGTATTCTATGCCGTGACATATATTTTTAAGTTTTCATTGTCGCATTTTATACTTGAGGCTGTACACCCCGAAGCTGTTGCCTTCTGCAAGGAAGGACTTGCCGACAGAGGCATAGATTTATCTCCCATGATGGCTTATATAAAGGAATTCGGTTCTGCTGCCTGGGCGAAAAAGGTTCCTTTTGCCAGAAATTATTTCACCAGTATTGATGTTATGTCCGCTGCCTTCGGTGCGCTTTTTACATCGCTTACGGCATTTGTGATTCTCAAGGACAAGCTGACAGGTGTTGTTTCTCTTTTGATAAATACCGTTTGTTCGCTGTCAATTACAATAGCTGATGTATTTCTCATAATAGATTCCGACCGCGGTATCCTTCCTCCCGTTGGTGAGGTGCCTATGTGGCTCAAGGCACCCGCCTGGTCCTTGTGGGAATTTTTCACAGGCTTTCTTCTCGGCTTCGGTATTATGCTTGTTTTACAGTGCATTCCGAAAAAATATATTGAAGAGGAGCCCTTTACCCCTGAACTGCCCATAAAGAACCGAAAGCTTCATTATGTGTACATTTCGGGACTTGTTCTTACCTATATGTTATGCCTTACTGTTATGAGACCTCTCGGTATGCGTATCGGCACGCATCTTTTTGAAGCAGGGCTTTGTGAGGATGAGGACACAATGGGAACAATTATTGCAGTGGTGCTTACTGTTATTGCAGGTGCTGTCTGCTTTATTTTCAAAAAGGGACTTCTTAAGGAGGAAAGAATGCCGTTTTCTATGCCTCCCGCTGTTTTTGCACGCAAAGCGGTCATCGGTTATTTCCTCAGTACCTCTGTTGTGTATTTCTTTACCGATGATGAGCTTCCCTTTGAGGGTATAAAGAGTCTTTCAGACTTTACGGAAAAGTGGAATGCAGGCGGTCTTACCGTGCTTCTTCTTTCACTTTGCGCATTTGTTTTGTTTATGGTTTTCTGTACACTTACGATGAAGTGCAGAAAGCAGGTTGAAAAATAAGAACAATACGGACAGGGAGCAGATTATCCCCTGTCCGTCATTTTTTGCCTTATAGTAATTCTTTTTCTATAAGGTAAAAGATTATATGTCCCTCCGAAGGAAAAGCAAGCTTTTCCCGGAGACGGACTATCCGAAAACGGTCGCCGCAGGCGTACGGCAGAGCCGTTTCCTTGCTTATCTCATATTGCTCATCTGTGAAGTCATATCCTCTGCTGTTTCACTAAGCTTTTCCGAAATTTTTTCCCCTGTCTCGGAAACCTTTTCGGAGGCTTCCGTAATACCGTCAGAAACCATTTCCGATAAATCGGTGATTCCTTCGGAAACAATTTCTGACATATCTGTTGCCGCTTCCGTCAAATCATCACGGAATCTGCTTGTGACAGCAGGAGCCTTTGTTGTTGATTCGGGGGCTCTTGTAGTTGATGTTGCTGTGCCATCCTTTCTGCAGGAGGTAAAGCATAAAACAGAAATAATTAAAATTGCCGTAAGTGAAATAATAAGCTTTTTCATAAAAAAATCCTTTCTATTTTGTCAGTGTTCCGTTATCGGAGTAAAGAAGAATCAGTATATCTACCTCTTCACCTGTTTCAATATCCTTATAAACGAGAATGTGCTGACCGTCCGAGTCCTCGCAGAGAAGCTCGTAGGTGTACCTTTCATTTCCGTTTTTTTCGGGAATGACTGCTGCAGATACCTTTGTTATATTTCCGATAGTGTCTGCCATAGCCTGCTCAGGGGTTATTCCGAAGGGCGGAATAGTTCTTTCTTTGTGATTCATAAGATAATCTGCAGTCTCAAATGCCGTTATTCTGCCGTCAGAAAGGCTGACGCTTACCTTTATAAGATCGGGGTAACAGATAAATGAGCCCTGCTTATAGGCAAAGTTTAACGTACATATCCCGTCTGTCACGGCAGCATAGGTGGATACCATATCGGTAAATCCGTTGTCACGAAGGAAGTTTTTTGCCGTGTTTTCCGCATCGGCACGGGAAAGCTTTTCTTCCCCGGCCGTGATATTGGAAATCATTTCGAGAGGATAACCGCCGGCTTTTGTGACAGAAATGGTGTATAAATCGCTCCTGAAGCAGAAGGAGGCTAATTTCCCGTCTGTGTCCTCCTCTTCAACAAGCATCTTCTCCTCAGTGCCCGTAAGCTTTGATGCAAGCTTTTTTGCATCTTCCCGTGTAATCTCTTTGCTTTCCTTGAGAAGCGCCGATTCCTTATTCAGAATATTATCCGAGAAAGGGCCGTCATAAATAAGAGTAGGATAGTTCCCGAAGGCTTCCTCTGCATCTGAAATTGAATCAAGGTAAGAAACCGTACTCTCACTTGCTCCCGATGAGCTGACAAGATTTTCGGATATTTCGTCAAAGGTAAAATAATCCGCGGATAAAAGGTCGCTCATATGCTGAAACTTCAGTGAAAGACCTGCTGCGAGTGTGGATAATTCTCTTAAAGCTTCTCTTTCCGGCTTTGTTATTTCTTCACCCTTCAGTGCTTTTTTGCTTAAATATGCTGTAAAATCACCCACCTGGGAGAGAAATTTGTATGTGCCGGAAAGTGATGTTGCTCCCGAATCAAGGCTTGAAAGGCTTTCTTTTGCACCTGCCGTATCCCTTTGCAGCTTGTTTGTTATACTGCCAAGCATTTCTCCCGAAACGGCATAGGTGCTTTTTATGAGTGATGTTTCAATACTGTCCATATATTCGCAGAGCTGATAGAGGGAATTCTGATTTCCGAGATCAATTTCCCTTTTATATCCCATTGCCTTGATATTTCCTGCAGTGCCCCATATGCCGAGTGTCATAATAAGCGCTGTAATAAATGCTCTTATTCTGATTTTTTTTCTTCTTTTCATATTTACCCCTTCTGCTAAAGTTCATATCGTTGATATTATGGGCAGAAAGTCTTATTATATTCAAAAAATTGTTTACAGTTTCGCAGTTTCACAGTATAATGTAATGTAATGCAAAATATGTTGCCGTTATAGTAAAACGGCAATATTTAAAGGGTGAAATACATTTGGATATCTATCTTGATAATTCCGCTACCACAAGGGTATGTCCGGAAGCTGCCTCAGCGGCACTTTCCGTAATGACAGAGGTTTACGGCAACCCTTCAGCGGTACATTCCTTCGGGGTAAAGGCAAAAACAGTGCTTGAAAATTCAAGAAAAGCACTTGCCGATTCTCTCGGCGCCGATCCCTCGGAAATATATTTTTCCCATTCGGGAACACTTGCAAATAATACTGCAATTTTCGGTGCTGTCAATGCCCGTAAAAAAATGGGAAACCGCATTGTCACAACAAGGCTCGAGCATCCGTCTGTTGCAAGGTGTATGGATGCATTGGAGGAGCAGGGCTTTCAGATCATAAGGCTGACACCTATGAAGGACGGCACCTTTGATCCTATGGAGCTTCTCGATGTAGTAAATAAGAATACAATTCTTGTTTCCTGTATGCTTGTAAATAATGAAACTGGTGCGATAAATCCCGTGGAAATGATTTCACGGGCGGTCAAAAGAGTTTCATCCCCCGCGCTTATTCACGTTGATGCAATTCAGGGCTTCGGAAAGCTTCCCGTAAAGCCATCAAAAATGGGAATAGATCTGCTGACTGTAAGCGGTCACAAGGTACACGCGCCTAAGGGAGTCGGGGCTCTTTATGTCGGAAAGAATGCTAAAAATATAAAGCCTGTCATTTTCGGCGGCGGTCAGGAAAACGGACTGTTTTCGGGCACGGAGTCTCTTCCTGCAATTGCAGGCTTTGCAGCTGCGGTAAACAGCTTCCCGAATATACAGAAGCAGCTGTCCGAAGCGGCGAAGCTCAGAGATTATATGCTGTCGCTTTTCAGGGATAATCCGAGGATTCATATAAATTCTCCCAAGGACGCACTTCCTTACATTGTTAATATGTCTGTTGTGGGAATACCCTCTCAGGTGCTTATAAACTATCTTTCTGATAAAGGTATTTTTGTTTCAGCAGGCTCTGCCTGTAAAAAAGGACACAGAAGTGAGGTGCTGTCAACTCTGGGTGTTGGCGGAAATCTTATTGACTCTGCAATAAGAGTCAGCTTCTCAAAATATACAACCCCTGAAGAGGTTGAAGCTTTTGCTTCTGCAGTAAACGATGCAATAAAAACAATAAGAACAAAACTTTAATTACATAAAGAGGTACAAAATGAAGGAAATTATTTTACTTAAAGACGATGAATAAGCTCTCAAGGCACTTAATCGTTCAACTTTTGAAGATATGCTTATAAAAAACATCAAGGAAAGAATTTCTTCTCTTGGTGAATTTACATACCGTAAGGCTCAGTCAACAATTGTTGTCACTCCCGTAAGTGAGGACATTGACCTTGATGAGGCAGTTTCAAGAATAGGCAAGGTTTTCGGTACTGTGGGTATTGCACGTGCCGCAGTATGCGAAAAGGACATTGATGTTATAAGAAATACTGCTTACGAATACCTTAAGGATGAGCTTATGTTTGCCAAGACCTTTAAGGTAACTGCAAAAAGAGCCGACAAGAATTTCCCCTTCAAATCTCCTGAAATCTGTGATGAGGTCGGCGGCTTCCTGCTTTCAAAGATAAGAGGCCTTAAGGTGGATGTTCACAATCCCGAGGTAACTGTTGCTGTCGAGGTAAGAGACAACGGAGTTTATATTCACGGCAGACAGCTTCCCGGTGCCGGTGGTATGCCCACGGGAACGGCAGGCAGAGCCTGTATTCTTATTTCCGGTGGTATTGATTCTCCTGTAGCAGCATATATGATGGCAAAAAGAGGTGTCCGTCTTACTGCCGTTCATTTTGCATCTCCTCCCTATACCTCTGAGCTTGCTGAAATGAAGGTTCACGAGCTGCTTGGTAAGGTTTCAATGTATTCGGGCAGAATAAATCTCTTTACCGTTCCTTTTACAAAGCTTCAGGAGGCAATAAGAGATTACTGTCCCGAGGAGATGTTTACGGTTACAATGAGACGTGTTATGATGCAGCTTGCCTCCCGTATTGCCGAATGGCAGGGGGCAGATGCTCTCATTACAGGTGAAAGTCTCGGTCAGGTTGCAAGCCAGACTATCCACGCACTCAAGTGTACAGACGAATGTGCAACTCTTCCCGTTTTCCGTCCCTGTATCGGTATGGACAAGAATGAAATTGTTGTAATTTCAAGAAAAATAGACACATTTGATATATCAATCCGTCCTTATGAGGATTGCTGCACGGTGTTCACTCCCAGACACCCGAGAACCCGTCCTACGCCCGCATATGCAAGAGAGGTGGAGGCTATGATACCTGATCTTGAAAATATGATGAACGAGGCCTTTGATGGTGCGGTTCTTAAGGTGATAGAGGAATACAAATAAGAAAAAGGCGGTGTACGAATGAAGGTTTCAACACAGATTGAGGTTGCTTCACATTATGTTGGTGAAGAAAGGGCAGTTGAGCTGGTTGCGAAAGCCGGCTTTGATGCCTGGGATTTTTCAATGTTTGATATGTGTAAATTTGACTGGGACAACAATTGTCTCCGTGAAAACTCACATCCTCTTGCAGGGAATAATTATCTTGCATTTGCAAGAAGACTGAAGCAGATAGGTCTTGATAACGGAATTGTCTGCAATCAGTCCCACGCACCGTTTCCCGTGAGAGTCAAGCCCATAAGAGACCATCTCAAAAGAGCAATCGAATGTACGGCGGAGGCAGGGGGAGAAATCTGTGTGATTCATCCGGATAACAATAAGTCTCCCGAAGAAAATGCTGAGATGTATCTTGAGCTGCTTCCCTTTGCAAAGGAGCATAATGTGAAAATTGCCACTGAAAATATGTGGAACTGGGATGACAGCAAGGACTGTGCAAGGGCAGCTGCCTGTTCTCATCACGATAATTTCAGAGCACATATCGATGCGGTAAATGATCCGTTCCTTGTTGCCTGTCTTGATATAGGACACGCTGAAATGAAGGGGCTTGATACTACTGCCGAAAAAATGATACATACTCTCGGTGGCTCTCTTCAGGCTCTTCATATTCACGATAATGATATGTGGCACGATAACCATCAGATACCATATTCAATGAATATTGATTTTGACGAGGTGGTAAGAGCCCTTAAAGACATAAATTACAGCGGTTATTTCACCCTTGAAGCAGACAGCTACTTAAAGAAGTTTGATGCGGCAAATGTGGGTGACGGTATAAAGGATCTTTATAATGCCGTAAGAAAAATGGCAGATATGTTCGAGGCATTATAATATGAAAATTATCTGTACTGATTATGACGGTACTCTCAATCACGGGGGTATTAACGATGAAAAGCTTGAAGTCATAAAAAGATGGAAAGAAAAGGGTAATCTTTTTTGCGTTGTCAGCGGCAGAGGAAAGGAATTTTATGCCGAATTAAAGGAAAAGAATGTGCCTATTGATTATCTTCTTGCCTGCAACGGTGCGGTTATAACAGACAGTGATTATAACATTGTTTCTGATTTCCGCTGTAAGAGTCCCGTTGCGGTACCGTTAATTGAATTTCTTTTTTCAGAGAATTGTTCCTTTGCCTGTGTGTGTAAGGACAAGTCTTTCTATGTTGCAAATGAGAAATTTCCCGATGAAGAGGGAATGCATCTTAAGGACATAAGCGCTATAGAATATTTTAATCAGATAAGTACCGCATGTGTTGATTTTCAAGAAGCTGCCCGCGTTACGGCTCTCATAAGGGAGCGCTTCGGAGAATATCTTAATCCTCTTCAGAACGGTACCTGTATTGATATTGTGCCTGTCGGTATGGACAAGGCTCAGGGAATATATAATCTTCTTTCCCTTGTAGACGGCAAAAAGGAAGATGTCATAGCTGTAGGGGACAATGTGAATGACGAAGCAATGATAAAGGAATTTTATTCCTATGCTATGGCAAGCGGTGTTGCCTCAATAAAAAAGGTTGCCGATTGTATTACACTCGGGATTGAGGAGCTTATAGAAAAGGAGCTTTAAAATGATAAGAAAAGAATATACGGAAAATGAGATTTTCAGTTATGTTGAATATTCTCCCGAAAATATGAAAGATGGACTTCCCATTGTGTTTCAGCTTCACGGAGCAGGGGAGAGAGGAAACGGAAAGGACGAGCTTCCGCTTGTGGATGTGCACGGCTTTTCGGAATTCCTCAGGGATAATGACAGAGAGTGCATTTTTGTAATGCCTCAGTGTCCGAAAGATACATTCTGGACAGCAAGAGTTGAATCAATTATCAAATTTATTGAAGAAAAAATTGAGTTTTACAAAGCTGACAAAGCCCGTGTTTACCTTACAGGTATCAGTATGGGCGGATACGGAACCTGGCTTACGGCTATGGATAGACAGGATCTGTTTGCGGCTATTGCTCCCTGCTGCGGCGGCGGAATGCCCTGGAATGCAGAAAGCATAACTATGCCTGTGTGGATGATTCACGGTGCGGAGGATACTACGGTAAATGTATTCTATTCCGATGAAATTGCCGAAAAGTTTGAAGCGGCAGGTAAGGAATATATCTATACCCGTCTTCCCGGTGTGTATCATAATGCATGGGACTACACATATAAAGCAGAGCTTATTGACTGGCTTCTCAGCAAGAGGAAATAAAAAATGATATATTACGGCATTCTTCTGGCAGCTGTTACGATGTTCAGCTTCCAGTTTTTATTCAACGGAATATTTGAGAAGGAATACGGAAACGGACTTCGGGCGATGTTTGTTTTTTCTGCAGGCTCGTCTCTTGTCGGATTCATTATTCTTTTTATAATCAACGGCTTTAAGTTTGAATTTACCTGGTTTTCTCTTCTTATGGCATTTCTTGCCGCTCTCGATTCCATAGGCTATACATATTTCAGTCTTAAGTCCCTGGGACGGATTAATCTTTCCCTTTACTCGATGTTTTCGATGCTGGGCGGTATGCTTCTGCCATCGGTGGTGGGAATTTTATTCTATAACGAAGAGCTGACTATCGGAAAAGCTGTTTGCTATGTGCTTTTGCTTCTTTCACTTTTTCTTTCTGCTGACAAAGGTGCAAAAAAATCGGGCTACATCTATTATATGGGTGTATTTGTGCTGAACGGTATGTCGGGTGTGCTTTCCACAATTTTTCAGAATGCGCCCTACGAAAAGACCTCTGCCGCAGGCTATTCGATGCTCATAGCTCTTACAGCTCTTGTTATCTGTCTTGTTTTTCTGCCGTTTATTAAAGGTGAGAGTAAACAACTCACGAAAAAAGCAGTTGTAAGCATGGGCGGTTACGGAGTACTTTGCAGAGTAGGTAATTATCTTCTGCTTATAGCTCTTGCACATCTGCCTGCTTCTGCTCAGTATCCCTTTGTTACGGGCGGTGTTATGATTATATCCACTATAATCAGCTGTTTTACAAAAAATAAGCCCTCAAAAAGAGAAATTATAGGAGTAGCAGTTTCCTTTGCGGCACTTTTAATATTAATGATTGTATAAAAAAGGTGATAATGTGGAAAAAATTCGTGTCGGTATTTTCGGATTAAGAAGAGGCTCAAGCTTTATTGATGAAATACAGTATAATGGCGGAGAGATTGTTGCTGTATGCGAAAAGGATACCGAGTTTCTCAACAATATGGAAAACGATATCTCGGGTGCGACGGTTTATTCGGATTTTGATGAATTTATAAACCACCCTATGGATGCGGTTATTCTTGCAAATTATTTTCCCGAGCATGCAGAATACGCAATTAAATGCCTTGAGAAAAACATAAATGTATTAAGTGAATGTATTTCAAACGGTACTATGGCAGAGGGAGTAAGACTCTGTGAGGCTGCCGAAAAAAGTGAAGCCATATATATGCTTGCCGAAAACTATCCTTTTATGGATTTTAACCGCGAAATGAAGCGTGTATATGAGGGTGGAACTCTCGGTAAGATTTATTATGCCGAGGGTGAGTATAATCATCCTATGGATTGGTATGATACACCTGCTGTGCTTTCCATCCGTCCCTACGAAAAGCACTGGAGAAATTTCCTTCCCCGATCATACTACATAACCCATTCCCTTGCTCCCATAATGTCTGCTACAGGCTCATTCCCGAAAAGAGTAACGGCAATGCCTGTCTATGCACCGCTTCCTGAGGATTGCCCTACGGGCTCACATGTTGCTGACGTTGCCGCAATTATTTCAATTCTTAACGATGACGGTTCCGTATTCAAGGTAACAGGCTGCTCGGCGTTCGGAGCTCATTGGAATTCCTACCGTCTTTGTTGTGAAAAGGGACAGATTGAGAATGTAAGAGGAACAGACAAGGTAATGCTCCGTTACAATGACTGGCAGATTCCCGAGGGCAAGGAAGCTGTTAATTTCTATACTCCCGATCTTAATGATGAGGACTCCGAGCAGATTAAAAATGCAGGTCACGGCGGCGGAGATTTCCTTGTTATCAAAGCATTTTTTGAGAGCATAAGAAGTAAAAAGCCTCATCAGTTTGATGTTTATTTTGCAACAGCTCTTTCAAGTGTGGCAATTCTTTCTCACAGGAGCATAATGGAGGGAAGCCGTCCCTTTGATGTTCCCGATTTCAGAAAAGAAGAGGACAGAGAAATGTACAGAAATGATACCCTTTCTCCCTTCTGGCTTTCTGACGGAACACCCCCCTCTTATCCCTGCTGCTCAAATCCCGGTTATCTTCCTTCCGAATGGCAGCTTGAAAATTACAGATGAGGAAGAGATTACAAGGATTTTATTGTATTCCCGTATTGAAATATGTTTTAAAATGTTATATAATTATTGCGAATTTATTAAAAGGATGGAAAACCTATGAAAAAGCTTTCCAAAATCGCATCTTTAGTTCTGGCAACTGTTATGCTGTTTGTGCCTGTAATCAGCAACCTTTCCGTTGTTGCAAATGCAGCGAATGAATGGGTATGTGCATGGGCTACAAGTATTGTGGATTCTTCAATTTCCCTTGCATCGCTCAGTGTGCAGGATATAATTCCCTCAGACAGCACCATCAGAATTGAGCTCAGGGTCGGTACGGGCGGTGAGCAGCTCCGTTTTAAGTTTTCAAATGAGCACGGTGCAGCCCCCATCAGAATAACCGAGGCTTCCGTTGCAAGAACCGTCAGCAGCGGTGAAGCAGCCATAGATGCAAAAACCGCAACTCCCATTACTTTCGGCGGAGAGGCATCTGTTTCCGTTCCCAAGGGTGAAACACTGTGGTCCGATGCCGTAGATTTTGCTACAGAATCCCTTGAAGCAATAAGTGTAAGTCTTTTCTTTGAAAATACTACTTATATTACTTCTGCAGGTCTTTCAAATGCAAGAACCTTTATGGGAATGCCTATGCTTGGCGGTAATGGTTCACAGTGCTCAAAGCCGAGTATCGGAATGCCCAGAGAAATAAATATTGAAGCAAGTACAATTACATATCATACAACGCCCTTTCTTTGTCAGATAGATACATCTGCTCCTGAAGGAACAAAGGATGTGGCAGTTTTCATCGGTGACTCCACTCTTGTTAATGACACATACTACTATTTTGCGGAAAAGCTTGTCAAAGGCGGAATAACAAACATCAGTGTTGTAAATCAAGCTGTTATTGCCAATAAACTTTTAAGTGACGGCACAGGTCTCGTGGGTAATCTTTACGGTGAAGCTCTTATTAACAGATTCCAGCGTGATGCGCTTGATATTTCAGGCGTAAAGTACATTTTTGTGAAAATCGGCCTTAACGATATCCTTCATCAGTTTTCAAAATCAATGGGCGATGAGGTTCCTCATTATTCAACAGATGATATCATAAAAGGCTACAAGGATCTTATAAAACGCGCCCATGAAAAGGGGATAAAGATTTATTTCTTTACAAAGAGTCCCTGGAAGGGCTACGAGAGAGCATTCCTCGGACAGACAGGTGACGTTGTATGGACTCAGGAAATGCAGGATATGTGTGACGAGCTTACCCGTTGGATAAAGAAGAATATATATTCTGACGGCTACATCGACTGTTCACCTCTTGCGAATCCCGCAGATCCCTATGCACTTTGCCCCTCATTCACTCCTGACGGAGCCCATCTTACTCCTATTGCATCAGTTGCTCTTGCGGATCTCATCCCTGTTTCCTTTGTCGGTGTTGACAGGGAATTAAGATCATCTGCAAGGATTCACAAGGTGAATCCTTATGAAGAGAGGGATCAGATAATATATGAGATGGAGCATCCCAATGAGGTGACTACCCAGAAGGCAGAGGAAACTACTTCGCGAGAGGAAACAATCTCAAAACGTGAGGAGACTACCACAAAACGGGAGGAAGCCACCACCAAGGCAGAGATTACAACCGTAAAGCCTGCTGAAAGCACAACTGCCGCTGCAGAAATTACAACCTCCGCCCCCATTGCTGCTCCTCAGGAGACTACAACATTCTCAAATTATATCCCCCAGGAAATTATAACGGTTCCCGTAATTGCAGATCCTCAGGTAACGGAGCCCTTTGTCGCTCCCGAGGTTAATCCCGAATATAATATTACGGATACAATGCCGGAGACAATAGGAAACGGCACACCGATTGTTTTCCTGCTTGTACTTTTCTTCATTGTTATTGTTTCAGGTTCAGTTCTTTTCCTGACAATGAGAAGAAAAAAGCAGGAAGAATTTGAATAATATCTTGACGGATAATCTTTATTAAAGTAAACTAAAGTCATAGGCTCTCAGTCTATGACTTTAATTCTTTCCTACGGGAGGTAAAAAAATGAAAATAACCTTTATGGGTGCAGGAAGCACCGTATTTGCAAAGAATGTTTTAGGTGATGTTATGATGACACCTGCTTTGCGTGAATGTGAAATTTCTCTTTATGATATTGATGCACAGCGTCTTGAAGAATCATATATAATGATTTGTGCGCTTAATAAGAATATAAACGAATCAAAAGCTGTTGTTACAAAGCATCTCGGTGTTGAGAACAGAAAGGAAGCTTTAAGAGGCTCAGATTTTGTTGTAAATGCAATTCAGGTAGGTCTTTATGAGCCCTGTACGGTTATAGATTTTGAAGTGCCCAAGAAATACGGTCTTCGTCAGACAATTGCCGATTCAAACGGTATCGGCGGTATTTTCAGAGCTCTTCGTACAATTCCCGTTCTTAAGGATTTTGCTGAGGATATGGCAGAGGTATGTCCTAATGCATATTTTCTTAACTATACAAATCCCATGGCTCAGCTTGCAGGCTATATGCAGCGCTATACTCCCATTAAAACTGTAGGTCTCTGCCACAGCGTCCAGGGCTGCTCAAGAGGAATTCTCAATGACCTCGGCATTCCCTTTACAGAGCCCATAAGAGAAAAAATTGCAGGTATCAACCATATGGGCTGGCTTCTTGAAATTGAAGACGCAGACGGTACAGATCTTTATCCCGAAATCAGAAAGAGAGCTATTGATGTATTAAACGGCGATCATACCGATAAGCATGACCTTGTAAGATATGAATATATCCGCCGTTTCGGACATTACTGCACTGAATCCAGTGAGCATAATGCAGAATACAACAATCTTTTCATCAAGGCTAAATATCCCGAGCTTATAGAAAGATATAACATTCCTCTTGATGAATACCCCCGCCGCTGCGTAAATCAGATTGCACGCTGGCAGGACGAAAGAAAGATTTATCTTACCGATGATGTGAAGCACGAGAGAACTCACGAATATGCTTCATACATTATGGAAGCAATTACAACCGACAAGCCTTACAAAATCGGCGGTAATGTTATCAATAACGGTCTTATTCCCAATCTCCCCGCAGAGGCTTGTGTTGAGGTTGCCTGTCTTGTAAACAAGTACGGAATTCAGCCCTGCTATCAGGGTAAGCTTCCCGAGCAGCTTGCTGCAATGAACAGACTTATGATAAATGTTCATCTTCTTACAATCGAGGCTGCAGTTACACTTAAGAAGGATGCAATTTATCAGGCAGCACTTCTTGATCCTCACACCTCCTCAGAGCTTTCAATTGATGAAATCATCAGTCTTTGCGATGATCTTATTGAAGCACACGGAGACTATCTTCCCAGATATCATTGATTCGGGAAATGATCTGCACAAATACCGTTTTGACGGGTGTGTGTGATTTTTTGAGAAAACTGCAGGGGAGTGCTTCTCCCGCTGAAAAATTGTATTTTAATCATAAAAGGTGATTCCGATGTATAATTTTCCTATAGGTATAATAATAAATTCATTCAGAACAGATATTCCCACAGCAGTCAGGAAGGCTGCAGAGCTTGGTGCAAAGGGCATTCAGGTTTATTCCACCAGAGGTGAAATGGCTCCCGAAAATCTTACTCCCGAGAAGAGAAAGGAATTTCTTAAGCTTGTAAAGGACAACGGTCTTGTAATTTCAGCTCTCTGCGGCGATCTCGGCTGCGGCTTCTATCGTCCCGAGATGAATCCTGAGCTTATTGAAAAATCCAAGAGAATTCTTGACCTTGCAAAGGATCTTGAAACAGATATTGTTACAACCCACATCGGTGTTGTTCCCGAGGATAAGGAGCATCCCCGTTTTAAGATTATGCAGGATGCCTGCGGCGAGCTTGCACGTTACGCAGACTCAATTGAGGCTCATTTTGCAGTTGAAACAGGTCCCGAAACTTCTCTTGTCCTTAAAAATTTCCTTGATACCCTCGGTTCAACAGGTGTCGGTGTAAACCTTGACCCTGCAAACCTTGTTATGGTAACAGGTGATGATCCTGCAGGTGCAGTTCATAATCTTAAGGATTACATCGTTCACACACACGCAAAGGACGGTGTAATGCACTATTTCAAGGACCCCGAGTTTATCTACGGAATAAAGCACGATGATGCTCTCGTAACTGCTCCTTCGTTTGAAGAGGTTCCTCTTGGAGAGGGAAGTGTGCCCTGGGATAAATACCTTGCTGCTCTTAATGATATCGGCTATAAGGGCTTCCTTACAATCGAAAGAGAAGTAGGCGATGACCCTGCAAAGGATATCGGAATGGCAGTAAAATTCCTTCAGGACAAAATGAAATAAAATCCGGATATGCCGACTGTTGTGTTTTCAGCAGCCGGCATATTTTTTGTGTTGACAGCTTGTTTATAAAAATTGCATTGAAACATCATAAAAGCTGTGTTACACTTATAAAATAGTAAAAGAGGAAAATACAGGTGATATAATGGAATTTAAAAAATTTGTGTGTCTGATGCTTGCTGCAGCGTTGGTTGCCGGCGGTATTGTTTTTGTGGCGTCTCAGGCTACAAAAACAACAGACATCGGATATCCGGAGTTAAACAAATCTCCGTATGAATACAAAAATCAGGAAGAAAGCCTGGCAGAAGTGGTAAATGTTGAAGAGCTGAAGCAGTATCTGCTTGAGTTTATAATGAAAGCCGAAGCTAAGATTGATGTGGCAGACTTCCGGGTCCCTGCTCACCTGCATTCTAATATCCTCGACCTTATATGGTACGGAATGCCTGAGGCATTTAACACAGAAGGTGTCCGTGTGGTAATTTTAGGCGGTATTATTACAGATGTTGTTGTATATTACCGTGAATTTGCTGATACTGCATCAGAATATGAAAAGTGTTTTGAGAATTTCAAGGCAGCTGCCGACGGCCTTCTTGAAGGAATAGAGGGAAATGAAAAGCTGAGCGATGAATACAAGGCTCTTCTTCTGCATGACAGGCTTTGTATGCACACTCAATATTGTTATGAAGATCTTTTAATTGAAGAACATACTGCATACGGTGCCTTAGTAAACCGTTCAGCAGTCTGTCAAGGCTATGCAATGGCATATATGTATCTTCTTCGCCGTGCGGGAATTGATAACTACTACTGTGCATCGAAGAGGCTTGACCATGCCTGGAACATTGTATATATAAATGACCTTCCCTATCATGTTGATGTTACTATGGATGACATGGACTGGGGCAAGAACGGAAAGACTGTAGCCGGTGGAGTCAGACACGATAATTTTCTTCGTTCAACCGATGGTCTGTATGACTCGGATCACGAGGCAGATGATTATGACAATACTCCTCAGGATACGAGCTTTGACGAATTTTTCTGGCAGGAATCAGAGACAGAATTCTGTCTTGCAGAGGGTAAGGTTTATTATATAAACAACAAAACAGGTAAGCTGATATGTGCTACGGATGATAAGGAGATTTCCGATATCGGAGGGGTATGGTATGCAGATAATGCGGTGCATTGGAGCGGAAATTATTCACGATTGTCATCATATGACGACAAATTGCTTTACTCACTTGCCGACGGTGTTTACAGATATGCAATTGCTGACGGAGAAACAGAGAAGGTCTATTCACCTAAGCTGCAGCAGGGCTTTAATGTTTTCGGTTTTTCTTTTGAGGACGGATACATTATATGTGATATAAATAATGAGCCTCCCGGTGGCAACACCTCTCAATTATATACGGAAACTGTCAGAGCAGATAATTCCGCAGCAGTTATGACAGGTTTTGAGATATCGGAAGTAAACGAAGTATATTACATCGGTGACAGCTTTGATTCGGATACTATTGTGATAAAGGCTGTGTTTTCTGACGGAAGCAAGGAAATTCTGACGGGTAATTTTGAAATCTCAGGCTTTTCATCGGATGAAGCGGGAATTAAAACGGTGACGGTCATTTATAACAGTTTTTCAGTTCAGCTTAAGGTAACCGTAAAAGCTCCCCGTATTACCGTCAGGGATACTGCAGTCAGCCTTTATGATAATGAAGCAGTAATTCCTCTGATCAGCACCGAGCCTGCCGGACAGGTTCTTTCCTGGGACAGCAAGAACGGTATCGCAATAGCTAAAGACGGAAAAATTACCGCATCCGCTCCCGGAAATGATGTCGTTTCCGTTGGATTTACATATAACGGCATAGTCTACCGTGAAGATATTGCCGTGACAGTTTTATGTTCACACACAAATAAAAGTGAGCATAACGAAATCCCTGCCACAGCAGAAAAAACAGGCTACACAAAGGGAATTTACTGTAATGACTGTAAAAAGTACATCAGCGGACATATAGAAATACCGAAGCTTGAAATGATATTCGATGACAGTGAAAAAGCTGTTGCTGACGGCAATATTATAAAAACTGTTGCAGGTACAGATGTTTCAGAGCTGATTGCCCTTTCACCGGAAGGCTCATATATAAAAAATGCTTCAGGAAAAAAACAGGATAATAAAGCTATGGCAGGTACAGGTTATATTCTTGTTTTTCCCGACAGTTCAGAGTATACAATTATCAGCTGCGGCGATATCGACGGTGACGGTATATTGACCGCTGCGGATGCACGTCTTGCTCTTCGTGCAGCAGTAGGACTTGAAAGCTATGATAAATCATCACCTTTCTACATTGCTGCAAGGGTTGAGTCCGCAGATACGGTTTCCGCTTCCGATGCAAGAAAAATTCTTCGCGGCTCGGTAGGTCTCGAAAAGCCCGAGGAGTGGTTGAAATAATATGTCTCCCCGAAGATGTTACACTTTGCGACAGACAGCGTTTTACAATATAAGATAAGAAAAAAAGCGAACATAATCGAAAAAATATTTATTGATTACCGAACAGACTATTTTTGTAGAATGGGTTGACAACCACAATATATTGTGGTATATATACAAGTGAGAACACAAGTCAATAAATGGTGTCCCATTAAAGGGACTGTAAATCGACATTTTTCGAACATTTGTGTTGACAAACAAAAATTAATGTTGTACAATACAATCACAGAAACAAAACAAATGTTCGAATAGTTCTGAAAGGATGAATATTATGTCAACTACACTTTCTATCATTATTTCTATTGAGGTTTTATTTACATTATTTATTGTCTGGGGGCTTATGCACGAGGAGCGTTTTGTTGCTTTTGAGGATAAAATCATTTTTGCTGTTCTCAGAAAAATCAGAAGAAGCCGTGCAAAGCACGAATATATGCGCCGCGAAAAGCTCAATGAACGTGTTGTATATACTCCCGTAAAGCCTGTTGTAAAAAAGACAGTATCAAACGATACTGCAGCATGAAAGGTATATAAATTCAGATAGTTTTCATTTTACCCCTTTCTTTTTTTATACCCCATCTTTCTCTTATATCCTTTACAAAACAGCGACGCCTGCCCTACGGGAGGCGTCGCTGTTTCTATCCGTTTAAAGAAAAAAGCGAGCCTTTCCATAGAGGAGAGACTCTCTTTTTGTTATACGTTTAGTTAAAAAAACGGAGGTGTAAAAAATGAAGTTTCTGCACCCCCGGCTGTTTTTTTGAGGGATTACCAATATTCTTCATTGTTCTGCTCATTCATTACGTAATTGAAGCTATTTACATAATCAGGAGCATCCTCACGGCTGAGATATTTTACGGTAAATGTGCCGTCAGAATACTTTACAAGACAGAAATAACCGTCATCAAAGGTATATTCGTGAAGCTTCATAAGGGAGTCGAGCTCCTGTACTCTTGCTTTGTCGGTTATCTTGTTTTCTGCTACATGATCTTCAGGATTCTTTTCCTGCTCATAATCGTAAAAAGAATACTCATCAACGGGATATGCGAAGAAATCGAAAATGTAGTTTCTGTCCGTATTTCTGTAATATCTGAAAATTGCACCTGTGTCATACTCTCTGAAGGAAACGGATTCAACGGTAAGCTCAGATCTGAAGCAATCTGCAAGCCCCATAGATCTGAGTGCGTCTATAATATTTACCATATCTTCCGTTATGATAATATCGTAGGTGCACTGTCCGTTAAAGCTTCCGAGAGAAGTGTAAGGCAAGTTGTCGGAATAAAGATATTTTGACTCCTCTTCGGGAATGAAATCTTCACCGGGGACAAAATCCTCCGGAATTACGCCGTCGGGAAGAGAAATATCCTCCTCCGGAACGGTTATTTCGGGCTTTACTGCTTCCGTTGCAAATTCATCATAATAAATATGCTGATCAATTCCCTCAATTTTATATGCCTTGTCATTGATTCCGAAGCTCAGGACACCTATCTGTGCCTTATTGCTGAAGAAGTAATTTTCAATGCTCTGAGCGGTAATGTCCTTATAAGCGGCATCGCGCAGGATGTTGAATTGCTCCTCGGTGAGCTTCAATCCCCTGTTTTCTGTAAGGGAAGAGCTTCTTGCGGTTACAAGGGAGAATTTATACTGAAAAGCAAGACGCATAAAGTTAGCATCATTTATCCAGCCGTATTTGTTATATTCTGCCTTCAGATCCTCTTCCGAAAAATTACCGTAGAAAAGATTATAGATTTCATCATTATAAGCCTTGGTGTCAACAAGAGTCAGAAGCTTTTCAATTTCCTGGCGGCTTGTAAGTGTATGCTTTCTTTCGGATATGTTGCCGTTTCTGAGTTTGTAGCGGATAACAATTTTATTCTTAAGCCCGTCATCCTTAGTTGTTTTTACGGCAAACTTGTTGATTTCCATAACCTTGTCGATATCTGTGCTGTCCGTCATTTCGGGAAGCATAATATATTGGAAGGGCTCATTGATTTGCATAAAGTATTCGCTGTTCCAGTTTGAGTTGGAGGGGTTTGTTGTTATCTGTGCATAGGAAAGCGGCATTGAAATTGATGCCGACTGAATTCTGCTCTTATCGGGGATATAATCGCTGTAGCCTAAAAGTCCCGTTGCACAGACGCCGTAAATTATTGCAATGACAGCCATATGAGCAACAAACTTATAGAGGGATTTCAGGATTCTCAGGAAATTACGCTTTAAGAAAATTTCCGCAATAATGTAAAGTCCGAATGCTGCCGCAGCGCCGCCTGCAATAACAATCCAGGTTTCGGTCCATCTGATTTCCCCCAACAGTATAGAAGAGCCCACAAGACAGAACTCAAATATTGTAAGGTTGCTTAAAACCTTATTCGTGTTAAGGAATCCACAGTTTTCAGCCTTTATTCTCCTGAAAAAAAGTGAACCCAGCACACCGAGAGCTATGGCAATTACAAACCAGGGGAAGTGGATGAGAAGCTTCGGGAAATACCAGTCAATCTTTTCTCCGTCTATGCTTAACAGAACTTCACCCTTTTCAATAAAGCCTCTTGAAAATGCCGAAAGCTCCTTTACAAAGAACAGCAGGGGGTTGTAGTCGGAGGTCCTTTCAAGAAGAGAAGCGGTTGAGTAGCTGTAATAATCGTATCTTGTAGTCTCAAACAGCTGAACATAATCATTAATAGTTGAAGAGGGCAGGAATGCACCGATGATCTGTTCTACTAAGAAAATAACAATTGTAGGGGCAAAGAGAAGTGCACCCGAGTAAACCACGGCTTCCGAAACAGTGCCTACACTTGAGAATACAACAGCGGCAACAGAGAAGCAGACAAGAACGAATACGGAAAGTCCGCAGTATAAGTGTAAAAGCACCAGGGACAGCTGCCAGGAGCCGCCGAGGAATATAAGGTTTACTATGTAAGAAATAATCACGGGAACGATAGTAGCGGCGATTAAAAGCAACGCACCCGAAGCATATTTTGATATGAACAGTACGCTTCTTTTAATTCCCAGGCTATAGTAAACATTTACGGTTTTTTTATCGCAGATAAAGCTGAAAAGTCTTACGGCAACAAGAATTGCAAGAATACCGATAATTGCAAAGGAAAAATAAAGCTCTGTCGGGTCTGTAAGACCGTAGGTGAAGAATTTAAACTTTTCCTTTGAAAGAATTATTTCAGAGCCCTTGTCGTGAGTCCCGAAATCGTTCTCTATAAAATTGATGAGGGGCAATACAGCCATTAAAAATGTCTGCATAAGCATAATCAGCACGGCAGGGACAAAGCCGGAGGAAAGTCCGCTGAAGAATGAATATGCCGCACCCTTTCTCTTACTTAAAGATTTGCGAAAAGTCATAATCCACACCCTCCACTTCTTCAAGGAATATTTCTTCCATTGTCATTGGGAACTGCTCAAGATAAACGGGTCCCATTGCCTTTATAGCAGCCTCCGCTTTTTCTCTTTCGCCTTTGACTGTTATGGTAATAAGTCTTCCGTCCTTTGAGAATTTGCTTAAGGGTACCATGGCAAAATCCTCTTCTGTCTTATCATCACCCTCTGCAAAGGCCATACGGTATTTTGTAAAATCGTCCCCCAGATCTGACATATCGTGGTCAAGCACTAATCTTTTACCGTTGATAAGGCCGAAGCGGTCGCACATATCGCCCAGGTCGTGAAGATTATGGGACGAAATTATAACGTGAGCACCGCGATCCTTTGCATATTCCGTTACCAGATTCTTGATTATCTGTCTTTTCTGCGGGTCAAGTCCGTCGAAGGACTCGTCAAGAAGCAGGAAATCGGGATTTGTTGCCATTGCAAGGACTAATTCTGCCTGACGCTGCATACCCTTGGAAAAACCGTTCAGGTTTTTTTTCGGATCAAGTCCGAAAACATCAGTAAGACGGCGGAAGGTATCATAGCTGAAATTTCTGTAATAGCCGTTATAAAAGGCAGCCATCTTATTCATACTTGCATATGCTTTGAAGAAGATATCGTCTGGTACATAGAAAAGACGGGATTTCTGCTTTGCATTGTCATAAATATTTTCACCGTCAAAAAGTACCTCGCCGCTGTCAGCCTTGTATACACCTGCAATGGTTTTCAGAAGTGTGGTTTTTCCGGCACCGTTATACCCGATAAGTCCGTAAACAGTACCTTCAGGTACCTTGAAGCTTAATCGGTCAAGTGCCGTATATTTGCCGTAGCATTTAATAAGATTTTTAATTTCAATCAAAATAAATTCCTCCTTTCGGACAATTTCATTTTAACATAAAAAAACCTTAACACAAGTAGGTTAAGGTTTTCTTAAATAATTTGTAATTTATTCATTAAAAAGGAAATTTTCTATGACATCAAGATATGCCTTTACGGTAGAGTCAATGCTGTTATATATTTCGTGTTTGCAGTCGTAGAATTTTTCCAGTCTTCCGTCTTTTACAAGCTTTATAAATTCATCCTCAGCCTCCATATATACGGTAGAGTCAACTTCAGGCTGACACAGAAGAATTTTTGCGGTTATTTTTTCATTTCTTTTTTTGTCAAGATTTTTTGCAGTTACCTTTACTGCCTCGTTTACCCAGCGGTAAGAGGGGGCTGCGGTACGGATATCCTCATTTTCAATCTTTTTCTTATGATAATAGTCAAAACGGGCTTTGCTTGTGTCGTGGCTGTCCTCATATGTTCTGTCGGGATTAAAGCCCTTATATCCGATAACCTTTTCCTTCTCTTTTCCGAGAAGAATAAACAATCTTGTTACCGCACCTGCGACTGCAGGGGGAATGCCGGCTGTCTTTGCCTGAATCATCGGAGCGGAAAGTATAGCCTTTTCAAATACTCCGGGGTATTTCTGCAGATGCTGTACGGATATTGCACCGCCCATTGAGTGTGAATAGAGATAAATTGGGAGATCAGGTGCCGCCGTTTTCACAACCTTTTTCACAAATGTCTGCAGATCATCTACATACTGGTCAAAATACTTTATGTGAACAACTTCCTTGTCGGAATTATGTCGGTGGGAAAGTCCGTGACCGCGGTGGTCAACAATGAAGACATTCAGATTCATTCTGTTGAAGTAGTAACACATTTCCAGGAATTTTTCCGCAGATTCCGTAAAACCGTGAGCAATTACTATATTACCCCTCGGATTTTCTGCTTTATAATAAACATAGTGAATCTTCTTTCCGTCAAGGGCGTCAAAAAAACCGCTTTCCGAAATATTTTTAAGATATGGCTCAACTGTATTTTTCATTGCTTCCGCAAAACCGTTTTCGCTTATAAAATAATCTCTGCTGACTGCCATTATTCTCACTCCGATAAGTTTTTTTCATAAAAATAATACCACATTTTTTTCTGATGGTAAATATATTTCTGGTTATCTGTTGCATTTTTTTTACAGCTTTGCTATTATATATCTATATATAATGAATAAAAGAGGTGTTACAATGTTGCATTACACAGAATTTATTGCAGATTTTATGAGCAGATATGACTATCCTGCTGAGGCTATAGAGACCTTTACAAGAGTTCTCAAGAGACTCGACGAAGAAAAAGAGTTCGGCGACAAGATGGACAAGCTTGTAGAAGGATATATGTACCCCTGGGCTGACAATATGCAGGAGTATCTTAACGGAGTTATCGAGCTTTCAAAGGAATATGACGAAAACGAGTGTACTCTCGATTTTATTTTCCTTCTTCTTTGTACTCCCATCGTTTATGAGAGATATAAGGAAAGAGGTATTCCCGAGGAGACTTATTGGGATACAATGGCAGACCTTCGCTGTAAGCTTATTGAGTGTATAAAGTGCGAAGAAGTGCCCGGAACCTTTGTTGCCGGCTGGTACAACGGATTTTTTAAGCTTGAACGCTTTGCTTACGGCAGATTCCAGTTTGAAGAAACAGACTATGGTAACGATTTCGATTTTGTTACGAAGGCAGGCTACCGTCTTACTAAAGGACAGCAGCTTATAGGCTTCCATATTCCTTCATCAGGTGTGCCTCTTACAGACGAGGTAAGACTTGATGCATATAAGAGAGCATATCAGCAGTATAAGCATCTTTTCCCCGACGGAATCATGTATTTCTGGTGTGGCAGCTGGCTGCTTTATCCCAGACATAAGGAGTTCTTACCCGAAAAATCAAACATTCTTAAGTTTATGAGTGATTTTGAAATCGTTTCCTGGTCTGAATCGGAGGACTTCCACGATGCATGGAGAATATTCGACAAATATTCAGATCTTCCTGCAGATCAGCTTCCCACAGATACCTCCCTCAGAAAAGCATACGCTGACTGGCTTAAAGCCGGCAATAAAGGCGGCAGCGGTAGCGGTGTAATTGTCTTTGACGGAGAAAAGATCCTCAGATAAGGAGCGCAAAAGAATGAAGACTATAGTTTTTCAGGGTGATTCCATAACAGATGCAGGCAGAAACAGAGATAATGATAACGAAAGAGGTATCGGTTATCCCACATTGGTTTCTGCAGAGCTTGGTCTTAAATATCCGGGTGACTTCGTTTTTATAAATGAAGGAATTTCGGGGAACAGAATTGTTGATCTCTATGCAAGAATAAAGCGCGATATAATAAACCGTAAGCCTGACTATCTTACAATTTTAATAGGTATAAATGATGTATGGCACGAAATAAATGACAGAAACGGTATTGAAAACAAGAAATTTTTCAGAATTTATTGTGATCTTATTGAAGAAATAAAAACAATGCTTCCCGGGATTGAAATTTTCATTCTTGAGCCATTTGTTCTTAAGGCTTCGGCTACGGAGAAAAGCTGGGGCGTTTTTAGAAGAGAAACTGAAATGCGTGCTGAAAGTGCAAGGGCTGTCGCAGAAAAATTCGGACTTACCTTTATTCCCCTTCAGGATAAATTCGATGAAGCCGAAAAGAAAGCGGAAGCTTCCTACTGGCTTGCAGACGGTGTGCATCCCACTGCGGCAGGTCATGAAATAATTGCAAATGAAGTGGTAAAGGCTCTTGAGAAAAAATTCTGAAAACAGTTGAATTATCATTGATTTTGTGATAACATAATTCTTACCCCAAAAAGAGGAGGAAAAAAAGATGAAAAAGTTTTTATCCAAGGTTCTTGTAATCGTTCTTTGCTGTTGTCTTCTTACTCCTGCTACAGCATTTGCTGCAGGTACAGACGTACAGGAAGGCTACGATTCAGTTCTTGACTATGTTGCAACAGCAAACGAAACCGAAGGCACCGCTCCTTCAGACGGTATGCTTCAGGTGAAAATCTTCTTTGCTAAGATCCTTAATTTTTTGAGCAACTTATTTATCAACGATATTGTAGGCTCAGTCCTCAATCTCCTTATCCCCAGCTCTTCTGCTGTGCTTGACTATGAGGAATTCAATCTTGACGAGTATGATAATTTCTATGCAGGTATGGATGAGTTCATTGACAAGCCCCAGGGTAAAAAGGTGTGGAGCCTCGGCTACGGTAAGGCTTCCGTGCTTCCCGAGGATTTCGGTGAGAAGTCATATGCAAAGGGCGCTTACATTCCCTATATTTTCGGTAACGAAATGTACAAGGATGAGGAAGGCGGATATGAGGATCTTATGGCAAGAGCTATCGTTATGGATGACGGCTCAGGCAGAGGTAAGGCAGTATTCATCGCACTTGACGCTATGGGCTTTGCAAATGCCGACGTAAGACTTATCCGTGAAGCTCTTAAGGATGTTGCTGCTGCAAATAATATTGTAAGCATCAATGTTTCCTGTACACACATTCACACAGGTATCGACTCTCAGGGCGTATGGACAGACCCCGTTGGTGTTATTTTCAATAACATTTTAAGTCAGGATGTTAAGTACGGTGTTGACCGTTCCTTTATCGACTCTGTTGTTGCAGGCTCCAAGAAGGCTGTTGAAGATGCTCTTAAGGATATGACAACAGGTAAACTTTATTATTCTTCCATTGATATCGGTGATTATGTATGGGACCGTACAGCTCCTATCTCTCTTGATACAAATATGTATAAGCTTGAGTTCCAGCCCAGAAACTCATCCAAGGCACCCACAATCATCGCAACATTCGGCTGCCATCCCGAATCTGCAAGCTATGACTGGGATGATGACGGTACAGGTAACTATGATAAGAAGTTCTCTGCAGACTTTATCTGGTACACAGAAAAGGTTATGAACGCAGCAGGCTATAACTTCATTTTTATCCAGGGTAATGTTTCTACTGTTACTTCAGGCAGAGGCAATTCCAATGACGGTCTTGACACCGATGCACATTCAACAGCTGTACGTTACGGCTATGAAATCGGCTATATTCTTCTCGGAATGAGTCTTGAAGAGGCTGACAGAATTGCTCTCAATAAGGCAACAGGCGATAAGCTCGGTGTAGAAGCAAACAAGGGCAAGGAAGACTACTCTGTATGGTATGAAGGTCTTCCCGTTGTAAAGGCTGTAGAGGTTGAACCTGTTCTCAATATCAAGAACAAGCAGTTCTTCGTAAGAATTGAAAACAATGTTATTGCACTTCTCGGTAAAACATCTGTTGCTGATAACATTGTTCTTCAGGACGATAACGGCAGATTCTACACAATCTCCGAAGTAGGCTACCTTGAAATCGGCGATGAAATGAAGGTTTATATGTCCCCCGGTGAAACATTCGGAGAGCTTCTCTTCGGCGGAAACGGTGCTGCCGGCTTCCCCCTTCCCACAATCAGAGAGTACACAGGTGAAGATATCATTATTATGGACCTTATGAATGATGCTGCAGGCTACGTTGCTAACGAAGCAAACTATGTAATGGCAGGTCTTCAGTATAATGAAGCAGCAGGCGAGTATGACAGCGACACATGGTGCCTTATCTCCTACGGTAAGACAGCAGGTACAACCTTCATCACTCACTTCTACGAAGTATTTGACAGTGTAAAATAAGAAAATAAAAATTATCCCCGAGGCTTATAAGCGCTTCGGGGATTTTTTTCGTATATGTTGTGTTTTACAGATAACGGTTGTTTTTCTTTGGTTCTACGGTGATTGTACCGTCCTTGTGCAGAGTTGTGAGAGTTACTCCGTAGTGGCAGTCTTTTTCGGGGAAATTAAGCTTTTCTGTCATATTATAGGTGTTATAGCCTGTGCATTGAGTATAAACAAGATAAACATCCTCATAAATTGCACAAAGGTCATTTATGTGGTCATGACCTGCAAAGAGAGCCTGCAGATTTGCCTTTTCCTTGCCTGAGGTAAAAAAGCCGCTGTTATAGTAGGAGGAGCCTACACTTTCATATTGTGTACCGTAAAGGATTTCAGTTTTGCCTGAATCTCTGTAATCGTACTGACCGTGCTCATTGCACATATACTCATATTCCTTGACGGGAATGTGCATATAACAGATGGATTTGTTGTCAGGTGTTACTGCAAGTGTTTTTCTCATATTTTCCGTGTACCAGTCAATCTGATTCTGCTTTACGAAGTCATAGGTATCTGACCATAATTCCCTGGGAACATTATGAGAAATGTTATATTCCTCGATCATATCCCTGCCCGAATCTATAAGATAAAGGCTTTTATAATATGAATTGTCCGCATTTTTGATATGAATTGCAGTGTTTCCGAAACCAAAAAGCTCTTCCTTCCCGAAAAGAGTCAGGCAATGGGGATAATACTGCATACCTTTGAGGAGCTGGTACTTATAAAATCCCTTTTCCTCTCTTGTTTCGTGATTTCCGAATGTGTATGCCCAGTAAACACCCAGCTTTTCCATCATCCATGAAAACTGAACGGAGTCAATGTGCTGACAATCTGAAAGAATGCAGTCGCCTGTGATAATTAAAAGATCAGGCTTTTCATCTCTTATCTGTCTTACAAGGCGGTCAATTGTTTTGTTGTTAAGCTCTGCCCCGGGCGAGCCCAGATGCAGGTCTGTTGCGGTCATAATCTTGAAGTCGGAGTTGTCGACATTTCCGTTTTTGTCGGTTTTTGCAATTATAACCTCATCTTCGGTTTTTTTGAGAATTTTAAGATCAGAGCCTACATAAGAAAGGTCTGTATTCGCAGAAAAAAGAAATTTCGGTCTCTTTCCTCCCGTTATTTTGTGAAGCACACGGGAACCCGCCAGAATCCCTGTGATTATCTTGTGTCTTATGGCTGCAAGCGGTTTGTAGTAATTCATAATAATCTCCTTAAGTACAGAATGTTCAGAACAATTATAAGACGAATAATACGATAAGTCAATTTAAAAACAAAAAAGGGTATGTAAAAAAGCTTCATTCTTTACATACCCTTTGATTTGCTTAGTCGATTTCGACCTGAATCTTCATATCCTGTCTGTTAGCGGCTGAGCGCATAACTGTACGGATAGCCTTTGCTATTTTGCCCTGCTTGCCGATAACTCTGCCGATATCGTTTTCTGCAACATGAAGATGGAATACCACTACACCGTCTTCATTTGCTTCATCAACGGTAACATCAACCTTATCGGGTTCGTCAACAAGACCCTTAGCAATTCCGAGAAGTAAATCTTTCATTTATCCTTTGCCTCCGGAATCAGCGTTATCAGTCGATAACGCCGTTCTTCTTAAGAAGAACCTTAACAGTGTCTGTGGGCTGTGCGCCGTTAGCAATCCACTGCTTTGCCTTTTCACCGTCAACCTTGATTGTCTTAGGCTCTGTCATGGGGTTGTAGTAGCCGATTTCTTCAATGAATCTGCCGTCACGGGGATATCTTGAATCTGCAACAACGATACGATAGAAAGGAGCTCTCTTAGCACCCATACGACGAAGACGAATTTTAACTGCCATTTTAATTTCCTCCAATTAAATATAGTTTTTTTAATATAATAAACAACAGTCCTTTGGGGACTTAGTGTCTAATACCTTAGAAACCGGGGAAGCCTCCGGGCATTCCTCCGCCCATTCCACCGAAGCCGCCGGGGGGCATCATACGGCGCATTTTCTTTTTGCTGCCGCCTTTGTTCCCTCCGAATTGTTTAAGCATTTTCTGCATCTGTTTATACTGGGAGAGAAGTCTGTTGACATCCTCGACCTGCATACCGCAGCCTGCAGCAATTCTTCTTTTTCTTGAGGGATTGATGATTTCGGGCTTTTCTCTCTCTTTTGGTGTCATTGAGAGGATAATTGCCTTTGTTTTATCCATCGCTCTCTCATCAATATCTGCATCCTTAAGCTTCTTTCCTACACCGGGAATCATTCCGAGGAGATCCTTTATTGAACCCATCTTCTTCATTTCTTCCATTTGCATAAGAAGATCATTAAGGTCGAATTTGTTTTCTTTGAGCTTTCTTTCAAGGTCAGCAGCCTTTTTCTCATCGAGAGTATGCTCTGCCTTTTCAATGAGGGACAGTACGTCACCCATACCGAGAATTCTTGAAGCCATTCTGTCGGGATGGAACACGTCAAGATCATCAAGCTTTTCGCCCACACCTACGAATTTAATGGGCTTTCCCGTAACAGCTCTTGCTGAAAGTGCTGCACCGCCTCTGGTGTCACCGTCAAGCTTTGTAAGAACAAGACCGTCAATGCCAAGAGCCTCGTTGAAGGTAGAGGCAACATTAACTGCATCCTGACCTGTCATTGAGTCAACAACAAGGAGAATTTCGTGAGGCTTGACCTCTGCCTTGATGTTCTTGAGCTCAAGCATCAGCTGCTCGTCAATGTGAAGACGACCTGCTGTATCAAGAAATACGTAATCGTAGCCTTTATCTTTTGCGAGCTTCACGGCTTCTCTTGCGATGGTAACGGGATTTTCGGTGCCCATTTCAAAAACGGGAACACCTGCCTGTTCACCCACAACCTGAAGCTGCTTGATAGCGGCGGGTCTGTAAATATCGCAGGCTGCAAGAAGAGGTCTGTGGCCGTCAGCCTTCAGCTTTTTACAGATTTTTGCACTGTGTGTTGTTTTACCTGAACCCTGCAGACCGCACATCATAACAACCGTAGGAGGGTGAGATGCGGATGCAAGCCTTGCCTGAGTACCGCCCATAAGAGCAGTAAGCTCTTCGTTTACTATTTTTATAACCATCTGTGCAGGGGTAAGGCTTTCCATTACCTTTGCACCGATTGCTTTTTCGGTTACTCGTGCCGTAAAGTCCTTTGCGACTTTATAGCTTACGTCTGCTTCAAGAAGTGCAAGACGGACCTCTCGCATAGCTTCTTTAACATCGCTTTCGTTAAGTGAACCCTTGCTTCTCAGTTTTTTAAACGCGGAATCGAGTTTATCTGATAAGCCTTCAAAAGCCATAAGGTCACTTCCTTTCAGTTATCAGCTTATTCCGATAAGGATAAAGCTATTGATTTGATTCTTACAGAAAGGTCATTAATCTCTCTTGAAAGACCAGTATTTCTGTTTTCCTGGCTGATTTTTGTCGCACATTCTATTATTTCTTCAAGGCCTGTCTGCATATCCTTGAAGCGCTTTACAAGACCTAAACGGTCCTCCATTTCCATAAGCTGTGCTTCAGCTCTTTTTATTGCGTCTCTTACGCCCTGACGGGTAATGCCCACATTTGCTGCAATCTCCGAAAGAGATAAGTCCTCATTATAGTAGTAGTCGAGAAATTCGCGCTGCTTAGGGGTGAGCATATCACCGTAAAAATCAAGAAGAATGGTAATATCGAGATTTTTTGCCATTGTTTCAGCACCTCTTTCTCTTTAAGATTCGGCATCAAAAATGCCTGTAAAGCTTCAAACTTTACAGGCGGGATTATATATTAAACAGAACGTTTTGTCAATAGGAAATCGCAGTGATTTTTTTATTTCGTCAAAACATACATTTTATTGCTGCTGTCAGGGCTCAATTTCGATGATTTCTTCAGTAGTTTCTTCCTGGCAGAGCTCGGTTTCGGCAAGTGCCACGCCTTTGTCATTGGAGGAATCGGAACCGACAAGGCAGGCGACGGGCACATACAGGATAATAAGAAATGCACAGCCAATGCTCATTAACAGCTTCTTAAAAGGTGAAAAACCCGTCACAATACCGCCTCCCTAAAAATAATCAGAAAATTCCGTTTCTTTACTAATAATTTATCACATATTTTAGGTGAGTGTCAATAAAAAAAATGGTTACAAATTATTAAATTTTGGTTAAAAAATGACCATGAAGCTTTGTCCTTGCGGCACAGAAAAAATGAGGGAAATATGCCACCGGTTTTGCTGAGAAAAAAGTGTTTTTTCTGTCGCGGCGCAGGTTGGGAGAGTGTTTGTTTTTTTCTGTATTAGCATCTTTTTTTGTAAAAATAAAAAAATACCTGCCGCATTTTCTGCGGCAGGTACCCAAAAACTATTTATATGCTTTTCAGAATTAAAGCTCTGCGAAGTACTTGATAGTTCTTACCATCTGGCTTGTGTAGCTGTTTTCATTGTCATACCATGAAACAACCTGAACTTCGTAAAGATCATCAGCAATCTTAGCAACCATTGTCTGTGTTGCATCGAAGAGAGAACCATATCTCATACCGATAACATCGGAAGAAACAATGGGATCCTCATTGTAACCGAAGGATTCAGAAGCAGCAGCCTTCATAGCAGCATTGATGCCGTCAACTGTAACGTCTGCACCCTTAACAACAGCTGTAAGGATTGTTGTGGAGCCTGTAGCAACGGGAACACGCTGTGCGGAACCGATAAGCTTGCCGTTGAGCTCGGGGATAACAAGACCGATAGCCTTAGCAGCACCTGTTGAGTTGGGAACGATGTTAGCAGCACCGGCTCTTGCTCTTCTCATATCGCCCTTTCTGTGAGGACCGTCAAGGATCATCTGATCGCCTGTGTAAGCGTGAATTGTGCTCATGATACCGCTCTGGATAGCAGCATAATCGTTAAGAGCCTTAGCCATGGGAGCAAGGCAGTTTGTTGTACAGGAAGCAGCAGAAATGATCTGATCTTCAGCTGTAAGAATATCTTCGTTAACTGAGAAAACAACAGTCTTTGTTTCCTTGTCTGCGGGAGCAGAGATAACAACCTTCTTTGCACCTGCATTGATGTGAGCCATGCTCTTTTCCTTTGTGCAGTAGAAGCCTGTGCACTCAAGAACTACGTCAACACCGATTTCGCCCCAGGGAAGCTCAGCAGCGTTAGCCATAGCATAAATCTTAAGAGTCTTGCCGTCAACTGTGATTGTACCTGCTTCGTCGTCAGCACTTACTGTGTGAAGGCCTTCGCCGATTCTTCCGCAGTAACCGCCCTGAGCAGTATC